>JAJDCR010000092.1 GCA_029260735.1 Planctomycetota bacterium
TATATCCCTAAATTATTGCCCTTTACTAAAGGGCATTTCTTCTTGGACTCTCTTACACCAGGGAATAAATTCCCTGGCTACGTGCCACTGCCGCATTCGCGGCAAAAAGAAAACTCAGAAAACTTTTTACACATGCATCAAGGTTTAGTCGCGCCAAGCACTAGTAGCATTAAGTTAAGCTGTAGCCTTTGTATTTTTTTCCCCTCCGCGGTGGATTTTGAGTAGAAAAGAATTTCATGCAAAGGCGCAAAGAAAAGCAAAGGAAGATCTAAAAAATCTTTATGTTGATGAAATTCTCCGAATTTATCTCTTGCCTGGATTCTTTTTCTCCTTGGCGCCTTTGCGTGAAATTCTTTTATTTCTTCAACTTTAAGGCGCACCCTTTTCACTGTACTTTAAAAGTATGCAAATCCAAATGCCTGTTTTTCTTCTTATTTTTTTCTATCCTTTAGCCCTTTTGTTTCGTGTATGAAAAGCCTGTAGCAGTACCTGAACTTCATCGAGATTAGATTGACTCTCTACTTTTTCCCACTAAGAGGTAAGGATATTTGTAAGATTGAAAGAGAAAGAGAAAGTTGGTAGAATAAAGACATATTAAAAAAGTAAAATACTGGGAAAATTTAGCGGAGGATTAGAATATGCCAGAAAGACCATCTCGTAACACAAATCGTAGAAAGAAAGTAGAGGCACCCTCTAAGCCTTCTATTGATCGATCTCTAGATCCATCTCAGCTCGAGAAAAAACGGCCTACCCGGAATCGAAGACTGGCGAACATCAAAGAGGACACTAAGCGACGCCGTGCTCCTCAAAAACCGACAAATTCTTCCGCTGGACTCTGGGCGATTGTTGCATTTCTTGCCATTTGCCCTTTCATCATATTTCTTGCTTTTGGGGGGGAAAAAACTTCTGAAGAGACTACGTTTAAGAAAGAGTTTACTTCTTCCAAGGAAAAAAGCATCTCAGAAGATTTCCTCCCAGAAGAAAATGCCCAGCAGGAAGAAAAATATTCGGATCGCCCTGAGAATTCCTTAGTAAAACAGGCCCCTGAGGAGGAAAATCTTGTTTTAGATATAGAGAACATCCCTGTTAAGCCTGTTGCTCTTGAGATAAATGAACCCCAGCAAGAAAAAATTTCTTTCGAGCAACCAAAAGAAGAGCAAGCGAAAGAAAATCAACTCGTTTTAGAGAGAAGATTAGTCTTTGTTTATGAGGGGAAGCACTTATCGGTAGAAGAAATGGCGAGCACTATTGTTACTTTAATTGACAAGGCAATGGTGGCAGAAAAAGAGGAGAACTATGTCTCTGCGATCCAACACTATCAAAAAGCTGCTCAATGTTTAGTCCCTTTTGAAGGAAACATGACCCCAGGAGACTATAAAAAGGCTTTCCTCTTTATTCAAAAACAAGAAAATTGGCAAAAACATTCTGAGCTTGCTAGTTGGTCAGATCCCTTACCTCAGTTAAGAGGCAAAATTCAAAACGTGGGCCAAAAATACCTACTTGCCCAGATGGCGAAAAAATCGCCTCGCCAAGAGACGAAGAAAGAAGACGGAAATAAATCGGGGGATCTTGCCTTAGAAAAAGGAAAAGAGCAAAGAGAAAGTCGTAAAAAAGAGGTCGCTAGCAAAATTTTCCCTATGCAACAACCTTTTGAGATGGTCATAAACAACAGGATTAAGAACCGCACTATTCGTAAAATTCCTTGGCCTGGTTTTCATGAAAAGTTTTTTCCTTTTAGTTCTGAATGGGAAGAAAAATTACGTTTTGGATTAAACACCTCTTTGGCTCAAAAAATGACGGATGAATATGTCGATTCTTTTGAGAAAGCGTGTGTAAAAGAATATTCTTTAAATTCAGATTTTATAGAGTGGTTACAAAAGAAAAAAAAGTTAAGAGAAACTTTTTGGCAGGCTATTGCTCCTCAATATGATGACATTCCTAGAGCGGTTCAAATACTAGATCAACTTCGTCAGGAATCCCCAGACAAAGTGGAGAGATTCTATCATTTAGCAACAGCCCTTGCTTTAGTGTGGGACTCTCCAGGAGCGATCAGTAGTTCTCGCTATAACTGTATTTGGGGCTACACGGACAATCAGTTTCCAGAGATTTTATCTTTCGAAGAAATTTTTAAGATATTCACCCAAAAGCGTAGTAAATTCCTTTATTCGCCTTCGGTTACTCCTTGGCCTTTTCTTATCCACGTTGTTAACTTAGATATAACCAAACCAGAATATCAATGGGCTACAAAGAAATATTACAAGCGAAAGAAAAATATCTATATCACTTACAAAGAAGTCCCCTATGACACAGAAAAGTATACAACTGGTGTGTCAAGTTTTGCTGGCGACTACACGCTTCCTAATATTCTAAAAAACAAAGGAATTTGTGGAGAGCAAGCACATTTTTCCTCTCGATTAGCAAAATCATTTGCAATCCCAGCAATGAAGATTTCAGGAAAAAATCGTTATGGTAGTCATCATGCTTGGACAGGTTATTTGACGACAAAAAAGGGAAAACTCAGTTTGGAGTTTGAAGGGCGATATCAAAGTGATATGTACTACACAGGCAAGGTGTACGACCCACAACTTCGAATTTATAATTTAGATCGTTTTCTAGCAATGAAATTTGCGGGAGTAGCTCAATCATACTCCAAATTTATGACAGGCTCCACTCTGACCAAGATTGCTCAAATGTGGCAAAGTGATTCCCCGAAGGTTTCTTCTCAAATTGTTCAGTACGCTTTAAGAACAAATCCTTTAGAAAGAGAAGCCTGGGATCTTTTGCTCGTCTACATAGAGAACCAAGAAATTCCTCAAAAAGAAGCCCTGAAGTGGTTAAACATGATGTTAGAGTCTCTGACAGATCATCCTGACTTAACTATGGATTGTTTAGAGAACTTCCTCAAAACAATAGATGATTTTGATAAAAGACAAGACTACTATAATCGAGTTTTCCGTCTTTATAAGGACCGCCCTGATTTGGAAATTAGATTGCGTCTAGCACAGTTTCAAGATCTCTACGCAGCAGGCGAATACAAAAAAGCCATTCATGCTGCAAGTGAAACTTGTTTGAAAAATGCCAATGAAGGATCCTTGGTAATTCCTTTAATTCGAAAATGTGTGAATTTAGCAAAAGCAAAAGGACTTCGCAATTATTTAAAACCTCGTCTAAAAGAAATTCAGGCAAAGTTTCCCAAAAGTAGAGGAGGGAAGACAGCTAGATCGTACCAAGAATTGCAGGAGATGATGGGAGGAATTTAAGGCGGAAAGTCTGGTGTCCTATGACACCAGACTAATTATACTATAGTGTTTTTCTTTTTGCGAAAAGTCCCAGAAGACCTATTCCTAAAAGCAATAGAGTTTGGGCTTCAGGAACAACGGGAACTGGAACAGAGGAAAAATCAAAAGTCAGTCCACGAGCATTAGTTAAGCCCGAAACAACTATTTCTTGAGTGGAACTCCCTATATCTGCTCGTCTTATTTGCCCCAAGTCACGCTCTGTCCAATAAACTTTTCCATTTGCTAAGTCGATCGCGAGTTCCCGAGGAGCAGCTAAGCCGCTAATAACCGTTTCAAGATTGGAGCCGTCAAGATTTGACCTTTGAATGGTTGTCGAGTTAGTCCAGTAGAGTTTTTCATTTTCAAAATCTAATTTCATCCCAATAGGAAGAGAAAGCCCCGTAACAATATCTGCAGGATTCGAACCATCTAGGTTTGAACTAGCTATTTTATTGCCATTGATTTCTGACCAGTAGATTTTGTTGTTTGTTGAGTCAACTATTACATCAATAGGAGCTCCTAAACCAGAGTGCAACGTTTCCAGATTCGAACCATCTAAATTCGCTCTTTGCACTTCATTGCTACCAAAATTGGTCCAGTAAACTTTTCCATTGTTCAAATCTAGATCGACACCTCCTAGGCTTCCTGAGGATAAAGTGACTAAATCTTCGACATTAGAGCCGTCTAAGTTGGCTCTTTGTACTTTGAGAGCATTGGCATCTGTCCAGTAGATTTTACCTCCCGTAGGATCAACAGTAACATCTCGGGCAAAGGAGATTCCACTAACCAGATCTTCAATATTTGACCCATCTAGATTACTGCTTTGTATTTTTCCCGCCCCAAAATCCGTCCAGTACATTAAATCAGCGCAAACATTACTAAGTAATAAAAATAAAACAAAAAGAAATATATGTGGAGTTCTCATAGTAACCTCAGAGAATAGTTTTGGTATTTTTTTTTCATGAATCTAATAAATTCTAGCATTTTCAAAAGAAATTTGCACTAAATAATTTGAGGTGTCTAAAATAATCATGTTTGATTACGTTTAACTAAGAGCTATTTATGAATTTCCCTGTACCAATGGGTTTGAACAAATTCTGCAAAAACCTCTTCTCGTTCTAGTTTATCCCATGAGCGGAAGCCTTTACTTATGGCTACTTGCAAATACTGCTGAGCTAGATGATATTTTTTGCGGGACGCTTCTATGCGAGCTAAATATAGAGATGTCTCTTCCTCTTCTTGCCCTGCGGCGAGGAGAGATTTTAAGATTTGTTCGGCAAGAGCGTGGTTTTTTGCTTGGTATAACCACCTAGCTAAGCGTATTCTCCCCTCAATGGACTTGGGTTGTAACTTGAGAGCTTTTAAATAGTATGTGGTAACGAGGTGGTGGCGATTGCTTTGTTCACAAACAAAGGCCATTTCAAGATAGGCTTGAAATTGTTCTTCGTGATTGCCTTTTTGCACAGCTTGTGCGTAGTGAGAGAAAGCGGTATCATAAGCGTTCATCCGAGAAAAAAGATGTCCGAGCGAAAGGGAAACAACCGCTTTATGGGGTTCTATTTTTTGAGCTTGGCTATAAGCAAGAATGGCTTCTTTGTTATTTCCAACTAGGATATGAGCCGAAGCTAGATTCATTTGATAGATAAAATTTTCTTCTAAACTTTGATTCCATACTTGTGCTTGGTGAAGGGCTTTTAGAGCCCCTTCACCATTTTGCTGGTCGATATAAAATTTGGCTAAGTTCATGTAGTTTAGACTGGATGCGGGAAAAAGTTTCTGCGCTTTTCCCCAAGCACTTAAGGCAGCAGAGGTGTCTCCTTTTTGGGCCTGAGCAATTCCTAAGGTAATATAGGCATTTTCAAGATAAGGGCTCAGTCGAGTCGCTTTCTCCAAAGGAGAAAGAGCAGCAGAATATTTTCCTTGAGCTAAGAGAACACGACCTTCTTCTAGATAAATATTACCTTCCTCTCGCCACCTTGCTGCTTGGCGAAAAGCATCGAGGCTAGCATTTAAGTTTTCTTCTCGCAAAAGTTTTTGCCCTGAGCCCAAGTAAAACTGAGAAATCCCTGCTTTTCCCCAAAAGACCAATAAAAGAAAAGCACAAACCAAGGGAACCAGTCGAGGCCAAAAACGGAATGTCAAAATAGCTTTAGATTGCCCAGAGGCCCAACCTGTTGCTAAGACCAAAAATATTCCGCTAGCGGGCGTCAAAAAAGGATTAGAAAAACAACTACTAACGAGAAAAGCAATAAGAGAGCTCCCCATAGCTAGGTTAATCCAGGGATCTTTTGAAGAAGAGGAGAAGTGGAACAAAACTTTCAAAGTTAGTAAAACTAAAACCAAAAAAACTATCAGAGTTATGCCGCCTGCTTCTGTCGCTAAAAGTAGGTAAAGGTTATGAGGGTGAGTAACCACTCTTCCTTCCGAAACGATATACTCTATTTTGTGGCGATATTTAATAAATTCATGAGGAAATTGCCCTGCTCCCACTCCTCTGAAGGGTTGCTCTTGAATCATTTGCCCTGTCCTTTCCCAAATAAGGGTACGGACAAGGTGGGATTTTGAGTTCATTTGGACAATACTTTTCCATCTTTCTCCTAGAGAAAACAAATAAGAGAAAACGGCTAAAACTAATAGAAAGCCTAATCCTACTTGCCAAAGTACTCTCCGAGAAATACGAGCTTTGGGTAGCAAATAAATCACTCCTCCGAGAAGAGTCCCAAAGGAAGCTATAAAAGCTAGCCAGTTAGCGCGACTTTCGGTTGCTAATAAATAGACAAGAAAAAGAAGAAGAGATACAGTCCAGAATATTTTTTTAGACAGTGTTTTTTGGAAAGACGGGATTAAAAGAAAACTAAACCAGGTCCAAGAACAAGCCAAAAAAGCCCCGGCAAAATTCACATTACCAAAACTAGAAACCTGGGCGGCGTAAAAATTTACTCGCAAAGAGGATGAGTATTGGTATATTCCCCATATACTTGCAATAGTTCCTGCCATAAGAGTAAAGTGGATGGTCGAAATGAGAAAATTTTCTTCGGAATGTTTCCACCAAAAATGAACTAAAAAAAAGAGCCCCCAATAGCAAATGCGAGCGTTACTTTCAGGAGAGGAAAAAAAAGAAAAGCGTAAAAAAGAAAATAGAAGACCTAAGAGGAGTAGAGACCAAAGAAGATCTATTGAGGAGAGAGAGAGGGAAATTTTTTTTGGGGGCATCCCTAGAAAAGAAATCATAGAAAGAAATAGTACTCCTGCTAGCCAAGTAGTTTTGAGAATACTTTGGTCAGGAAAGAGCTCTATATGAAGTAAAGGCAATAAGCCCCAGAGGAGAGATAACATGAGTAAGCAACGATTTTTTTTCATGATTTTCTAGTTGATGTGGGAAAGTTTTATCGAGAGGTGTTTTAGGCAACTACCGTTAAGCGAGGTATCTAGATAATTTAGATAATCTAAATACCTCGCTCCTAATTTAGAAAATTAGCTTATGACTCCACTTGTTCTGCAGGAGCTGGCTCAGGAGAGCGAAAGGGAGATTGATCCACTACCGCTTTTATCTCTTTCATTAACCAAACCCAAAGGACAATCAAAAAGACAATGGCTAGATATCGATAAGGTAGAGGAGAGTAGGTAATAGTATCATAGGTCGCATGAAGAACAACCGCTAGCAAAAACCCTTTTAGAATTAAGAAAAAGGCTTCTTTCTTCGTTTCGACAAATTTTGCTTTTCCAAGATACAACCCTAAAAAGCCGGCAAAACAAGCATGAGCTGGTGTCGCTAAAACTCCTCGCAGAATTCCTGCGATAGTAGCATCTCCCATATCACGGGCTGCCCAAATATAAGTTAGGTTTTCAAAAGCAGCAAATCCCAAACCTGCGGCAACCATATAAACAACACCATCCATCGGTTCATTAAACTCTTTATCTTTGTACATGGATACTTTTACGGTCGCATATTTGAAAAGTTCCTGAATGGGGCTGATTACTAAAAAACAGGCTATTACGTTTAGGGTGGGAGATACTTTCATTTGGAAGTAATCAATTTGAAAAACATAGCTTAGAAAAACATGTGTGAGAAAAATTGCTGGTATTGTAGCAAACAGACCCCCGACAAAAATTTTCATGACTTTTAATTTTGGTTCTGGTTCCCATTTATCTTTGCGATAAAAAAACCAGAGAAGCAAAACAGAAGGGGCAATACCTAAAAAAAGATAGTAAAAAATCACATCTCACCTCATGGTTATTTAAAAAAATTTTTTTTTCTTGGCAGTAAAATTCCTAAATTAGCGACGCAAAGCATTGTAATTTCGGAGGTATGATAGCACGGCAAAATTTATTTTGCAAGGACAACTTTTTGTTGAACTAAAGCAAGAAAACTCCTAAAATTAGGATTATCTTCCAACATTTTTTATTGTCGACAAGATTTTTTATTGTCAAAAGAACTAGGATGTCTAGTTTTCATACAAAAACTATTGTTCTTAATCTCTTAGACTCTCAAAAAGAATATTCATTTGAAAAACTATTTTTAGGCGGTAGCTTGGCTATGGATCAAAAAACCTTAAATTTCAGAAACGGTAACAAATATGTAGGAGACTTAGTTGACGGAAAAATGCATGGTCAAGGAACCATGACTTATGCCGATGACTCCAAATATACCGGTGAGTGGGAAAAAGGAAGAAAAAATGGCCAAGGCTATTTTACGACAGCCCAAGGGGAAAAATATATGGGAGAGTTCCAAGAAAGTAAGATGCACGGGCAAGGATCTTACACTTGGCCTAGCGGAGATAAATACGTAGGAGAGTATCGAGAAAATTTAAAATCAGGAGAAAGTTCCTACGTCAGTTCACTTGGTTGGAAATGCCAATGTAATTTTAGCCAAGGAGTCTTCCATGGAAAAGGAACTTTAAGTTGGGATGATGGAGAAAAATACGAAGGAGAATTTGAGGAAGGGCAATACCACGGAGAAGGTGTACTATCGTTGCCTACCGGAGAGAAGTATGTGGGAGAGTTTAAAAAAGGGCAATATAATGGGAAGGGAATTTTAAGTCTTCCCAACGGAGAACAATATACGGGCGATTTTTCAGAAGATAAATACCATGGACAAGGAACATATACTTGGTCAGACGGAAGAGAATATATTGGTAGTTTTTCTGATGGTAAATTTGAGGGAGAAGGGATTTTAACCTTTTCTGACGGAAAGAAATACCAACGAAAAGCAGACATAACAGATCAGCCTAAGGTTGAGGTTAATCCTAAGGTTGAGGTTGAAACTGAGCCAAAGGTTGAGGTTCGACCTGAGGTTGAGGCTAAGCCTTTGGTTTATCTTGAGCCTGAAAAAGATTTAGATTGCTCGGAGTCTTCTGAGGAAGAAATTGAAATTTCCAGTTCAGAAGAGATTCCCGAGTCTAAGCTTTCTGAGAAAAGAAAAGAAGAGCAATCTTTCCAGTGGATAGAAATCAAAGAGTAAGTAGTTGATCAAGCATTTTTTAGTCAACTACTCAGCGGGGAAAAATGAACTTAAAGACAGCTTTAGGAGTTCACTCAGGTGAAGTGATTGCGATTATTGGAGCAGGAGGAAAAACCACTTTAATGTTCTCTTTGGCTCAAGAACTATTGACCCCCTCTCAATTAGTAATAACAACAACCACAACTAAAATCTATCCTCCCAATTCTAAAGAAACTTGTTTAGTAGGATTTATCCAAGAAAAATCTAACTTGAAAAATTTATTAGATCAATGCCAAGATCTTCCCCACGTTACACTGGTAAGCCAGTACTTAAAAGAAAAAAGAAAACTAGCCGGAATTTCTCCCGAAGTGATAAGTCAACTCAAACGATTTTCAGAAGTAGAGAATATTTTAATCGAAGCAGATGGGGCTGCTCGCCGGCCTTTCAAAGCTCCTCGCTTCCCTTACGAACCAGTGGTACCTAGTTGCACGGATAAAGTTATTGTTATGATGGGAGCGGAGGTTATAGGAAAACCATTAACTTCAGAATATGTTTTTCGATGGGAAATTGCTTCTAAATTAAGTGAGTTAGCATGGGGGAAGCCTTTAACAATAGAAGCGATTCAAAAAATACTGCTTCATCCTCAAGGGCTTTTGGCAACATCGCCTTCTCAAGCAGAAATTATTTTGTGGATAAACAAGCTGGATTTACAAGAAGACTATGCGTCTGTCTGCTCTTTAGCGGAAAAAATTCTTTCGTCGCCTCAATCCCCCATCCAAAAAGTGGTATTGGGACAACTTAAAAAAGCAAACTCCATTGTCCGAGTAATGGAGAAAATTTAGGCACCGACGTCAAAACATTTCATAGAAACATTTTTTTATTTTTCTGGAAGAGTTTGCTAGGGCCTGTCATCATTTAGGTTTTGTTTAGTATCTAAAGTTCTTGTGAAATATAGGAAGGTGCGACAAGTGCGCATAATTTCCTTCTGTAATCGAGGAGCAACGCCCCTAGATTATTACACAAGGGCTAGAGAATGAATAAAATTTAAAGGATAACACGTCCTAAACAAACAAATTCCTAACAATTGTGAAGGTTTAGATAATTATGGAAAGAAAGTCCAATTTTAATGCTGGTCCTGCGACCTTACCTTTACCTGTCTTAGAAAAAATTCAGGCGGAGATGATTGATTTTCGAGGTGCAGGAATGTCTATTTTGGAAATGAGCCATCGCTCCAAAGAGTTTACCGCTGTTTTAGATAATACCAAGGCCAGCTTACGTGAAGTAATGGATATTCCTAGTGATTATGAGATCCTTTTCTTAGGAGGAGGAGCTAGTCAACAATTTGCCATGATTCCGATGAACTTTCTCCAAACAGGGCAAAAAGCAGATTATATTTCGACAGGGAGTTGGTCCCAAAAAGCGATAAAGGAAGCCAAAGCATTTGGTGATATTCAAGTGGTAGGGAGCTCTGAAGATCAGAATTTTTCCTTTATTCCCCAAAATTTAGAGTTTTCTCCCGGTGCTCAATATGTTCACCTGACTTCAAATAATACCATTTTTGGGACTCAATGGAAAAACTATCCCGAGACAAAAAATATACCTCTTTTTGCTGATCTTTCTTCGGACATTCTATGCCGAAAAACTGATGTTAGTCAGTTTTCTCTAATTTATGCGGGGGCACAAAAGAATGCAGGACCAGCTGGAGTCACCATTATTATTGCTCGTCGTGAGTTTTTAGAAAAAGACAAGAATGATATTCCTATTATTTTTCGATATAAAACTCACTTAGAAAAAGATTCTTGCTATAATACTCCACCGGTTTTCCAAATATATGTTGTTGGCCTAGTTTTAGAGTGGATCAAAGAATTTGGTGGCCTTCTTAAAATGGGAGAACATAACCAGAGAAAAGCCGATTTACTCTACAACACGATTGATGAAAATCCTGGTTTTTATAAGGGGACTGCTGAAAAAGAAAGTCGCTCTTTAATGAACGCGACCTTTCGTCTCCCCAGTGAAGATTTAGAAAGTAAATTTATCTCTGAAGCATCAAGTTTAAATCTACATGGCCTTAAAGGCCATCGTTCAGCCGGAGGCATTCGGGCTTCAATGTACAACGCTCTCCCCTTTGAAGCAGTAGAAAAACTAACTAGTTTCATGAAAGATTTTGCCCAAAAAAACAGCTAGGAGCAATACTATGGCGGGTGTTAAGTTTGTCCATGTATACAAAAGATACCAAGATGTCGAAACTATTGCTGATTTTAATTTAGAAATTCAAGATAAAGAGTTTCTCGTTTTAGTCGGTCCTAGTGGTTGTGGAAAGTCCACTACGCTGAGAATGATAGCAGGCTTGGAAACCGTTTCTCAAGGTGATCTCCTAATAGGAGAGAGAAAAGTAAACGATGTTCCTCCTCGCAATCGTAATATTGCAATGGTTTTTCAAAACTATGCCCTATACCCTCACCTTAGTGTAAAAGATAATATGGGCTTTAGTCTACGGATGCAAGGGGTGAAGGCCCAAGTAGTAGAAGAAAAAGTTAAGCAAGTTTCAGAAACTTTAGGTCTCGATCAATTACTTCACCGCAAACCAAAAGAGCTTTCGGGAGGCCAAAGACAGCGAGTAGCTATTGGACGAGCTATAGTTAGAGATCCCGAGGTTTTTCTTTTTGATGAGCCTCTCTCTAATTTAGATGCCAAGCTTCGCGTTCAAATGCGTGTGGAACTTTCTAAGTTGCACCGACGATTAAACACAACCATTGTTTATGTCACTCATGACCAAATTGAAGCTATGACCTTAGCGGATAGAATTGTTATCATGAAAGATGGTTTTATTCAACAAGTTGGACCTCCTCTTGAAGTTTATCAAAAGCCCGCAAATGCTTTTGTGGGACAATTCATTGGTAGCCCTTCCATGAATCAAATTTCCGTCGAAGTGCAAAGCGAAGGAAGTATCCTTCAAGGAGAAGGAGTAAAAGTTTCTTTGGATTCTGCTACGAGTTCTTCTTTGAAGAAACAAGGGACGAATAAAGTACTTTTAGGTATTCGCCCCGAAGACATTTTTGTCACAACAGAAAAAAATGCCTGTTTTCAAGCCAAAGTAGAGGTAATAGAGTTGATTGGAAATGAAAGCTATATCTATTTCTCTTTGGAAAATAAACAATGGGTAGCTCGGAGTGAAAGTATCTCTGAGCTAAAAGAAGGCGAAATAGCTCATTTTGCAGTCAAACAAGATAAACTCCATCTTTTCAGTGAAGATGGTAGTACAAGAATATGTGAATAAGGAGAAAATGAATGAAAAAGGGTAAAACTACCCCCAAAACAACGAAAGCTACTAAGTCTAAGGAGACTACAGTAGCCGGACCTAAGTCAGCAGGCAGACCTCGAAAAGCAAAAAATGCTACAGAAACTAAAGTAAAAGCTTTAGAAAGCAAAGTAGTAGCAAGTAAAGCTGAAAAAAATGAGGTTGAGCCTGCAAAAAAAAGAGGAAGAAAAGCAAAAGTAGAGAAAGTTGTTGAAAAACCAAAAATGAACTCTAGTAAAGCCAAAAGTGAGCCAAAAACAAGCTCTAGTAAAGCCAGTGAGCCAAAAACCACTTCGGCAAATAAATCTAGTAGCAAGCCAGAAAAAACCGCTTCAAAAAGCAGCGAAAAAAAATCGAGTAAAAGCACTCCTACTGTTTCTAAATTGATTGGTTTGATGGACCCTAACAGTTACTCTTTTCGAGTTTCTCTAGAAAAACTCATTGCTTTTTTAGATCCTCATATCAAGTACAAAGGGAAAGTTCACCATGTGACAACTCGTAGAATATCAACTCGTCCTTATGATGTTCTACAAGCGGAGTGCCCTTACCATGCTATAGTTAACCGAGGAGCTCACTGGAATCCTCATCATAATAGTTTTTTTATGACGATTGGTCATGATAGTTATCTTCTTAATGATATGATCTCTTTTAAGGCTATTAACAAGAATACTAGTTATGGTCACATGTACAAGCTAGGCTTGAAAATTCCTGCAACACTAGCTGTTCCTCAACAAAACTACGATGAACTGAAAAAAGATGAGAAGGCGATTCCTGAGCTTATTTTCTCAGAACATGAGTTCTTTGATTTGCAAGACATTGGTGATGAAGTAGGCTACCCTGCTTACCTAAAACCTCAATCTGGTGGTGGCTGGGTCGGAGTTGTTAAAGTGAATAACGCCGAAGAACTAACAGATGCTTACCGAGTTTCTGGGGATAAACCCATGAATTTGCAAAAGGCAATTGATTACCGCGAATTCGTACGTACAGTAGGAATTGGTCCTCAAATGTCTCCTATGCATTACAACCCTAAAGCCAAGCTGTCTCACGATCGTTACCTTCGGTCTCCTGAACAAGCTATTGAATTCAACTTTATATCACCAGAAGAACGTGCTGAAATTTGCAAAATTTCCAAAGTGATCAATGCCTTCTATGGATGGGATCACAACTCTTGTGAAACTTTAATTGGCCATGACCATCAGTTGTATCCTATTGATTTTGCTAACGCTTATCCTGATAGTGCTTTGACTTCTCTACAATTTCACTTCCCTGATATTGTCAAAGCAATGGCTCGCTGGATGATTTTCTGTGCAGTAAGCGAGAAGAAAAAATCTTTCAATTTTGCTCGTGATTGGCAAAAGTACTTTGCCATTGCTAAGAAAGATAATCTTAGCTACGAAGAAAAATTGGATCAATATGTTGCTATTGCAGATGAATATTTTGAGACAGAAAAATTCGAAAAATTCTGCCAAGAGTGTTTACCTGATTTTGAAGAAAAAGCTCTTGAGTTCTTTTCTAGCGATGATTTCAATGAAATTATTGAAACAGAAGTAGGTTATTATTTTAATATACCAAAAGAAATTCCTGAGCAAATAGCTCATTACCAAGGAATTCATAATTTCTGGATTCAATGCGAAAAGCACCGCTTGGGCAAAGCTTAAAAGCCTCATCTAAAGTCTATCAGAAAAATGGTTTATCGAGAAAGAGTTCTCTATAAACCATTTTTCGGTAGACCTTTTTTGAAATTTCCAATATAATTCATGAGCAATGAACCTAATCCATTCATTGCTCATGAATTCTTATAACCGGCAACAAAAAATTTTGTAAATCTCATAAATGTGGATAGAGAGAAATATATGGAGTCCCCTGCACTATCAAAGAAAAGAGCCCTGGAACGAATATTTGTTTTTCAAGCGGTTGAAAATGGACAGTTAACTGTTGAGCAGTTAAAAGAATGTATTGATACCCAAGAAGAGCGCGGAGGGGGAAATCTCTTAACAATCTGTAAAGAAAAAGGTTACCTTACCTCTTCTCAAGTAAAACAACTTATGAGCAAGCGTTTGGATGCCAATGCTGCTCGTGCCGTTGTTGACATCCTTAGTCCTCGCCAAGAAAAATCAGAACAACTTATTCAAGTTTCCGATGTAGACGTTTCTGAAGATGGTACAACCCAAGTACCTAGCATGATGGCAGCAGAAGAAAAGCAGGACTATGAAAGACTACTTGCAGAAAAAGACAAACTTTTAGCCCGAGAACAAAAACAACGCGAATTCTTAAAACGTAAACTTGACGATTATGTGATGAAGCTTACGACCCATGAAGAAGAGAAACATATTCTTGTTGAGCAAAAGCAAAGAGAAATTGAAACTTTAGAGTCCGAACTTACTTGCTACAAAGGACTTCATCAACAATCAGAAGAAAATAGTAATACTCTCCAAGAAGAGTTCGAGGAAGTTCGTAAGTTACTTGAAAGAGAAAAGCATAAATCTCGTGGCTTATTTAATCTAGTTGATGAAAGTGGAAAAGAACTCACGATTTCAGAAGAGAGTAAGCGAACTGCAGAAACCGAGCTTGAAAAAGAGAAAAAAGAGCTTGAGTACGTTCTTGGAAAACTTGAGAAAGAAAGCAATGAGCGACAAAAGTGGAAAAAGTCTTGCGAAGAATCGGAAGAAGTTCGTCTAAAACTCGCCAATAAACTGAAAAAGCTTGAGGAAGAGCAAGAAGGTAGCGAAGAGGCCAAGAGAACACTGTGGGAAAATCTTGAGAAGCTAGAAAATGAAAAAATCAAGCTGGAAGAGAATCTAAATGAACTTAAGAAAGATTTTCAAAACCAGCGTAAGCATACTCATGATATGGAGGTGCAACTACGAGAAGTATCCCAGCTTCCTCAAGAAGTAGAAGAAAATCAGGCCAAGCTAGAAGAAGAAGTTGAGCAAAAAGGTAAACTGCTGGAAGAAATAGAACAGCAAGTGGCTAAGGAGAATAAACTCCGCAAAGAAATTGATGATTTTGCTGAACAACTGAAAAGTGTTCAGGAAGAAAAAGAGCAAGCTTCTAAAAAATTGCAAGAGGAAACGGAAAAACTCAACAAGAAAATTGAAGAAATCAATCAAGAAAAAGAATCTCTCAGCGAAAAACTTCTTCAAGAAACGCGCCAACTTAAAAACCAGTTTGAACAACAAAAAGCTGAAATGGAAGAGAGTTTCCACCAACAACAAGTTGTTATTGAAACGGATCTATCTCAATATCGACACAAAAGCGAAGATCTTGAAGCAAAACTTCAACAATATCAGCGATCTTTAACCGAATGGGATGAATTAGACAAAGAGAAGCAAGCATCTAAAAAACTCCTGGAACAAGAAAGAGAAAAAAATAAGAAACTCGAACAAGCTCGTTTCGTTTTAGAAAGACAACTCAAAGAGAGCGAAGAGTTGATGAAACGTTTCCAGCAAATCTATGTTGATGGAGAGCTAGAAACGGGCATTACACTACAGGGCAGCAATGGTGAATTTTACACCATTCAAAAAATGCTAGGCCGAGGGGGAATGGGTATTGCCTATTCTGCTTTGCGTGGTTCAGATGAAAACATTGTTGTCATTAAGACCCTTCTTCCCGATGCGATGGCCGATCTGAAAGTTTTAATGAGATTTGTCCAAGAAGCTCGCACAATCCTCAGTTTTGATCATGAAAACCTAGTGGGAGGTTTTGATTTTCATCAAGGACGAGAGCTCTGTTATTTTGTAATGGAATTTTTGGACGGAGACTCTGTTGAAGATATGCTAGATGAACAAGCGTTTCTGGATGTGATAGAAGCCACTAAAATTGTTTTAGGAGTGGCTCGTGCCCTAGAGTATTTAGAGCGCAATAGCTTAGTCCATAGAGATGTTAAGCCTGCGAATATACTTTATACCAATGCTGGCGTGGCCAAACTCGTCGACTTTGGAATTGTAAAAATGACAGACCGAACTTGCTCTCTGACAACAGAAGGAATTATCCTAGGAACACCTTACTACTTATCTCCTGAGCAAACATATCAAACCGATGTAGATATCCGAAGCGATATTTACAGCTTAGGAGCTACTTATTACCATATGGTAGTAGGAGAAGTTCCTTTTCCTGGTGATAACCCCATCGATGTTATTCAAAAGCGTTTGGTCAAATCTCCTCGTCCTGGTAAAGTCAAGCCAGACCTTCCTCGTTCTGTTTGCAATATTATTGAAAAAATGATGAATAAAAAAGCTCAAAAACGCCATACTAGTGCCGCTGATCTAGTGATTGAAATGGAAAGCGTTTTAAAGAAAATCTCTTAGGGGAAATAAAGCGTGGATGAATCCTGGAAAGGAAAAATAGTTGGCAAGTGCAAGCTAGAAAAACCGATTGGAGATGGGGCTGCTGGAGTTGTTTATAAAGCTCGCCATATAACGCTGGATATTGATGTGGCAGTAAAACTATTGCTACCTCACCAATGTAAAGATGACACTATTCTACGTTTCCAACAAGAAGCACGCACTGCTGGCCTCTTAGATCATGAGTATGTCGTCAAGATCTTTGATGTAGGCTACGAAAATAAAGTTCATTACATTGTTAGGGAGTATGTCGATGGGCATAGTGTCGAATACTATCTAGCAAAACAAGGGGCTCTTCCTCTACGAAAATCGACTCAAATAGTTAAAAAAATCGCCGAAGGTTTAGCTGCTGCCCACGCCGTTGACATTCTCCACCGAGATATCAAGCCAGCCAATGTTCTTCTGGGAAAAAATGGAGAAGTAAAAATTGCTGACTTTGGAGTTGCCCGTCTTTCTTCTCGGAACACTCGTTTAACACAAGCAGGCTCTATCATTGGAACTCTCGCCTACACAGCTCCTGAACAATTTAAAGGAGAGGCTAACCAAAGCTCGGACTTGTACTCGCTGGGCATCACCTATTTTGAAATGCTCAGTGGGCAACCTCCCTATAAAGGACATAATCCGCTAGAGTACATTCATCATCATGTTCACTCTCCCATTCCCTCTATTCGAGACCAACGAGCAGAAGTTCCCGAAGGCATCGATGCTATTATTTCTCGGCTTATGGAAAAAGATTACCTTGATCGCTTTGCCAATGCAAGCGAATTAGCCAAAGCACTTGAACCCTACACTCAAAAGAAAACAGATCTTGCCACAAAAAAGTATGCTCCAAGTTCTGTTCACAGTTCAACAAAAAAAGATACTGAATCATTAACCAAAAATGAAAATAAAGAAGCTTCAAAAGGCTTTTCAAAAAACAACTTAAGCATTAATAAAGAAGAACTGGATGGGCTAGAGACCTTTGAGGCGACAATTGATCCTCCTACTGGATTATCAAGTTTTTGGGTAAAAACGATCACTTTTTTGTTACTTTTTATGGCTTCTATTAGTTTTAGTGTTGCCCTTTTCATTTTTTGGTTTAAATGGAAGAAGGGGCTTTAAAAATACCCGAGCCTTTTATCTAAGACATTTATAAACTGAGATATATTATCAATTATCAAGAGAACCATTAGATTTTTTGATTTTTCCATCTAAGGAGGAAATTGTGAAAAAAGGACATATTGTTGCGGTTATAGGAGGAGCCTGTGCCGGTTCCGAAGCAGCATTTCAGTTAGCATCCCAAGACATCGAAGTTGTTATTTTTGAACAAAACGATCTTCCCTATGGAAAAATTGAAGACGGTCTTCCTCGCTGGCATGGAAAACTACAAGACAAAGAAAAGAAGAAAATAGATGAAAAATTAACTCTACCGGGAGTTCATTTTGTCCCTCATGCAAAAATAGGGGAAAATGTTACTGTAAATGAACTTTTTGAGCAAGGTTTTTCAGCAGTAATATTAGCCAACGGTGCCTGGCGAGACCGTCCTCTTGTGGCAACAGGAGTCGATGAGGTTAAAGACCTTTCTTTTTGCTACCAAAATCCTTTTATTTATTGGTTTAACCACTACCACGAAAAAAGCTATGAAGGCTCTACTTATCCCGTTACAGAAGGAGCTGTTATTGTTGGTGGTGGGCTAGCCTCTATTGATGTGGTGAAGGTTTGTCAGCTAGAAGTGGCTTGCCAACGTCTGAAAGAGATGGGAGTAGAAGTCGATCCCGTCACTTTAGAACACCGCGGAATTCCTCGGTTTATGGAAGAGAATAACCTTGCTTTAGAAGATTTAAAAATGAAGCCGGCAAAGTTGTTTTATCGTAAACGAGTGAGTGATATGCCTGTGGCTTCTCCTCCCGACAACTGTACCCCCGAAAGAATGCAGAAAGTCTACCAGGTTCGGGAAAAATTAGTCAACAACGCCATTAAAAAATACCTATTCGAAGTGGAACCTCACTGTGTTATCAAAGAAATTCATAGCGAAAATGGCTCTGTTACAGGAGTAACCTTCCAAAAAACTCGCTACGAAGAGGGCAAACTGGTGACGACAGATGAAGAAATTCATGTGCCAACTTCCTTTGTTGTTAGCTCTATAGGAAGCATTCCTGAGCCGATTGAAGGAATTAGTATGGACGGAGAAGTCTATCGAATTAGCGATACAACAACGGGCCGTGTTTTAGATCACGAATCTATGTATGGCGTAGGGAATGCCGTTACGGGTAAAGGAAATATCCAAGTGTCCTACCGTCATTCTAAATACATGTCCAGTTTTGTTGCGGGAAGCCTAAATGCAACGGAACCAGATTATGAAAGCCTTTTTAAAGGGCAAGAAGAAGCTGTCCAGAACAATATGCAAGAAATTTTTCAGCATCTATCTGAGTGCTCTGTCCCCAGTGATGAAGTTCGAAGCCGCCTTACTTCCTGGATTAAAGCCCAACAAGGTAAACAAGATTATCAAGATTATTTAACTTGGCGAGATCAAATATTATCGGCTCGTTAGGTTTTCTTATTTGTCAAATAGATAGCGAGTTTTTTTGTTGCAAAAAACATAAAAATCGTCATAATAACCGTAGAAAAAGGTAACAGGAAGACAATCTCCCTTGAGCTTTGTCCTCCAAAAAAACGAAACGATAACACTGCTAAGTAATATTAATTTGGGAGAAAAATTATGGGTTTTGAACTACCCCAATTGCCTTATGACTACAATGCCTTAGAGCCTCATATTGATGCTCGTACTATGGAAATTCATCATGGTAAACACCATGCAGGATACACCACAAAACTGAACACTGCTTTAGATGCGGAGGGAGTCGTTGTTACTGATATAAACATGCTTATGTCAGACTTAAATGGCGTTCCTGATTCCATTCGAGGCGCTGTTCGCAATAACGGTGGTGGCTATGTAAATCACTGTCTTTTCTGGGAAATAATGGCTCCTAATGCCGGTGGTGAACCTACAGGTTCTTTAGCCAACGATATTAACGCTACTTTTGGTAACTTTGCCAATTTTAAACAAAAGTTTTCAGACGCGGCTGCTACTCGTTTTGGTAGCGGTTGGGCCTGGTTAGTGGTAAAAAACGGTAAACTACATGTTACCAGTACCGCCAATCAAGACTCCCCGCTAAGCGAAGGAGAAATTCCTATTTTAGGTCTAGATGTTTGGGAACATGCTTACTATTTGAATTATCAAAATAAACGCCCTGACTATGTAAGTGCTTGGTGGAATGTGGTTAACTGGAATGTTGTTGCGGACAAATACGCCGCTGCCATAAGCTAAATAATGTAAGCAAAGATTTATCCTTAAAATAACTTATAGGATAAGCTTGAGATCAAATAAAACAAAGGTCGACCGTAACTTGGTCGGCCTTTCTTTTTTTATTTTTTTAAGGAATTACCATGAGTCAAGACGTTCAGGCAATACTAAAGAACTTAGGAATTGAAAATAAAAATTATGGTGCTTTTGATGGAGAATGGTTTGGGTCGGGAGAAACTATCTCTGTCACTTCTCCCATTGATGGAAAAGTAATCGCCGAAGTTGTTCAAGCAACAGAAGCTGACTACGAACGAGTTTTAGAAAAATCTCAAGCTGCTTTTCAAGATTGGCGTATGATGCCAGCTCCTCAAAGAGGAGAAATTATTCGGCAATTTGGAATGGAGTTTCGTCGTCATAAAGATGACCTTGGTGCCCTTGTTACCTTAGAGATGGGAAAAATATTGGAAGAGGGCAAAGGAGAAGTTCAAGAGATGATCGACATCTTCGACTTCGCCGTTGGTTTATCGCGTCAGCTCTATGGTAAAACAATGCACAGCGAACGACCCCTTCATCGTATGTATGAGCAATGGCACCCTTTGGGAGTAGTGGGAATTATTAGTGCCTTCAATTTTCCTGTGGCCGTTTGGTCATGGAACTCCGCGATTGCTGCGGTTTGTGGTAATACCATGATTTGGAAGCCATCTCTGAAAACACCTCTCACAGCAATCGCTTGCCAAAAAATCGCTCACCGAGTACTCCAAGAAAATAACTTACCCTCCGCCATTATGGGTATGATTCTTGGCCCTGATGCCCAAATCGGAGAAAAGCTCATTGCTGATCCTCGAATTCCTCTCATCAGTGCAACAGGAAGCACTCGTATGGGAAAAAGAGTGGCTGCTGTTGTCGGAGCTCGCTTAGGCAAAAGCCTTCTTGAACTAGGGGGAAACAACGCTATCATTGTCTCTGACAAAGCAGACTTAGATATGTCTATTCGAGCTATTCTCTTTGGAGCCGTAGGAACTGCTGGACAACGATGTACAAGCACTCGAAGAGTGATTGCTCACGAAAGTGTTTACGAAACTCTCAAAGCCCGCCTTGTCGAAACTTACGCTCAAGTTAAAATTGGCAATCCTCTGGAAGCAGGAACCCTGATGGGACCCCTAATAGACAAGGATGCCGTTGACAATATGCAAAGCTCTATCGCTAAAGTAGCAGAGCAAGGTGGTAAGGTAATTTGTGGCGGTGAACCTCTATCAGGCGAAGAATATCCGGGAGGAAACTACGTTCGTCCTTGTATCGCTGAAGTGGAAAATCACTACAATGTCGTTCAAGAAGAAACCTTTGCTCCTATTCTTTACTTAATGAAATACTCTTCTCTAGAAGAAGCAATGGGCTACCACAACAACGTTCCCCAAGGGCTTTCCTCTGCTATTTTTACCAAAGATATGCAAGAAGCGGAAAATTTCCTCAGCCACCGTGGGAGCGACTGTGGTATTGCTAATGTAAACATTGGAACTTCGGGAGCAGAAATTGGAGGAGCTTTTGGAGGAGAAAAAGACACAGGAGGAGGTCGTGAAGCTGGTTCTGACGCTTGGCAAGCTTATATGAGACGGCAAACCAATACCATTAATTGGTCTCCTGAACTACCCTTAGCTCAGGGAATTACATTTGGCTAGAGCTTAGTCATTTCTACTCCTATAATACGTTTATTGGGAGCTTTGGTCCCCGCTTCGCGAGAACCAAAGCTCCCAATAAACGTATTACCTCAAAATTTCACCAGCCCATTCTTCTGTTATGTTTCATGTTTTTGATTTTGATTTAGTCATTTAAATCAATAAATCTATTCTCATGGCCGACAAAGAGCAGAGCTGATAATTTTAGCAATCTCATCTCTTCGAAATGGTTTTTGTATAAAATTAACAACTCCCTTGTCTTTAAGATCTTTTATAGCGATGTCTTTAGGATAGCCTGATAGAATTATGACTTTCACATCTGGGTTGATCTTTTTGAGCTTTTGAAAGCATTCTTTTCCGTTCATATTGGGCATAATTAAATCGAGCAGAACCAGATCAATTTCAGAGTAATTTTCCTGGTAAACACCAAGGGCCATAACACCATCTTCCACTGCAATAACTTCATAGCCTAGTTCGCCAATTAGCTTTTCCAATGATACTCGAACTACTTTTTCATCATCGATAACAAGAATCTTTCCTGAGCCTGACGGAGAGTACTGTTCTTCATTTTTTTCTATCTTTTTATCGAATGTTATCGGTAGTAATATTTCGAATTCTGTCCCTTTATTGACTTCACTTCTCACATGAATGGTTCCTCTGTGCCGGTTTATAGAACCAAAAACAGCGGATAATCCAAGCCCTGTGCCTTTACCTGGTTCTTTTGTCGTATAAAATGGTTCAAATATACGAGAAAGAACTTTCTCGCTCATGCCAGTCCCTGTATCTTTGAATATTAGCTTAATGAACTCACCTGGTGCAATATCAAACAGACTTTCCCTACTGTCACTTTCACTCAATACAGTATTCGAAGTTCCTATGAAAATATCTCCTTTGCCATCAATCGCGTCGCGGGCATTGATACCCAAGTTAAGAAGAACACTTTTAAGTTGCCCCATATCAGCATAAACCATGGTTTGTGTTGCTCTAAGCTCCATATGGATTTTTATTTGTTTATCAATACTTCGAGAAAGCATGGCAACAGATTGTTCCACCACTTCATGAAAATCTACTACCGATAAATGAAGAGTTCCTTTTCGGGAGAATGTTAAAAGCTGACTAGTCAAGTCTGCTGCGCGCAAAGACGTATTTATAATTATATTACATAACTCAAATTTATCAGAGTCTTCTGCCAACTCTAGTGCTAGCATTTCTGCAGAAGCAAGAATTCCTACCAACATATTATTAAAATCGTGAGCAACACCACCAGCAAGCTGTCCAATTGCCTCTATTTTTTGCGATTGAATAAGTTGCTCTTGAAGTTCATACTCATCTGTGACATCTCGGAAAACCAAAACTATCCCAATAATCTCACCATTCTTATTTTTTATAGGTGCACCAGAATCTGCAATTTGTCGCTCAGAACGATCTTTTGATATGAGAACAGTGTGATTGGCAAGACCAACAATAAGGCCATTAGTCATTACTTTAGAGAAAGGATTGTCTGCTTTGTTTCTGCTGTGAGTATCGATAATCTCGAAGACTGTTTCCAGGTCTTGCCCTTGAGCTTCCACTGCAGACCACCCTGTTAGATTTTCGGCCACAGGATTCATCTTAGTAATTTTCCCCTCAGCATCGGTCGCAATCACTGCATCTCCAATAGAGTTAAGAGTGATACTCAGGTTTTCTTCATTTTCGCGCAAACGCTCTTCTGCTTGCTTACGTTTTTGAATGTTGCGTAGTAAAAATACATTAAGGATGGAGAGGAAAAAAATCAAAATAAATACAGGTATAATTTTGTCTTTGTGCTGCTGGTAAATAGATGTGGGAAAATTTAGAATACTGGTTTGGGAAGGAATACGATAAGTAGGTATATTAAATTTTGTAATATAGTTCCAATCGACGACTAGCCGATTTGGACTTTCACTTAAAACGGGGATATTTTTAGGAGATTCACCTTTCAAAATTCTCAGGGCCATTTTAGCGGCGGCTTTACCTTGATCTGAATGATGAACGACCTTTCCTCCTAAAGCTCCGTTGCCTGGGCCATGTTTCCAGAGATGATAAATTGGAATTTCTGCATTACTATTGAGCCAGCTAATAACCTCTTCCATTGTTTTAAAGGAACCATTTTTATCTTTGTAAGCAGACAACAACAAAATGGTATCATTCGGATACTTTAAGGAATTCAAGATAGGTTGAAACTCTGCAAAGGTGTAGTTCTTCAAGCTGTAATCAACAAGCTCTATCCCTTCGTAATTCTCAATAGCTTTACGATAGCTTTTCAGGTTTGCTTCTCCTGATTTACTATTTTCCGCCAAGGTAATAATTCGTTTTGTTGCAGGTTGCAACTGGCGTGCTAAGTCAATAGTTTCTCTAACAGAGATGGCTTCAATAACTCCTGTAATCAAAGGAACTTTATTCATCGATAAGGCAAAATCTCGGTTGTTTACCCCTGAAAAAACGACAGGTTTATTGGCAAAGAGTTCATCGTAGTTATCGACAATAAATTGAAGGGCATTATCATCAGAAGAAAGAATAATATCGTACGGTTTCAAACGCGAAAGTTTATAGCTTAAGCTTTGTTTAAAGATTTGTAGATTTTTTTGGTCAAAAAAACGTTTACTATCCATAAACTCCACATCAAGCAAAATTTTCTCTGGAGCAAAGATTTCTTTCACTCCATTGACAACATCGTACGATGTAGAAAATTCAGGATGATAAGAGAGAATAAGTAAAGCGCGTTTTTGAGGTTCTGCATAGATGTACAGATTTAGAAAGATTAGAAACAGTGCCATAAACTTAGACCAGGTCATTTTAGCGCCACCTCATCTCTTTGAAATTTTGTGATAAACTCTAAGCAGATAGTATTATACAAGTTTTTTAGCTCAGAGGAAACTTATCTTCTTTTTTCCTTTAAAGAGCTTTTTCACAACCCAACTGAGAGAGAAATTTCTCAAAGAGGTTTGCAACAACTTCGATCGAGCTATTCAGCCGATGATCCCCATCAATCAAGTGCAAAGTACAGTTTGCTTTTTGAGCAAATCTAATCGAATTTTCAAAAGGAATAACATCATCTGACCAGCCATGAACAAGCTCAATATTTTGATGATTTAAGCAGTAGGTTTGCCTTTTATAGCTGGGAATATATAAAGCAGGGGCCATTAAAAAAACTCCTTTGGTATGGAGATATTCAGATGCAACTAAAGAAACATAAGCTCCCATACTCGATCCCACAAGCAGAAAACTATCTTTTTCTTGCCTGAGTATGCCAAGTAAACGCTCTACTCTGAGATCAGGATCTAAAATGTCTGTATAGTCAACACTATCAACATCGCAGCCACGCTCCTTTGCAATAAAAGCTAAACGTTTTATTTTAGAGCCACGAGGACCACTTTCTTTGCCATGGGAAAAATAGATTTTCATTTTTTTGCGGGTAGCTCCAAAAAAATAGAGATAAAATAAACATAACAAACCCCTAAATAGCAAAAAATGAGACACCTTTTTCCTATCATAAAGTATAAAAGTTTCCTCTGTGATTTACAACCTACAAATGAAATCAGCATTAGACAATACCTTTGTTCTCCCTTTAAATCTAAAAGTCATAACTTGACAATAAATAAGCTTTTGCTAAACTAGAAAGATAGCCGTAAGTCTAAAGATACAACCCCCTCAAATAAAAATCATGCCTCTCAAAAGGAAAAATATTTATGAGCTCAAAGAGCAAAAAAGAAATAACAATGCAGCCTATTGGCTGGATTGAATCTGAAAGAAAAAGTATAGAAGATGATAACTGGGGAAATGTTATATCAACCATTAAGTTGGATTCTCTTTTTTTAGCAGAAGATGCGACAAAAGGCTTAGAAGAGTTTTCCCATTTAGTTGTTGTTTTTTATATGCATAAAGTTTCAGAAGAAAAAATTCAAACAGGAGCTAGGCATCCTCGAAACCAAAAGGATTGGCCAAAGGTAGGTATTTTTGCCCAGAGAGCAAAGGGGAGACCCAATAGAATAGGAGTCTCGACTTGTCCGATCATAAAGGTAGATGGACTAAACATTACTGTCCAAGGTTTGGATGCCATAGATCAAACTCCTGTCTTAGATCTCAAGCCATACTTTACTGAATTTTCTCCCAAAGAAAAAAATAAGCAACCTCTTTGGAGCTCAGAATTAATGAAAAATTACTTCTAAAAGAACAGAGGATTCACTTTTAGTAGATAGAACCCCACAATAATTTTTAAGGAGATTACCATGCCAGCCAAAAAACCTTCTTCTCCAAAGACAAAAAAAAAGACTTCGAGTAAATCAACAAACACTAAGAAAAGTTTAGTTCAATTGAATTGGAAAGCGCCAGATGAATTCAATGATTTGATCTATAGTCGCGATGGTAATGTTCTTTTTTCTTGTGGCCAAAAAAAAACTAGAGGGTGGGACAAAGAAGGAAAGGAAATTTCTTGCATCACTTCTCGTTCTCATCAGTTTGAAGTTTCCATTTCTTACGATAATGAGCTCCTCACTAGAGGATCAAACAATCTCACTATTTGGAGTATCTCTTCGGGTAAAAAAGTTCCCCTGATCACTCCTGTTAAAAAAGTGGACGATGTCTTTTTTTCTCCTACAGCTCCTCTCCTTGCCCTTACAACCGAAAAATTTCTCATCCTTTGGGACTATGAAAAAGATAAGGTTCTATGGAAAAAGAAAGGATGGTGGCACACCGTTAGTTTTTCAGGAAACGGTAAACAGATAGCTATTTATGGAGAAGAAACAGAAGAAACAGAAGAAATAGAAGTCATTGATACTTTAACAGGTAAAGTATCAATGACAGTAGGAGGAGCACACAATTTTGTCCAGTTTTTCCCGAATAAAGATGCTTTATTGTTTTTGAGGGAAAGAGGGGTTCAAATTTTTGATCTCAAAGATGGAAAAAAAAGTGGACTAAAGCTAACTCCCAATTTATTCCACGGAATTTTTTTTTCAAATGCAACTTTGTCTAGCGATGGAAAAACTTTGGCCACCTGGGGAACAGATCTATCAGAAGGTACCCCCTCTTCCCAGAGCCATATTGCTGCTTTTTGGGACTTAGAAAGTTGCTCTCTTCTAGATGAGTTTAGAGGAAAAAACCCTATAGATACATTAGTTTTTCAGCCGGGAGAATTAAAAGTAGCTCTGGGAACATCCAAATATGAAATTTATATTTTGGAATTACCTAAATCTAAGGCTGAAGCAGAAGTAAAAACAA
Organism: Planctomycetota bacterium; assembly: GCA_029260735.1. Lineage (GTDB taxonomy): Bacteria > Planctomycetota > Uabimicrobiia > Uabimicrobiales > Uabimicrobiaceae > JAJDCR01. The sequence goes on from JAJDCR010000092.1 coordinate 26,551, forward strand.
AAGCAAAAAAAGCTTCTCTCTCTCCCCAAGTAAAAGAGTATGTTGATAAACTGGAAAGTTGCGGATGGTTTAAAGAAATGAGCAAAGAAGCGAAAGAGCAGATTACCGAAGATATATCAGCTGTACCAAGGGGAAAAGAACTTTCTCTGGCATTAGAAGTGCAAGGGCTAGAAGATTATGAATGCATCTATGATGAAGGAGAGTATACCTCTATCTTAGAGAGTTTTGCGGAAAAAACCTATGGAGTGCTCTCCCCTCAAAACATAGAAGAAAACTGGGACGAAGACAACTACTCCATCTCTTTTTCTTTTGAAAACCATGGAAAAACCTATCGAATGGATTTTGAAATAAGCGATTGGGTCGATGAAGACTTTATCAATTTTCTCAATAAAGCTTGTCGTAATGTGAACAAATCTTTATGTTTTATCGAAGGTGTTGATTGTGGGCAAGGGTGTACTTACTTTTTTACTTCGCGCGCAGCCCATAAGAAGGCTGTTAAAGCAAAACTCATTCCTAAGTGCTAAATTGTATCCATAAGAGTAGAAAGATATTCACTGCGGAGCAGTGGGGGAACGTATCCAGGGGTTTTATGCCTTATTTTTATACACAAGATTTTGTAATTGAAATTCGGTATTTTTTAATTTAAGGGTTTGTTTGATCGTTATACATCATTACGTTAGGTTATCGAACACGTTCGAAACTCCTATAACATCGGGGTTTCCTACGCATTCGATAACCTGACGTAATTATATCAAGAAGTTAAGTTATGTGTATAAAAGTAAGGCATAATGCCTTGGCTACGCGACCATAAAACAAAGAAATTTCTTATTTCAACAGTGGTTGAGCCAAAGCCCTCGTATAGTCACAAAGGGGTAGCAGTGCCAATAATTGCGATTTTGTTTACCTGGTTTTCTTTCATCCTCCAACTTTATTCCATGTTAGGAAGTTTGTCCTCTACTGCTTGTTCAGGTTTCGCAAAAAGTTCATCAGAAACATCGACAAACTTTAGATTAGAGACAACCACTTCTCCTACGGGAGAACCCAAGATTCCTTCTTTTTCACTCCATTTGTGAAATAACCACTTTGTTGAAATCTTAGTCCCATCTAAATCAACATAGTCATGAAAGGTAACAATTTTGGGTGTTTTTTCTGCAGTGCCAATATCTTTCCCATAGGTTACAATATAAGCGCTTGCGTAAACTAGATTTGTTTGAGGATCAATGTAAATCAAGTACCAATCGTCCGGAGTATCTCCGGTTCCTTTGGCAAAAGTTTGTTTGCTTACTAAGTACTTTTTATTTTGAAGTTCTTGTTCATTGATGGGAGATAAGTAGGCTCCTCCCCCTCTTAATTTCATGGGAGTAGAAATAAACCAAGGCCAAGTAAGTAGATGAAAGCGGGCTCCGGGAAACTTTTCTAAATTAGAAACCCATGCTTTTTTTCCATCAAAAACGGCAAGTGTGCCATTTTTTAGCTTAGTATGAACACGACCGGCATTGGTTTCGAAAGTAAATTGGCCATCCACTTTTACTTCTCCTCCAAAGGTAACTTGGATGTCAAATTGCAAAGCTTTGGTTTTCCACCATTTTTCTAATCCATGAGCTTTTTCTACTTTTTTGATCGCTTGGGTCGTTGCATCCTCTTGTTTCATGTTGCAGCCAAAGCATAGCAAACTCAAAGTTATTAATAATATAAAACGTATTAACATAATATTTTTTCCTTACTTAAGATGAGAGAGAACCTCATCAATAATTTGTTTTAAACACTCTTCACTGGGATGAGTCTTTGCGACTACACTCACCCCTTGTAAAAAGCACATAAGATATTTGGCGAGCATTTGAATGTTTTTATTCTTGGGAATTTCGCCGTTACTCTGAGCGGACTGTAAGCACTGATAGAAAGAGCTTTCTAAATTTAGTAAATGTTTTTCCACATAACAGTTAATGTGCTCAGACAAGAGTTCTTTCTCTATGACACTATTTACAAAGAAGCAACTCCTGCAATCAGGTGATGTAAAATAAGGGATTTTCTCATAAAAAAAATCTTCGATATTGCGAAAGCCTAAGGGATCTCGGAGTAAAGTAGCTGTGCGATCCAAGCTTACTTGCTCTGCGTAGTTTTTAAGGCAAGCGAGAAAAAGCCCCTCTTTGCTTCCAAACTCTTTATACATACTGTGCTTATTTAAACTTGTTGCTTCGACTAAGTCGCTGATTGAAGTGCCTGTAAATCCCTTTTCCCAAAAGACGTCCATCGCCATATCCAAAACTTTTTCTTTTTGGTACTCCTTGAGTCTCGGCATACTCAAATTCCTCCAAGTAGCCCCAGGCAAAATCTCGCCTTTGGCTCACTTTCCCCTGGGCTATTCATATATAACATCTTCGGTGTATGGAACTTAGTTGATAGTTCTTTTTATCCTTCGGAAATACTGGTTTCGACAATACTTGTGGCAAAGCTTTGGTAAGCGCTCCCAATATTTTTTGCCAAAGAGCCACAGTATGCATGGAAAGAGCCATTTTTTAGAGCTTGGATAATACCTTCTGCAACAAGGCTGGGAGGCTCTGCCATTTCAGTAATACCAGCACTATCGGCCATATCTGTGGCGATGGGGCCTGGATGAACACTCAGAACTAAAGTGTTTTGCTCTTTTAAAAGTTCATTCAAAGCCTGAGTGATCGAGTAAGAAGCCGCTTTAGAAGCAGAGTAAGTTGCTATGTTAGGGAATGTCTTGATAGAAGCGATGGAGTTTAGCTGGACAAAAGCTCCTCCTCCGTTTTTCTTTAGAATGGGAGCAAAAGCTTGGGCCATATGAATTAGGCCAAAAACATTGACATTGATCTCAAAAGTCAATGACTCAATAGCGTCCTTATCCAAAGGAGTTGAATTACGAAGAACTCCGGCATTGTTAATGACCACTTGAACATCTTGAGTTACCTCAGCGGCAGCGTGAATAGTGGATGGGTTGCTCAAGTCTAACTCAATGGGTTTTACCTTGCTACCATGTGCCTCAACTAACGAATTAGCGGACTCTAATTTTCGAACAGCAGCATAGACTTTTGCAACCCCTTCTTTTACTAAAAAATCAACAATAACTTTACCAATTCCTCTATTTGCTCCTGTGACAAGAACCACTTTATCTTTTACATCATAACTCATGTTTTTTCCTTTTTTAAATCCAGAGACACTTTTACAGAACAAACATTCTGAAATAAGATAAAAAAATTAAAAAATTGCTTTTTGACTACGTATTTATAATCATAAATACTATTTTAGAACGAACGTTCTAAAATGTCAATATTTTTTCTCACTTTTTTTTGAGTGCCTTGGTTCGTACGACAAAGCTATGTTTTCTGCTTTTCCTAAACAAAACTTGTGCTCTAAGCTAATTTGAGATATACTATTTTAGTAATTTACTTGTAAGTTACTTGGGGTAATGGGCTTGATGGGGCTATTGATATACTGTTATTAGAGGACAGTAGCATTCCTGAGCCTAGCTCTTTTTTGCTCCTGAGCTTTTTTCTAATCTTTCTAGTGAGCCAAAAAAAGGATCGATAGTGACTGAACAAATATTTGTTTCTCCAAGTATCTCCAAAGCAGAAAAATACAGAGAACTCCTCCCTCAAATCGAATCTCTTATCACTGGGGAAGAAGACTTAATTGCCAACTTAGCAAATATTTCAGCAGCACTGAAGATGGCATTTTCATTTTTCTGGGTAGGCTTTTATATCATGCGCCAAGGAGAGCTCGTTTTAGGTCCTTTTCAGGGGCCTTTGGCTTGCACGAGAATTCCTTTACACAAGGGGGTTTGCGGAGCTGCTGCTCGCCAGAAAAAAACCTTGGTCGTTAAGGATGTTAATCAATTTCCTGGTCATATTACTTGTAGCAGCGAATCAAAATCAGAGATAGTTGTTCCTTTAGTTGCAAGCAATGAAGTAAAGTTAGTTTTGGATGTTGACAGCGAGCACTTGGATGAATTTGATGAAGTAGACCAAGAGTACTTAGAAAAAGTGGTTGCTTTACTCAAAAAAACATTACTGCCAATGAATTTAAGTTAAAAACGATTTACGAGCGACTCCTTTGACTTTCTGGGCTTTCTTTTTGCACTTAGAGCAGAAAAAAAGAGCTTTATCCCAAAAACTATACTCTTCCGTTTGCATAGGGCCTAAGTCACTAAAGTCGGAACTGGGGATAGCAAATTGGTTTAGTTTAACAGAGTATTCACATAACGAGCAGCGAAGATTGAGGCAATAGTACTGTCCTAGCTCCGCCCCTTTTTTGTATTCATTTTTTTCCTCTTTCTCTAACCATTTCCAATAAACTAGCTTTTTGAGTTGAGGACGTCCATTGCGACAACCCGCCATTTTTTCGTATTGCAGTTTACTAAGAATTTCCTGCTGAAGAAAATGTCGCTTCAAGTCAATGGCCAGAAAAGGGAGAACATCTTCAAAGCTTTTTTTACGGAAGGCTAAAGTTTTCTTTTTCTGATCAGAGATATACGCCATAACTTTTTTTTCCACTAACTCAGGAATTTCTATGTGAGCTAAATGTTTTATAACTCGCTCTAATTCTTCTATATTTCCTGGCCAAGAGTAGTTCTCTAAAATTTGCTTCGCGGGAGAGGAAAGTTCAAAAAGAGAATTTGAGCTATATTTTTGGATAAAATGATTTATCCACAAGGGAATATCTTCTTTTCTTTCGCGAAGAGGAGGCAAATAAATTTCCATTCCGTTTATTTGATGATAAAAGTCTCCTCGTACCTCCCCTTCCTCCATGTTTTCTTCAATATTTTCGCTAGATCCACAGACGATCCGAACATCCACCGGAATTTCCTGATTTTCTCCCACCCGACAAATCCATTTCTTGTCTGAAACATGGAGTAAATCAACCTGCATATCCAAACTCAAATCCGTAATTTCATCTAAAAAGAGAGTTCCTTGGTGAGCCCATTCAAAAAAACCTTTTCGCTCTAAATAAATTCCTGTCTCTGTTTCTTCCCCGTAACCAAAAAGTTCTTTTTCTAAGTAAGCATCTGGTTTTGTTGTGCAATCTTGGGAAATAAAATTATAGCTATAACGAGAGCTATTGGCATGTATCGCTTGGGCAACCAATTCTTTTTCTGTTCCTTTTTCTCCTGTAATCAAAATGGGAACTTGGGTCGGGGCAAAACGAAGGATTTTTTTCCTTACCTGTTCCATAAGAGAAGATTTTCCGATGATTTCAGATATTTTAGCCCCCTTATTCCAAAGTTGCTGATCAGAAATTAGACTGAGATGCTTCATGGTCATTTCAAATATAAACTGCGTTGTTGAATCGAATGATTGTTCCTCTTTGGAATCGACCTTGATAACTAGTCGAGGAACCCTTTGCCCTAGTTTACCATGCATGGAAAAAGAGGAGAAACAAACTTGGTTACTCAACAACTCTTCTTCAATTTCCTTGGAAATATTTTCCCAGAAAATAACATTTACATGATAAAATTCTTTCTCTAAAATATCTGCGACAACATTCCTGGTATAGGAAATTAAATCGACATCACTAGGAATTTCTCCCAACACAATTCCACAATGCCCTGTTTGCTCCAAAACAGAAATCCACTGATAGAGATCTCGATGAAGATAAGTTCCCTGGGTTTGACTCTTACCTTCTCGAAAAACTAAAACCTCATTCCCCAGAAGGATTTCATCGCCATCTTCAATCCAAGTCCTTTGTCCCTTTACTAAAACAACAATATCCCCTGACTCTTTCTTTTTGATTTTTGTTATACCTTCTCGGTCAGAAAGCCTTTTGATTGACCAACGATCTTCCTTGTTGGAAAAATTAATTTCTAAGTGAAGCCCCGAAACACCTTGCTTTTTTGTAGAGTGCGGTAAGGCAACAAAGTTCCCTTCGCGTCCGACAATGTTGCTTCTGGACAAGTTGTAGTTTCCGTATTCGGTTTCTAAATGAGCTTTTTTCTTCATCAATGTCTCTTTCTCTTACTTTTACTCGGTAACTTTTGTTTGCTTGGAAAAATTATAGCTTATGGAAAAAGTTTCGCAATCCTTAGATACTTGATACGCATTATTTATACGATACCTGAAAAACCTGCATTTAATCTAGGCCCATATTTTACAGGGTTTAGTCGCGCCAGGCACCAGTAGCATTAAGTTAAGCTGTAGCCTTTGTATTTTTTTCCCCTCCGCGGTGTATTTTGAGTAGAAAAGAATTTCACGCAAAGGCGCAAAGAAAAGCAAAGGAAGATATAAAAAATCTTTCTGTTGATAAAATTCTCCAAATTTATCTTTTGTCTTAATTCTTTTTCTCCTTAGCGTCTTTGCGCCTTTGCGTGAAACTCTTTTCTTTCCTAGCCTTTAGCTTTTTTTCGTTCCTATGTGTAAGAAGCCTGTGATATATATTTTTTTTGAAGCACCGCAAGAGAAAAAGAGAGAGACTTGAATCCAAATAGGGAAAGTGTAATAATTTAACCTCTATAAATAAGTAATGATACAGAAAGACGCCCACTATGAACTGGACAAGCGAAAAAATATTGTCAATCCTCAATAAATGTACAGAAAAATATACCTTTCCTATGCTCGATAATGGCTATGTTTATCTCGCAGCCACGCGTATGTCCCTCTTTCGCTCAACAGAAGACTGGGCCATTGTCATTGAAGTTTTTGGATTCTCTCCTCGCTCTAGTATTCCTGATAATCATATTTATACCTTTGCTAGTAAAATCCATCAGCGTAAAGAACGATCCAACTATGCCACAGATGAATTCTATCAAAAATATTTAACAAACAATCCTCACAACGAATCGCGTTTTATTTACCCTATTGATAATGAAGATTGGTTTGACGAAGATGAGCCAGAATTTATTGGAGGAAGCGGGTATTGTCTTCTGAGAGAGAAGAAAATCAATTTTCCTCCTCTTGATGAATATCCTAGAAAGGGAGTTACTTTAGAAGCAGAAAAACCTCAAGTTTTTGAGCTATGCCGTCTATTAGCTGCTCAAGAAAGAAGCCATGTCCTTGCCAGGGAAGAAGAAAAACGCGGAAATATCCTCCCTGAAATGAAGCAGATCCTTCAGCTAGAAGAGTGGCATCATCCTGATGTTGTTAAAGATGAACTTCCTAGTCAATGTAAAACATTTCAGCAAATTGCCCAAATATTAGTTACTGGTGATTTAACTCATTATCAGCCGACACTAAAGCCTAACACGGCTTGGCAAAATTGGCCCGATGGAGGAACTTTATAAAATACCAAGAAATGTTTTTTCGCTTGAATTTCCTTGCTTGAGAGAAAAGATAAGACTATAATAGGGCAAATTTTATTCAAGGGGGATTTTGCTATGAATCCGTTTATGGAAGAAAATTTGTGGGGAATTACCGAAAGGTTTTATCTATCCTTGATTCCTTTTCGAATAGAGTATAAGAAATACCGAGAGCGGATTAAAAGATCCTCTCAAAGATTACATAGGGAAGGGAATAAATATACTCGAGTTCTAAATATTGAGGAAATTGAGACTCTCCTGCATCACGATTGTTTTGCTCAAATTTTAGAAAAACACTTAAATGAGCTCAAGGAAGTCTTAGTTGATTTAGGGAAAGAGCGTTTGCCAAATAATCTCCTAGGACATTATGTCGTTGACATTTTTCACGAACTTTCAATTTTAAGCGATGGCTGTAACAGAATTGAGAGAAACGTTCCTCAATACATAAGTTGCCAAGAGGAAGAAGAATGTTTGTCAATTACCCAAGAGATCAATGCTTTCTTACCTTTAAAAATGATGCACTTAGCCAACCTGTTCCAAAAAGCACAACGAGAACTGGAAACTTTGATCCGACAAAACAATGAAAATCAGATTCTTTTGCGTTCTATTTTTCTGTATGGAAAAGAAGTGATTGCTCCTGCTTATGAAAATGGTCTAGATGAGTTTTTGAACAAAATTTATAAGCGAGGAAGTTTCCAAGCCTATCTTGCTATTGCAAAAAGTTTTTATGAAGCCTCGTTTTACTCTTTATCACAAAAAGCATTAAGTAAGGCCGTCGAAATCCATGAAAATTCAAGTGATCATTCCAAAGCAGGAGAACAATCCTTTTTGCTTCAGGCTTTGCAAGATCGCATAGGTGCTTCTCACAAAAAAATTTTACAAGTATTGTGAGAGGTTTTGTTTTCTGAAAAAACACAGCAAAGCAAAAACGCTTTAGGGAGTGGAATTGAATGAGAGAGATCGTTATCACAAAAACGGGAGGACCTTCCGTTCTAAAAATTCAGGAACGAGAAGATCCCATTCCCCAAGCAGATGAAGTTCGTATTCGAGTGAAAGCAAGTGGAGTTAACTTTGCTGATATCTTAGCTCGCCAAGGACTTTACCCAGATGCTCCTAAAATTCCTTGCGTGGTGGGCTATGAAGTTTCTGGAGTCATTGATGCTTTGGGCGAAAATGTCCCAGAAGAAATGCAAGGTCAAAAAGTTATGGCTCTGACTCGTTTTCATGGCTATTCGGATGCTGTAGTTGTTCCTGTTGGACAAGTAATTGCTAAGCCTGAAAAAATTAGCTTTGAAGAAGCAGCGTCTATTCCTGTCGTATACATAACCGCTTATCAGTTAATGATTGTTATGGGATCTCTCCAGGAAGGAGAAGGGGTTTTAATTCACAATGCTGGAGGAGGAGTAGGCTTAGCAGCTTTGGATATTGCTCTGAAAATAGGAGCGGTTAGCTATGGAACTGCTAGTGCTCATAAACACGACTTTCTTAAAAAGAGAGGAATCGATCACGTCATTGACTATCGAAACAAAGACTGGAGCAAGGAGCTTAACAAACTAACCGAAGGGAAAGGTGTTGAGTTGATTCTCGACCCCCTGGGAGGAAAGCACTGGAAAAAAAGCTACCGAGCTTTACGAAGCACAGGACGACTGGGCATGTTTGGGATCTCCTCTGCTTCGGAGTCTCGCCTCTTCGGTAAGCTAAAGCTTTTGAAAGTGGGTCTACAAATGCCCATTTATAGTCCTCTTTCTTTACTAGACAAAAATAGATCGGTCTATGGAGTTAATTTAGGGCATATGTGGCACGAAACCAAGAAAGTAACGGGTTGGTTAGAAAAAATTGTCGCCGGAGTAGAGGAAGGCTGGGTTCGTCCTCACGTTGACAAGGTTTACCCTTTTTCCGAGGTGGGAAAAGCACATACCTATATGGAAGAACGTAAAAATATTGGAAAAGTAATTCTCACTCCCTAGCTCAACCTACTCGGCAGCGAAAAAAGTGTATTTTTAGATTTAATATTGGCAAAGTTAAGCGTTTTTTAGAGAATCCAGAATTCAGTAGAAAAAATATCTCTGAAAGTTTTTGGATTTCCCTACTGGCTGCTCCTAAGTGACAATATTTATAGGAGTTATAGCTCGATAAAAATCGTGACTCGATTCGTAATCTTAATCGTAATCATAATCGTAATCTTTTTTTATTTTCGATTACGAGTACGATTAAGATTACGAGTACGACTCGAATTACGAAGAAACAAAGTCAGTTCTTGGTTTTACCCCGAAGCGAAGCCGGGGTTCGAGGCTGGATGCTGGATTCCAGTTTACTTTACTTATAGCCCGATTTAAAAAAAGAAAAAATACTTCCATTTAACTGACGAAAGTGGACTCAAAATAAGGAAAAATTAGTATGAAAGTAAGTACTTGCTTACGCATAGCCGCGATCTTTGGTTTTTTAGCGGTTGCTTTGGGAGCTTTTGGAGCTCATGGTCTTGAAGATATTCTCACGGAAAAAGGTGCAGACATTTGGGACACAGCCGTTTTTTATCATTTTGTTCACACTTTAGCCATTCTTTTTTTAGCTTCTCAAGTTTCTGTGGATAAAGGTTCTGTGAGCAAAGGCCCTGTTCTCTCTTTCACTATAGGAACTCTTGTTTTTAGCGGTAGCTTGTATGTCTTAGCTCTAACAAATATCAAATGGCTCGGAGCAATCACTCCTATTGGAGGAGTTGCTTTTATGGTGGGTTGGCTATGGCTTTTCCTAGGAACATTTTCGAAGTCTCCCGCAACTTAGGTGCTCATTTTCGAGTTTTGAGCAAACTCTTCGATGACTCATGAGGAGGAATACACTTGAAGAGGATAATTAACTACACATTTTCTGTTTTTCTTATTTTTTCCACTTTGACTGTCCTGACAATTTGGCTTTATGAGGGAGAGAGCTTTCACGACTCGCTCTTTATTACATTAATGCTTTTTGGGGCAGGAGAGCCTCTTATTCTTAATATCAGCGAACTTACATGGTTAACTGGTACTATGATGATAGGGCAAACACTGGTAGGACTGGCTAGTTTAACCCTCGCTTTTGGTTTACTGGCAAATTTCTTAGTTTCGGAAAAAATTGCGAAGTTGATGACAAAGGAGAAAATCACTATGAAAGACCACGTTATCATTTGTGGTTTAGGGAATGTCGGCTTTCAGGTTATGAAAGAGTTAGAGTTGCTCGGGCAAGAAATGCTCATAATCGACCGCGGTGATGACAAGGACTATATTGAGCTAGCTCGCAAAAGAGGACACAAAGTTTTAATTGAAAACCTCAAAGACGAAGCTGTTTTAGAAGAAGCTCAACTAGTAGAAGCTAAGTCCATTATTATCTGTACGGGAAATGACCTTCTCAATATGGAAGTGGCTTTAAATACTCGAAAAAAGAGAGCAGATATTGTCATCGTCATGCGGATGTTTGACCAAGATCTTGCTCAAAAAGTGGCCGAGGCTTTTGATGTCAAAGTGGCCTTTAGCGCTTCGGCTCTGGCGGCTCCCGTCTTTGCTGCAGCCTCCTTTGACCGAACAGTCTTTCAAACCGTGCGAGTAGAAAAAGAACTCTTTGTTACTGCCCAACTGGACGTAGAAGAAAACAGTGACCTGATTGGGTTATGCATTCAGCAATTAATGGAAAAAGACTTGGTTGTTCTAAAGCTTATCTCTGGTGAAGAACGCTTAAAGTTTCCTACCTTAGAAAGGCCTATCAAAGTAGGGGATCGAATATACATCACCTGCTCTTTAGACACTCTCAAAGAAATGAAACGGCTCAATAAAGAAGAGCAAAAATAGAAGGTACTAAACCTGAAAGCTAGGAGAATTCATGTCAAAAGAAGTGGTTAAGCAAATCATATAGGAAGGAAAGGTTATCTATGCCTGAACATTGGTTATCTATATTGTATCAGTACGTGATGGGAGGACTATTCTTTTTTACTGTGATTTTTGTCGCGATAAAAAATGAAGTTCTCAAACCCAGTTCACGTGATGGAAAATTTACTCTCTCCATATTGTTAGGGGGTTTCGTTATATTTCTTTTTGTTCATGTGGTCTGGACCTATTGTTTAATGGGAATAGAAGCATAGAGGAGGGGGTACCGTGGTAGAACCACACATGCTGGATTATATTGTTATTGCCATTTATTTTTTGGCTGTTTTAGTTTGCGGAATTTGGTTTGGACAACACACTAAAAGTACACAAGATTTTTTCTTCGGAGGACAAAGGTTTTCCTGGTGGTTAGTGGCTATTTCTTGCGTCGCTACCTTGGTCGGTTCCTACAGTTTTATTCAATACTCTGAAACGGCTTTTACCTCAGGGATTAGTTCGACGATTTGCTACACCAACGACTGGTTTATTATTCCCTTGTTCGTTTTAGCATGGCTCCCTATTATCTACTTTTCTCGGGTGACTTCTATTCCTGAGTACTTTGAACGGCGCTTTGATGCCAGAACGAGAACAGCAGCTTTGTTTGTTATTCTTGTTTACCTAATTGGCTATATTGGAATTAATCTATTAACGATTGGAACTGCTGTACAAGGAATCTTAGGAATTAATCTCTACGTCGGAGTTATTGCTATCTCTATTGTTTCAGCAATTTACATGCACGGGGGAGGCCAAACCTCTGTTATTATGACAGATCTATTCCAGGGGTTTCTCCTCTTGGCGGCAGGCTTCATCGTGTTCATCTTTGGTATTCTTCACTTAGGCGGGTTCAGTGAGTTCTGGAACAACATTCCTACAGAACACAAACTTCCTTTTGCAGGCTTTAATTCTCCTAACAGCTATCATACGGTGGGACTATTTTGGTCGGATGCCATCACGGGAACAATTGCCTTTTATTGCATGAACCAAGGAATTTTAATGCGTTTTATGTCCGCTCGTAGTGTTCGAGATGGTAAAAAAGCTATTTGCGTGGTGGTTCTCATTTTAATGCCGATCGCAGCGGTTGCTGTCAGTAATGCTGGTTGGATCGGAACAGCAATGGTTAATAAAGGTCAACTACCTGCTGATATTGATGCACGAGATATCTTTGTTAAAGTTTCTTACTTAGTTTGTACGCCAGGTGTTTTTGGATTGGTCATGGCCGCCCTCGTTGCCGCTTTGATGTCCACTCTAGATACTTTAGTAAATGCGGCTTCTGCTGTTGCTATCAACGATATTTGGAGAGCAAAGATTCGTCCAGGACGAGAAGATCAATACTATCTTGAAATGGCTCGTTACTTTGCCTTAGGAGCAACCGCTCTAGGTATTTGCTTAGTTCCTGTATTTAACAGCTTTGGCTCTATTTTTAAAGCTTTTTCTCACTTCACTTCTTTGGTAACTCCTCCTATGGTTGTGGTAATTACCTTAGGAGCTTTGTGGAAAAGATTTACTCCTCAAGCTGCTTTTTACACGCTAATAATAGGAACCTTAATCAGTTTTGGATCTCTCTTCAAACCAGGGATAATCACTCCTTTTGCTCATGGGGTAGAGGCTGTATTTGACTCTGCTGGTAACATATCACCAGATAGCTATAGCTACATGCGCGCTTTCTTTGGAGTAGCTGTTTCTACTGTTTTAGCAGTAGGTATTAGCCTATTCACAAAACCCAAAGCCCCAGAAGATATGCCAGGGATGACTATGGCTACTCTAAGCAAAGGAATGGAGCTTTACAAAGGTAGCAAGCCTAGCGATATCGGTCTCGGAATTAAAATTCCAGGAACAGTAGAAGTGGCGGATGTTGAGGGAGTGAGCTTATCAGAAGCGGATATGAAAAAAATATTTGCCGAAGAAGGGGATCTTCTCTATGTTTGCGACTCTCGTTTTTGGTTAGGTGGACTCCGCTCCGTTCATGTTAAAGCAGCTAAGCCTCACCAAGAGGAAGGTAAAGTGCTTATTTCTCAATCAGCGATTGACTCCAGTAGTCTATCTCTCGATAAACCTGTTACTGTAGAAAAAATGATGTAGTTTTTGACAAAAGAAGGCTCTGAGAAGAGCCTTCTTTCACTGCTTCATTTACATCTGTCTATCATTCAAAAGGAAATTTAGGTGATGTCAAAACAAAAATCTCTCGAGAAAGAGATAGTCAACTTTACGAGTAATGCAATAGAACCTTTCACCCTGAGTTCTGCTACCAAGACCATCCGTTCTATGGTTTCTTCTCCTCCGAAAAATTTGCAGGACATCATCGCTAATGCTTTAACCCGAGATCGTTGGATTTTCTTTGACAATAAGAAGAGAAAATTCTTTCCCCGATCTAATTATTTTCAAGATGCTCAATTTCGTATTGCTCCACTAAAACTAGAAATAGATGCTGGAATTCTTTTTCCTGGGCATCGCTTTCTTCCTTTTTACATGCACGAAGTTTTCCCCACTAGTTTTAAGCTAACTTATTCCTCAGGAAATACTTTACGTCGTAAAAAAGTATCTTATCCGATGAAAGATGTGGTTATTTTCCATACTCTTCTAGGACAAGAACATATGCTAAACTACTTCATTATGGACAATGAAAAAAATCACGACGTCTTTATGACAGTGGAAAATCCTTTTGATCAAAAAATTGACCTAACTGCCTTCAACCTAAAAAGTTTCTACGAAGAAAATGATTTCCAAGAAGGAGATACTATCACTGTCACTGTAAAAGATTGGAAAAAAGGTGCTTTCTCATTAGAGTTTTCTCCTGCTTCTGATTTAAGTAGAGATTTTATGCTCTGTCGTCAATGGTTTAATGGATTTGAAAATGCTATCGGAAAAGTTTTTGATGATTTTGGAACCTTGCCTGATATCCATGAGCAACTTTCTCTTGCTTTTTTCTACATGGGAAAAGATCTTTTGAAATTTCCTGGAATTCACATAGGGGGTTTTTTGCAGCAAAGTAAAAAAGTAGAAATTACGAGCCTAGGATTAACTACTATGCTCTGGAAAAAAGGAGAAGCTCCCGAGGATTCTATTCCTATGGATGAAGAGTTTTATAGCTGGATTGCAACAGGGAATAGCGATTCTTTAGATAGTATTTTCCAGGATATTGGTTTGGGAATAACAGAAGGGGAAATTGAAGCTTATATTCGAGACGAACTTTACCGAGAAGCAGAAAAAGCAAAAATAGAAAATGTTTTAGAAAGATGTTTTCCCCAATCACCTCTCTTTTTTTACGATGGCAAACAAGAAAAAGAATTTGATCGTCTCATTAAAAAATTATGGAAATCTGTCAAAAAGAAATATAATATTTTCCAAGACAAAGGTGCTTCAGAATGTCGGACCATGCTTTTAAAAATCCTAGACGACTATAAAACATGGCTGCGCTCTTTTGACCATCTTAGTGAGCTTCCTGAAAATTTTCCGAAAAAGGAAATGGTAACTCTAACTCAAATGATGAGTAATATTTCTCATATTGTTGAAGAGCTCAATTCAGGAGAAAACATTACTCCTCCGGGACAAGATTTTATTCCCATGATCGAAGATATGCAAAGTGCCAATCAATTTCTCATGGAACTGATTAGCAGCAGCGTTAGCTCTGGTCAAAAGCAGGAGCTACAACTTGTCACTTCTCCGCCCAAAAAACAAAAGAAATCGTCCCAGAAAAACAGCAAAAAAAAGACAGCGAGTAAAAATGCCTATCAGCTTAAAGTTTCACTAAAGCACATACGTCCTCCTATTTGGAGACGTATTCAAATTAACGGAGATTCTACCCTTGAGGATTTACACGAGATCATTCAAGCTAGTATGGGTTGGGAAGATTGCCATGAACATATGTTTTACATAAACGAAAAAGAGTATGGCCGGGAACATTGTGGTGACGATTTGCTGGGGTTTGGTGCATCTGAGAACTTAGACGAAAGTGAGTTTACTCTGGATGATGTGCTTTTAAAAGCGAAAATGCGCTTTTTATACGAATATGACTTTGGCGATTCTTGGGAACATCAAGTTTTAGTGGAAAAAATACTCCCCCTCGACGGAAAAATCAAATATCCCACTTGTCTAACCGGAAAAAGATCTTGTCCTCCCGAAGATTGCGGAGGTGTTCCTGGTTACTATCAGCTTTTAGAAGCTATCGAAAACCCTGAAGTCTCAGATGCCGAAGAATTGATCGATTGCCTCGGAGAAGACTATGATCCTGATGAGTTTAACGTCAAAAAAGCGAATAAGTCTTTGAAGAGTTTTGCGAAGAGGTAGTACCCGCGGAGGTGGAGGGCAAGGCTCCTGCCGCGCCGGGGTTGTGATATGCTCTGTTATTGTATTTAAGAACATAAATTGAATAATTAGGTTTTATATTGAAAAAACGTTTTTTCAATATAAAACCTGCAGGCAATGAGTATTTTGAAATACCATCTGAAACAAAGCACATCCCCTGTTCGGCGGGAGCCTCACCCTCCACCCGTGCATAATCTAATGGTTGAGTTTTACTGATTCAACAACCGCCGCAAAAGATCGGCTTTGAATCCAGGCTCAGGAGCAAAACAATATTTAGCTCGTCTAGATGTGCGCTGTTTCGAATCGACAATCAAATATGGCTTTGTTTCCGACTCGACTCCTTGCATTCTTTCCTCTGTGATATCGTCCTGTAAAACTTGGATCAAAACAGGAAGATCTTCCCAACGAACTAGTTTTGGGTTTACAAGATAGCCCACTGCTAGGGTATCAAAGGGATTGAAGCCATCGACAAAAAAAACATCTTTCCATAACTTCAGCCAAACTCTTGCTGGGGGAACGAGAAAGCGACAAGCCTCATTTCCTCTCTCTAGCTTATCTAAATCTTCTTTTTTCAGCCACACTTGAGAAGAAATTTCAAAAGGAGCTAGGACTAAAGGAACAGAGCTATCTAAAATAACTTGCATTCCGACAGGATCTAGTTCAAAATTAAAATCGCGGTGGGCGTTTAAATTCTTTGTTCCAGTGGTAAAACGTTGTCCTTTGCGTCGTCCTGCGACCATAATAATCTCTTTGATCTGAGAAGCTAGCTCAGGAGATTTTTGTAAAACTGTGGCTATATTGGTTGCTGGCCCGAGGACAAGTAATGTGAGTTTTTCTTTTTCTAAAGCTTTTCGAATCGCCATAGAGGCAGGTGTTTCTTTTCCTAGTTCATTGCCCCCGGCTGCTCCTTTAAAAACTTCTAAGCCAGGAGGCCCATAAAGTTTAGTCAATTTTTGGGCAATAGGATAAGCGTTCTCTAAGTCTGTATTACCAAAAACAGCGCTAACTCCTCGTATATCAAGCTCCGGTGAATGAAAGGCTTGAATTAAGGCAAGGCCATCATCAACATCTCGGTTTTCTAAACCAGCAGCAGGGTCCGTATCAATCCATACGGCAATAGGAGGCTTTTGGGCAAAGACAAAAAGGCCCGAAAACGATAACAAAACTAACAAAACGAAAAAAAGACGCATTACCGACCTTCCTTTCGGACAAACTGAGAAGAGAGATGCAAGAGTTCTTTTTTCTTCTCTAAATCACAGTTTAAAGGAAGTTGGGCTACTCCAAGTAAACGTCGCATGATTTCTACTCCCGCGAGCTGGTAAACCAAAGTCGAATCCAGGGGATATTTTTCTCGGTATTGCTCTAAAAGAAGTTGAGGGTAATGATTGGGCTGCTTTGCTAAGTATAGATGAGCAACCATCACTCCGATATCGAATTCAGAAGATCCCAAAAAGCCAAACTCAGGATCGATTACTTTAACTCCTTGAGGAGTGTTTAACCAACTACCAGGATAAAAATCTCCGTGCAAAAGATTTTCTCCATCCTTTTCTAAATAATCTTGTCCCAATTGATAAACGATATCAACGTACTCTTTATCAGAAGATATTTGCTTAGCAAGCTCTTGTAAACCGGGAGTAATTCCATCCAAATCTAGTCCATTGTCAGGCAGTAGAGGTAAATGAAAGATATGTTCATGATTTAATTTTCTCATGTCGCGGTTACTTAGTTTTTGCGTATCCTGAGAGCAAGGTATATGATGGAGAACACTTAAATACTTTGCTAGGTCTTTTAGAGCGTTTTCTTCCAGAGTTTCTCCCGCATAGAGAAAACTATAGTCTTCGCTTTCCCCCAGATCTTCAAAAGCCAAAACTCGAGATTCACTGTCTAAACCAATGAGCTCGGGCATTCGATTGGCGACGTCAGAATGAGGGGCGATGGTCTGAAAAAATAGTCCCTCAAACAAAGCCCGATCCCAAGGAGCCTCTATATGATCGTATTTTTCGACCCAAGGTCTGGACTGTTTAACTATAAGGGTTCTTTCTCCTGTATCAACGCGAAGAGTACAATTCATATTACCGTCGCCTGCTTTTGTTACTTTCAGGATAGATTCTGTCTGGGAGAACCAACCTCGTTCACGAAGATAACTTTGAAATGACTCTATTTCACTAGCATCTAGAAAGTAAACCTCCGGGTGAGTTTGAGCAAATTCTTCTTTTTTGTTCATAGATAGATTCTTTACTAAAAAAGGTTATCGAGGTTTTTGAAAAGGTCAAAAAAAAAACGCCTAGTGTTAACTCAAAAAATTTGAATTAACACAAGACGCTCTTCGAAAGAGTTTTTTAGAGAAATTTAGTAAGGATAGTGATTTTCACGCGGATAGTTTTCCATATCCTCATCTCTTTCTACTCTAATAGGAACTTTGGATTTCTTAGGTTGTGATATTCGCCAAAGTATTTCTAGGATAGAAGCAATGAAAATGCCAATACAAATGGGCAAGAGAATAGTATCAAAGGGAAGAGCTAAGGCTTTCATTGTCAGACTCCCAAATGAGGGTTTCTCCCAGATACCGATAAAATAGAACCCACTGGTATTTTGATTTTTGCTGGGGGAGAAAATTCCTGAGTTTTGTGTTTGTAGTTAACTTAATTATGCACTAAATTTGTCTATATGACAACCAGAAAGCAAAATAATTCACATAATTTTAAAAACATGGAGGAAAATATGATTTTCGTTGACCTAAAGGAAGTTACTTTAGGCTTTGGAGGAACTCCTCTTCTGGAAAACATTTCCTTGCAAATCCACGAGAATGAAAAAGTGGCTTTGATCGGGCGAAATGGCCAAGGTAAATCTACTCTTCTCAAGTTAATAGAAGGAAGAATTTTACCAGATAAAGGAGAAATTCAAAGAAGCCAAGGTGCACGTGTTACCTATTTAGTACAAGAAGTTCCGCAAAACCTGGTAGGCTCTACTTTTGATATAGTCGTCCAAGGCCTTGGCGAGGTCGGAAAAGCTATTATCGAGTATAACAAAATCACCCATCAACTCGAAAAATCTTCTGATGATAAGTGGACGGAAAAACTTTCTCAAGTTCAAGCGAAACTAGATCAAACGGGAGGATGGGAAGAAATCCAAAGTGTCGAGGAAATAATTTCCCGCTTAAGTTTAGAGCCAGAAGATCGTTTTGAAACTCTTTCTGCAGGAAAAAAACGCCGCGTTCTTCTAGCGCAAACTCTCGTCAAAAAACCCGATCTTCTTTTACTTGATGAACCTACTAACCACTTGGATATCCCTTCCATTCAATGGCTAGAGGATTTTTTTACTCGCTATGAAGGCTCCATTCTCTTTATCACTCACGACCGAAGTTTTCTCCGCAAACTAGCAACCCGAATTATTGAACTAGATCGTGGGCATCTCAGTAATTGGGAATGTAGCTATGAAAAATATTTAGAGAGAAAAGAAGCTTTTCTCCAAGCGGAAGAAAAGCAGCATAAAAAATTTGACCGTGAATTGGCCCAAGAAGAGGTTTGGATTCGCACAGGAGTCCAAGCGCGGCGAACTCGTAACGAAGGAAGAGTAAGGCGGCTAAAAAAGATGCGCGATGAGCATCGTCAAAGACGGAAAAAAATGGGGTCGGTTAAAATCATTGCCCAAAATGCAGAAAGATCAGGAAACTTAATTCTCCATGCCGAAAATATTGTTTTCTCATATAGCCCTGAAGAAAAGCCGATTATTGATAACTTCTCTACCACAATTATGCGAGGAAGCAGAGTCGGAATCATCGGACCCAATGGATGCGGGAAAACGACTTTACTAAAGATTCTTTTAGGTGAACTCCCTTTCTCTCAAGGAGAACTAAAACTAGGAACCAACATCCAAATTGCCTACTTTGATCAACTGCGCAATAAATTAGATAGAAACAAATCTGTCTTTGACAATATCGGAGAAGGCAATGATGTCGTTATGATAAATGGTCAAAAAAAACATGTTATGGGCTACTTACAAGACTTCCTTTTTTCTCCTCGGGATGTCAATAACCCCGTGCGAACTCTCTCGGGAGGAGAGCAAAACAGGCTACTTCTAGCAAAACTCTTTTTGCAACCTTCCAACATTCTTGTTCTCGATGAACCCACCAACGACTTAGACACCGATACTCTAGAACTCTTAGAGGAGTTAGTGATCGACTACTCTGGAACCGTCTTCCTTGTTAGCCACGACCGAGCCTTCCTCAATAACGTCGTCACTAGTAGCATTGTCTTTGATAACGGCAAAATAGAAGAGTACTTCGGAGGTTATGACGACTGGCTCCGACAACGTCCAAAAGAAGTCAAGAAGCCCAAAAAAGAAACCGTCATCATCAAAAAAGAGCGTAAAAAGAACATCTCCTTCCGAGAAAAAAAAGAACTCGAAGAGCTTCCTCTCAAAATAGAAGAGTGGGAAGAAGAGCAACAGAAACTCTACGAAGAAATTGCCGCTCCTGAGTTTTATCAGCAAAAACAAGAAGATACCTTGAAAACGCAAAAACGTTTAGAGCAGATTTTGATAGACTTAGAAACAGCCTATGCGCGTTGGGAGGAGCTGGAGGAATTGGCGGAAGGGTAGGCTACAGTACAAGTAAAGGGAATTCTTTTGCGAAATTTCTCAATTTGAGGGATTTAATCACATCTTGGGGCCAATTCAGATAAAAACCTTTCATCTTGTCATTCCCGCCTTCCCTTCGCGGGAATGACATACGCGGCCGAAGAAGTGATCAAGACACATTTAGACATGGATATAGACACAAATTATACATGTTGATCGATTAGAATAGGATTTCCATCGGGATCAATTACCATAAAACTGGCCGGGCCGGTTGTACTTTCATCGGCCTCCTGTTTGAACTCAACTCCTTTGACTTTTAGTTTTCGTTGAAGATCGCGAGCATCAGTAAAGGAATCTAAGGTGTTACAGTTTTGATCCCAGCCAGGATTAAAAGTCATCATATTCCTTTCAAACATTCCTTGGAATAATCCAATGACAACATCTCCATTTTTCATAATAAGCCAATTTTGTTCCATATCTCCGCCAAAAACACTAAAGCCGAATTTTTCATAAAAAGCTTTAGAAACTTTGATATCTTTTACTACGAGGCTCACAGAGAATGCTCCTAATTGCATTTTAGGACTCCTTTTTCTTTTAATGGGTTAGATTTTTTAGATCACACTACTGTTTTTCTTTTTTAGAACAATACTGTTTTAGCTACGACAAAATTACGGTCATTATTGTAGCTAGATTCCGTTTCTTTGTCAAGTTCTTCTTTTTATGTTCCATCAGCTGGAAAATCTATTTCCTTTCTGAGATACAGCGTGTTTCTAAGCAGTTACCAAGAAGAAAAATCATAGTTATTAATTGACTTTTTCCCAATTTTCTTGTATACTGCAAATATCTTATATTTTTTATTTATACAAAAAAGAGGAAGTAGTCTTACGAAAGATTACGGTAGGTTTTAACTTAACGATATCTAATCGGGTCCTTGAGTTTTTACCATCACTCTAAATAGGTCTGTTCTCCATTTTACGAAGAAAAGGAAAAGCCATGAAGCTTAAGATAGCTACTTTTTTACTATTACTAACTGGAATATTTTCACTTGCTCATGCTGCGACTATTGGTTTTACCTTCACTCTTGCAGGCAACACGAATATACCAACAATGACGTTCATTAATGATGCGGACACTTTGAATATCACTAGTGTTAGTTTTTCCGTAGGTGATCTTACTCGACACTTTGACCTGGATAATGGAAGCTTGCCAACAAGCCAAAACGGTATCACAGGTGTTTATGGAGCCACTACAGGTCGAGTTGACGTCATAAGTGTTACCACCACTGGTTTCAATCCAGGAAATTCGTTTGGCTTTAGTGCAGATGTAGACGTAGATCCAGCTCAGAATGTAGGGCAGGATTATCGGAATATCTTTTTTAACAACGGTGCTGCTGCGAACTCGGTAGCTTCAGTAACTTTTTCTGATAACTCTACTTTACAAATAGTTCTTACCGATGAGCCTAATAACCTAGCTTCTTATAGCTTTAGTACTCAAGATAACACGACGGTCCCAGAGCCTAGTACTTACTTGTTGAGCTTACTTGCCTTTGCCGTTATGTTCTGTAAACGTCAAAAATAATTTTATAGATCCAAAATTTGTATGGTCCTTTCCTTTTGGTTCATGCTTGTTAAAGATCAAAAAAAAATGGGCGCTTGCAAGAGAGACTTTTATCTCTTTGGCAGCGCCCATTTTTTTTTTGATCTTTATCGAATCTTCTAATGTCTTCTAATAAAGAAGATCCGCAAGTTCTTCTTCGCTAAAAGGTCGGCAAACAGAATCCGTTTCGCTAGGCTCTTCTTGGCTAGTCAGGTCAGCACCTTTTCCATAGACATAGCGAGAGAAGTAGCTGTTGAGACCTTGTTTGCTTTTGCTTTGCAAGAAACGCTCAAAAACGCTGGTGTTAATTGGCTTTCTTTGATTTTCCGCAAAGAACTCTTTCAGCTGTGTTCTCATGCCCCCTTCATTCTTAAGAAGATAATCTAGCTCAGAAATAAAGGTCTTTCCTTTACTGTAAGCCAAACGAGTGGTGTGCCGCTTGTACTCAGAGTAAGCAGAGAGATTCACTGGGCTACGAGAAGTGAGCTTGTTAGGACGCGGATAACCCGCATCACGCCAACTAGCAATCGCTTCATCCATCCAGCCGGAGTTACCATTAGCAGACATAATTCCCCGAGCGAACCAAGAGTGAGTTAACTCATGTCCTAGAGCCCATTGAGAAGTGATTGTCGCTCCACAGTGCTCCATTCCCCCTCCACCAGGAGTCATATAGGCAACAAAGCTTTTATGAGCATAAGCTCCAAAGGTCCCTTCTAACTCTTTCATGAATTTCTTCAGGTTAGTCATGCCCTGTTGGGCAAGAGAACTACTCTTGGCATAAACAGTCAAAGGGATTTCGGCATTGAGACCAGAGTAAACATCTTCTACGATGGTCATTTGCTTTGGGTTGACGATATGAACATAGAAAGTAGATGTCGTAAAGTAATCAGGGAAAGCAATCGAGAAATGATTGAAGCCTAAACTCTTTAAGTCACCATTGCACATAACTCTGTGCTCGTAGCTGGCGTTGTCAATTTTTAATGTCATATTGCCTTGGTATTGATCGTACTCAAAGTTAGTAGGAAAGTATTGCTCTAGGAAAGTTCTTCTGCTTAGGTCAGACATGAAAGTTCCAAAATGCGCTCCTCCGCCACTAAAGACAAGATTCTTTGTATTCATCTGGTAGCTGATTTCCATAGTATGATGACCAGCAGCCAAGACTTTTTTGATCGCGCGGAAACGAGCACTGGAATCAGGAGAAGACACTTCTTGAACCAACTCAGCAGTGACGACTTTGTTGTCTATTTTTAGACCAGTTACAGAAGGAACTAAATCAAAAATAGGATAGCCACTGGCTGGTTGATAGAAAGTCACTTTGACATTGCTCTGAGCAGTGCGCGTTGAGACATCAAAAACCACATCCATTTGAGCAGTTTGAAAATCTACGAAAACAGCAGGAGCATTACCCAAAGAAAAATTTTGGGGCGCTTGTTCTAGATCAGAGGCAAAACTGAAGCTAAGAGAACAAACTAAAAGAATAGAGAAAAATAAACGCATACTACAAAACCTCCTTTTGTAGAGACTGAGAGAAATAGCTATCTCTCTGAAACAATAATAGTTTGTCTATCATACAAAAATAGGTCTCAATATCCAAGTTTTTTTTAGTATGGGTAGAATTGTACTATGAGTAAAGCAAATGTTCATAGAAAAATTTCGACCTGTACAATTAACCTCAAATGCGAAAAAAGAAAAATTTATGCTGACGCGCAGATCGAGAAATTTTAAAACCCCTCTACGAACCATTTTGTTGCTTGGCAATAACGTAACGGAGTAATTTTTCCGCTTTCCCCTGGTTCTTAAAGGTGCGCTTCCTATCCAATATTTTAACCACGGTTTCTTGAGCAGTTTTCCATTGGGCTGTCCGGGCATAGGTTACGGCAAGTCGGTATTGGATGTCTAGGTTATCGGGATCTAGGTAGCGAGCATAGCTGAAATTTTCTAAGGCATTATAATAGTCTTCGTTGCGGTAATAACTCCAACCGAGGGTGTTAACAGTATCGGCATCGTAAGGGTTTTCGGTATAGGCTTTTTTGGCGTAAGCATGGGCGGGTTGAAAGTGTTTTCTGTCTAAAGTGAGAAGGAGTCTGGCTAGGTTTTTGTATGTGAGCATTTTTAGGTTATGTTTTTGCTCTTTCGAGGGGAGAGCTAAAAACTGTTTGTAATAGGAGACTGCTTGCTTTGTTTGTTTGAGGTTTTGAACGCAAAGAGCGGAGAGAACAATAGCATGAGGAGAATTGCTTTCTAAGAAAAGAGCCGCTTGGAGAAGTTCTTTGGCTTTTTTGAAATCTCTTTTTTGCATGAGAATTATAGCTAACTTAATATATACATTAATAATAGCGCCTTCCATCTGAACAAGCTTTTCTAAGATACTTCTTCCTTCTAGACTTTTTCCCTGTTGGTCTAAAAGAGTGGCTTTCATGTACAAGGCAAAGGGTTGATTTGAGATGAAAGGAGAGATTTCTTCGTAAGAAAGCCAAGAGGCCCAAGGTTCTTTCATCTCCTTGAAGAGAATGGCTGTGGTAAGAGGGTATAAGCGGACTTTTTCCTTTTCGCAAAAATGAACCAGCCGTCCAAGCTCTTCTCGAAAAGAAGAGGATATATTTTCGTTTTGGGAAAGAGGATAAGAAGAAAAGGAAGGGGTAGTGCCTTTTTGTAAGGAAATAGCACTTTGCACCAACTCTCCGAGCCAAGCATAAGGACTTTTCTTCTCTATAACTTCTTGAATTTTATAAAGAGCTCCTGATTCATCTCCCAAGTGATATAAAATTTCTCCCCAGAAAATTTGCACTAAATCATCGTCAGGTTTTTTTTCCATATAGTTTTCTAGAACCAAAGAGGCTTCTATGTTTTTTCTTTGTAAATATAGAAAAATGGCTTTTTTTAGCTGAACCTGGGGATTGTCACCAATTTTCTCGGCAATAGAGTAAAAATCTACTGCTGTCCGATAATCTTCCATTCGGGCATAAGAGTCTGCTAATAAAATGTAAAGAGAATGAGTTTTACGAGGGATTTTCTTAAAATAGTCTAAGGCTCTCTGAAAATCTTCTTGAGCAAAATGAATTTTTCCCCAAGACTCCAAAATAGTGGGAGATGTAGAGTTTTTCCAAGTAGTTTGAGCGAGGAACTCCTGAGCTTGTTGCGCTTTTTTTAGTTTGAGGTAAAGGTTGATCAAGTTGATAACAAGCTCTTTACTTTGAGGAAGTACTTTGATCAAACGAGTATATATTTTACTCGCTTCTCCTAGATCCCCTTGAAAAACACGTATCTCAGCTAACAAGAGAAGGTTGGGAGTAAACTTAGGATATTCTTTTAGAACTTGGTAAGAGAACTTTAAAGCCTCATGAAGTTTTTTTTGAAAAAAGAAACACCGTGCTATTAAGTACATAATGTATGAGTTCTGGGATTTTTTTACTCGGATTTCATGAAGGAGTTCTAGGGCCTCTTCGTATTTCTCTTGGGAAATAGCAAGGAGTATTAGGCTCATCTGAGTTTCCAATGAGCTTGAGGCATACAAGGAAAGATCCTCACAGACATCCTTTGCTTCTTCCAGATCACCTTTTTCCAAGAGAATCTTGACTTTGAGAAAGAGAACTTTTTTATTGCTGGAGAAAAGGTCAAGAGTCTCTTCGCACTGGTAATAAGCTTTGTCAAGTTGTCTTTGTCTCATAAACTGCCGAATGAGCAGTTCTCTTGCCGGCAAAAAAGTAGGAAATTTGCGGACGAGATTTTCTAGCTCAG
Source organism: Planctomycetota bacterium (assembly GCA_029260735.1). GTDB lineage: Bacteria > Planctomycetota > Uabimicrobiia > Uabimicrobiales > Uabimicrobiaceae > JAJDCR01. Next base: position 51,901 of record JAJDCR010000092.1, read on the forward strand.
TGATTGCTAGAAGACTTTTCTCAACTCGAACATAAGCGACAGATAAAGCATAGAGCAATTCTCCTGGAGGAGTTAAGATTTGCTTTTCCCAAGCCTTCTTTGCCCACTCCAACTCCTTTAAAGCTTCCCAGTAACGTCTTTCTTTCATCAACCCTCGCGCTTGAACATAAACAAGAATAGGGTTACGGTTTATTCTGCTGGGAGTTACAGCCAAAGCTTGTTTGGCAAGTTTTACAGCATTATCTAAATCGCCACTTTTTAGCCAAGAAACGGCTAAGTAAGGAGCACCTTTATTTACAAAGTCTGGGTTTGTCTTATACAAGTAAGAAAACTGCTCCACGGCTTCTTTGTTTTTCTTTTGGGCTTGGAGAAATCGTCCTAGTTGTAATCGCAGGTCGTAGTTATCAGGTTGTTTAGCTAAATACAGATGAGCTAAGTTGATAGCTGCTTTTTCTCTTTGTGTGTTCCAGTAAAGACGTGACAGGTGAAGATGAGCATCTGAGTTTTCAGGGTCTAAGGAAATAGCTTTTTGAAAAGCTTGCTCTGATTTTTCTTTTTGTCCTATTTGAGATAGAACCAAGCCGTAAACATTTAGAATAGGCACATCTTGAGGGGTTGTTTTAAAAAAATGCAGACAATACTCTAAAGCCTTAGGATAATCTTTCTCTTCTCTATAAATATTAACAAGAGCCTGGCAAGCTTTACTGTGAGAGGGCTGGGCCACTAGAATTTGTTGGAGTTGCTTTTTAGTTTCTTCGTTATTCTCAATAGCAGCATAAGCTTTGGCTAACGCAAAGCGGATGTCATGGGAGAGTGGGGCTATAGATAAAGCAAAGCGAAACTCTTGAATTGCTGATCCCATATTTCCTTGCTTTGCATAGATAATTCCTCGGGTATAGTGGCGGAGCTTTCTTTTTTCGGGACGAAAATAGTTAACTAGAAGGAAGGTTGCTGCAAAGATAATAGCGAGTAAAATCCCCAAAATCAATTTCCTGTAAGTCATAAGGGCACTTCCATTAAAAAAATTTCTGAAGATAGTCAGAGATTTTGATTTTTAACAAGGGATAATACATAGCAACTTCTTCAACTAGGGAGTAATTTAGGTTTGGGAAGTAAAAGATTTGTTACTTTTGAATGTTCTATTGAGATCCCTAGGAATAATGGCGGCAGGAAAATGCTAAAAGACATGTGTGTAAAGAAGAATTATGAATCTACTTTAACTTAACAAAAAAAGAATACAAAAAAAATACAAAAAAGAATGGAACTACCGCTCAAACTATTTTTGACGGCGATAGCCCCAAGCACTTAAAATAGCTATCAGAAAAAGAGCCAAGGAAGAAGGCTCTGGAACAACATTGTCTTCAAATTCAGAAAGAACGAGCCCACTACCATCTTGGGTATTAGAGACTAGAGTATTTCCAAAAGGATCATTGCCCGTGGCACTAAGACCAATAGCAAAGCCAGAAGATGAAAAGCCAGAAATTTCTTCAGAAACATCTGAACTTTCTGTTGTTTCTAGATCTGTAGCTTCTAGAAATTCGTCTGTGCTTAAAAATTCGTATTCCAACTCTTGAGAAGGATCCCAAGAAGAATCTGGATCGACATTCATACCAATAACAACTACATTGCCATCGTCTAAATTGCCGCCGTCTAAAGGATCTTCTTGAGCGATTAGAGGAATAGAAAATACCCCTAAACTCAAAAATAAGAACATTGTAATTTGAAAAATTTTCATAAATTCCCTTTCGAGGAAATTCCTACGCAGTAGGTTTCCACTCACTAAATCTATCACAGATACTTAGTCAGGAAAATGTTTTAAGAAAATGTTTAGTCATTTTAATCTACTATAATAATAGGTGTTTCAAGAAAAAAGTCAATAAAAAAGATAACAAAATGCCAGAAACTTTTACTTCTCGCCCTAAAAACTTGGAAAAATGTTTATAAGATACTGGAGTCACTGCCTATAAAAAACTACCTTGCAAAAAAATCTACTTTAGGTTACGATAATCGCCTTATAAAAACAGAAAGAGGTATTTTTCATGATCGGAATTAAAGATTTAAATTTAGATCTTCTAAAAGAGCTTTCCGAAGCTTTTGGCCCTTCCGGGTATGAACATCGAACCGTTAAAATTGTCAAGGAATATATCACTCCTTATGTGGATGAAGTTAACTCTGATAAAACGGGCTCCTTTATTTTTGAAAAAAAGGGGAAAGAAGATGGTCCTGTCGTTTTAATGGCGGGACACGTCGATGAAATTGGTTTTATCATTACTCACATCAATGATAGTGGCTTCTTACGATTTCTTCCAATAGGGGCTTGGTCAAACCAAACATTACTGGGACAAAAGGTTTCTATTGTCACCCGCAAAGGTAAAAAACTAACCGGAGTTATTTGTTCAGTTCCTCAAATACTCGTGCGCCGTAATGATGTTATAAAAAAAGAAGATATGTTTATTGATGTCGGATGTGGCAAGCGCAAAGAAGTAGAGGATATGGGAGTACGAATTGGTGACCCCGTTGTCCCTTTGTCTCAGTTTGAGCTAATTAAAAACGGAAGTGTTGCTATGGGCAAAGCTTTCGATGATAGAGTTGGGGTCTTTGTTATACTTGAAACCATTCGTTTTTTGAAAGAATTGGGGATTGAACACCCTAACCGAATGGTCGGAGCGGCTACCGTTCAAGAAGAAATAGGAGTGCGCGGAGCTCGTACCACCGTTGCCACTGTAAAGCCAGATATTTCCTTTGCCATAGAATCTGATGTTGCTTCTGATATTCCTGGAATTCCAGAAGATAAAGCTTTTGCTAAAATGGGACACGGGATGTCTATTGTTACCTATGATGGCACGATGATGCCTAATATTTATCTACGAGAGTACGTTATTGACAAAGCGGAAGAATTAGAAATTCCTCATCAACTTTCAGCCATTGCGGCCGGAGGAACAGATGCAGGAGTTTTTCACCTCTATGAAAGAGGATGCCCTTCTCTTGTTTTAGGGGTTCCTTGTCGTCACATACATACCCACGTTAGCTTGCTTTCCTTAGAAGATGTCGCTAGCTGTATCCGTCTACTTCTTCAATTATCAACAAGATTAGACCACAAGACAGTCAAGGACTTTACTCCTTACTGGACAAGCTAATGATTAAAATACGGGAGGCCCAAATGGTCTCCCAATTTTTCTTCTCAGGTGCTTGGAAAGAAATAATCTCTCTAGTTGCGCAGCAGATTTTGTTTGCTAGCAAGGCGCTTTCGATGGCGCCTCTTGTCATTAAAATTTTTTCTGTAACAGAGAAGCAACGCAGCTAGCAAACAAAAGATCAAGCAGATAGGGAGATTATTTCTTTCCAAGTGCCTCATTCTTTTTTAGCCACAAAAGCGGCCAAATCTTCCGTATTCAGAGACTCTAGCGGACAATAAGTCAGCTCAATTTGCCCTTGCTGATAAGGATTATGTTCTTCATTTGATAGAATGAATCGTCCGGCAAAACCTACAGGTTCTTTTTCACTGCGCCGAAAAGGCCAAATCTGAGCATTTAGCTGAAAATGTTCCATCCCTTTTTCGGGGTAAACGGCGGACCATTTCCCCTCCATAGATAAAACACAGTTTTTAATTTCTCCCTCAATCATTCCAATTCGCGGTCTTGTCAAAGAAGGAGAGTTGATTAAAAACATAAATCTTTCTTCTTTTCCCTCCGGATCAGAAAGAGAGTTGACCCAAGTGTAAAGTTTGATCGGCCCGCGTCCCCCATCCGGTAAACTCAACCCCTTCCAAAAACCTCGAATCCCTTGTCCTTTTAAAACCTCCCAGTTTTTTACTAGCCACGGGTCTACCACAACAGAACTTTTCATTTGGCGAGAGTTACGCTCAAACTGTAAGAGATAACCTTGAGGAGAAGATTTTTCGGGGAAAATCAAATGAAAAGCTTCCTCTTCGGCTTGTTCTCGGTATTTTAACAACTTATGACGAATGCGCATAATTGTCCCACGGACAGCTCCTGCCGAGGTTTCTTCTCCAATATTTTTCAGATGCGCACAAATGTCATTTGTAGTGGCCCTTTTTCCCTGAAGTGATTTTTCATACAAATACTCTAAAACCAAACGTTCAATAGGAGCATTGCAGAAATGCTGCTCAATGACAGCGTCTAATATTTCTTTCTTTTTTTCGTCAGTTAGCTTCATATTTTTTAGCGTTGTTAGTGCGTTAGTGAGCTTTTAGTGTTTCCTTAGTTTACTTAGAGTTTTTAGGTTAGTGACTTCGCATTGCCAGGTGGGTTTGCTAAGATTTAACCTGCACTCATACATTTTAATACATAAATAATACATAAATAATACATAAATAATTAAGCTCGAATGCTGCGATTATATAGATTGCAATCCTTCGAGACAATATATTTTTTAATAATGAAAAAAGGAGAGAGCATGAACGGCAACTTAATGTGGATTTATGCCCCTTACAAGAACGTAGAACTAAGAGCCCAGGTTCCAGAGAACTTGGCAACAGAGATTTCTAAGCTTTGGCAAAACTATCACTCTCCTGTCAACGATGAAATAGAAGGGGTTCTCGATCTAATAGAGATATGGGAAAAACAAAAATCTAGCGTGAACGGAGACTTTATTTTAGTCTTAGATAGTTTAAAAAAGCAAGCTATTCATTCTATTTCGCGTTCTCCTTTTAGTAATTATCAACCAACTAGTCGTTTTCAATTGGCTTACAAAGAACTTCTTAAGCAAAAAAAATACTCTTCTCAACCAGCCATTATGAAGTTGGCCCAAGAAAAAAAAGTGGGTATCGTCCTTTCTTTTGCAGGAAACGCCAACGATTATTTTAGTGAATTAAAAGAGCTGTGGGAAAAATATCCGATTGTACAGCGTTTTCTAGAAAAATCAGAACGAGTTCTAGAATCAGAGACAGAAACAAGACAGGCTCTAAAGTGTGGTTATTTAAGACAGGGAATGAGTTTTCTTACATGGTTGCAAGACGAAGAAAAAAAACCAGATAGTGCTTATTTATCTTCTTCTGCTGTCTCACAACCTTTAACTTTTTTGACTCAAATGTCTCGCTACTTTAGTTTATCTAGCCATGGTTTTGCTATAGACAACCCTACTTCTTGGGTTAAGTCTCTTGTCGGGCATAGCCAAGGAATTATGTCTGCTCTTTTGATTTCCTTAGGTCTATCAGAAGAAGAACTTTTAGAGAAAGCGGCAGACACTTCGGCTTATTTGCTATGGCAAGGAATTCGGTGCCAAGAAAGCGTAGGAATTTTGTCTTGCTCTCGTGACATTGCTAAAAAGGCAGAAGAAGAAACGGGAGGAGCACCTTCTCCTATGGCTGTGATTGGTGGCTTTACCGCACAAGAGATCGAACAACTTAAGACACAGTATATTCAAACCCAGGGAGCTTGCTCTTGGGAGCTTTCTTTGCACAATGGCCCTTTGAAAAAAGTTATATCTGGTTTTCCTCAAGAGCTAGAGAGTTTTCGATATTTTTTAGAAAAACGTTTCTCTGACAAAAATTCTTTACCTCGGCAAGATTTTACTTTTAACTACTTACCAGCGTCCGCTCCTTTCCATTCTTCCTTGATGAATAAAGCGGCCCCACGACTATTAGAGGATTTAAAGCGGATTAATTGGAGTGTTTCTCGCTCGGAGCTAAGACTACCAGTCTTTTCTACCGAGACAGGAGAAGATATTCGCGAAGCGAATGATCTGGTTAATGAAGTTGTGCGCTTACAGGTTTTGGCTCCTGTCGATTGGCAAAAAACTCTTTCTTCTATCAATTCTTCGACGGGATACAGCCATATAGTTGATTTGGGTCCCGGAGAGGATATCGCTCGGTTATCTCGCTTTGTCATAGAAGGTTGTGGAGTAAAAGTAATAGCCGCCTCTAACCCTCGTGACCTTAGTGCTTTGGTCAGTCAGAAAAATGAGTCTATCCCTTGGGCCCAAGATTGGAGCGAGTTTGCTCCCACTACGCAAGAAAAAAACGGAAGAGAATACCTCTCTAACCGTTTTACTAATTGGTGTGGACGTTCCCCTATTATTTTACCAGGGATGACTCCTACCACGGTGACATCTAATATTGTGGCGGTAACCGCGAATGCCGGATTTGTCGCTGAGCTAGCTGGTGGGGGGCAAGTTACCGAAGAAATTTTTCGCAAGCGGATGGATGAGCTCAGAGAAAAACTAGAGCCCGGACAAGGAGTGGTCATTAATACTCTTTACCTAGACCCCTACTTGTGGGATCTTCAGATTAAGAAACAAGGTCTTATCTTTCAGCTAAAAAAAGAAGGCTATCCTATTATTGGAGTGACTATTTCAGCAGGGATTCCTGAAGTGAGAGAAGCGACGGAACTCATTAAAAAGCTTTGTGGTGCAGGTATTTTCTTAAACGCTTTTAAGCCAGGTACTCCTAAACAAATCGCAGAGGTTTTAAGCATTGCCGATGCTTTAGAAGAGTATCCTCTCTGTATGCAAGTCGAAGGAGGCTTAGCGGGAGGACATCATGGCTGGTATGACCTACACCGAGTTTTAGTGCAAAACTACTATAAAATTCGCCAAAGAAAGAATCTCTTTGTTCTAGCAGGAGGAGGAATTCGGGAAGAAAAAGATGTTGTGGAGTTCTTGACAGGGGAATGGAGCACGGCTCGCTACGCTATGCCTAAAATGCCTTTAGATGGTGCCTTTATCGGAACACTTGCAATGGCTTGCCGAGAATCAGAAGCTTCTCTTTCTTGTAAAGAAGCTCTTCTGAAAACCGAAGGAACAAAAAGCTGGCAAGAATGGATTACTCCCGGACAAATAAAAGGAGAGATGACAACAGGAAAAAGTCCTTTAGATGCGGATATTTATTATATCGAAAATACAACTGCTAAACTAGGACGTCTCCTTGATAAAGTTGCTGGTAACGCTAAGGCAGTGGCCCAAGAAAAAGAAAGCATTCTTAATCTCATGAACCAAACGGCTAAACCGTTTTTTGGTGATCTCACGGAGATGTCTTACTTGGCGGTACTTCAGAGAATGGCCGATCTTATGGCGAGAGGTGAAAAAGGAATTTATGAGGATGGAGTTTGGATTGATAAGACCTATCGATCTCGCTTTGCTCTAATGGTCAAAAGAACTTTAGAGCGTTTTTCTCTAGAAGAAACGATCATTGTCGCCTCGGAATACAATACTCCTTCTAGTCTTCTTGCTAAAATTGCTACCGCCAGTGAATTAGTAGACGTATTGCCTTTATCAGCCTTCGACCAAGAATATTTCATTTACACTATATGTCAATCTCCTGGAAAACCAGTCAACTTTGTTCCCATTATTGATGAGAGTATCCGTAAATGGTATAAAAGCGACAGTCTTCACTTTTGTAATAGTGAACTTTATTCCGCGGATGAAGTTTTTCAAACTCCAGGACCTCGCGCTGTCTCTGGTATAGATCGGATAAATGAACCGATTACAGAACTTTTTGGCCGTTTTCACAAAGCGGTTATAGATGCTTCCGAAAAAATAGCGCCTTTTCCAAAAAAAGAGCGTGAGTCTGTAGAGCAAAGCTTAAAAAGTATCGATTTTTCTTCCTCTAATATTTGTTTAGAAGAAACTCTTTCTTGTTTTTCTGGGCATCTAGTGCGTTTAATCAAAGCTCCTTGTTTAAGCCGAGGAAAGATAAGTTTTCCGAACTATATTCCTTCTTTAGTTCAGTCAGGGCAGGGAAAAACTTTGCTCTGTTTAGAAGAAAATGGAGAGCTGAAAAAGCTTACCTTAAAAGAGGACAGAGATTTACTTTCCTTAGAGATTTTCGAAGAAAATCAAATCTATCTAACTATATACCACAGTCTACCGACAGAAGAAGGTCGGATTGTTCCTTTAGAAATCCCCTTCTCTTGCCAACCTGATTTTTATCCCCCTTATGATTTTTCAGAACAAGAGGAGGAGAGAAAAGAAAACATTATTAGTTTTTATGAAGATCTTCTCTTTTTGGATGATTCTAATAAAAAACAAGAGTTTTCTCCAAAATCACAAGAAGAAAAAAGAGTCACCAAAAATGACATAAAAGAGTATCTTCAAGCCGTTGCTCCGGGAAGTACCCCTCAAGACAAAATAACTCCTCCCTTATCAATGGCCTTTGTTGTGGCCTGGAAACCGATTTTTCGAACTTTACTTTCCCCATCAGCCCGAGGAGATTTTTTCTCTTTGGTTCACTTAAGCAACGCCGTTGAGCAAGTTCATCCTTTTTTAGGGCAAGAGCATAGCTACCAAGTAGAAGCAGTTTTACATCAAGTCAAAACAGAACCTGAAGGCAAAACGGTTGTGGTTCGTGCTTGTATTAAAGATGAAAAAACTCTTTATGCCAAAGTCGAAAGTGCTTTTCTCTTTCGAGAAAAATCTTCTCTTTCTCAAGAAGAAAGCTTTGTTTCTCTATGGGAAGAGCCGACAAGAGCAGAAGAAATTTCTTTAGATACTCCTTACACTTTTAGTAAGAATACTACCCATATTCCTAACGAAACTCTCTTCTATGCCTTAGCTAGCGGAGACTATAACCCTATTCACCGCGATTCAATTATTGCTTCCTGGATAGGGTTTTCTGAACCCATTGTCCATGGAATGTGGCTAAAAGCTAACGCTTTGCGGACAGTAGAAGAACATTTGGGAATACTCGGAGAGCAAAAAGTTCAGAAAATGGAGGTGAATTTTTCCTCCCCTGCTTTCCCCGGAGAAAAGATTACCACACAAACTCGGCATATTGCGATGCAAGAAGGTCGCTTAGTTTTAGAAGTAACTTCATTGGTCGAAAGGAAAGGGGAAAAACTTCCTGTACTCACGGGAAAAATTTACCTAAAAGCGCCTCGAACAGCTTTAGTTTTTCCGGGACAAGGTGTTCAAGTTACCGGAATGGGAAGTAAACTACGCCAAGAATCTCGCTTAGTTCGTGAAGTTTGGACCCAAGCAGATATTTTTACTCGACAGAGTCTAGGTTTTTCTCTTTTAGAGATAGTTGAGAAAAACCCCAAGAAAATCTATGTTCGAGGAGAAAAATGGGTTCACCAAGAAGGTGTCTTATTTCTCACTCAATTTACTCAAGTGGCTTTAGTCGTTCATGGAATTGCCACTTTGACCGATTTAAAAAAACGATCTCTTTTCTCTAAAGACATGATGTTTGGAGGGCATAGTTTAGGAGAGTACTCCTCTCTAGCAGCTTGCGCCAATATTATCTCACTAGAAAAAATGATCGAAGTGGTCTACCAACGCGGCCTGACAATGCAAAACTTTGTTCCCCGCAATGAAGAAGGAATATCTCCCTATGGAATGGGAGTGATTTGTCCACACCGAGCAAATTTGTCCGAAGAAAAAGCCTTTGCTCTCGTCGCGGAGGTTGCCGAAAAAACACAGCTTCCTCTCGAAATTGTCAACCACAATGTCCGAGGTCGTCAATATTCTGTTGCTGGTGATCTCAAAGCTCTCCAACTACTTAAAGTTCGCCTTGGTGAATTTTCTACCTCAGAAAAAAAAGCGTACATGCCAGTTCCCGGAGTTGATGTTCCTTTTCACTCTTCGCTTTTAAAAACAGGAGTAGATCATTTTCGCCGCGTATTGAATAAAACATTTACTAGCGACCAAGAATATAAAAATTTAGACGGACGTTATTTACCCAATTTAGTCGCACGCCCTTTTTCTTTGGAAAAAAGCTTTTTAGAAGAAACTTACCAAGTAACAGAGTCTATTGTTGTTAAAGAAATACTTGCCCAGCTTCCCCTTGCTTCTGAAAAAGAAGAGAAATGTCGTCGTCTTTTACTCATCGAGCTTTTGGCCTACCAATTTGCTTTTCCTGTTCGCTGGATTGAAACCCAAGATCTATTTTTAGACTCTCTTAGTGGTATTGACCGCTTAGTAGAAGTGGGAGTAGAAACCCAACCCACTTTGTCCAGTATGCTCCAGCAAACTATGCACTTTAGCTCTCAAGGAAGAAAAGACATTGAAGTGGTTCATGCAGAAAGAGACTACGAACAGATTTGTTTCTTAGCAACTCCTGAGTGGGAAGATGAAGAAACTGTCGTTGAAAAAACTTCTTCTCCGACCGCAGAAATCGTCAGTGAACCAAAACTCAGTTCCCCTCCTAAAGCAGAGCAAAAAACCTTTTCTCCCGCTCCTACAGGAAGTAAAATAGATATTCCTTCTTCGACAAAACATGCCGTGAAAACGATTCTTTCTTTGCAAGCAAAACTTTGGCCAGAAGAAATTGAAGCGGAAGAAACAGTTGATCAACTTCTGGGAGGAAATTCCTCTCGTCGTAACCAAGTCTTAGTTGATTTATGGAATGAGTTTAATATTGCTCCTATGGACAGCGCTCATGAAATCCCTATTCAAGAACTCATCGCTTCTATCGAAAAAAATACGAAAAATCGCTACCAACAACCGGGCCCTTATTTGCGTGTCAGTCACCAAGAAGCGATTAAAAAAATGTTTGGGGCAACCAACTTCACAGTTAAAGATATTTTTGCCTACTACCAAGAAAATTGGGATATTCCTGAAGAGTGTGTACATCAAATTCTGTCCTACTTGGCCCTTAGCCATTTCCTCGATACATCTAACCGCAGTGGACAGAGTTTTGCGGTCGCAAAAACATCTTTTGGGCAAAGAAAAGAAGTAGAAGTCTTTTTAGAGCAGCTATTAGATCATTACCAGCAAATACACAGAGTGAGTTTTTCTTCCCAGGAAACGGCTTCGGTAAGCTCGGCTGTAGAAAAAGATGCTTTAGATAAAGCCTTGGCTCGCTACTTTGGAGCTCAAGGGGCTTTTGTTCAAGTTGCTCGCTTTCTGGAAGAGGCCTTAGGACACGATCCTTACGCTTCTCTTTTAGAAAAAGATCGTGAGGCTTTAGAAGATTCTAACTCTGGACAAAATTGGCAAAAAGAACATGGGCCAAGCTATACTAGAGCGATTCGTCCCGTTTTTAATGTCGAGAAAATTCGTTCTTTCCATTCTGCTTGGAATTGGATTCGTCGGGACATTGTTCACCTATATTGGAAACTGGAGCGAGGAAATTTAAGCGAAGAAGACTGGAATACTCTATCTGCTAGTTTACAAGTGCGCTTATCAAGTCAGGCGAAAAAACTTCTTCTGAGCTTACGCGAAAAATTTGTCCAAAAAGACAAAGTGGAGTTGCTCAAGAAGTGGGACCAGCTTTGCCAAGGAGAAGAGTTATCTAGTGGACTTTGCTTCACCCCGAGTGCTCCTAGTATCTCTCAAGACGATAGAGGATTTTGGCATTACCAGGAAATCCCTCGTCTGGAAGAAAAAAATGCTCTGGACTTTATTCAAGGTGACTTGGGCTTATCTCTTCAAGCTCATCATAAAGAAGAAACTCCAGAAATAAGAGGGGTATGGCAAACGGTTCTAAAAGAACAAGTGACAAAAAACCTTTCTTTTCAAGGAAAAGTAGCTCTGGTAACAGGAGCTAGTCCTCATTCTATTGCTCTTGCTGTTGTTGAAAACTTACTACGAGGAGGGGCTCGGGTTATTGTCACAACAACCAATCCCAATCCTTCCCGTTTGAAGTTTTACCGAGAGGTTTACCAGAAATGCGCAAGCGAAGGAGCACAACTCCACGTTATTCCTTTTAACCAAGGTAGTCAGCAAGATATCGAAAACCTAATTCGTTGGATTTATCAGCCTGGCCGAGAAGCTTGTGGACGAGAAAAAGCTCCTTGGCAACTAGATTATCTCATTCCTTTTGGAGCTACTCAAGAGGAAAACAGCTTAGCGCATTTAGATGATAGTTCCATGGCTACATTGCGAGTTATGCTCTTTGGAGTAGAGAAGTTGATAGCTCAGGCGGCTCAAGCCACTATCCAATCCACTGATCCTAGTCGAACGATTCAAGTTCTCCTCCCTCTTTCGCCTAATCACGGTCAATTTGGCTATGATGGCTTGTACGCGGAAACCAAAGCAGCTTTAGAGGTTCTACTAGAAAAATGGTTTTCGGAAAGAGCAGAGTGGGCCGAGGCTTGTAGCTTAATCGGTGCTAAAATTGGTTGGGTCCGTTCTACAGGCTTAATGGAAGCAAATGATATTGTTGCGGCTTCTCTAGAAGCAGAACATGCTGTAAGAACTTTTTCTGGAACAGAAATGGGCTTTCTTTTGACAAGCTTGTTAAGAGAACCTCTTTGCCAAGAAGCACGCAAAGCACCTTTGGTTGCAGATCTTACCGCTGGTATGGGGAAAGTTCCTCAGTTAGGAAAAGCCCTTCAAGAAATACGCCTTCGCTTACAAAATGAAAGCTCAATTTTGAGAACAAGCAACGAGAAAGTTCAAAGAAGTCAGAGCAAGGTTTTACCGCTCAATACCTTCGATTTTCCCCAGTTGCCTTCTTGGAAAAAGATAAGCCACTTGCCCCAAGCTCAAATAGACTTAGCTAAGTCTATTGTTGTTGTGGGCTTTGGAGAAGTAGGAACTTTTGGGAACAGTCGCTTACGTTGGGAGCGAGAACAAAACAGAGCTTTTAGTGCGCAAGGAGCCATCGAGCTCGCTCGGATGGCCGGTTGGATTGAGTTCTCTTCTTCCCGCAACTATGTGGGCTGGGTCGATGCAGAAACCCAAGAACCTATCGCAGAAAAAGAAGTTCTTTCTCACTACCAAGAAAAACTTATAAAATCAGTCGGAATTCGCGAAATAGAAAGCCAAGCAGGTTTTGACCCTAAAGCTATGGAAGTGTACACCGAAGTACCTTTAGAAAAAGACCTCAGCTTCCAAGTCAACGACAAGGAGATGGCTTTAAAATACTGCCAAGCCAACCCCGAGAAGACAGCTTATTTCTATAACGAACAAAGCGAAACCTACCAAGTGGTTTTAAGAAAAGGTACGATGATCCGAGTTCCTCGCCAAGAAAAACTGACTCGTAGCATCAGTGGACAAATTCCTACAGGCTGGAATGCTAGCCGTCTAGGTCTTCCTCGAGAAATGGCTGAGCAGATCGACCGCAATACCCGCTTTAATTTAGTCGGAACAAGCGAAGCTTTCTTAGCCAGTGGACTGGAGCCCGAAGAGCTCTACCAGCACATACATCCTTGCCGAGTAGGAAATACCCAAGGTAGCGGAATGGGGGGAATGCAATCAATGGAGCAACTCTACCGCCACTATGTTCTTGATCAACCCAGACCAAACGACCACCTGCAAGAAACTCTCGTCAACGTTATGGGAGCTCATGCCGTACAAAGCTATATTGGAAGCTATGGCCCAACTATATCACCCGCTGATGCTTGTGCCAGTGCAGCTGTCTCTGTAGAAGTGGCGATGGAGAAAATACTAGCAGGCAAAGCCGATTTTATGGTGACTGGAGGATACGATGACCTAGGAGATGCCGGAATGGGTGGTTTCTCGGATATGAGCGCTACTGCTAATTCTGATGAAATGAAAAAACAAGGCTTTGGAGTGGAACAAATCTGTCGCCCTAATGACAGCAGGAGAAGTGGTTTTGTCGAAGCCCAAGGAGGAGGAAGTGTCCTTCTTTGCCGAGGCGATTTGGCTATTCAAATGGGACTTCCCATCTATGGAGTCGTAGCGATGGCCCATAGCGCCTCCGATGGAATTAATAACTCTATACCTGCTCCCGGCTTAGGACTTCTAAGTGTGGGCGCAGAGAATAAAATGAGTGGCCCTTCGCCTTTACGTCAAGCTCTCGCAGACTATGGGCTCACCGTAGACGACATCGCTGTTGTTTCCAAGCACGACACTTCAACCCAAGCCAACGATATCAATGAAAGCGAACTCTACCACCGTCTAATGGAACACTTGGGACGAAAAGAGAGTTCACCTCTCCTGACCATCTCGCAAAAATCCATCACCGGGCATTGCAAAGGAGGCTCCGCCGCTTGGCAGCTCAGCGGACTACTGCAGGCCATGGAAAGCGGAGTGATTCCAGGCAACCCGAACTTAGATGACGTCGACGAACGCCTAAGCTCCTTCTCTCAGCTCGTCTTTTCTGACCAAACGCTAGAAGTAGGCCCAGGGAAAATAGCTGCAGGTTTACTGACAAGCCTAGGATTCGGACACGTTGGTGCAATGCTCTGCCTAGTTCATCCCGAACGCCTTTACACTCGTCTTAGCGAAGAAGAGTACCAAAAGTACCAAGAAAAACAACAAAAACGCTGGATACGTCGCTACCAACGAGAGCATCGTATTTTAATTGGACAAGAGAACCTTGTTCAAGTTCGCCAAGAAAAACCCTTCGCGAAAAACGGTAAACTCGCCCGGGAAAAAGAGATTGAAATGCTCTTGGCTCCCAAAGTAACTTACGACTTTGAGGAAAAAGTTTTTTCTGTGGTTCCGCCTGTTGTTAATCCAGTAGACTCTTCGGTAGAAGAACCAACTTCTGGACAAACTTCCCCTCAAAGCTACGTAGGAAAGTAAAAAATGATTCTAGGAATGGGAGTAGATCTCGGCGACATTACCTTCTTTGCCAATGCCTTAGAGGACAAAAGAAGCGTTTTCTTAGAGAAAACCTTCACCCCTCAAGAATTGGCCACTAGTCGCGCAGGGTCTACTCCTACCGCTCATCGCTTGGCGGCACGCTTTGCCGCCAAGGAAGCCTTCTACAAAGCCCTTAGCCAAGCCGAAGAAAATTCCCCCCAAGAAAAACTCCCCTGGGAACCGCTGGAAATCGAAGTTAAGCTCAACTCCAGAGGATGCCCCTCTATTTGCCTATATGAAGAAACTGAAAATATCGCCCGAAAAGCCGGTGTGCGCAAGATTTGGCTATCCCTTTCTCACGAAAGGGATATGGCCCTTGCTACTGTAATTTTAGAAGGGTAGATGGATTTTGTAGTTCTACGTTTTTTTGTGATTTTTGAAAGAAATACTTGCCCATTTTTAATCTACGATTATAATTTCAAGCTAGATTAAACAATCTCTTAAAAAAATTGTTACCAGTACTTTCAAAGGCAGATAAAAGCAGAAAAACAAATAGAAACCCATTGCAAACTGGATTACGAAACTTATGGACAAACTAGCGATCATTTTTTTAGGAAGTTTTCTTTTTCTTTCTTTTGTTTACGGACAAAATGAGAGAGAAGAACGTTACATCAATTTAGAGAAACAAGTTCGTAAACTTCAAGAAAAACTCGAAGAGAAGGAACTTAGCGAACAAGAATGGCAAGAGAAACTCGGAGAGATTCAGAGAAGAGTTGACTTCCTTGAAAAAGAAAATACAACTAAAGAAGAGCAAATAAAGCAGCTTGAAGAGAAAAAGGAGTCCTCGATAGAGGAAGAGTTTCCTTCTTGGAAGGAGAGAGTCTCTGCTTTAGAAGAAATGGCAGAAAAAATTCGAGCGGAAGAGTCGGAGAATGATATTCGGGTTTTCTGGAAATATGGTTTTCGTTTTCAGACGGCAGATGAACAGTTTTCTCTAGCTATTGGTGGACGTATTATTCTTGATTTTGGATTTGTCCACGAAGACGATGCTATTGCCGACCAATTGGAAAAGATCGAAGACTTCGTTCGCTTCCGAGCCGCTCGTTTTAAAATGTCGGGCACTCTTTACCGCGATTTTATCTTTGGAGCGGACTTTGATTTTGAAGGTAATGTTGCCTTTAAAGATGTTTTCATCGGTAGAAAAAATCTTCCCTTGGAAGGAATTTTGCGTTTGGGTTTTATTAAGGAACCCTTAGGTTTAGAAGAGGCGACTAGCTCAAACAATATTACTTTTCTGGAGCGCGCTTCTCACCGAGCTTTTAATCCTGTTCGTAACATTGGGATGAATTATTCTGGATACTGGAAGGAAGCGAGTACTTTTTTTTCCTTTGGAGTTTTTCGAGAAGTCGCCGACGATGATCCTCCTAAAGTGAATGACGACAGTGGTGCTTATTCTTTAGGAACGCGATGGGCTCATCTTCCCTGGAAAGACGAAAACAGTCTCGTCCATTTGGGAATAGGCTATAATTTTCGTAATGCCCTTAACGATGAAGTGCGATTTCGATCTCGGGCAGAAATTAGCGATGGCCCTCAGTTGGTTGACACAGGAGTTATTGATGACGTAGAGGATGTTCATATCCTTGTTCCTGAGTTTGTTTGGCAGTGGGGATCTTTTTCTGTTCAAACAGAAGCTACCTTTGCTTGGGTCAGAAGAAAGCAAGAAGCGACTCGTCAATTTTGGGGATACTACGTCTACCTAAGTTATTTTTTAAGCGGAGAAAAAAGGCCCTACAAAGATGCCGCTTTTGGACGAATCGTTCCTCAAGAAAATTTTTCTTACGGAGAAGAAGAAGAAACAAGCTGGGGAGCGTTTGAGTTGGCTGCTCGATACTCTTTTATTGACCTAAGAGATGGTGAGATTGATGGGCGTAAACTCGAAGACATTACCTTAGGTGTAAACTGGTACCTAAACCCTCAGATGCGCATCATGTTGAACTATGTCTACTTTTTGCTCAATGATCTTAACGATTCTCAAAAAACCGATGGCCATGCTATTGCTCTTCGTTTTCAGTTGACTTTTTAGAGGAAACTTGTGATGACCAAGTCCAAACTAGTCATAAAAGTCTAAAAGGTGTTCGGGATTTTTTTTCGACCAGTCTAATATTAAGTTGGCACGATCTAAGAACCACTCTATTGGCGGATCATTTTGAAAATCTTTGTCTATAATTCCGAACTGCTCAGAATTTTCCACGTAATTTCCCTTCTCGAAGATGTGGGTAAAATCTTTGTTGAGTTTGCTATTCTTTTCGACGATTTTTAGTTTATGGTCTAGAAAACGCTGAAAAAAGGCTTGCCGCTCGATAAAATGTTTGGCAAACGTATAGTCGCGCTTTACTTTTTCTGCTTCCTCAAATTGCCATCTCTGAGCAAATTCTTCCATTTTTTCTTGTAATTGTTTTAGTAGCCAATCATTTTGTCCAGATAAAAAACTTTGTACCTGTATGGCAATCTCTTGATATTTTTTATGAGTGATAACGGGGGGAAGATGACAAATTTTCATATCATACCTTAAGCACTTACGAAACGGCTGTCGATGTGAGCACATACACAAATGAAAATTTTCGGAAATAAAGTCTTCTAATTTTTCCAAAAAGAACCTATCAGGGAATGGCCCAAACAAAGTGCCGGACAATTTATCTTTCTTATTAACTGCAAGCAAAGCAGGCAATTTATCATCTGTCAAAATCATATAACGATAATCTGGAAATTTTTTCTGTTTGATATTGTAAGGAGGAAGATGTTTTTTAATCAGACTATCTTCCAAAAGAAGTGCTAATAGCTCAGAGTTTGTTATCTGGTATTCAATGCGGTCAACTGCGGCAATCATTTTGTGTATACGTTGGCGTGGTGAGGAGCAATTATAAAAATAGCTGGCCACTCGCTTTTTTACATTAACAGATTTACCAATATAAATGATTTGGTTGTAGTGATCAAAAAAGCGGTAAATTCCTGTTTTTTCAGGAATCTTCTGAATATTTGCGAGGGACACTTGCTTTGATTTCATAAAGCTTTTCGTTTTCCAGAAATTCAGGGCATAAATGCCTTACTTTTATACATAAGATTTTAAAACTGAAATTCGGTATTTTTAAATTTAAGGGTTTGTGTGATCGTTATACATCATTACGTCAGGTTATCGAATACGTAGGGGTTTCCAACGTATTCGATAACCTGACGTAATTATATCAAGAAGTTAATCTTGTGTATAAAAATTAGCCGTTTACACCTGTTCTACAACAGTTTCTGACAAACCTAATCCCTACTCCATTTCTCCGTCAAAATCTTCCTCTAAATTTTCCTCATACTCCTCGTACTCATCATAAGGGGGCTCACAGTAACCTTGGCCATATTCATCCATTTCATTCATCTCTTCATAATCTTCGCTTTTTTCTAAGAAACTATCGTGGATGATGTCGTCTTCAAAAGATGTTTCCTGGGATAAAAATCGATTGTTTTCAAAGCTTCTCGCTTTGTTTTTTTCGTCTAGAGATTTTTCTTTGACTTGGGCTTCTTTTCTTTGCTCTAGCCATTTCTCGACGTCGTTTACGCTAAGAGCAGGATAATCGGCGCTTTCTTTTTGTTCGGCGATGGCTTCGACGGAGGCGGCTTTGAGAAGTTTGGGCCAAAGTTTATCAAAGAGAGCGTAAGATCCGTAGATATCTGCTCGTTTCATTTGTCCATTAATAGCAAGAGCGTAGCCGAGAATTTCTTTTTGTTGGACTTTTGCTTTTTCCATAGACTTAATATAACGTGTGATTGTTTTCTCTAAAACTTTATTTTCTAAGGAAAGCTCCATACTAGAGGAAGACTCTTCGCTCTGGACAGAGGCCCCTAGTTTTTGGGAGAGTTTTTTTTGGGCTTGAGATACCTTGTTCCAAACTTGAGATTGGTTTTGTTCGTGCTTGAGAGCTACCATTAAGTCGTTGGTCGCAGCGATATTTTCTGAGCTATGGAAAGCATCGGCCGATTCTTCTCCCCGCTTTTGCCAGCGGTCGCTCTCAACACAAAAACAAGATACAATGACAGGTTCTTGGTTTGGTGCAATAACTAAATCCGTAGAGATAACTCTATCCTGTTTTCCTCCTCGGACAATCTCACCGGCTTGGATGTACAAAAGAGCGTCTTGGCTATTGTTTTGGATTCTCAACTCACTTACAGTTTCAGTTTCTTCCACAATTATTTTTTGACTTTGCATTCCTTCACCAAGTGTGATGATTTTCTTTTCACGGAAACGCTCGGGGCCATGGATAAAAAAAATACTCAAGTTATCTTCGGTGTAAGGGCCACTGATTTTTTGGATTATTTCTTTTTTTCCGGATAGTTTTTTCTGGTAGATATTTTTTGAGGCAAGAGGATATTTAAAAGAAGATGAAGATTGCCAACTACAGCCAGTTAAAATACAAAGGAAGAGGAGAAAGGAAATAATGCGCATTTTTGCTCTCCTTGGAAAATGCTTTGGTAAAAGAATGAGTTTATTCGATGAGTTTTAGCTCTAAAAACTCTGTTATTATTAGTGTACAAAAGTTTATATCACCGATCTGTCATCTTTTGGTCATATTTTCTTCTTTGTTTTCTTTTTTGTTTTCTTCGAAATATGTCTTAGCTTATGGAATCCTAGAGAAAAAACAACGATTTCTTCAATTTCTTCGTAGATATGTTAGAATAGTTGTCTGTTGGATTTTCTCTCGACAATACAAAAAGGTTTTTGCCATGAAATCGTTTTTCCAAAAGTTAGCCAAGCGTCGTTCTCCTTTTTTTTGGTTATCGACCTGCTTTTTTTCTATTTTTACGCTATGGCTTATCAGCCAAATTTTCTTTGTTTATCTTCCGCAGTTTTCTCAGGCAATTATGCCTCGAATCCCCCAAATAAATGATAATCGTAATGTTATTCTAGAAGTTTTTTGGGACGGGCTCCAGGAAGATCCTTACATTCAAAATCGCTTTCAAGTTGGGACAGCGGTTTATCAGCTTCAACCAGAACTTCTTTTGGTCGGATTTGTTAGCAAACGAGAGAAGCTTTCCCCTGATGTTTGGCGTTTTCACTTAGATATCATCAAAAAGAATGAGGGAATTTTACGTGACGATACTCGCTTTGAGGTTTTGCATACATCTCCCAATTTGTTAGCTATTGTCGGACGATTCTTAAGTGAAGAGAGAACGGATTTACTGAAGGAACAAATGCGTCATTTAGCCGAGCGCAATAAAGAAAAAATGTCTTTAGTATTTACCCAAATTTCCGAAAGTTTAAGCGAAAGATTGCAAAATAAACAAATCGGAAACAGAATTATGGAAGACGATAAAGTTCGGCAAATTATCCTGGATGTTCTAAAAGTGGAAATTTTTACTCGGATTGACTCCGACAAAATATGGGAAAGTATCGGAGATAACCCGAAAACTAAAGTCCTCAAAAATCTCGTTAAAGATAATATTAACTGGAGAGGTGTCTTTACCAAAGGCTTAGGAGAGGGAATCAAAGGCGGGTTTGATGGAGCCTCTGGAATGTTTGACCCCGACTATTTACCCGAAGGCGGAGTCGGATCCGTCATGAAAATGTTCTCTAATTTGTGGGATATAACTGTAAATCCGAAAAAATTTGCCAAGAGAGTATTGACTTCTTCCCTGGAAAGTGCCGGAGAAGGGGCTTTAGTTGTTACCTTAGAGGAACTTCGCCGTGTGGTTAAAGAGAACGATGAAACCATTGCCAAACATGGGAGTGATATTCTACAAAAAACCGCTCAAGAGATTCAGCTTTCTGATAAAGTCTCTGTAGGCTTTCGAGCCTTGGCCAATAGTAACACACTGCGCGATCACATTAAAAACAGGTACGGAAATGAAGCTTGGAAAGCTCTCCAGGAAACATTTCTTCAAATCTCTCAAGATGACCAAGTTATTAAAACCATCGGAGAAGTTTCCCAAGAAATCCAAAATTTAGGGAGAGACTGGGTAGAGAAATTCGCTTTGAATGATAAGCAAAATGGCCCGAACCCTCTCCTTTTGATGGCTGTAAAGGAAGGGGTCTCTCAACATGCCGAACCTCAGATTATTTGTTACCCTGGAAAAGGGTTATTAGTTGCTCCCAAGCATATTTATCAAACCAAGAACGCAAATCAGTAAAGGAGCAAGTGGATGACCGACCCTAAGCCGGTTTTGCAAATTGAAGGATTAAGTATCGAGGCGATTAAGCCTCCTAAAGACAAAGAGTTTCGCGGAGAAAAATTACTTATTGATATTCAGGCCGAAGCTCATTCGGGAGAAATTCTTCTCCTTCTTGGCCCTAGTGGATCAGGGAAATCGCTCTTGACCAATCTACTTTTGGGCTTAATATCTCCTCATGAAACAGGGCTGATGATTCATCGAAACTCTTCTCAAAGTCATTTTTCCCTTTCTCTTAATGATCAAAAGACAGATATCCTTTCTCCCGTTTATCCTTCCATTTTAGAAGGAGAATTAGGGATCATGTTCCAATCGCTGGGACTTTTTGATGATTTAACTGTTTCGGAAAATCTGGCTTTTGCCAATGATCAGTCTCGCTCTTCTCGCAAAGGCAACGAATGGAAAGCTTGGCAAAAAGAAATTATTAAAACTTTGGGACTTACTGAGAATGTTCTTCACTCTAATTTAAAAAAACTTTCCGGTGGACAAAAGCAGCGGGTTGCCCTAGGTCGTCTTTTGGCTTTCCGGCCCCAAATCATGATTTTTGATGAGCCCACTTCTGCCTTAGATCCTATTTCGGCCAAACAAGCGGTTTCTCTCATCCAAGAAACTCACCGAGAAAATAACGCTCAACTTTCTATTATTATTACGCACGATTACGAGAACTTTTTGCCTATTGCCGATAGAGTGTGGTTTATTAACCCAGAACAAAGACTGGAAGATAACTCTCCTCCCCAAAGTAACGAGTACTATCAAAATAAATTAATGGAGCCCCGGAATTTAGGAACTCGAGAGATTCCTGCCGAAGAATTAATGGACCACGAAGTGAAGGTTCAAGATATTTGGTGGAACACAGGTTTCGCTCGCTTGGGCAAAATTATTCGAAAAGTAACCCGGGGGCAAAGTTACTTTTGGTTTCTTAAATACTTTTGGGTTATGATCAAGCTCATCATTCTCCGGGCCATTCCCTATCATCTGACAACGGGTCTTTTTCTGGGCTTTGTTACAACCTATTTTTCCTTGCACTTGGACTTGGGAACCTTAGAGGTTTCTGAGTCTTCTGTTCCTATTGAAAATTTTATTGTGCCAACTTTTTTTAAAGAAATGCTCTCCGGTTTTGGGATAGCTTTGTTTCGAGTTTTGATTCCTCTTTTTACCTGTATTTTTATTGCCGCTCGCTCGGGGACAGCTATTACCGCTTATCTTTCTAATATGAGAGATAGCGAGCGTCGTCAATGGGATGCTATGCATACTTTTGGGGTAGAACCTCATTTATTCTTTTTTCCTCAGGTCTTTATCTGTTTTGTTTTAGGATGTTGGGTTCTATCCTATTTATCTTTCTTAATGGCCGCGTTAGGCTCTCTTTTTGTCACCTTATATACAAATCCATTGTGCACTTGGTACACTTGGCGAGACACTTTTTGGGCTAATTTAGACCCTGTTTGGTGGGGTGGGATCTTGCCCATCTTCGATCATTTTGGTATGTTTACCTTAAAATGTATGTGTGCCGGAGGGGCGATTGCTACAGTTAGTTATTTCTGGGGAATTAAACCTCGAAAAACTTCGATGGATACACTGAGACATTTGATTGGCTCTAATATTTGTAACATGATGGCAATTTTGATTATCTTCTTTTTGCTTTTGCTGATTGAGTAGGGAGGCTCAAACGTTATGCCGATTGTTATTGTCCTCTTTAGCTTGACTATTTTACTTTTGGGAGTAAGTCTGTTTTACTTCCAAACAGGTTACCGAAACTACCAACGAATGAAAAGGTCTCATCAGGTTGAGATCGCAGTTCTAGGACCTACGGGAGTAGGAAAAACAACTTTTCTGGCAACTCTTCTTAAACAATTAACGGAACCTCATGATATTGATGATGTCCTTGTCGGAAAATACCTTTCAGACGATGAAGAAAAAACTTTACGAGAGCTAGGTACCTTCCAAAAAGATTCCGAAACAGGATATTATACGCCAGGAAAACGTGCGACTCATCAACTTGTCAAAACAGAACTGGGAATGCATCGACGAGGGCAAGGTTTGGGGACAAGAGAACCAGAGAGCTTGTACTTGGAGATACTAGAACCTAAAAGCGACGAGAGCACTCACCGCCAGTTTTTGTGGCGGGATATTCCAGGAGGATTTTTTGAAGTCCAAGGCCAGTGGCGCTTTAATGGTTTGGCTGAATCCTTAGCACGAGCTCACGGGATTTATCTTTTGGTTGATTCGTCTGCTCTTTATGAACAAGAGAAAAGCTTGAATAAAGCACCTTCCCATGAATCTAGTGAGGAATTTCATCTCAATTTTCGTAATTATGTGGAAGCTATATCTTATCGTTTAAAGTTGGCTGAAAAGCGTAAGGAAAAATTTCCTGTTTGGGTTATTTTAACCAAAGGAGACTTACTTCCTCAGGAAGTCCAAGAAAGATCTGCCCAAGAATGGATGAAAAAAATATCCCAAGTGGCTGCTATTTTTAACTTAACAGAAGATATGGTAAAGAGCTTTGTTACTCTGATTTCGATTCACCGACAAAAAGACGGAGATGATCTCTATCATAAAATATCTCATACGATGAAGGAGTTTCATCAGGTTATCGGAACAGAGATGGCAGTAAAAAACAAAATTTTACGCAAGAAATCCAAGCGTGCTCTTATCGGAGCTTTTGCGGCTAGCTTACTCTTCACTCTTTCCTTAGTAGAGGCAACAGCGGCTTACCGTTTTATGAATTTACCTCTTGTAGATGCGACTATGGTCATCCAAGATGAACAGGCTTTAGAAATTAGTGAGAAAATAACTCGTTATCTTCGAGGCTATGGTTCTATAGGTTTTTCTAGCTATTACCAAAAACAAGCCCAAATGCGCTTGCAAGTGTTGCAAAATGTTTTAGGGCAGTTGATGCAGCAAAGAGTAGAATCGCTAGATTTGAGCCGAGATCAATATCGAACAGACCTAGTGGTATTGCTTCAACAAATCGAAACCACTCGAAATAATGCTCAACGCATTAACTATTGGCCTGTGAACTTTGTTGAGATAGAAAACTTCACGAAAAAATTGAAAGTATGGGATCAATTGCGGTCCCAAGGAGCTTCTGCAGAACGTTTGTTGGCTTTTAACCAAGGGCTTCCCTCTCAAATGAGTTTAAAAAAGCAAATCCAACCTTTTTTAGCTCAGAAATTGGGAGAGCGCTTGGATTACTATAACCAAGAAGCAGAAAGCTACAGCGGACAAATGTTTCACCCTCAACGCTTAGAAAGTATCTGGCTGTGGCACCCTCAGTTTGCGAGTTTTTTTCCTAGCTTAGACCAAAAGTTTTTTGAACACCAAAGATACCACTGGCAATACGTTTGGAAGCGCTACTTAGCTCTTTTGAATGACCAAGTAGACGACTTAGAAAAAGCAAAACTCCTTCGAGATTTTCGAGAAAAAATTCCGAATAAAATTCTCTCTTATTGTCCTGATGATATCTTACGACATTGGGAGAAGCTAGTCGATGAGCTTCTTGCTCGTTGGGAAGCAGAGAGTGATCCCATTCGAAAATCTCAGCAGGAGAGCTTGCAGAGTTGGTTTCTGCGCTACCGAGATCCTTTTGTTATTATTCTCAACCGAAGCCAGCATTTTGAAGAAAAAATAGAACAGCAAATAGCCCAACTTTATCAACTCGAAAAAAAAGACGGAGAAAAGAAAAAAGAAGAGATTCTTGCTCTTCTAAAATCTTTTCTTCAAGAACATTCTGAGGAGAAAATTTCAGAGCAAGCCCAAAGTTGGCAAAAAGTTCACCCGGAATTGTTTCAGTCTGAAAAGAGAGAAAAGATTGAGCAAAATAAAACTCGTATTCGCTCCTTTGTCGAGCGCTGGACTTTACGCCAAGAAGAGCTTAAGAGTTTCTTCCAAGAAACTCATAGTGCTATTATAGTTTTGAAAGAATATGGAACAGAAAAAGCTCCGCTGGATGTTCAGTGGAATGATGAGTGGCTAGAGAGCTTTCATCTAGCTCTGCGTCTGGAGATAGGAGAAAACCCTCCTATTCCTTTGAACATTAACGAAGGGAACTTGAGTTACCAAGGAAATTTTCTTATTCCTAGAATCATTAACTGGTCTCATTGGGATGATGTTACAGTGCGTTTTTTAGATGTCGATGACAAAATTGACCAAGAAGCCCTGGTCGATGACGATGAATTAGCTGGTATCTCTTTCAAAACAACAACTTCTTTATTTGACTTGACGGCCAAAAAATTAGAAATAGGAGATGAAGACAGCGGTAAATATTGGTTTAGAGCAAATTTACAAATGGTTATGCCTGTTGCAAATTTTGTTTTATCCGAAAAAAAAGCGTCCAAAAAAACAAAAGAAGAGTCTCTTCGAACTGCCTTAGCTGAGCAAGGTCTAGGACTATCAGCAGAGGCTTCTCTAGTAGAAATTTCTCCGACACTCTTTTGGGAAATTACAGACCGAGAAAAGAAATATTATTTACATCAAAATGCCAGTAAATTTGTTATTTATGAGCCCCGCTCATTTCTTCCAAATTGGCTAAAAAATTACTACTTTAATAGCAAAGATAGCTAACATGACAGACAAGAATTTTATTTTCACAAGTGGCCTTGAATCCGTTTTAAATGAATCTCTCGACTACGGAATCAAAAAACTTCCCGCAGATTTCCCCTCCGAATCGGCGGCCGAAATAGAGAGGCTCTGCCAAGACTGGGTCAGTAAGAATCCTCCTGCAAAAATCAAAAAACCTAAGCAAAACTATATGCTCGTGGTCGGATGGGACAATAAACAAACCATCGCCACAGCCATTCTTCTCTCCGCTCAAGTAGGTAAAGACCACGTCGAGCGAGACAATGTTATTCTTACGGGTAAGTTAATGGCCCCGAAAACTTTTTCGGAAGATTTGAAATGGTATTTTCTTGATTCGATAGACGAACTGGAACAGAGTCTTATTAAAAACTGGCTAGATTCAGAAAACAATGATGAAGAAAGTATCCTTCGTCAATTGAAAGAACTCTATATTCTTCCGGGAGGAAAATCGCGTTTTGCTTTTTCTGATTTTATGGGTTTTTTCTCTGTTATAGGTCTTCTTTTGTCTTTAGTTTTTTTCTTTAAAGACGTCATGCAATCGTCTGCCGAAATGGATGTTTTTCCTAAACAAGAAGAATCTGCATCATTCTCCTCTGAGAAAGAATTTCTTTTCTATATACAAAGGCAAGAATTTCAGACAAAACTTAGACTATGGATGCCCTCTCCAGAAAACCCAGAACTATCCAAGCTATCCAATTTTCTATTTCTAGCAACCCACCCTCAAGAAACCAACTCTTTTTTAAGAAATAAACTTTTGCCCTTACCAGAAAAAAAAGTTCATCACTTTTATAGCTTAATGAAGTTTCCCCTTACCGACGAAACAAATAAAACAGAAAACCTTCTCTTTTATGCTTTACTTTGGGCCCACCAAGAAGAGAGATATGCTTACCAGCAGTACCTAGAGGAAATGATCCCTGGCGCAAGGAGAACAGCAAAGGAGCTTTTCCCTTTCCTCCTCTCACCGGAAGTTCGTCGTGCTATGGAACAAAGAGAAGCCAAAGCGAAATTTGAGACAACTTGGCTTTGGGCACGAGTAGAGAATATTCAAAACGTCTTTCTCTTAAGCGAAGAAGAGGAAAAACAAGTTTATCAAGCTAACCAAGGCAATCGCCAGGTGTTATTTTTCTTACAAACCTATATTCGCTATCATCATGGTTTTGATCAAACCTTAAGCGAAAGATTTTCAGTGAAAGAAGAAATTAGCGAAGAGATAGAAACAAAAGAAGAAGTTAGAGGAGAAGAAGAGAAATGAAAAAAGGATCTTCGGAAAAAGCAATTTTAGCTCGTTTTGTCGTAATGATTCTAGCTCTAGCAGGATTCGTGGTCTATCCTATGACGCAAGAAACAACTATTCCCCCAGAAGAAAAAAATAACGAGGAAAATCACCTCAAAGCCCCCTCTTTGAGGGCTAAAGAGACTGAAATGGCTGATAAGAAAAAACAAAAGCAAGAAGAAATCCGCCAGAAAATGCAAAGCTCTCTTCTTTGGCTAAAATCCCTTTCCGACTACCGAAGTTCTTTATTGCTCGAAATGCCTGGAGCAAACTTGGAAGACACTGCTCCTTACTATCTCCAAAGATACCTAAATTATGCCCAAGAAAGACTTAAGTTCTTAGCCACCCAAGAATCCTGGGACAATGAGAAAAGCCACCTTTGCTTAAAGCAGTTAGGAGATGCGAAGGAAAGTGTTTCTTTCAGTGCTTGGGAGAAAAAAATAGAAGAAAAACGCAGTTATTTCCAGGAAGTTTGCCAAGACGTAATTCCCCCCCAAAAACCAACAACTCTCGACCGAAAAAAGAGAAAAGATATCTTAATCCAAGCCTGGTTTACCTATGATATCTATGTTCAGCCCGTTGTCACAGCAATTCGTGATATGCAGTAAAAAGGTTTCCCTAAATCTTAATGCTCTTCGATTCATTCTATTCGTATGTTCAAAGAAAAATTACATTTGTCGCATTACCTATTTCTTGACAGAGTTTAGTTGGGCCCTCTTAAGCAGAAACACAATGGCGTGTTCCCGGAAGCGCGGCTGAGACAGTACCTATTATCGCAAAAACAAAACAGGCTAAGCATATCCATGCACTATATTCGGAGGAGAAATCTATTAAACCTTGTTGGATTTTTTGTTGCAACTGTTGTTGAGGAGTACCTTGGTTCTTTATTGCCAAACTAAATCCCAGATAGAGCACCAATAAAAAACTTAAAACAACATTAAAAACAAATGTCCAGACTAAGCATATCAAAGTTTTTTTGGTAAAATGCCCGAGCATTTTGTAGAAGTATCTTATTTTTTCCACATTCGGGGAAAAAGTTTCATGCTTAGAATCACTATCTTCGGCCTGCCTTATCTGTCCGTTCAGATTTGTTTCTTCTGCTTCAGCGGCGGCAGCGAGCTTGAATAAAAAATGATCAGAGCCTATAGAAATAGAACTTTGATTACGCATGGACATTTCTGAATCAGAATACGGATCTGTATACTTGGGAAAAGGGAGACTTTTTTGTTTTTGAGGAGGAGAACTATAGTATCTTTGCTCTTCTAATGTGGGTTTAATCGAGTGTCCAGTTATGGATATTAAGTTTTCATTCTCGGGGGGAGCCATGTTTTTTTGCTCCAAAAAGAAATAAATATGACATCCTTTGCATTGTTTTTTGCGACCAAACGGTTTTTGATGTTGATAGTAGCGGGTTAGTCTGCCGCAATTTGGACAATAAAAACTCAGTATATTTTGGCTGGCTTCTTTCTTGGCCGCAGCAACTTTTTCATCTCTGAGCGAACCTCTATGCCTTTGCTTAACTGGTTTATATCCCAGTCTTTTTTCTAAGATTTTAAACGCAGCAGTTTCAAATTTATCAGCATTTGCCCAATCAGGCGAACTGCCTAGATTGCGGTGTCCCGCTTCATCGAAAATACATAAGAAGTTTGATGCCCCCATCTCTTTAAATAACCCTAAGTTATTTCGCTCAGAAGTTATAAACAGAAATGCCTCGTCTTTATTTGATCCAAAAACAGTAATAATGTATTCATATTCCACATCTCCCTCAGACTTAATTTCATCTAAGAACACAGCATTAAATCGTCCGATTTTGTAGTAATGTTTTGGTCTAGCCGACTTTACTCTTGGCATATACATAGCTTTTTCCCTTTTCATGCATCTTTATCTCTATTATCCTAAATATTCAGGATTTTGTCTAGAGCTAAGATTTATCCCTCCTTTTTTTGGCTAAAAGCGACAAACATCCTTTTCTCAGTATTATTCTGTGTATAGTGCAGAGAAAAGTTGGAAATGAAAATAATGGATAGAGTATGTTTGGGCAAATAAAAGATACGACTTCTTCCAGTGTAGCTATATCACTCCTCTTCTTTTTCTTGAAATTGAATGCGGTTTTCTCGGTTGGCCACTTCTAGTGCTGTCAGAAAAGCTAGCTTGGCTATTTTTTCTGTTTTTTCAGGGTTAATTTTATCCCATGTGTCTTGGGGAGAGTGGTAGTCTGGATCTAGTCGTCCGAACAAGTACATAATGGGTATTTTTGCATCATAGAAGGCTGTGTGATCAGACCGACCTAAGCGAAAACTACTGGGGTTCACAATATCTAACCCAATATGGCGATTGACTTCTTGGTGAATTCTATGGATTTCTGGGCTAGAACGGGTGGCTACTGCCATAACTTCATTAGGTTCGTTACGCCCGACCATATCGAAGTTGATCATCATTACTGTATTTTTGATCGGAATAACAGGGGCTGCAACGTATTTTGCAGAACCAATTCGGCCAATCTCTTCGGCATCAAAAGCAATAAAAACAATACTTCTTTTTGGAGGCTTCACTAGAGACCGGAAGGCTGAGGCAATGCTAATAATAGCACTCACTCCCGAGGCATTATCATTGGCTCCATGATAAATCTCTCCTTCTATTCCGAGACCTAAGTGGTCATAGTGGGCTCCCAGGATTACAGCCTCTTGTTTCAGTTTAGGATCACTCCCCGGTAAAATTCCGATGACGTTTCTTCCCATCCAAGCATTGCCTGTGAAGCTTGCCGTATATTCAATTTTGTGATTTGGAAAAAACATGGATTGAGGAGAACGATCTTCGCCTATGTCTAGAGCCAGTGACCGAAGCTCCTGTAAAGAGAGTAGAGTTATTTGGGCTGCCAAATTTCTTGTAATATGAAGAACAGGAATGGTTAAACCATTAAAAAGATCTGTATCAAGAACTCTTAATTGCTCAGCTGCTCTAACTTGTTTGCGCCATCCGGCGGGGTTGTTCACGATAATAACGCCTGCAGCTCCGTGTTTTTCTGCATTTTTTGCTTTGTACTCAATAGTGTCGAACTCTTTTGCTTTTTTCATCCCAATTAGCCAATCTTGAGTTTTACGATCCCAAGGTACACCGGAGAAAATAATAGCAATTTTTCCCTTTACACTGACTTCACTATACTCATCAAAATTGAGAAAAGGAGCGGTAATTCCATAGCCTACTAAGGCGTAAGATGCAGAAAAATGCGTTTTTTTATTAGGAATGTGGACAGGAACATAGTCAACACCTCTCTTTAAGTTGTCTATATGAGTTCCTCCAATATGGACATTCATGTCACTGGAGATTTTGTACCCCATAAGAACCTTAAAGCTTTGGTAATAGCTACCGGCACTTCCTCCTGGAAGTAAACCTGCTTTACGAAAATTTTCAACAACGTACTCGGCCGCTTTCCTATTTTCAGGCATTCCTGCTCCTCTTCCTTGGAATTCAAAGGAGCTGAGCTTACGAATATTTTGAAGGATATCATCTTTTTTAATGGTGTTAAAAGCTTTTTGAACTTGTTTTTCAAGAGGAGGAAGAGTAAGTTCTTTATTTTCTACAGGATCATTTGCCCACGATAATGGACAAAAATAAGAAAAAACACTTAGGTATAAGAAAATAAAATTAGATAGGCTCTTTCGATTATTTCTCACTGGGTTTATTCCTTGTAAATTTTAATAGAATGGAGTCTTTCGCTTCATCTTTTTTGGGAAAATATAAGACATAAAGAGCTCGCTCAAAATAATCTAGCATGTAGACGCTACGAAAGTCAGGATCTTGTTCTCTTCTCAAGTCTTTCTCCGAAAAATGACGAAAGTCTTTTGGTAGTTTTAAACGAAAAAAATAAAACACCATTAAGCGACGATCTTCCCGTTTTTTCAGTCGTTTTACAATACCAGCAAGAGAACAAGCAGGGAACATTCTCGTAAAGTACTGCTCTGTTTTCGATTTAGCTAAGTGCTTCTCTGGAGTATGAATCCGAATGTTATGCTGAGGGGTAAACTTTGCTTTAATGGGAGAACGCAAAGGAGCTTTTTGAGAAGAAAGATGCAGTCGAAGTTCAGGATCACCCCAAAAACGAAAGCTGAGAGCTACACGCATTACTTTCGCAATTTGAGAGTGCTCTCTGCCTAGTTTTAGACGAGCCAAGCAAAGAAAATAGTTGCGTGCATCTCGCAAAGCTTCTCCTACAGTACAACGCCTATAGAGAAGGTTATCGCAAAAAGCTTTAATGAAAGCACTTCCTGAAGCACTATGAATATTTGTGACACTTCCTACGAGGCCTACTCCGCCTGCTTCAAAAATAGATCTAGCCGTGGGCTCTTCTAGTGAATGACAACTTTGTAAAACAACTAAGGCAAGGCCTTTCAAATCTCTTGTTTCTGTTTCATATCTTAAGAAAGGAAGATAAACATCACCATCTTCCATACGAAGTATTTCCTCTTCGTCGTCTTCGGAAGGAAAAATATATTGGTTATTTACGTGTC
This sequence comes from Planctomycetota bacterium, assembly GCA_029260735.1. GTDB lineage: Bacteria > Planctomycetota > Uabimicrobiia > Uabimicrobiales > Uabimicrobiaceae > JAJDCR01. The sequence continues at coordinate 82,858 of JAJDCR010000092.1, forward strand.
CCTCAAAGATAATAAGTTGAGCATTATCAGCGGTTTTTAAAATACTAGGCATATTAGAAGGATTTTCATAATATTGATCGACTGCTATACGATGGTTTTTGAATTCTCTCGCCGTGGCACGAGATATAGTTTCTGCAAAAGGTAAGTCCCCTCCATCATTTGCTACCATCAATACTTGTTTTTTTTGTTTTCCTAGAAGACCTTTTCTCCACAAGCTACGAGTAATCAATAAAGAGGCCTCTTCGACATTGTCAGAGGCTATTCTCCCTACTCCCCAAGAAATAGCTTTTGACTCATGGTAGGAGCAAGGCTCAATCTCCACCTCATATTCTCCCAAGATATTGGGATCATTCATTGTGATTACGCCAAGATTAAAATAGCTGGCTAGAAGAGTGATATTACGAGGGAAAATTTTATGCTGATCGATGTAGCTAAGAACTTTTTTCTCTGCCTCTTTGGGATTGGATGTCTCGGTGTAAACTATGCTGCCTTGGTGTGCTAAAGCTAAGTAAGGTGCTAACCAGGCTGTTTGTTGGACATTGTTTTCTTGGGGTAGAATGTTTGTTACGATAAGATTCTTAATTTTGGAGGGTGCTGCTTGTCGCAAACTTTTTTCTAGCTCTGTCGATGTTAAAATAGTTCTTTTAAAATTAGTATTTCCGAGATAGAGAGAAATCTTTTCTGTATCGTTGTCAGCAATAAAGACTTCTTTTGTTCCAAGAGAAGATATAATTCTGGATATCTTCTCTTGATTTCTTTTAATTTGAAGAGGAGACTCTGTTTTTTTTATCGGAATAAAAGGAACTTTCCAGTAAGCTGCTAGTAACGATCCTTTTATCATATCCTTGGGACTATCTAAAAATGCGATAACAAGACGGTCACTCTTTTTCCAAAAACGATGAGCTAAGAAAGCCCCTATTGTAGTGGGGTGTTTTTTACTGGAAAATCTTTCTTGGCTAATATTTTTCCAGCTCAGAGGAAGATGATCGGATTCTTCTATTAAAAGTAAAGCTTGTTTTTGTTTTGTTAAAAAAGCTAAGTTTTTAGGATTTGAAAAATCTCCCTTTAAAACCAGACCGGGGATTTTAGATTTAGAATCCTCGTGGATTTTGGCAATAACAGGAGTGACTAAAGAGACTAGCCAGGGTTTATCTGAGGAAAGAAGAACAAAATCCAGTCCTTCTAGTCTTTGTTTTTCTTGGGCATGAATAAGAAAAGAGGAAGATAAGCCACTAAAAAGAATGAACAAGAGTAACTTGCAAAGAAGGCGGCTTTTTTTGGGAATAAAAATACTCAGGACATTTATCATCTTTTTTTCCATTTCTGAGAGATTTCTCTAATAATCTATGGCAAAACTAGTGACTTACTATTTACAGAAACTCTTGAAATCGTTATACTAAAAGGAGAAAGAGAATTCATCTCATCTACAAGTTATTTATGCTAATCAAAAAGTTTTTACGAAGGTAGTACAATATGGAATGGATCATGGATCCTCAAATTTGGATAAGTCTTATTACATTAACATTTTTAGAAATTATTTTGGGAGTGGATAATCTAATATTCATTTCCATTTTGTCAGATAAACTTCCCGAAGAACAACAAGCTAAAGCTCGTTATACTGGTTTAGCTTTAGCAATCATTACCCGTCTCCTCTTACTTTTGGCCTTGTCTGCCTTAGTTAAGCTAACAGCTCCTCTTTTTACTGTTTTTCAGCATGCTATCTCAGGAAGAGATCTTATTCTAATTATGGGGGGAACTTTTCTTCTTTACAAGAGCACCCACGAAATTCATTTGCGCTTAGAAGGAGAGGATGGCCAAACGACCAATAAGATGACCCTTTCTTTCTCGGCAGTCATTACTCAAATTCTGATTCTAGATATTGTTTTTTCACTAGACTCTATTATCACTGCAGTGGGAATGGTGAAAGAAATTTGGATAATGGTTACAGCTATTGTAGTTGCTCTTATTATTATGTTGTTAATGATGGAGTCCATTAATGTTTTTATCAGTAACCACCCAACAGTAAAAATGCTTGCTCTAAGTTTTTTACTTTTGATTGGAGTCACTCTTGTTGCAGAAGGTCTCGGACACCACTTTCCTAAGGGTTACATTTACTTTGCTATGGGCTTTTCTGTTTTAGTAGAGTTTCTCAATATCAGAGCAAGTAAGAAGAAAAAGGCCAAAAAAGTTGAGCTGAATCAAGCTTATCGCTAATTCATTTAGTGAATTCTTTGATTTTAGATTCCCTAAGATCACCTTTGATCTTAGGGAATTGATTTACTAAACTAAGTTTAAGGCTCCAATAATTCTTGGTAGTCTGCTTCCATTTTTTCTAAATCTAAACGATTGATGAAGTTGGTATAGCACATCCAAGCAGAGAGAGATGCAATATCAGCAAACTGAGGAGGAACGAAGCGAGGTGGTACGACCAACCCTTCTTGAATTAAATGGTCTAAGACCTTCATGTCTTCTAGATTGGTTTTTCCACAAAAAAGAAGAGGAATACGACTGGGGATTCCACGACGAACGGCCATAAGAATAAAGCTATAGATCATGACAAAGCCTTTGGCATAGGCTAAGTCTTTGGTGAATGGATTGCCCTCTGGAGTGCTTCCTCGGAAAACTCTTCCTGTGTTGTTATAGCTTTCTATTTCGCTAAAGCCCTGAATGCGAAAAAACTCGAAAACTTCGAGGAAATTGGCTCCTTCTTCAGCCATGTTAATCGCTTTAATTCGATTCGTTAGTCGTCGAACTCTACCAGGGTGAGAGGCGTAATTAAGAGTTTCCGTGATGATAGCTAACCCTTCCTGGGTTATTGTGGAGGAGGGGGCTCCTACCCCTAGAAAAGTGCATACGGGCTGCAGTTTTCCATTCAAAGTAGTTCCTAAATGAACCCACCCTTCATGGATTTCTAACAAGCGAACGTCTCTGGCATTAAAACGTGCTTCTTTTCTTATTTTAATGTAGTCTGATCCAGCAGCAGCATCTGAGATTATCCCATCGCTTAATTTAACTTGAATAGGATGTGATGAATCTTTGAAATATTGATCTAGACTTTTTTGGAGAGTGGTTACGGCTTCTTCTCCTGTGATGTCTTTTTTCTCTGGTTCACTAATAATGTCATTGCTTAGGTTAGATAGAGTATCAAACATCATGGTGCCCATATCATTCAGGTTGGGGTCTCCTGCATGAAAAACATCGGTAGAACTACCATAGAGTTGTTGTGATATGTCTGAAAAGTCAGGGGTACCTCGGGATTCTAACATCCGTATGACATCCACATATTCTCGGCACATCCGTCCCATAATTTTCGTGAGAGGATTATATTGCCCTAAAGTTTGTCGGATAGACTTAGAAATTTCCTGAAACTGGCTTTTCTTCTCTTGGGTATCAAAAGGTAAAGGCTGCTTGTTATAGTAGTCTTTGTTAACGGGAGGAAGTTCTTTGAATTTACTATCAAAAAAAGCTTGTTGAACACTGCTGTCCCATTTAATAGCATCAAGGATACGAATGTTCTTTTGAGTTTCGACAATACGATCCGATAAAGTACGAATATTTTCTTGGTACTTTAAATCTGGTTTTGCCATAATAGCTTTAATTCCTTCGTTCATTAAAAAATCTAAAAAATAATTTTAAATATGACTTCTCTTTGTTTCTGAGCCCCAATTTATTGGCTTAGAAGTTTACTAGCCACAGGGAGAAAAATCATCGCATATTATATCACTGTATGGTTTATTTTCTCAAAATAAAAGTCTTACTAAATGATTTTTTTTTTCATTAAGACGTGTCAGCATTTAGATTTTGCTTAGCACCTAAGTATTTGTAAAAGATAGGAAGGTTTCACGAGTGCAGAGATTTAATTTACTTAAAAGAGAAGTAGATATGTTAGATTTTACAAGGGGTAGGGGTGGGAAAAGTTAAATGCGGACACGTCTTAAATTTTTGCGTTTTTTTGTCTATTTTTTTGACATTTTCAGGGAAACGATGCAAATTATTTATATAAACTTTCGTTTATATAAAGTAGGAACGTGAGAATTGTCTTTAAGGAGAACCACATCTATGAATAAGAGCACAAATCCTCATCCTGGACCAGGAGTTACTCCCTTTCACATCCAAGGCGTGCAAAATTTAGCTAATCAAACAGGGGTGATCATATTTATTCATGGGAGTCGGCAAACGGGGTTTAGTGTCCATACAGGAAAACCTTTTGAACCAGACGCCGACTTGGATCTGGGAGTTGTCGGTTCATTAAAGTCACTAAGTGAAGTTGTTCATGGAGATTGGGCTAGTATAAAGAATGTAAGTCACGCTCCTATGAGGGTAATTAAAACAGTTGATGAGGCAATGGGAAAAGGTTTTTTTGTCGTTTTTCCGATGCGAAATGCAGGGATGGAGATTTCTTCATTCTAGTGAGGCAAGTTATAGAAAGTAGCATAATAGAATAATGTGCATCAGAGAAAAAATAGTTTTTCTCTGGTGCATATTACTCGAAAAATTTAGATAGAGATGTCCCACACTAAGCTTTGATTTTTATTGTTTTTTGTAAACTCTTTTGGGAAATTTATTTTCTTCGAGAGCTTCTCGCAAGGCATAAGGAACAGCTATACGACGATTATCTCTTTCAATTCTGGCTTGTTTGAAGTGAAAATTAAAAGCTCTACGAAAATTGCGAAATCCTCCTCCTGAAGCAACAACGGCTGAAGCTTTCACGGCAATGCGGTAGGCATCACTAGATTGTATTCCCATGTAGTAATTATCATGTAGTTTGTGGTAGAGTAAACGATATGTATCTTCAAAGTCTCGACTAGCAGGTTCTCCGCCTGCTGCTGCTCTGGCCGCTTGAGAAATGGCAAATATAAAAAAATCTTTTTTCACTGGTTGATGAGATATGTTTCCATAAAATTTTCGATATGTATATGGATTTTTGTATATATTTAGCCGGATAATATCAAAATAAACTCCTCTTAAAGCATCTCTGGCTCTGTCTCCACCAACTCCAGCAATGTTTTTATATTCGTTAGCGATTCTTTGTGCTTCCGAACGGCTAAAGCCTGTCTGAATGGCTTTAGCATGAATAAAGTTGTAAAGAACATTGAGACCTCCTCTTTGAGCAAAACGATTAAAAGGAAGCTGATAGTCAACTTTATAAAGACTATCAACATAACTCTCTAACTCTGCTTCGGGAGAAAGACGACGTTTAATTTTAGGAGTTGTCTCGGGTTCTTCAATAAGAATTTCTTCGCCGATTTCTTCTTCCTGAGCTTCTGTTGCAAGAATTTTGTCCAGATTTTCTTGAGCCCAAACATGTCTAGGATTTAACTCTAGAACTTTTAAGAGGACTTCTTTTTGTTTTTCTATCGGGTAACTTTCTTTAAGAGACCACTTATAGAGTTTATACCACTCTTTAGCTTTAGTGAAATTAGAATTTTCTTTTCGAGCAGCTTTAGCTTTTTTTTTCTTAGCTATAACATTTAGCTCTTCTAGAGATGTTTCCTTTTTCTCGATTTTTTTTATAACAGACTTAGGAACTTCTAAGAAACCATTACTTGTGGTAATACGTATACTTTCACCTTTGTCTTCGATTTGTCCTTCCACGACAAGGCCACTTTTGAAGTGGACTACATCACCTGAAAGAGAACTCACGAGAAAAAGACAAATCAAAATAAATAAATAATAAACTTGTTTCATAAAGACCTCCTGGTAGGACTCTTCGGAGGGAATATCTTGATTAAAATAATTTGTGCATAATTCAATTATATCATGAATTTAAAAAAAATGTAGATTTTCTCAAAAATCTCCCTTAGATTATCTCTTGCACTTTAAGAAACGTAGAACAGAGAAATTAGTTTGCAATTTTAGGATTTTTATATGAACCGTAGTGTAAATTTTTTTATCATCACTTGTCTTTTTGTTTTGTCTATCTCTGGAGTATCACAAGATCTTAAAAATCCATTTTTATCGGGGGCCAATAAGACTTTTACACCGATGATAGTAGCGCATAGAGGAGCTCGTGCTTATTCTCCAGAAAATACTATGGAGGCTATACAAAAAGCCATGGATTTAGGCTCTCATATGGCCGAAATAGATGTTCATATTAGTAAAGATGGTATTCCCGTTGTTGTTCATGATGATGATCTTTTGGCAAGATCTGATGTCCTGACAAAATTTCCTAACCGGGAGAGCTATTGGGTTTACGATTTTACAGTTGAAGAGCTAAAAACTCTAGATGCGGGATCTTGGTTTATGACAGAGATCGACAAAGCCCCCCAAGAAAGAAGAGGACATTTTGCTCTCCTGAGTAAGGCAGAAGAAGAAAAATTTATCAGTAAAAAAGATAGAGATCATTATCAGAGTGGGAAAGTAAAAATTCCTACTCTAAGAGAAGTTCTTCAGCTTATCAAAAAGAAAAACTTTTTTCTGAATATCGAACTAAAAGCAATTGAGCAGTTTTATCCAAAGATGGCAGATAAGGTAATCGCTGTTGTTCAAGAAATGAAAGTAGGGCATTTGGTCGTAATGTCTTCTTTTGATCATTATCAATTATTTCGTTGCAAAGAGCTAGCTCCTCAAATTCCCACGGCCATTCTTTGTGTGGAAAGAATCTATGATCCGGCTAGCTACTGCTTAAAATTAGTGAGAGCAGATGCTTACAATCCTTGTATTTCAAGAGGCCGAGATACATTAGGGTTTGGGTCTATTCGTTACCGAGAAACCGGACAACTTGTGTTAGAACCTGTTCAAGGAGTGTTGCAGGCAGGTATGGGGGTTAATGTTTGGACAGAAAATGATCCTGAGCGAATGCTTATTTTGATGAAAGCAGGAATTACAGGAGTTATCACAGATTATCCCAATCGAGGACTAGAAGTATTATCTCAATTAAAGAACGAGAAGAAGGCGGCTGGACAATGAGAACAAAAATTATAGGAATTGTTTGTTTGTTCTTTTTGCTTTCAGGATGTCGTTTGTCTTTAGCAAATTATGCACGCGATGAAATGTTTCCTCAAGGTACAACAGCAAAAGTAGCGATGTCTCCTCTTTTGTTGCCTACTTATATGCTTTTTTCTGTTATTGATGTTGCCATTATTAATCCAGTAGATGGAGCAAACAATGTTCCTGAAGCAGTGAGTTCTCTATGGGGATGGCAAAACGAAACGGCTTGGATCGGTTTAGGAGCGCTCTTGCCTGTTAAATTGGCAGCTACTCCTCTTTGGGTGGTTGGTGTAACTATGTTCTCGGAGCAGTTTGCTAAAACAGAAGGTCCTCAAAGAATTAATCGACCTAAGTAGATGAAATCAGAAGCCAGAATTCAGAAGCCAGTAGAAAAAACAGAAAAAAACATCTCAGGGAGATTTTTGGATTTCCCTACTGGCTACTCTTAACGAACCTCAATATTTGTAAGAGTTATAGCTCGATAAAAATCGTGACTCGATTCGTAATCTTAATCGAAATCCTAATCGTAATCTTTTTTATTTTCGATTACGAGTACGATTAGGATTACGAGTACGACTCGAATTACGAAGAAACAAAGTCGGCTCTTGATTTTACCCCGAAGCGAATTCTGGCTTCTGATTTCATCTACTCTTTTTTTTTATTAAAAGATTAAAAGAGTAGTTCATCAACATTAAGGAATCTGTCCCAGTAACGTAAACATAGTTCTATTTTAATGAATAGTTCTTCCAATTCATTGCTAATTATCTCTAGTTTTTGATCTAAAGACGTCATATCATTAAGATTTTCTTCGAAAAGATCGCTTATTCTTCGAGCTGAAATAGCCAAACGCAATGAGCCTATAGCATCTGTACCTAAGCGTACAGGTTGTCCTGTAATGAAACGTTTATTCATAATCTTGTGATGTTTTTTAGGAGAACTTTTAGGCAAACCATGAGCTAGTGGTTGATTTAACATGCGATGTAATAGTCTAGTTTCATAGACACTTAATTTGGAACCTTTATTCTTTCCTTTAGGCCAAAAAATAACAAATGGGAAAATTGTGGAAAGCTGAGACAGTCCATCCACTTTGGGGCATTGATTGACAATAGAGGTACATTGTGACCCTAAGAGAATGCGCTGAACATCTTTACTATCGTGTAAAAGCGTATTGATGATTTTTCCTAATTTCTCTATAGCAGTTCGTCGTTGCAGAGGAGGAACTTCCATAAATGCTTCTATTTCAGCTAGAGCGGCTTCCCATCGTAGGAGCAAGCCTACATTGATTTTTCTTGGTAAAGCATTCTGCCAATTTATCCAGCTACTAGGCACATCAAATTTTGTCAAATAGTCTCTTAGACCAAGAGGAGGGCTTTTTTTGGCTCCTTGTTGCCAAAACTTTCCTCTGATTAAAACTCCACCAGAAAAGGGAGGCCCTCCAAAAAACTTGGAACCGCTGACTAAGATCAGCCAGTTTTTACTTAAGTAATTATGGAGTAAGCGAGGGTCAATTCGCATCTGAGCAGCATCAATTATAACTTGAATTTTTTCACCGTATTGCTTTTTTAGGCTATCAACAAAATCTAAAGAAGGAATTCTTGCTCCTAGTTTTGAACAATCGATGAGGTGTAGTAAGATTCTTTTGCCTTCTGCAACTCCTTCTTGAACTTGATTGGCAATTTCTTCGTGAATAGACTCTACACAGCGCAGTTCTCCATCTTTTTCCCGAATTTTAACTTGATGAGTCTCTATCCGTTCTAGGGAAATACCATCCAAAGATAGAGAAGGTTGAACAGCAGCTCCTGCGGGTGTAATTTGACAAATGTGAGTTCCCTTGGCCGCTGATACACTAGCGCTTCCAATTTCATTAGGAGCAACAACTATGTTCAGCAAATCATCGGTAGTAGAGTTTAAGGCAAGAGAGAGCGGTATAAACTCTGCATCTGTTGCCGAGGAAGTTAGAACAAAATCAATTTTCTCGGACTTTATATTAAAAGCGGCAAAAAAACGTTCTCTTATTTTAGTTGCTTGGATATTTAAGTATTCTGTGAAAACTTCCTCTATATGACGAACACTGTCTATTTTTCGACGTAGTATGTCAGCGTTGTTATAAGCCCTAGGTCCTAGTGTAGAGGAGGAGCACGATGACCATTCTGTCACATCAGGGTCTGGAAAAGTGCGGCATCCATAACGATTTAATCCTGTTGTGGGATTAATGACGCTGCGATAATCTCCTCCACGAGTTAGCCATACTTCAGTGGGTGTTTCTTCAATAGCGATAGTTTCTTTTCACCATACTGCCATCTCTGTTCGAGATTATTTACTACTTGATCAAGCAGTGATCCTTCCGATGAAATGCTAGTGCCAACACCATAAAGAACAGGCTGAGTATCGGAGGAAGTTGTAGATTTTTGGTTTTTAACATACTTAACAGCAGTAGCTAAGTTTTCTAGAAATATGGGAGCACTCTTTTCATGAGCAGGAGTAACGATTATATGGATAGAGTCGGGATCTTGTTGGCGATCCAAGTTCCATCCATAGGTGGACATCCAGTCTGCGACGGAAAAAATATTAACTCCTTCTCCCATGATAGAAAATACGCTCATGACGGGCTTGCCAACAATTTTTAATCCTTCGATCTTTTCAATTCCTTCTTGTAAGGTTTTTGTGACAGACATGGTTTTATGGACGATATCCATGTAGCCTTTAGTGCCCAGTGACATTAGGGCAGCCCATGCTGCAGCAATAGAACCTCCTGGGCGTGTTCCTACGATACCTGGTGTGGCAAAAAGACCTCCCGTCCATTGATCTGTTGCAAAAATCTGATGCCGCCGCAATTCTTTATTCCTATATAAAACAACAGAAGCTCCTTTTGACCCAAATCCGTACTTATGTAAATCAGCAGAAATAGAAGTAACGCCAGGAACGCGAAAATCAAAATCGGGAATACTCTGTCCTTGTTTTCTCAAAAATGGTAGGACAAAACTTCCCAGGCAAGCATCAATGTGTAGTCCTATATCATGTTTCTGTGCAAGTTCTCCTAGTTCAACAATAGGATCAACAACTCCTTGGGCAAAAGAAGGAGCAGAGGCAATAATAGCAATGGTATTTTTAGAGATGGTTTTTTCTATCAAAGATACATCTGCTCTAAAATCTTTTGCTCCTTCTACCAAACAAGCTTTTAATCCTAAGAGTTGGGCACTTTTGAGAAAAGCAGGGTGGGCACTACGAGGAATGATAATTTCTGGTTTTTGAATGGAAGGCTTTTCTTGTACAGCCCAATCGCGATAGGCTTTCATTGCCAATATTATACTTTCTGTGCCTCCCGTTGTCATAGACCCAGCGACATTTTCGTCACCACTTAGTAAGTCCGAAATCATAGAGACGACTTCTGTTTCAAAACGGGCAAGACTAGGAAAAGCGCCAGCACTTAGTCCATTTTCTGAAAAGTACATGCAGTAAGCATCTTTGAGAAATTGAGTGTGTTCTTCTCCCGCATAGTAAACTAAGCTAAAAGATTTCCCTTTTTTCCAAGGCCAGTCTCTTTCGCGATAGTTTTCCATGAGTTTAAATATTTCATTTTTGGGAATTCCTCGTAGAGGCATTTGCATAGACATTATAAGCTCCGAATAATTTTACTTGGTGGTTGTTTGTGATAATGCAAGAGTGTATTCCTTATATTTACTGTATTTACACTTCTCGCCAGTTATCAATGTATTGATATTATTATAGTTACCCAATGAGATGGTGCAAGCTTTGATTTTTACTTAATTGTTTTGGAGAGTTACTAGGGTGTGTTTTAGGGCTTATTTTTTCTCAAAACCCCGTGTTTTTAATATCTCTAAGAACTTTCGTTGGGTTTGCCTTTGGTACTCTCTCATTTTGGGGTCAGAGTGTTGAGCGGCAGCAAAGTAGGCAAATACATAGGAGCTTTGGTCGTAGGGGCTAAGCTGAATGGCGTGGTTAAATTTTTTTAGAGCTTGTTCTAGGTATTTTTCTTGGGTTTCTTTATTGTGCTCCAAGAAACTGCGTTTAACAAGAAACCAGGCCCACTGTTGGTATAAAATACCTTGGTAAGAAGATATTGTTTGGTCATGCTCTTCAAGTTGTTTCTCAATAGTATCGGAAGAAAGATTGCTTTGAGGCCAAGAACTTATCTTTTGAAATAATGCTTCTAGCTTCAGCCACTGGCTATCATGGTGTTTACTTGCTTGTTTTTTCTTTATTTGAAGAGCTTGTTTCTCTAATTTTTGGTGCCTAGTGTAAAGAGTGATAGAAAATCCAACGAACATCACTATTAACAAAAGATGGAGAAAAAAATGTTGATTGCGTCCTAGCCACTTAATGGATATGTCCCACAAAGAGTGATTTGTTGCCAGTATAGGTCTTTGGGCTTGATAACGTTTTAGGTCATCAAGTAAAGGTTTCATGCTTTGGTAGCGACGAGCAGGTTTCTTCTCTAGACATTTTAAACAAATAGCTTCGATTTCCTTAGAGACCTTACGATTCAGCCTCCGAGGAGGAATCACTTTCTTCTTGACAATAGCTTGGTATATCTCTAAAAGAGTACCTTTAAAAGGAGGTTCTCCCGTAAGGACTTGATACATTAATGCACCCAGTCCATAGACATCTGTTTTTTGATTTATCAACCGAGATTCTCCCAGTTGCTCAGGAGCCATATAGTGAGGAGTTCCTGCAATAACTCCACTGGATGTTGTGCTTGCATCCATAAGTTTGGCTAAACCAAAGTCAACCAGCTTTGGCTCCCCATTTTCGAGCATAATATTACCCGGCTTTAAATCTCGATGGATAATTTCCTCTCGGTGAGCATAGGCTAAAGCCTCCGCCATTTTAATAAAGAGATCCAGATATAGACTCTCAGGAAGAGGAAAATGAGTGCGAAGATAACTCTCTAAGTTTTCCCCCTTGATATACTCCATAACAATAAAAGAACCCAGAGGAGAATGTCCAAAATCAAAGATAGTGACGATGTGAGGATGTTGTAAACGAGCCGTAGCCAACGCCTCTTTATTCATACGCAAAGCATAATCTTCCCGATTTACATTCGCCGACATCAGCTTAACCGCGACAACTCTTTCTAAGTTAGGATCATAAGCCTTATAAACCTTCCCCATACCCCCTGCCCCTAGTTCATCAATAACCTCATAACGATCAATAGTATTGTTTAATTTTAGAAGTTTTTGCTGCTCTAGAAGAAGGCGAATATTGCTTAGGTCATCTTGGCTATCGCTCATTTTATCTACCTTGCTCTCAATTATTTATTACTTAACGGATGTAATTTCTTCTTTGCAGTATAAACGAAGCTTTGAATTATTTGTAGTAGTTTTACGAAAGCAGATGGCATTTTTTTCTTTGAAGAGTACTTATTTTAGCTTCTGATTTTACTTCTTTATCTTTTATTTTCTAATTTTCAAAGATTTACGTACTTCTGTTTTTCTAATTTTCCTTGGAATTTTAATATAGCTTATGGTAAAATATTAAAATAGTTAGTATTTATTTGTAGCTCTCACAAACTGAGGGAAGTGTTTGTTTTTTATAGAAAAGAGAGATGGTTATGATGAAAACACTATTTGTTTTCCTTCTATTGTGCACAGTTGCAGCATCACAAGCAACTGTGATTAACTTTGATGTGCTCCCTGATAATTCAGCAACGAGTAATAATCAAGCTATCACTAATCAATATCAACCACAAGGTGCTCGCTTTATTAGTAATGGGGGACAAGTAGCCCGTATTCTTTCGGACGCTGCTGAAGCAACATCTGGCGAATTTATATTAATTGGAGGAAGTGTTCTTTCGAATTTATTTTTAACCTTTGTCGATCCAAATAGTGGTTTAGCTACGACTGCCAATAACGTTTCTGTTAATGTAATTAGCGCTGGTCACTCCGTTTGGACTGTTACGGCGAAAGATCTACAAAATCAAGCGCTAGAAACTTTTGTCATTACTAATCCCAGTGGTCCCGTTAGTGGGCTTAGCAATGTCGATCCTATAAATTTTACATCGAACAACATTGCGGCAATTGACTTTGTGTTTACAACACTTAATATCAGTGATGGTATTGGTATTGATGATTTATCCTTTAACTTAAATTCCAGTTCTGTTCCTGAACCTTCTTCTATGATTCTTATGGGTTTAGCATTGTTCTTTTTAGCCCAAAAAAAACTTAAATAATGTTGGCTTAGTCAATTTGAGAGAGTCTCTTGCAATCCAGTATTGCAAAGCTCTCTAATATTTTCCTACCTCAAATAATCACACCACACAAACAGCATCTTTAAAAGACAGCAGAAAAAAAGGAAAAGATGTTTATGAAATGAAACTTGGCATGCTCGGGACAGAGTAAGGGAGGCACTGGATAATAGAGAAGGAAATACAGAAGATGAGTAAGAAGAACTAGAGCACAAACAGGGAGTGCTTGCGCTCTAGCTTTTAAGATCTACGATGTTTCGTTTTCTTCTTCTTTCTTGGGCTTTTCTTTGACTTGTAAATGCAGCTCATCGAGCTGATCTATTTCCAAAGGCCCAGGAGATCCATCGTAGAGAAACATACCGTTGCTGGCATTAGGGTAGGCGATGACATCGCGGATGTTATCCAGTCCGAGCATTGTCATAACAAGGTTATCAAATCCAATGCCTATTCCTCCATGAGGAGGACCTGCATAATGGTAGGCATCAAGGAGAAAACCAAAACGCCTGTGCGCTTCCGCTTCATCTAACCCGACTAAATTCATGACACGTTTTTGGATTTCAGGGAGAGAGATCCGAACAGAACCACTCCCTAGCTCTACTCCGTTGAGAACAAGGTCGTAAAGCTCTCCTCTTACCGCCGCAGGATCTTCTTCAAAGTTATCAACAAACTCAGGGCGGGGCATGGAGAACATATGATGCATCGGAGCCCAGCTCTCTAAATTTTCATCCCACTCAAAAAGAGGAAAGTCTGTTACCCAAAGAAGCTCATGCTTTCCTTCGGGAATTAAATTCAGTTCACGGGCTAAGTGGTTACGCAATTCACCTAAAGCACGATGAACAATAGCAGGTTTGCCTGCAGTGAGTAAAATGAGATCCCCTTCTTTCGCTTGGCTAGTTTCTTTGATCGCTTGAACGCTTTCAGGAGACATTTTTTTGACCAAGCTACCTTCTAGATTCTCTTTTACCTTAAAAGCCATAAGACCTTTGGCTTGGAAGGTTTGAGCAAATTTTTCTAGTTTGGCGACTTGAGCACGAGAATAGCCGGCACAACCTTCTGCGACGATACCTTTGACGACTCCACCAGAAGCAACTGTATTCTCAAAGATTTGAAAGCCGCTTTGGGCAACATCAGAAGAAAAATCTATTAGCTCCATCCCAAAACGTAGATCGGGTTTATCTATACCCCAACGAGGAATGACTTCGTCATAAGAATAGCGAGGAAAAGGTGTTTTAAGCTCGATGTCGAGCGTTTCTTTAAAAGCACGAGATATAGCTGTTTCGACCGCAGTGAAAACATCCTCTGGGCGAACCAAAGCCATTTCCATATCAATTTGAGTATGGACAAGTTGTCTTTCTCGGCGAGCATCCTCGTCCCGGAAACAACGGGCAAATTGATAGTAGCGATCAATTCCGGCAATCATAAACATTTGTTTGTAGAGTTGGGGACTTTGGGGAAGAGCATAGAAACTTCCGTGATGAACGCGACTAGGAACAACAAAGTCTCGTGACCCCTCAGGAGTACTGCGAACTAACAAGGGAGTTTCTACTTCTAGAAAATTTAAGTCTTCAAAACCATTTCGGATAGCTCGGGCGACTTTGCTTCTAAACTCTAGGCGAGAAAGCATGATAGGGCGACGAATGTCCAAAAAACGATACTTGAGACGAGTTTCTTCACGGGCATCAATTTCGTCGAAGATTTCAAAAGGGAGTTGCTTACAAGCTGCTATAAGTTCTATCTTTTGACAGGTTAATTCGATTTCGCCCGTATTGATTTTAGTGTTGACATCTTCTGGAGGGCGTTCCTTGACTTCTCCTACAACTTTGACAAACGACTCTTTTTTGGCCTCAGTAATTTGCTCAGTATTGAGATACACTTGGGTCCAACCATAGCGATCAGCTAAGTCCACAAAGGCAAAATGTTTATGATCACGAAGAGAGCGAACCCAACCACAAAGAGTAACGGTTTGTCCGACATGATTTTTGTTTAGTTCTCCGCAGGTATGACTACGTAACACTTATGTTCCTTTCGATTATTTTTCGAGTATTTAAGGCGCTTCCAGAAAACAATGAGGGTTTGTAAAAAAAGTTCCTCATTTCAGTTTAGTTTTGTGATCTTATAAACATTGTTCAGACAAGTCAACTCCCACTTATTTTTTTGCGGAAAAAAATACCTTTTGCTTTTGTCTGTGGGAAAGCTACAATAGTTTTTTCTTCTGAAAACTTCTTGTATTTTTTGGCCCCAGAGACCACTAAAACTAGCCTTAAGGGAGTTAATTACCAGATGAACTCCGCAAAAACGAACTTCTCTAAAAAGATACATTCACTTTGCTCTCGCCCCCTTGTCATCATCATCCTGCTCGTGATTTATTTTTTTCTTTCCTTTAGCAGTTCCATAGAAAAATCGGCTACTTTTGATGAAGTTCTTCATATTAATACTGGTTACATCTATTGGCACTCTGACCGAGTTATGTTTATGACAACAGGAGTGTTTCTACAGCGCTTTGCAACTTTACCTTTACTTACAAAAAACCTAGTTTATCCAGAAACTCAAGATTTGCCTTGGTGGAGTAACCCTTGGGACGTGGGATATGAGTTTTTTTATGAAATGGACAATGATTTTTATTTCATTCTATTTTCTAGTCGGGCCATGGTCGGTTTAATCGGCGTTCTTTTAGGAGTTCTGGTCTATTTATCTAGCCGTTCTTTCTTTGGCCCAACGGGAGCGTTTATTTCTCTTTGCCTCTACTGCTTTAGCCCACCGATACTTGCCCATAGTCACCTAGTAACTGACGACTTAAACATAGCTTTTGCTCTTTTAGCGACAGTTTTGGCCCTCTGGTCTCTTCTACACCACCTGACTTTTTGCTCGTTTTTTCTGAGCATCCTCTCTTTTAGCATTCTTTTCCTCAGTAAAATTTCTTCACTATCCATAATTCCTATGGGGTTTTTTATGGTACTCATTCGGCTAGGAAAAAATGCTCCTTGGAAAATAGGTAAGCAAGGGCAAGAGTGGACAAGTCGAAAACGGCAAGCTTTTCTTATTTTGGGACTTATCATTGTTCATGTTTTCTTTGTCGCAGGAGTCCTTTGGTTTGCCTATGATCTATCTCCTGAAGGACAGAAAGTGGAAGAATTTCATCAGGAACAAAAAGAAAAACTTTGGGAAGAAGCCTTACATAGAGGGGGAATTATTGAGAGAGGGGCTAAATGGATTCGAGATAATAACCTTTTGCCAGAGGGTTATCTTTATTATGCCCTTTCTGCTCTTCACAAAAACAAAGTTAGGATATCGTTTTTTCAAGGTGAGTACCGATTGAAAGGACAGGAAGGATTTTTTCCCTATTGCTTTTGGGTTAAAAATCCTCTGGGGACCTGGGGAATTTTTCTGCTTTTAGGAGTAACTTGCTTTCTCAAAGGAACAAAAAGATTAAAAAAAGAAGGATTTTCTTTTTCACTGCTTGCTTCGTTTTTAGCTCGGGTTTATCCCTTTACTCCTGTGCTTGTTTTGCTCTTTATCTATGCTATTTTTTCGTGGCAGAGTAGTTTAACCATTGGAAACAGGCATATCCTTCCTTTGTACCCTCCTCTCTTTATTTTGGCAGGAGCAATAGGAGTTTTCTTGTCTGATGTTCGAGCTAGGCTTTATAAAGTCTTAGTAAGTTTAAGCCTGGGACTGCTCATATTTGAGTCACTTTTCATTTGGCCCCACTATTTGTCTTTTTTTCATTTTCTCAGTGGAGGACCTAAGCACGGCTACGAGAACTTAGTTGATAGCTCCTTGGATTGGGGACAAGATTTACCTGCTCTAAAAAAATGGATAGAGGAAAATGAATTAGAGTTAGAGGGAAAGCCCATCTATCTTTCTTACTTTGGCTCTAGTAGTCCTGAATTTTATAAACTTCCTGTTATTCTGCTTCCTGGTTTCTTTGACTCTCGTCGAAAGAAAGTTCCTTATTACATGAGAGATGGCTATTACTGCATTAGTGCAACAATGCTTCAGTCGGTTGCTTCTCGCTATAAAGGAAAATGGTGCCAAGCTTATGAAGATCTTTACCAAGAGTACTTGGAAAAAGGCAACAATGCCCCAGAGTTCGAACAACTTGCTTTTTCTCGGCTATGCGCTTACCTTCGTTCACGTTCCCCTGATGCTAGGGTGGCCTATTCAATTTTAGTCTATAAGCTTAGTTCACAAGATATACAAAAAGCTTTACTGGGGCCTCCAGCAGAACTTTATTCCGAGGTAACCATCCCGGATTGGAGCCCCGAAATCTATTTACCCGGAGTTAGTCAAACTCTTCCGGGAAAATAGGAAAGGAAAAATACTATGGATTTGCGTTTTGGAGATGCTTGCACGATCATTCTATATTTAGCTGGAGTGATGGGAATGGGAGTTTATTTTTCCCGTAAAAACAAAACGACCGAAGATTATTTTGTCGGAAATCGTTCTTTTTCGGGTTGGGTTATCGGGCTTTCTATGCTCGGGACTTCTATCAGTTCTGTGACCTTTTTGGCTTTTCCGGCCGCCACCTATAGTAAAGATTGGCGCTTGGTTATCCCTAATTTGTTTTTGCCTTTGGTTATTTTGATGGCAGTTTGGGTATTTATTCCTTTTTTTCGCCGAAAAAATTTGATTTCCGCCTTTGAATACTTGGAAGATCGCTTTGGGCCTTTAGTTCGTCTTTATGGAGCCTTAAGCTTTATTTTTCTTCAAGTTATTCGATTGGGGACAATTCTTTTTCTGATATCTCTCTTAATCAAATCTTTTGTCGATATTGATATAGTTTGGGTGATTACTCTAACAGGAATTTTCATTGCGATCTATACCATTGTCGGAGGAATCGAAGCTGTTATTTGGACCGATGTGATCCAATCGATCGTTCTCCTTCTCGGAGGAATCATAACCCTTTTCTACATAACGTGGCAACTTCCTGAAGGGTTGGGACAAATTATTGAGCTGGGAAAAAGCCAAGATAAGTTTCTCCCCCAAACAGGTTTTTGGGAATGGAACCTAAACGAGCGTACCTTTTGGACAATGGCCATATTAGGAATTTTCCTCTGGCTAACAGAGTATTCCAGTAATCAAAATGTAGTGCAGCGCTACGCAGCAGCCAAGTCAACTAAAGAAGCGCAAAAAGCCTCTCTTATTTGCGCAGCCATGAGCGTGCCTACTTGGTTGTTTTTCTGCTTAGTCGGGACAGGCTTATTTGTTTTCTACCAAGCTTTTCCTGATCCTCAAGTCGCTCAGCTTTCTCCCGAAGAAATCTACCCCTTCTTTATTCTACAACAACTGCCCGTGGGAGTATGTGGGATTGTGATCGCCGGAGTTCTCGCAGCTGCGATGTCTTCGCTGGACTCTAGTATAAACGCCATTTCCGCCGTTACGGTTGTCGATATCCTCAAGCGCTATCTCTACAAAGACCAAGAAGACAAACAGTATCTCAGAGCAGCCAAAATCACTGCAACTGTCTCTTCCATCTTAATGATAATCACTGCCATTATATTTAGCACGATTAGCGCCGAAGAGAAGGAAAGTATGCAGAACTTGCAACTTATCATGGCTTCCATTTTTGGAGGATGCCTCCTCGGTCTGTTTATGCTCGGCTTTTTTGCTCCCAGAGTTACCTACCAAGCATCTTTGATTGCTTTGGTTTTTGCGACCTTGTTCAACGTCTATCTCCTTCTCAATAAATGGGAAATGCTTCCCGATGCTATTTCTCTGCCCGGCTTTCACTGGTTTTGGGTAGGAACGGTCGTTAACGTGTTCTTTGCTGTTGCTGCCTATGGCTTGAGCTGGATTTTGCCCAAGGAGGAAAAAGATTTGCAGGAATTGACGGTTTGGACTTAGGGTAACGGGATAGCTTAAACATAGGTATTCTGTGAGGTGGAGGGCGAGGCTTAGCCTCGCCCTCCATGAAAAATGGTGATTAGAGCGGTTTTTGATGAATTTCTCGAAAACCGTTTTAGCAACAAATTTTTATTTTCCGGGAACTTTTCCTTTCTTCTTGCGTCTTAACCAAACAGACAAAAACAACGCTGCCAAGATGTTAGTGCAGTAAAAAAACAACTTTCATTTTAAGGGATAGGTGATGAAACAAAGATCGAATTTTCGCCGAGGACTTAGCGGCTTTCTCCTCATTTGTTTTTTTCTTGTGAGCTGTAGTCAAGATTCCAAAGATGGCTCTAACGATAATCAAGTTAACCAAGCTCCCCAGGTAGTTGCTCAGGAAGAGGCCAAGTCTGAAGCTATAATGGAGACGGTTGAAGCAACCCGCAGTAGCCGCGCAAGAGAAGAAGTTGCTCTTGCTCCTGAAATGGAAAAGCGAATGGAGGAACTAAGCGACAGCTCTGCAGCCTTTGCTGATGATGGGGCGTCATTTGATGAAGAAGAGGCTGATTACGCAGGAGGAGAAGCTCCTGCAAGTGCTCCAGGAGATGTCGACAAGGATGGAAAAGAGCCAAAGAAGAAAAAGAAAACCGAAACCTGGAAGCGCTCACAAGTTGTTCCGAACACCACTCGATTGATGATCGGAGACAACGAAGAGCTTCCTCTTAAAGGAATGGAAGTTCAGGTTCAAGTGGAGGGATTTCGGGCTCGTGTTTTATTAGATTGCTACTTTTACAACGATTCAGGGCAGCAGTACGAAGGTAACTTTCAACTGCGTTTGCCCAACGAAGCTTCCCCTTACTTCTTTGCTTTTGGAGCAGAAGCGACTCAGGTCAAAGAAGGAACTCCTATCACGATTAGCCGTTCTCCTGAGCGATCTTCTTGGGGGACTGAGCCGGAAGATATTATGACCGAGCGAGAAAAGAGTTGGATAAAACCGAAGGAAGCTCGCATGGTTCCGAAAGAAAAAGCAGCGCTTGCTTACACGGAGACTGTTCGGCGGCAAGTGGACCCTGCTTTAATGGAGTGGAGCGGAGCGGGAGTTTTTAATGCTCGCGTTTTTCCTTTAGAAGCGCAAAAGTTGCATCGCATTGTTATTGGCTACGATGTCAATTTATTGACAGTCGGAGATGAGCGAGAGTTTCGCTTAGATTTACCTGCGGAAATTCCTTCTTTGGGAGTGGATTTTGCGGTAAAAAAAATCGAAGGCATGTCTTGGGAACTAACTCCTAGTTCCAATAGATCCGAAAGAGGAGAAGAATTTACCTATAGCTACGATAACCCCGATGAACGTAGTTTCTTACTGCGCGGACAAGCTGAAAACGTCTTTTTGACTGCAAATGACTCTGAGACTAGTCCTTACTTTGCCACTCGTTTCCGTCCTTCTCTAGGTTTGGAAAAATCTGTGGTGAAAGGTTCTTCTCATGGGGTTTTTCTGGTCGACACTTCTCTTAGTATGAACCCTGACCGCTTCAATGTTTGGCTTAAGCTACTGGAAAGTATTCTCGAAAACAATCGCGACTCCATGACTCATTTTGCCGTTCTTTTTTTTAATGTCGAGACTTTTTGGTGGCAAGAGAGTTTTGTTGAGAATACCCCTGAGAATTTAAAAGCTCTCAAAAAATACACTCGAAACTTAGTGCTAGAAGGTGCTACCGATTTGGGGTCTGCTCTCTCGGGAGCTACTCGGCCCGTTTGGGTGAGAGATGGATCTCTTTCTTGGGATTTATTCTTGCTCAGCGACGGTGCCGCTACTTGGGGAGAAAGTCAGCCCTATGCTTTGTCTAAGATTTTGACGGAATCAGGCCGAGGAGCTTTGTTTGGTTATACAACAGGTTTAACCGGAACGAACTTAGATTTGCTCAATCACCTAACGAGAGAGAGCGGAGGTTCGGTTTTCTCAGTGGTCGGTGAAGATGAGGTCAAGTCGGCTTCCCAAGCTCATCGACAAAGACCATGGCAGATAATAGACGTTCAAATCGAAGGAACCTCTGATCTGCTTATGGCAGGTCGTCCGCAAACTCTTTTTCCTGGGCAAGAACTTCTTCTTGTCGGACGAGGAACGCCTGCTTCTGGTAGTGAAATTGTTTTGAAGTTACAACGACAAGGAGAGAAGCGAGAGTTCCGCGTAGCGGGCAAAGAGAGTATCGAATCGATTTTGGTTCCTCGCATCTATGGACAAGTCGCTGTTGGACAATTGGAAGAGTTTTCTTTGGTAACAGAAGAATATGCTCGGCCTTATGCTACTTATTTTCGTGTTCCTGGACAAACCTGCTCTCTTTTGATGTTAGACACAGAAGAGGACTACGAGCGATTTAACATTAAGCCAGAAGAAGATGCTTTTGTCATAAAGTCAAAACCTGTTTATCCTCTTATCGTTCAGGCGATTGATGAACTGGCTGGTAAACTCGGGGATGCTAAGGTTGTTTTTATGAACTGGTTGAGCAAAATGGAGCAAATGCCCGGAGTAGAGTTTGCTATTCCGACAGCTTTTCAGTTGGCTCTAGAGAAAATGCCAAGCACTTCTTTTGCTGTAGAAAGTAAAGCTTTATCTTGCCAAGAGCATACAATTCAGGGAATTCCTGGCGATGTCCAAGAACAACTGGCTTCGTTGCGCTTAGAATATGATAGCTTCGTTGTCGAAGCAGAGAGACGTTTAAAAGAATACGGTCCGTCCGACGCTCTCAAGGCCTTAAGTTCTCTTGTCGAAAATAAACCAGGAGATGGGGTTTTGGCCCGTGATGTGGGATTTTCTGCCATGCAGTGGGGTCTTTCTTCGCAAGCTTATTATCTTTTCTATCGAGTGGCAAGTGCGCGTCCTTTTGAACCTCAAAATTACCATGCCTTGGCTCTTTGTCTTGAGGGCTTAGGTAAAAATGACTTAGCTTTGGCCTATTACGAAGTTGGTCTTCATGGAAAATGGGCCAGTCGCTATGGAGATTTTCGTCGCATTTTAGGCTTAGATTACCTTCGTTTTCTTCGACAAGTGAAAAAGAAAAACCCAAAAAGTAACTTGTCTGATTATATCGATGCCCGCGAAAAAACCTTAGCCCAAGAGCTAAGTCTTTCTGACTCTGATCTCCTCATTACCATTTTTTGGAACACAGATAGCACCGACATTGATTTACACGTTGTTGAGCCAGGTGGGTTCTTTTCGGCTGGAGAAGAATGCTACTATGAAAATCCTAAAACCAAAATAGGAGGACAACTAACCCAAGATGTGACGACTGGCTATGGCCCCGAAATGTACACTTTGCCTAAAGCAGTCAAGGGAGACTACAAAGTCCGAGTTAATTTTTACTCTTCCAATAACAATAGGGCGAGCGCTCGCACTAAGGTTTATGTGACCCTGTACCAAAAATGGGGAACACCAGAGGAAAAAATTACTCAGCAAGTGGTAGCCTTGGATAAGGAGGGAGAGATGTACGATGTGGCTTCGGTGAGTGTTCCTTAGGAATGGATGATCGCAATCGTTGGCTGTGACTGTTGCCGATTGAATTTGGCCGCGGTCACGGTCACGGTCACGGTCACGGTCACGATTTTTTTACTGAGCTTTGTCATTTTTTTTCTGAATTTATCGAGCTACCACTAATAATGGTAAAAATTGCTACAATCATATAATGCTGCACAATGTATGGCTGGACAATTCCTGGGGGGAGAGGATAACTACCTATAAAGTAGCTCGCCACAAAAAAAGTAATGACTCCTCCCGTTGCTGCTGTAAACGATATAAAAAAAGCACTTTTACGATTGTAGGGAACAGTCAAATGAAAGAGCGAAAGCATCAAGACGGGGGGGAAAATGCCATTAGCTTGAGCATTGCTTGGCCAACTAAATCCAGCAATGAAAATTCCTCCGGCAATAACACTTATGATTTCATAAAAAGCAGCTAAACGGAAAAGAGTAGATACACTATATTTATTGGAACTAAATGTACGGTAGAATAAAAGAGATATTACCCAAAAAATACCACTAAGCCAAATTTGCAGAGGAGTGCTTGTCAGAAACTCTGGCCCGTTGCCTTTGGAAAAAGCGAGCAATAAGACAAAACGAAAGGTGAAAATACATAAGAAAAGCAAGCTTAGCATAGAAAGCCGTCGCGATAGGCCACTTCGTTTTTCAAAGGCTTCTTTCTCTTCTATTTCTTTTTGGAGCAGACTCGTTTTAGAGTCAGAGGAAGGAAGTTTTCCTGCTTGCGACTTTGCTAAACCAAAATCTTTGTAGCGGAGAGCAGCATAGGCATAACCCATGCGAGCCCGCCGCTCTCCGGCAATAGCTTTAGGATTTTCTGGCCACAGTTTCATCGATTGGTGAAAGCTGGCAATAGAATGGGCAAAATCATCGTAGAGCTGGTTGCGCTCTTCGTCAGAAATTTTTGAGGAATTTTTTATTTTTTCTTGGCAAGAATGAAGTACTTCTTGGGCTTCCTGGGCAATTAAAATACTCTCTCTGTGCTGAAGAAAGCTTTCTAGCTCGACTTGAAATTCACTGATATTTTGGTAACGTTTGGCTATATCAGGCTCCATGGCTTTTTCGCAAATAAGCTTCAGTTCTTCGGCTATATTTTCATCCCAGGATAATTTTTTTTGACCATAGATAGAACACAAAATCTCGGCCGGAGAATTTCCCATATGAGGAGGAGTTCCCATTAAAATTTCATAAAGAATGGCTCCGAGCAAATAAACGTCTGTCCATGTGCCAATATTTTCCCCTTTTCCCTCAGCTAGTTCGGGGGGCATGTAACAAGGCGTTCCGAGAGGTTCTTTGACCAAAGATTTATGCAAGACAATAGAGTCTGATAAATCGCGATCAGAGGCATCTACGGCAATTCCCCAATCCATCACCAAAACTTCTCCAAATTCCCCCACCATAATATTATTAGGTTTCAAATCATTATGAACGATTCCTTTACTATGGGCAAAAGCGATGGCATTGCAAACAGTTAAAAGAGTTTGAATGTGCTTATCTAAATTTTCTTCCCGATGCTCCCTTTTTTTCAGAAGATCTTTCCAGGAAGTTCCGCTGACAAGCTTCATGACCAAAATAATTTCTCCCTGAGGATTTTGTCCGATGTCGTATACTGGGACAATGTTGGGATGGTCTAGAAAGGCTGTGACCTTAGATTCGGCAATAAATTGGATAATTTTCTTGGGGTTATTCACCACCGAAATGAGTTTTTTTATGGCAACATGGCGCTCTAAATTTTTTTGGTATCCTTTAAAAACTATTCCCATGCCTCCTCGGGCAATTTCATCCAAAATGGTGTATTGATTAAAGTCGTCAGAGGATTTAGAGGGGGGGAGAGGTGAGTCTAAAACAGTTGTTTTTCCTGTCGATATTGCTGTTGATATTCCTGTAGGAAGGTGACTCTCTGAGAAAGCAGTCTCTTCTGGATTACAAGCAAGGGTTTCCTCACTCTTTGTTTTGTCTAAGGAAAAATCGCCTACAATGGTGTTCTCCTCGGTTGCTTGAGAAGGGAGTATATTTTCGGGATCTTCGCCTAGAGTTTCCTCTAAGCTTTCCACCATTGTTTCCTCTGAAACTTCAAAGAGGGGTTCTTCTGAAACTCGGATTTCTACAACCGCACTATCGGTAAGACTCTGGGAAACGTTGATTGTGAGTGAAGGGAGAAATGGGAGAGAAGTAGAGGACATTTCATTGCTATTGAAAGTGTCCTCAGTTGAGCCATCCCACTGGGCTAAAGTTTTTTCCCAGAAGGCTTGGGGTTTCTTGTCTTCCATGTTGGGTTTCCGAAATAGAGGTGCTGGTGTGAATAAAAGCTTTATAGGATTTAATCTATCTAGGCTTTAAAAGGGATTGCTTACATCTGTTTTCTCTTGCTAGAGTACTAGTTTTTTGAGCATTTTACAAGTTTTTTCTAGTTTAGAAAGTTCCAATAAAAAATTTTGAATTTTCTTTACCCTATGTAACTAAACCACATTAACATTGCTGTATGTACAGCAATCTTTAAGCACATAATCATTCCAATTGCATACATTACAAAACGATGAGGTTGTTTTGCCATAAAATAGAATACGGTATGAAGAATACGGGCTAGAGTAAAGATTCCAAAATAAAGTATAGCCGCCTCAGGGGAAGCGCCCATCAAAACGAAGGCTAAGCTTAGAAATAAATAAATGGGAATATTTTCTAAGTCGTTATTCCAGATTTTATTGGCTTGGACAACTACGGGTAGATCTTCCGGTAAACACTCTGCTCCTTTGCTAAAATAAGCGGCGTCTTCAGAGTTTGAAAAGGCATTATTTTTGACCCGAGCACGCCCTTGGATGATCGAAGTTAAGAGCATTTTGAGAAAGAGAATGAGGAGGCTAAGGCACCAAATGAGAAAAGCGGGGTTGTTTTGTAGTTCAGGCATGGTATTAATCCCTTACTTTATGTAAAAAAATATTTAGGGCTCACTATAGCAATACTGCTAATTTCGCACAATGGAAAACTTTGCCAGAAAGAGAATTAAAGCTTCTTTGTCTTGGTCTGATTGTTAATATCTTTGGGTTTTTGTATTGTTGGGCAGACAAAAAAATGCTAAGAGAGAAATATATAGAAGATGAAAAAGAAAATGGCGAGTAAAAAAAGAGAAGTGATCATTTTTTTTCTAAGAGCAAGAGTCTTTATTTTAAGAAAAAAAAATTTTAAGTAAACTTTTTTTTGAAAAAGACTAATGATAGTAAAATTTTTTTATTTCTCGTTCTTTTTTTAATTAAAGATTAACAAAAGTAATCATGAATTAATCAAGAAGGGTGTTTTTCTGAAAAGGAATGCTTTATTTTGAATTAAACTACTTGACGATTTTCTCAAAAAAGAAGAAAAGAAGATTAGTATCATTACTTGATGTTAAATATTGTTTAACTTCAACTGCAAAAGAAAATCGCAAATATCACAAATATAATTTGATTTTATGTCTTTTTTTTTGTAAAAATAATTAGTTAAAGTTAATTTCTAACTAGAGTTTATACTGTGGGAAATAAAACATATCAGACTGTTTCTTAAGCTGTAAGGTCTTAACTCATAATGCTATATGTCTCAAACACAAATGGCTTTTGCTTAGGTCTAATCAATCTAGCCACTAATCTGATTTTATTAGAAGGATTAGTAAAAAAATTCAGAATTAGCAATTCTTAATAAAAATTATGTTAGAGGTATGCAGATAGATTTAGACCTTCTAAATAAAAAGTTTTGGAGTTTTCTTCAAGCTGTTTATTTGGCTACTAGAAACTTTGCAAGATGCTTTTTTGAGTGTTTTAGTGGTATTTTGAATACTTTTTCTTTTGAATTTAGCAACCGATAGGAACAGATAGGAACAAAAAATGAGTTACATTGGAAAAGCGATTGAAAAAGGACTTCGCAAGAAGAATCTTTCTCAAAAAGAACTAGCACGTATTGTTGGAGTAAGTCCGCCTAACGTGAACCAGTGGGTAAAGGGAACTTCTGCTCCTTCAGGAGACCGTCTTCTTCGAGTTATAGAAATTTTAGACATTGTATCGGAATTCTTTCCTCGGTATTCAGAAAAGAAAATGGAGGAAGATTTTGATATTAAAAGCTTAGTGAAAGAAATTGAAGAAATCAAGAAGAGAGATTTTCTTCCGATAACTCCCGAGGAAAAAATAATTATTATTGAAGACGATGATTTAATGACCATTTTATTGAAAAATGCATTGATTGCAGAGGGGTATGGAGAGTATGAAGTTCTTCACACACCAAACGCTCTCAATGCTTTAAATATTATTGGTAAAGAAAATATTTCTTTAATTATTCTTGATCTTCTAATGCCCGGAGAGATTCCTGGAATTGAGTTTTTAAAAATGCTCCGAGAAAACCCTCAAATCAAAAATATTCCGATCATCATTCATACTGGAGCAGATAATAGCGAAATTACTAAAGCAAAAAAGTTCCACCCAGATATAGTTTTACGTAAACCGTTCAATTATGGAAAATTTGCTAATGCTATATCAAGTACCGGCCTCAAGAAAAAAAATGTGTCTTACGCTTAAAATGAAAATCACTCTACTTTTCTAGAAATTGAGCTAGGGACTATTTTTTGATACTTTTTATATTAAGAGTGGGGTGCTTGGGCAATAAAAACAGCGCGTAGAGGGGCAGGATAGCCCTCTACTGTTAGTAGGAGGTTATCTGGTTGAAGAAAATTTGGTAGAGATTCAAACGTCATCCAGTCGGTAGATCTTTGCTCAAGAGTGGTTGTTGGACTAACATCTACTAAACGGATATTTTTATAACCACAGCGCTTTAACCACGATTCTAAGCTTAGACAACTGGGCAAGAACCATACATTACGCATTTTAGCATATCTTTTTTCGGGAACCAAAACCTCTCCTTGTCCTCCTTCAATGACAAGAGTTTCTAAAATCAGCTCTCCTCCTGGTTTTAAGCAAGAACGTAAATCTAATAGATGGTCAAAAGGGGAGCGCCGATGGTAGAGAATCCCCATAGAGAAAACCGCGTCGAAAGCTTTTAAAGAGAGAGGTATTTTTTCTAAAGGCAAAGGAAGAACATAGGCATTGGTTTTTCCTACCAAATGAGCTATTGCCTGAAACTGCATTACGTAAACGAGGGTAGGATCTATTCCTATAACAAGCTCGGCCTTTTCTCCTATCATTCTCCAACAATGATATCCATTTCCACAACCCACATCCAAAACAACCTTTCCCTCTAATGAAGATATGTGAGGTTTAAGTCGTTCCCACTTCCAATCTGAGCGCCACTCTGTATCTAGTTTAATTCCGTAAAGAGAAAAAGGGCCCTTACGCCAAGGATGGAAAGAGCGGAGAGTGTTTTCTAGTTTTACCTGATCTATTTTTGAGCAATCTTCTAAGCTTCCAATAGTTACTCCACTTTGAAAGTCCCTAAAGGAGCTTTCTAAGTAGGGGAGAGTGCTGAGGGCTTGAAACCACTCTTCTAGCTTACCATGTTGAGAAGGATGAAGAGCTTTCTCTACCTGATCGGGTAGTTTTTCTGACCAATCTTTTAGCTCAGTGGTGGCCGTCATTTTTTCATAAAGACTGTTATAGTTCATTATTTTTCTGCAATAAAAGAGACAAAACTAAAACATTGAAACCATTTGTAGCAATGAGAAAAGCCTGCTTGGAAAACTCTTTCTTGGTGCTCTTCCCAACTATCGGGTTGTAAAACATTTTCTAAAGCAACTCTCTTTTGGCTAATTTCTAGGTCACTATAGCCATGAGCTTTTTTAAAATCGTGATACCAATCTGTTTGTTTTTCCTGCTCGTCAGCTTTAGAAAAAGTGATTTTTTCAGAAATAATTAAAACTCCACCTGGTTTCATTCCTTCGTAAATTTTTCGGAGTAATTCTCCCCGTTTTTCTCGCTGAATAAATTGTAATGTGAAGTTGAGAACAACAACCGAAGCGGATATTATTTCAGAGCACTCAATATTTTGGCAAATTACTTCAACAGGAACTGGAGAGCTATCATGGGCCAGATTTTTCTGACATTGAGCAACCATGGCAGGTGAATTATCAATGGCAATTACTTGACAGTTGGGCTCTTTAATGGCATGTCTCATTGCAAGTGTTCCAGCACCAAGAGAGGAGCCTAAATCATAGCAGGAGCTATTTTTTTGAGCATACCTATGAGTTAAAACGCCGATCATTTCCAAACTCAAGCGATACCCTGGAACGGAGCGCTCAATCATATCAGAAAACACTTCCGTTACAGCACTATCAAAGACAAAATCTTTAATCTCTGATTGATCTTGGGCATAGATAGAATCATGTTTATTTTTTTTCATTTTCATCATAGGAATTATTTTATGTTTTTCGAATAAAAAATGCAACAGCGTTCAGATACCTTTTTTTTCCTAATGATAAAAAAGTGGCATCTCTTTTGAAAAACGTTAAAATAGTGAATTATAAAACAATCGGATTCTACTGTTAGAATGAGAATTTTTTTCTTGTCTCTTCGCTGCAACCCATGGAGGAAAAAAAATGACCTTTATAGAAGCTTATAGTCTAGCATGGATTATTATCGAGCCTTTGATTTTTGCGGGAGTTATTGTTCTCTTTTTTTCTGACCCTATCCGCCGTTGGAATTTTTTTGGTTATCGTCCTACTGCTGTAATGGGACTTTACGATCCTAATCTTGAAAAGGTTCTTCTTGTCGTAAAAAAAGATGAGTCTTGGTATGCTTTTAGCCAAGGAGGAATTTATAATCCAGATATTAATTTTACTTGCCACGAAATTTTAAAAAGAGAGCTAGGTTTAAAAGAAACAAGTTCTGCTTTGAGATACACCCAATCTCTCGGAGCTCTTAAAATAAAAAATTATGAACGAATGAATAGAGCTACTTTTAACTCTGTTAGTATCTTTTCTCGTTTGAGGGGTAAGGGGTATATTGCTTGTTATATTCGAATTGATTTGAAAGAAAACGAAGGATTGATTCAAACGGGAGAAGGCATTGGAGGAATAAAAATATTAAGTGTGGAAGAAGCTAAGAAAGTAATAAGTGCTGAGGTTATACCTAATGGGGATATTGATGAGCAGAATGAAAAAAAGAAGAAAATGATTTTACTCATGCTAGAAGAGATGGGTCATTTGATCGAAAGTTATCAGAAACAATACAAAGAATGTTCTACTCTGAAAGAGGAGGAAGACTAAGTTTCTGTGCTCCATGGCCTACGGCATGGAGCAAGTATCTTTAGGTTTTGATATTTTGATTGATAGATTTTGATATGATAGATTTTAGGTCTTTATGTGGCGGCACTTGGTGATGAGGTTGTCAATTTTTATCAGGGGGAGA
The DNA here is from genome assembly GCA_029260735.1 of Planctomycetota bacterium. Lineage (GTDB taxonomy): Bacteria > Planctomycetota > Uabimicrobiia > Uabimicrobiales > Uabimicrobiaceae > JAJDCR01. Next base: position 112,666 of record JAJDCR010000092.1, read on the forward strand.
AATATAACCTGAAGAGTACTTTCTAAAATTTCATTTTTAGGGAAAACAACTATTCCTCGTCCAATTTTCTTTTCTTGGAATCCAGAAAAAGCCCAAACTTTTTCTAAACTTTTTTGAGGGTGAATAGATTTTTCACGGCCCATTTTAGCTAAGACAAAATAATACTGAAGATACAGAGTAACGACTAAGATCGAGAAGGCTATGAAACTAAGGCTGATTTTCTTCTTTGTATCCATGGTTTATCCTCTTATGTGCTTTTACTGCTCTTATGGATTTTTTAGTTTTCTTTAAAATTTTTGAATCGTTTTACCCTATATATTAAATATACAAAAAAATTTTCTTTTGTCAAATTGATATTGTAAATTTTTTTAAATTTTTCAAAGATACAAGAAAAAAGACATCTGTAGATTTTGTCTAAGCTTTTATTTTCTTACCTTAGATGATCATTTAAGATACAGTTAGCCATATTTTTATATTTAAATGAGAAGAAAATAAATATTACTTCTTGACTATTCTCATATAGAGAATATAATGCAGTAAATCTGTGATTATTACAATTTTCTGGACACTTGCATGGATTATCGAACTAGAGACTTTCTATTAAATCTATTTTGTTTACTAGAAAATCTCTAATTGATCCAGCAAAATTTAGTTTGTTGTTCCTCCAAAATTCCAGAAGTCCTAAAGGCCCAGTTTATCTGGGCTTTTTTTATGGGAAAAAATAAAAGCTACGAAGAGGAGGCTTATTTTTTCTTTAGAACCTTATTGTTTTTTTCCACTTTTCGCAGTTGATATATATCTGAAATAAGATCGATTTTGGATATATCCACATTGTCGTTGGCAGACATTTGATTGAGAGAAGAAATAGGGTAGTACATTAATTTTTTTATGAGACCATTGGATAGTTTCTCCATCTGTTTATACTCTGTTGGGGAAACTTTGTGGACAAACTTTTTTAATTCATTTTCCCGCACTTCTTCAAATTGTTTTACAAGTTTACTTATTGTTGGAGCAACTTCCAGCGAGGTAACCCACGTCCAATAATCTTTGCTAAATCTATCCATTATAGCTCTAGATTTGGGGATTTCTCCCTCTCTTTTTTTGATGTTAGCTCCCACCACGTTTTGTAAATCATCAATATTGTAGAGAAAAACTTCACTCCACTGCAAACCAATCCTAGGATCAATATTCCGTGGCGTGCTAATATCGAGCATTAACAATAGTCGTTGTCTTTCTCGAAAAACTCGCTCTACTTGTTCGTAAGTTATGAGATAATTCTGGGAGTTGGTGGCAACGACTATAATGTCAACAGAATTAAGAACAGAAGGTATTTCATCTAGTCCAATGATTTGAGCAGAGAACTTTGCTGCCAGTTTTTCTGCACGCTCTCGGCTTCGATTGGCGATGGTAAACTGAGTCGCTCCAAAATTTCTTAAATGCATAGCTACCAACTCTGAAGTCTCTCCTGCTCCTACCAATAAAACTTTATGGCGAGAAAAGTTAGTGAAAATTTTGCGAGCAAGTTCTACTCCTGCTAAGCTTATAGAAACAGCCCCTTGGCAAAGTGCTGTCTCTGTGCGAACAGCTTTTCCTGATTTTATAGCCTCCTGTAACAATCGATTTAAAAGAGGGGCTTGTTTTTTAGCATGAGAAAGTAAAAGATCGTAGCAGGATTTCACTTGGGAAAGGATTTGGTTTTCTCCCAAAACCATGCTTTCTAAGCCACTAGCTACTGCAAAAAGATGGCGCACAACGTTGTCGTCAAAAAGAATTAAGCAAGGAAGAGCATTTTGTGATAGCTCTATTTTTTTTATTTTGGAATATTGCTCTATAATCCAGGGATATATTTGCTCGCACTGCTTGCTCACACAGTAAAATTCGGTGCGGTTACAAGTTGAGAGAATCGCGATTTCATCTAAAGGAGAATCTTGTAATTGAGAAGCTTGGATGAATTCGCTTATCATTTGGGCAGTTAAAGAAAGTTGATCTCTAATTTCGACCGAAGCGTTTTTATGACTGCGACCAAGCAAGGCGATTCGAGAACTGGGCATTAGTCAAACCTATGAAAAGTACTACTGAAAAACTTAACCATTCCAAGAATAAATAGGAATACAATGGACCCCCAAAAATAAAACATGCTGATTAACATACCGCTCATTTTTCGTCTTTGGATAATTAACCAAGTACTTACGTATATGATCCATAAAACATCAGTTGTTATGATTTTGGGATCAAGGGTAAAAAATACTCCTCGCATTTTGTAATGCCAACAATGTCCTAAGAATATCCCCAAGCCAAGGAGGGGAATGGCACATATTGTGGCATATTTTCCCATATCAGAAAGGGTCTCTAAGGGGGGTAAGGCATCGTAGATAATTCCAAAATGTCGCTTTTTAATTTCCTTAGCAAGCATTAAGTACATTAATCCGTATAGTCCGGAGATAGCGAGAGAAGAAAAACCTAAGAGAGCTAGGGCGATATGAACCCCAAACATTGGGTTAGAGAGAAGAGGATCATGATCAGAAGAAACCTGGTAAAAAAGAGAGGATACTACTTGAAAAAATACAACAATGGAAAGAAAGAAGATTCCTGTTGTGCTCTCTTTTTTGATGCGTTCGATAATATAATAGACTATAGCAATATCAAGAGCGAGCATTGAGAGGCTGGCAAACGAATTGCGAATGGGGAAAGACTGAAAATGATAGCCTTTTATAAGCATAAAAACCAGGTGTAGAAAAAGTCCTACAGTCAGAAAGACAAAAGAAGTATGCGCAGTTTTTTCGTTTTTAGAACGAAAGTACTGGGCATAAAAAAAACAAGAAATACCATAGACTATAGGCAAGATGATATTTAGAATTTGGATAAAAAATAACATTAAAATGGCACCTTGCAAAGAAATTTTGAAAATAAACGATGAATATACGATGAAGAGCTCTAAGGACAAGCCTGTCCTTGACAAAGCTTCTTTTTTTATTTATAATTTTAGAAAATTTTAAACTTGAACTTTAAGGTAAGCTCTAAACCATATTAGGAAGAAAACCATGCTAACACAAACAAATTTTAAAACTCATCTAATGTTTTTATTGTGCTTTGTTGCATTTTCTCCTTCTCTTTTTGCAACAACAATGTTAGGGGATACTATAACCATTACACGTCACTTCCCTGACCTTAACACCATTTTTACCTCCAGTTCTCCTACCGGAGGAATAGTTGTAACTACAGTACAAGAAGGAACTGGTGATATTGTCTCTACTCAGCCAGTACATTACTCTATAAATCCTGAATCCAATAACATCATTATAGATTTCTCTGATAGTAACACAGGGTTTGGTGGAACAGAGACAACTTTTGATGGAATTTCTATTGTTGGCTTTAGCCAGGAGCTTTTAAATGCAACTTTGGTGCAGTCTGTAGGAATGAATGCCCTAGTTACATTCACTCAAGATCGTCTAAATATCAATATGAATGGAGGAAATCCTACAGGTAACGAACTTATCAATGTTAGTTTAACTTTTTCCAATCCTGTTCCGGAACCTTCTTCCTTTATTTTTCTAGGACTAGGAGTTATGTTCCTTGGATTTTTACGTAAACATTCTTTAAAGGAAGTCAAATGAGCGAAGCAGAGTGGATGATATATGGAGCTAATGGATATAGCGGAGAGCTTATTGCTCGGGAAGCGAAAAAACGGAAACTCAGCCCTGTATTAGCTGGGCGTTCTTCAGGCTCTATTGAAAAATTGGCCCAAGAGCTTGATTTATCTTATCGGGTTTTTTCTTTAGATACCCCAGAGAAAATAGCAGGCCATCTTGCTAATATGAAAATTGTTTTGCATTGCGCAGGACCCTTTTCTAAGACAAGTGCTCCTATGATGGAAGCTTGTTTTTTGGCAAAAACGCATTACTTGGATATTACAGGAGAAATTTCTGTTTTTGAAGCAGCAGCTTCTTTAGATAAAAAAGCTCAAGATAGTGGGATTATTTTAATGCCTGGAGTAGGCTTTGATGTTGTCCCTACGGATTGTTTAGCTTTAACCCTAAAAAACTTACTGCCGGATGCTCATTTTCTTACTCTTGCTTTTGCCAGCGAGGGAGGCCCCAGTAAGGGAACTGCAAAAACCATGGTAGAGGGAATGGGGCAAGGGGGAAAAGTTCGGCAAGAAGGAAAAATTATCTCCGTTCCTTTTGCTTACAAAGTAAGAGAAATCCCCTTTTCTCATAAAACTTGTTTATCGGCGACTATTCCTTGGGGTGATGTTTCGACAGCATACTATACAACCGGCATTCCCAATATAGAGGTGTATCTTTCAACTAGCCCTCGCCAAGTTCGACATATGAAATGGGGACAAAGGCTAAAGCCTATTTTGGCCAGCTCTTTTGTGCAGAATTACTTGAAAAAGAAAATCGATAAAGGACTTCAGGTTCCTACCACTGAGCAACGTGATAAAGCAAAATCTTATATCTGGGGAGAAGTGAAAAACAAAGAAGGAAAAAGTCGCCAAGCTCACTTAGTCACACCTAACGGGTACAATGTTACGGTTGATGCTTCTGTTAGCATTGTTCAAAGGATGCTTCAAGGAGAAGATCGTTCAGGAGCTTATACTCCGGCCAAGCTCATGGGACCTGATTTTATTACCCAAATGAATGGAACAGAATTGACAATTATAGAGTAAATGGGGAGAGTAAATGGTGAGAGTAAGATGATAACAATGCAAATTAAGCTCGTGATTTTGGGAATGGCTTTTCTTTTTCTCAGTGCTTGTTTAGGAAGTAAACCCCATATGGAACAAGGTAAACTACGTTTCTTGGCTTTAGGAGACTCTTACACTATTGGCGAGAGCGTCCTTGTAAAAGAGCGATGGCCTGTTATCTTGACAGAAAAGCTGGAGAGTGAAAAGTTCTTCTTTCAATCTCCTGAGATTATAGCTGTTACTGGCTGGACAAGTGATGAGCTGCTGGATGGAATAAAAAAAACTCAACCTAAGGGATCTTATGATTTAGTTTCCCTTTTGATTGGAGTAAATAACCAGTATCGAGGAGGCAGCGAAAAAATCTATGCTAAAGAGTTTAAGCTTCTTTTACAAAAAGCAATTGCTTTTGCCGGAGGAGATTCCAAAAAGGTTTTTGTTCTCTCTATACCTGACTGGGGAGTAATGCCTTTTGCAGAAGGACGCGACCAATACAAGATATCTTTGGAAATCGACTCTTTTAATCAAATCAATCGGAAAATTACTTCTGAGCTAAAAGTCGCTTATGTTGACATTACTCCCATATCTCGCGAAGCTCGAAAAAATAAATCCTTAGGTGCTAAAGATGGTCTTCATCCTTCTGGAAAAATGTATCACCTTTGGGTTGATTTGATGCTTCCTACTGTACGCAATATTTTAAAACCTTCTTCTGGCAAATAATCTAGAAATATTCAAATTTATGACTTCTTCGAAAAAAAGTATCCCCTTGGTTCGCTTGTTTCAATATGCTAAAGAACAAAGGCGAGAAATTATTTTAGCCTCCCTCTTTTCTTTTTTGAAAAAATTATTTGATATTGCTCCCCCTCTTCTTATAGGAACAGCTGTTGATATAGTGGTGAAAAGAGAAGACTCTTTACTCGCTTACTGGGGCTTTGCTTCTCCCATTACTCAGTTTTGGATTCTTGCCGCTGTAACGGCTTTAATATGGGGACTAGAGTCTTTTTTTCAGTACCTTCACACAGTATACTGGCGTAATTTAGCGCAAAGCTTACAGCACTATCTTCGCTTAGATGCTTGGCAACATTTACAAAAACTGGATATGGCTTTTTTTGAAGAAGGAAGTTCTGGACGGACAATGTCCATTTTGAACGATGATGTCAATCAGCTTGAGCATTTTTTGAATGTGGGAGCTAATTCTATCATACAACTCGCAACAACTATTATTTTGATCGGAGGAATATTTTTCTACTTCTCTCCTCTTGTTGCTAGTTTTTCCATGATTCCTATGCCTATAATTGTCTGGGCGGCTTTTCGTTATCAAAGAAAAATTGCTCCTCGCTATGCTTTAGTTCGCGAAAAAGTTAGCCACCTTAACTCTCGTCTTGTAAATAGTCTAGGTGGAATTGTTACCATTAAAAGTTTTACCGGTGAAAAATGGGAAGTGGAGCAACTGCGCAAAGATAGTGATGCTTACCAAGAGGCCAACCGCCAAGCAATTTTATTGAGTTCTCTGTTTGTTCCTTTGATCAGAATGGTAATAGTTTGCGGATTTATTGCCACTCTCTTAATTGGAGGGCATTTGACCTTGGAAGGAAAGATGGCTGTAGGGGTCTACAGTGTCCTCGTTTTTTTAACTCAAAGGCTGCTTTGGCCTTTGACTAACTTGGGAGAAACGGTTGATCTTTATGGGCGTGCAATGGCTTCTTGCGAACGTGTCCTTGACCTTTTAGACACTCCTGTTAAAATCTTGTCGGGAAAAAAGGAAATATCGATACCTTTAGGGAAAGGTTCTATTGAGTTTTCTCAAGTCCATTTTTCTTACCAAGAAGGGTTTCCTACTTTAAAAAATCTTAATTTTCGAGTTGAGGCAGGTAGCACTATCGGAATTATTGGTTCCACTGGCTCAGGAAAAACTTCTCTGATCAAACTTTTATTGCGTTTTTATGATATCAATTCAGGAAAAATTTGCATAGAAGAGACTCCTATTGAGGAAATTAGCTTACCAAGTTTACGAAAGCATATTGGTCTTGTTACCCAAGATGTTTTTCTCTTTCACGGAACTGTCGAAGAAAACATTGCTTATGGAAATTTAAAGGCTAGCCAAGAAGAAATAGAAAAAGCGGCTAAGTTGGCCGAAGCCCATAGTTTTATTCAACAGTTACCTCAAGGGTACAATACTATTGTGGGAGAGAGAGGCCAGAAATTGTCAGGAGGGCAAAGGCAGCGTATATCTATTGCCCGAGCCATTCTTAAAAACCCTCCCATACTTGTCCTCGATGAAGCAACTTCAGCTGTGGATAATGAGACAGAAGCAGCGATCCAGAGGTCTCTGGAAAAAATATCCCAAAATCGAACCACTCTTATTATTGCTCATCGCCTCTCAACGATAAGACATGCCGACTGTATTTTGGCCTTAGAAAAAGGAAGTATCGTGGAATCAGGAACCCATGAACAACTACTAAATAAAAAGGGCGTTTATCATCGAGTTTGGCAGGTACAAACAGGAGAGAGAAGTGCTTAGAGCACAAGATTATTATGAACATAGAAATCATTTCTGATATATTTGGAATTAGCGGAACCGTACTTGTTATTATCGCTTATTTCGCTGTTATTTCCGAAAAATGGAGCCCTAAAAGTTTACTTTTTTCTACGATGAATTTACTTGGCGCGAGTCTTTTGTTAGTTAGTTTATGCATTAATTTTAACTTGGGGTCATTTATCATTGAACTATTCTGGATTTTCATTTCCGTTTATGGAATAATCCGCCATTTCTCTGAAAAAAGAGGTAGGGAAACCTCTACTCCAATACTTCCTAAGCGAGAGTTGTATTAGATTTTTTACTCTAAAATTTTCTCAATAAAACCAAAAAATAGGTGAATTAGTATGAAAGCTGTTATTACAGGAGCAAGAGGAACAGTTGGCTCTTGCCTAAAAGACTATCTTGAAAAAAATAATTGGGAAGTAATTGCTTGGGATCGAAAAAAAGTTCCTATGGATGATTACTCTGCTATGCAAAATTTCCTAGAGGAAGAAAAGCCTGATGTTCTTTTTCATTTAGCCATCGCTTCTCAATTGACTGGTCATCATAATGAATCTTGGAAAACAAATTGTCATTGGAGTAGCGAGTTAGCCTGGATTACAAGAACTTTGGAGATAACTCTTATTTTTGCCAGCACAGTAATGGTTTTTTCTAATGATGCAAAAGGTCCTTTTACAAAAGACTCTGTGCCTGATGCTAAAGAAGGCTACGGGAAAGAAAAGCTTGTTGCAGAGGCAAGAGTGGCTGCTCAAAACCCTCAGGCTCGTATCGTTCGTTTAGGATGGCAAATTGGAGAGAAACCAGGGTCAAACAATATGATCGATTACTTTGACAAAGAAATGAAAGAGAAGGGGCATATTAGTGCCAGCAGTAAATGGTATCCTGCTTGCTCCTTTCTTTCGGATACAATTACCGTTTTAGCAGAAACAGTAAATCAGGCTCCTGGGATATACCATATCGACTCTAATGAAAAGTGGGATTTCTATGAAATTGCCCAGGCTTTAAATGAGTTACATAACAACCCTTGGGTTGTAAAAAAGACGGATCATTTTGTCTATGACCAACGTATGAAAGATGACAGTTTATATATTCCTTCTTTGGCGAAAAGGCTGAATTTAAGCTAGAGAGTTTACATTAAAAGGTACTTTCCCTCGCTTAAACTCAGACCCTAATGCGGTAGCCAAAGAAGGCTAAAAGTTCTTTTTTTTCACTAAAAACCTCTGTGAGTAGCTCTAATTCCTCATCATTTAAGTTAGCAATTTGTCGAGCGTTTTGATTGATTATTTTTTGAGGCGGATAATTTTTGACTTGAACCTCGGCATCAAAATTAATCGTGTTAATAAATCCTTCAGGCAGAGAGTTGAGCTTAGGAAGTATCGATGAAGGGTCTTGGCAGAATTCTTCATAAGCAATCATTGGTATATTTAATTCTTTAACAAGATCTTGCACTTTTTGACTTCTCTCTAGCCACTGTTCTGCTGATTTATGCAGAGCCAAAAAACGTTCGTCTTCGTTCATATTTGAAAGACTATATTTACGATAAAGTCTACTCGCACAGCAGGCATAGGGATCTCTGTTGTTTGCTAAAAATGAATAGCTTTTAAACTGCGAAGCTAGCTCTTTTATGCGCATCATATTGGGAGGGCTTTTTTCTAGAACAATATCGACATTTTTTGTGAGCTCCTTGCTCTTCTGAAATTGTTTTAACCAAACCGCCTTAACAGATGGATAGTTAATTTCTTTCTTAGAGTCCCATCTATCCTTTTCGCAAAGTCCAGGAATAAGCCATTGTCCTTCTCCTCTGCCTTTTAGAAGCATAGCTCTATAGCTCGTGTCTAATATTTTTACTAAAGCGGTGGAGCCAGAGTAAGGCAGTGTTATGATGAATAAGAAGTGAGGCTCATCTCCTTCTTCGTATTCAGGGATAGGCCATTTTTGGGTATCTTGCATAGAGTATCCTTATTACCAATCAATAGGAAAGTAGTCCTTGAGAAATTTCCCAGACCAATGCTTTCCCGTAAGAATTCCATCAAAAAAAGGATCGCAAATCCGAGCAGCTCCGTCGACAATATCAAGCGGGGGTTGAAAGTCGTGTTCTTTTTCTTTGCGCTCGGCAAGCTCAACGGGGTCTTCATCTGTTACCCAGCCTGTGTCCACCGCGTTCATAAAAATACCCTCTTTTGCTAAGTCCTGAGAGGAAGTGTGGGTTAGCATATTCAAAGCGGCTTTGGCCATGTTGGTATGAGGATGACGGCTGTCTTTTTTGAAGCGAAAGAATTTTCCTTCCATAGCGGAAACGTTGACAATATGCTTTTGACCTGTATTAGCTCTTTTCATGAGGGCTACGAGTCGGTTGTTTAAAACAAAGGGCGCGACGGCATTGACAAGTTGAACTTCGAGCATTTCGGGAGTAGAGATTTCTCCCATTTTAAGACGCCAGCTATTGGTTTTGCGTAAATCTACTTGTTGTAAGTCGGCATCGAGTTTTCCTACGGGAAAAATCTCTTCTGTGGCAAGAGAGTCTCCATAACTATAAGGAATTTGTGATAGCTCAGCTGAAGCCAGAATACCAACTCCTGGGCCTGTGCCATGCCAGACAGCAGGTAAAACGGATTCATTGACATTAACGGAAGGAAGGGAACTTAGCTGTTTTTTACAAGCCTGGTGGCTTCCTAAAATGGACTGAACTTGTTGTGGTAATTCTAAAAAAGCTTTTTTTTCGTTTTCTAAAAGGTGAGTATAAAAACCAGGTGGACGCCGTACGGTTTGAGCGGCGTTATTGAGTAAAATATCTAAGCGATCGTATTGTTGCTCAATGTAGCTACAAAATATTTCGACACTGGGAGTATGTCGTAAATCTAAGCCATATACATGTAAACGATCCCCCCATTCTCCAAAGTCTGCCTCCTGAGAAAAACGAGTGGCTGCATCGACAGGGAAGCGAGTTGTTACAATAACTTTTGCTCCTGCTCGTAACATAAGAAGAGCCGCTTGGTAGCCAATTTTTAATCGAGCTCCTGTAATTAAAGCGACTTGTCCCTCTAGAGAAGTGGTTTGAAAGCGCTTTTGATAGTTAAAATCTCCGCATGCTGTGCACATGGCATCATAAAAAAAGTGTAAGCGGGTGTATTCACTCTTGCAAACATAACAGTTTCGAGGAGACTTGAGTTCTTGCTCTTCAGGCTTTCGTCCTTCTTGCCAAAGAGGAATTTGAGCGGGAGCAGTAAAAACAGAAGAGGTACGAGCACTACGAATTCCCGTATTGGCACGAGATTGGCGGTCTTTTTGGGTGCGCTCTTCTCGTCTCGATTTTCGGAAGAGTTTTTTTCGTTTCTTCGTTTCTTCTCGGTTGGGTCGAGATAGTCTCCCGGCAGCCTGCATTAAAGAGATTCTTTGCTCTTCTGATAGTTCAAGCAGCAATTCGATATTTTCAGAAAAATCTTCGAGCAAAGCTACACAAGAAGCAATTTCTTCAGCAGAGTATTTCGGAGAAATACCTTTGTTATTCTTATCCATAAAGAAAATTTTCCTCGATATAATCTTATAAATTTTTGGATTGCTATCATAGCATTCTCCGTTACTTGGAACAAGAAAATTAGTGTCCAACTCAAATAGCATATCGTTAAGCTGTCAGCCTATGTGTTTTCTGCCCTCCTCGGTAGATTTTGAGTAGAAAAGAATTTCACGCAAAGACGCAAAGGCGCAAAGATCGCAAAGGAAGATATGAAAAATCTTTCTGTTGATAAAACTCTGCGAATTTATCTTTTCTCTTGATTTTTTTCCTCTTGGCGTCTTTGCGTCTTTGCGTCTTTGCGTGAAATTCTTTTCTTTATTTTAACTTTAATGGGTATTGCTTAACGGAATGCCATTTGTGTCTAACTCTGTTTTAAAAGGAATACGCTTTAGAAAAATAATTTTCTCTGAATTGTCTTTTCTATTCATATAATAGACGAAAGAATAACACGAATCATTTTTTATCGAGAACAATATGCTGGAAAAACACTTAGAAAAGTACTTTGGATTTGGTTCTTTCCAAAAAGGACAACGAGAAGTTATCGAAAAAGTTATGAGTTTGCAATCAGCGATTGCTATTTTCCCGACAGGGGCAGGAAAATCTCTTTGCTACCAATTACCCGCTTTACTTTTGCCGGGAATGACTTTAGTGGTATCCCCTTTGCTTTCCTTGATGAAAGATCAACTCGATTTTTTAAAGGGAAAAGGTCTTCCTGCGGCTCGCTTGGATTCTACTTTGAGCCGGGAGGAGTATTCTCAAATTCTGGAGTCTGCTCGTAATGGAAAACTTAAAATTCTAATGGTTTCCGTGGAGCGATTTCGCAATGAAAGGTTCCGAGCTCACTTACAAAACATGAAAGTGTCTTTGATGGTGGTGGACGAAGCGCATTGTATTTCAGAATGGGGACATAATTTTCGGCCCGACTACTTAAAGCTACCAAGCTACCAAAAGGAATTTTCTATTTCCCAGACTCTTTTATTGACAGCGACAGCAACAAAAAAAGTGATTGAGGATATGAGTGCTAAGTTTCATACTTTGCCAGAGAATGTAGTGGTGACAGGTTTTTATAGGAAGAACCTTTTTTTGCAGGTAACACCTGCTTCAGTAGAGACTAAGAATGAGCAACTTTTGGCCAGAATTCAAGAGTCTCCCCAAGCTCCTACTATTGTCTATGTGACCTTACAAAAAACTGCCGAAGAAGTCGCCGAATTTCTCTCTCAGAAGGGAGTTCCTGCTTATTCTTACCATGCCGGAATGAAAAACGAGCAGCGAGAGAACATTCAAAATCAGTTTATGTCAGGAAACTACACTTGTATTGTCGCTACGATTGCTTTTGGAATGGGGGTCGATAAAAGAGATATTCGGCGAGTGATTCACTATGATCTACCTAAGTCGATTGAAAACTATAGCCAAGAGATTGGCCGCTCAGGACGAGATGGCGAAGCTTCTCTTTGCGAAGTTCTAGGAAGCCGGGATAGCATTCCTATTTTAGAAAATTTTATCTACGGAGATACTCCCGAAAAAGAAGCTCTCCGAGAAATCCTTGTTCAGATCCAGGAAAGCCCTGAGTCTACCTGGGAAGTAAAACTACTTAGTTTAAGCAGGGAAGTAAATATTCGCATGCTTCCGCTAAAAACTCTTTTTGTTTACTTGGACATGGAAAAAATTATTTCCCCGAAGTTCATCTACTTTGAAAACTATAGCTTTCGTTACATTCTTCCTCCCGAGCAAATTGTCAGTTTTTTCCCAGGAGAACGGCAAGAGTTTCTCCAGGCGGTTTTTAATCATTGCCAAACAAAAAAAGTATGGACGAGTGTTTACTTTTCTCAGATCCAACAAAACTATCCTACCGACCGCGAAAGAATCGTGGTTGCTCTCGAGTATTTCCATGAAAAAGGTTGGATTGAATTGCGCTCTAGCCAGTCGGTAGAAGTTTATGATATCCTAAATCCGAATTTTTCCTTAGATAGTTTGAGTGAAAAACTCTTTACTCTCTTTCAGAAAAAAGAGCAAAACGAAATCGAACGAATCGCTAAGATGATCCAATTCTTTGAAAGCTCTTCTTGTCTCAGCAAAAACTTGGCCCAGTATTTTGGGGAAAACCTCGAAAAAGAAAGCTGTGGTCATTGCTCCTATTGTCAAGTTGGCCCCCGTGCTTTGGAAGGCCCATCACAAAAAACACAGCTATCAGAAATGAACGGAAAAGAGCTCAGCGAAGAATTTATAGCGTTAGCAGGAGAAAAAGCTAACGCTATAAATCTGACAAAATTTCTTTGCGGTATCTACATACCTCTTTTTACTCTATTAAAAGCCCGGCGACTCTCCAGTTTTGGAAAGCTGGAGAGCTACCCTTTTTTGGAAGTGAAAGCCTTTGCTGAAAAATGTCTATGAGGAAGATTTCATGCATAATCTTTCCATGAACAAAGCAAATACGGTTGGCACAATAATCAAAGTTAGCACAGTAGAAACGAGTAAACCAAATATCATTACGTAGGCTAAACCTTCCCATAAAGGGCCTCCATAAAGAGCTAGAGGAATAAAGCCACCTACCGTAGTCAAGGTAGTGAGGAATATGGGACGCACTCTTACCTGGCAAGCGTTGATAATCGAATTGTGAAGGGCATTCTCCTGAGTACCTAGGCTCATAAATTCGATTAGCATAATCGCATTATTGACAACGATACCACACAAAGAAACAATTCCTAAAAAAGGCATGAAGCCTAAAGGAGATCCTCCGATCCATAGTCCAAGGAGAGCACCGATCAAAGCAAAAGGAACCGTTAAAAGAATAATTAATGGTTTCAAAAAAGAATTGAACTGAATGACAAGAGTGAGAATAATTAAAACTAGAGAAACCAAAAGAGCTTGGGAAATGCTTCGTTGTGACTTGATAGTTTCTTCTAGCTCTCCCCCAATTTCAATTTTGTAACCTAAGGGAACGGGGACATTCTTTCGGACCATAGGCATGGCTCCAGCGATAACTCGATTACTAAGGTAACCTGGTTTAACAAAAGAGCGTACCTCGATAGTTCTAATTAAGTTGCGCCTCTGGATGAGGGACATTTGCCAGTAAGGAGTGACCTTGGCAACGACATCCAGGGGAATTTTGCCGTTGTTTCCTTCGACATAAACATTGGGGAGAAAGTCTAAACTTTTGCGTTGGTCTTCTCGCACTCGTAACATAACTTGGATTTTGTGGCGGCCTTCTCGGTAAGTGGTGACATAGTATCCCGAATAGTACCCATAAAGAGCTCGGGCGATATGCATATTATTTACTCCGGCCAAGTTTGCGGTATCTTCATCTACATCCACTGCGAGCTGGTAAGACATTTTTCCCCAGCTATTATGAACTTCCATTGATCCTGGTATTTGAGAAAGCTCTTTCTCTACTTTATCGGCAAGGCCTTGGAGTATAGAGATATCTTCTCCGCTAATGCGGATCTCAATGGGAGTTGCTACGGGAGGGCCAAAGTCTAAAGTTCTTATAACAATCCTCGCTCCAACAATCTTATCAACTTCCTTTTGTAAATCTTGAATATAGGAAGATGTGAACCATTTTGAATGGGTGTTTACCATTATTTGAGCATAGTTATCTCGGGCTGGAACTATGGCTAAGTTGTTGTAAAAGCGAGGCCCACTACGTCCGATGTAGCTTATGGAACTTCGGAAACGTTCCTCTGATTTTCCTTCAAACATTCCTTTGCTGCAACTCAAAAGCGCTTTTTCAACTTCTTGAACAGTACGGTCGGTCTGGGAGAGGGAGGCGCCTGCGGGGAGGTTTATGGCAACAATGAATTGGTCGCGTAATCCTTTGGGGAAAAAGGCACTTCCGACCACTCCGACTAAAAAAAGACTGGCGACAAAAAAAGAGAAGGCCGTAAATAGAACGATGACTTGGTGTCTGAGAGCCCACTTTAATAATTTTCCATAGAACCCACTGGCTTCTTGGGTAAAGCGGGAGGTATCAAGAGCTCTCTTTGATTCGGTGGTTTTTTTCAACATCAAGGAACACATCAAAGGAGTTACCGACATAGCCACCAGATAGCTAACCACTAAGGTTATCGAAACGACAATGGGTAAACTACGGATATACTCTCCCATACTACCAGGGATCATAAGCATAGGCAAAAAGGCGGCGATGGTTGTTAGAGTGGAAGATAAAACAGGAATGGATAGTTGTTGAGCTCCTTCCCAGGCCGCTTGGGTTTTGGTTCGTCCTTTATTGTATAGGCGCAGAGAGTTGTCGCTAATAACCACTGCATTATCAACAAGCATTCCTAGTGAAATAATCAGTGAGGCAATAGAGCATTGCTCCAGGTCTACCTGAAAAATGGACATAAAGCCTATACTTATTAACAAGGCGAGAGGAATAGATGTGGCCATAATAATAGAGGTACGTAGTCCTGTCATGACCAAGGCAACTCCTAAAACAAGAGCTATTGCTTGCCATAAGTTTTCAATAAAGTCATTAATTGAGCGGTCTACTATAAGAGGAGTATCGGAAACAATTTCCAGTTTGATATCGGGAGGAAGGATCGTTCGGCTAAGAGTTTGAATTTTTTTGCGAACGTGTTTTCCTAGGTCAACCACGTTGTATCCTTCTCTCATGGAGAAACTCATAACTAAGCAAGGGGTTTGATTTTTAGAAGACGGGTAGGAAGGAGAAGTATAGCGAGTGTACGGGTCACGGGGCTCTTTATAACTCAAAGAAACATCTACATTTAAGTCTTTCAAATAAACAGGAACATCATTAATGACCTCAACAATGACACCTTGGATTTGTTGCGGGTGGAGAAATTCGCCGGAGGGTTGTACCGTGTAATTGGAGTCCTTAGTTGGTATTGTCCCTCCAGGGGCAATTAAGTTTCGAGAGTTGATTAAACCCCTTAAGTTTTCCGTTAATATATTGAGCTGTCCCCAAGTCGCTCCGTCTCCTTCAATATGAATGACCTGTTTTTGGAGACCATGCTTTTCTATTTTACCGACCATGGGAATTTCTTGGATATGGTCTTCCACTTGTTTTAATAAATCATCGAGCTCTCGAAAGCTGTAGGGACGATGGATTTTTTCTTGACCAGGAACAGGGGTTTGGTAGAGAGCAAGAACCATGACAGCCATTTCGCCAAAGTCGGTGTTGAAATTTGGTGGCGTGCTTCCTTCGGGCAAGCTAGGAGATACTCGGGCGATTTTAGCGCGGATTTTTCCCCAGACATCATCTACCTCTGTTACTTCGTCCATCAATTGAATAGTAATAGAGGAAAGCCCCACGCGAGAATCAGAGGTGATTTTTTTAACTTCAGAAACTTCTTTGATCGCCATTTCTAGCGGGTTGGTAATCAATTGTTCCATTTTTTCGGCCGAAGCCCCTAGCCAAGAAGTGACCAAAATAGATTTTCGGATGATCATATCTGGGTCTTCTCGGCGTGACATAGAGCTATAAACGCTCAGTCCCCAAATCATCAAAGCTAAAGTTACTGCGATGGTGACAGCCTTATTTTCGATGGAGTATTTTGGTAAATTGATCATCGGCCATTCACCTCCATCGGACTCGCCGCTACCTGATCACCTTCTTTTACATAGTGAGATCCCCAAACGATTAGCTCTGCTCCCTTCAGCGAATTTGATGACTCGACTCGGCGCATGTTTTTAAAAGTCTCGTGAATGGTAATGGGAACTCGATGAGCGTGTCCTTTTTTGTGGATAAAAATGTGATAGCCTTTTGTATCTTTCTGAATAGCCTCCAAGGGAATATAGATTCCTTTCGGATAATTTCCTAAATCAAAACTAATGGGAACGAGGTCTCCGGGGCGAATCATCCAGTCGGTCGGAAGGTAGCTAAGTTCCATCTGAGAATCTATCTTGGGGAAATTTTTTCTCCGGATGGTCAGCATTCCATTTTGAAGCTCTGGGCAAGGACCAATTTCGCGGTAGTCTCGATTGACAAAGCTTTTAAACCCCGTTCCTAAAGTAAACCGAGCCTTTGCTAAATCCAAATCTAAAACATTAATCGACTGCTTTCCTAGGACAAAGTTGTCCACCGTCCAAGCAAAGTAGCCTTGCTCATCTTGGCGAATGGTATCAACTCCTACCATTAAAGGCGAGTCCGGGTCGGAAGGATCGAGAGTAAAAACAGGAGTGATATCTCTTTCGTGTAAAGAATTTTTCTTTCGCTGGTAGATTCCTCCTCGGGGAGTGATTAGTCGATTGCGCATAATACAAACAATTCGATAGGTACGAGTCTTGGCATCGGCCATCGATGATTTTATATGAATCCAAGTCGAGAACGTTTCTTTCGAAGTTTCCGGGTAAACCATAACGGCATCTCCTCCCTCCAGAGTTCGAGCCACTTCTGCCGAAACGGCGACCTCTAGAAAGATCGGGTCCATCATGGTTACTTGCAAAACAGGCACAGAAGGGTCAGCGGCCGCTCCTCGTGTTAGGTGAGTGCGAGAAACCACTCCTGAAAAGGGAGTTCGCAGATCACAATTGTAGCGATTGATCTGGGCAAACTTTAAGTTCGCTTTTGCTTCGCTGACCTGAGCATGGGCTACCTGCAAATAAGCTTTCCTACGAATAAGCTCGGCCTTAGCTTTTGCTAACGATGCTTTCGCTCCCGCCCATTCTCTTTTTTTGGAAGAAATCATAGCCAAGGTTTTTTTATAAACGGAAGAAGCTGCTTCAAAACGAGCGTTACTCTGCTCGTAAGCTTGCTTAGTGCCCGATGAACTTTGATACATCTTTTGCGCCCGCTCTTGCTCTAGGCGAGCCAAGTTCAAATTTGATTCTGCTGCGCTTAGATCGGTAGGAAGAATTTCCTCTACCTGTAAGCGAAAGGATTCTAGTTGTTCCTGAGCAACTTTAATGTCCTCAGGAATGGTATGTTTAATCTCGGCCTCAATAACCTTGACTTCGGCCTCGCTAGCAGCTAACAAAGCCTGAGCCGCCGCTAATTTGGCATCATAGGGAGGATATTCTAAACTAGCAACCACTTCCCCCTCGATCTTGTGGGCAGCTTCATTCTCATGCTTCAGCAAGTCTACCTCAGAACCATACTCCCGAACCATCGCGACTTTTCCTCCGACAAGAAAGGAAAGAGTTTGCTCGCGCCAAGGTTTGGCCGAAGCGGAAACCCGGAGCTCACGGGCAGGGTTTTCTTCTTGTAAAACAAGCGTTTTTACAGGAAGAGTACGGCTGGGTAAAGTCTCTTGCACAGTCTTTTCACAAGAGCATAAAAAAACGCATAAAATTGCTAGATTAAATTTCCATCTAAACATGAATTTCTTCCCATAGATTTTTGTTAAGTAATAATAAACGAAAGAAGCGTTTATTATTACTTTTTCCCTAGAAAACTGCAATTCTAATTTCTTTAAGCTGACCGCAGATTAAACGGATTTTTATGATTAAGAGGAAGGTTTTTGTTGTTTGTTGTTTTTGTGGCTTGCTAGGATTTTTATGATTGGCGGGAGGTTTTGGTTGTTTGTTGTTTTTTTGGCTTGATAGGAGATATATAATTTCTGGTGTGTTCTCTAAAAAATAACAATCCGAGGGGTCTATACGCCGAAGGTGTTGTACATTAGTCCCCTAGGGTAAAGTGAGCCAAAGGCGAACGATACCCTGGGTTACTTCTGATAATTATTTTAATGGAATTTTCCATAGAAACACAAGGGAAATCAAAAAAGCCACTAATGTTGATGCTTCGGGAACAGAGGCATCCGTAAAAGTCCCATCTAGATTTCCAGTAAGTGTTTTAGTTATTGTAATATCTCCGAAAATCTTTAGAGAATAATTACCTGAACGAGTATTACTAAGGGTGCTACTGGTAGTAGTCGCTTCGGTTTCCCCTCCGATAGTGACAATATAACTCCCTGGAAGTAAATTTTGATTTATTGATGCTTGATTTGGGTTTACGCCTGAGCGAATTATATCACCGTCATCAAGAGAACCATCGTCGTTATATATTCTGAGCAAAGCCAGAGGAAAATTTGGATCATTTGGCTCTTCTTTTGAAAGTAGAAAGAGAGTGTTTGCTCCTTCTTCCACTGTATTTAAAGTGAAAAAGTATTGGTCTACTGTGTTTGTGTTATCTTGTCTTTCCAATGCCCCTAGTACAATAACAGTTGAGTAAGCATTTGTTATAGATAGTAAATACAAAAAAACTAGGAAAATAAAATTTCGTAGATACATAGTTGCCTCTTTCCATTTTTTTATATCGAAATCTCGATGTGGCCTATTATCATTTTCTTTATTAAATGCTTAAAATAATATAACATTTGCTCTTGTTTTTTTCTATGAAAAAAAATAATATTTTCGCTAATAGTGTTGCGTTTTAATGCAAGAAATCTCATTCTTTATGATATTAAAATAAAGAAACTCAAATACCTAGGGGCACAAAGAATTCATTTTGCAAATAAACTGAAATCATCAAATAGAATTCTTAGCGACAGACGCCGGTCTTTTCTTACTAGAGCATCTAGTAATATGTCAGCTCCAGATGAAATCTGGGGATCTAACGTATTCTGAAATCTACCGCAACGGTTATAGTTCGTCAAGTTTACTTTGGCATATCTAATGTTCCGCCAGACGCACGGTTTTAGAAAAACAAGGCTTTTGTAAATCAAAATTGAGCCAAGGTTTTTTAGTCAAAGAGGGGTTCATTCCGTAAGCTAACCATCTACGTTCCGAAGGTGGGAAACAAAGAACTTTAGCCAACAAATTTTAATACGCACTCAGGTTTGAGTAAATCATATCTATTAGGCCCCCCTAGTCACTCCGACGGTTAACTTACTCCATTCACATTTCGCTTCGCGACACCCCCTTTTCCTAAAACTCCCCCAGGTCAGAATATAAAATTTAAGAGCGTATTCTATAAAAAAAACGATCTACGCGGTTCCAAACACCGAAGGTGTTACACATGAATAGCCCAGGGTAAAGTGAGCCAAGGCGAACGATACCCTGGGTCACCGATGAGCCAAAAAATAATATTTGTACGTTCATTAGAAAATACCCTAGGCTGAGAGAGCAAAAAATAATACAAAGTCTCTTTTGCAATCCTAAATTTGCAGAAGAGACTCTGTGAACGTTTTCGATAATCTGGAGTATAAGATTTTGTGGTGATGTATTTCATCACAGCGAAGTCAAGTGCAAATACATATTCTTCAAAACGGAGGTCTCATGAAAAGTCTAGCGGTCGTAATATTTTTCTTTTCTCTTACACTTTCTCCTAACTATGCTCTAATTCAAGCAATGTCTTCTGGACGATTAGCCGAGGAAAAATCCTCTAAAATATATGTTAAAATAGATAATCCGAGATATATAATTATAGGGCCATATTTTGGTTGTTATTTTGAAAGTGAAGATACCGGAAAGAGTTTTCGAGTTGTAAAAGAAAAGCCTTCTAAAGAAAAGTTTCTAAATTCAGAACAAGAAGGAAAAATTCTCTATAAATTGACAGAGAAAGATTCTCAAGTGGATCTTTATGTTAGTGAAGATGCTGGAAAGAATTGGGATTTGACCTCTTTGGGAGAATTGTTTGAGCTGATAGATGAAGAGTGTCGAAGAGGGAGTTTGGTCTTAGTCCGTGAGGACAATTTAACCTATATTCTCTCAATAGTATTTTCCCTTGTTATTGTCTTCTCTTTTGCATTTTTACTCCGAGGAGTACTTAAAACAAAGATCACTTTTAATATGATTTTGGGAACAACTATTTTCTATGGGATTGTTTTGTGGATGCCCGTTTCTATCATTCCACAATTTGCCAAAGTATTCCAAGAAATGAAAATTCCTCTTCCTGTAACAACTCAATTCTATTGCATAATTTCTGTTAGCAGCGTGGGAATATTGATCTACATTTTGGCTTTTACTATTTTTTCTCCCTTGGTGCTAGAGCAAATTAGTCAACTAGTGGAAGAAGAGGCGATGGCTGGAGTTTTAGGTATGCTCTATTTTTTTTCTATCGGAGGGTTTTTTGCTACTTCTGTTATCGCTTTATTTTTGCCGCTAATTTTGTGAGTGTGTTTAGTATTATAGAACACTTGGCAGTTTTCCATATCGTATTACGTATGTCTACTTAGTGGTAGCATACACATACCGCTGGCAGACATTAATAATAGAAAGGTTACAGTAGCTGCAAATGCATAGCAAAATATCAACATGATGCGGGCGTATTCTTTCTTAAGTTCTTTTTGAATAAACCATAGCATAAGCAGAGTAAACAAAATAGTGAGTGGAAAATAAATCGATGAAGTTAGCCATATTCCAAATCGGCATAACCAAAAATCGGGAGATCTATATTCCAATAGAAACTTTATATTATCCCAGTTTTCTGGAGATCCCCAAGAAGATGTTATCCAGGGAAGCATTTTACCATAAATCCGAGCTAAGAGTGTCGATAGTAAGATGACGGCTACAATCAAACTAATAAATCCTAAAGAATCGCCATATAATTTTTTGTCCTCATTCTCTTTCACTCCACCAAATGCATAAAGTGTAAGATATGAGATCGTTAGAAAAAAGAATAGATAAAACCAAGCAATTCCATTAATTATAAATGCTCCTACGGGACAGACAAACATTCCAAAAGCAAGAGAGTAAAATATTGTGGGGCTTACTCCCTCAGTTTTCACTGTGAACCATCCTACTTTTTCTAAAAGAACTAACAAAACTAGTCCACAAAGAATTACTTCTGAAACCATTCTGTTATTCTCCTCAGTGGCATCTTAAGAAGATTGATCTTGTCTTCAAGTTAGTATATCATATTTATCTTCAAGTGGAGAAAAAATGCAAGGATTTGAAACTAGGGATGTAATATGTCAGCTCCAGATGAAATCTGAGGATCTAACGTGTTCTAAATCGAACGTAAGATTTTTTTGAATTGGTGACGGCACTCGATTTTGAATTTTGAAAAAGATCATCGGAAACTGTTTGAAGGCTTATGTTCCAGGGGGGGTAAGGCTCCTGCCGCACCGGGGATGTGCTTTAATACCACCAGGAGCTAAGCACATCCCCTGCTCGGCAGGAGCCAAAGCCCTCCAGGGAACATATTGCAAAAGAACGGT
>JAJDCR010000093.1 GCA_029260735.1 Planctomycetota bacterium
GCGAGGCTCCTGCCGAGCAGGGGATTTGCTTGGCTCTTGATATTGTAATCTAGGCACATCCCCTGCTCGGCAGGAGCCTCGCCCTCCACCCTCGCAATTTCTATTCGTTAAAAAATATTTAGACAACATAACAAAATTTGGCTACTTTTCTAGAAAAGAGAAAAACATGGAAAATTTATTTTCTATAGAAAAACATGCTTATTTACTTTTCGGGAAAATAGCTTGTGAGCGAAAGGTTCTAAGTGAATCCCAGCTTCAAAAAGCTCTTCTTTTTCAGCAAGATAATTTTAATAAAAAGCTAGGTGAAATTTGCATATTTTTTGGGTATCTCTCGTTGAAAGTAGTAAACTCGATCCTTGAGGAGCAAGAATGTGCACTTCGCCAAAATTTAACTAAGTGGTATAGCTTACCAGATCTAGTTTTAGAAAACTTGCTTCTCTCTGGTAGTGTTCATGCTAAAAAACTTAATGCGGTTACTTTGCTCCAAGCAAAGGAAATGAAAAAAGACTACCCCGACACGAGCTTGTTAGATATACTTTTTCTCCATTTGAAAACGGTTGATACTCATGAAGTAGATGCTATTAAAAACTCTATTAAGATATCGCTTGCTTATTGCTCTAATTGCCAACGTGAATATAACTTATTTAACTACTCTAGCGAAATAATTCACTGTCCTGTTTGCTCTGAAACTCCGATCGGTTTAAAGAACAATGATGTACCTGAGTTTTTTAGTGATTTTCTTGTCCAAAAAACAGTGCATCTAAGTGTTCCTCCTGAAAAGAAGACAGCTAGTTTTCCAATTATTAGTCCAGATTATAAGAAAGTAACTCCTTTAAAAAATAATTCTTTTATTGGAAAAACTACAACAGCTAAATTTCCCACCCTTAAGAAGAGCCTCACCACTAAAACTTTACCCACGCTTTCTCGTTCAAAAGAAAGTTGCACCAGTGTATTTTCTGAGCAAGAAAATACAGAAACATTTGAGGGAAGCCGAAAGCTCTTCATAGAAAAGATAGACTTAGAGAAAGATTTATGAAGAGAAGCCTGCTCTAGATATTCTCGATATAAAATTTTTTGATTTAAGTGGAACTAGCGAGTGCAGCAATAGACAAAAGCAGGTGGCAAGTTTTTCCAAATGGTGGGGGTTTTTTCTACTTGAGAAAAATTTTCTTTGAGCTTTTTGCGGAACTTTTGAGCAGAAGGGGTGAATAGTCCATTTAGGTAGGCAAAGGTTAAGAATTTGCCTCCTGGCTTTAAAACAGACAACATAGCTTCAAAAATATCATTTTGGACGGTTTCTGGAAGTGTGGCCCAGGGTAAACCGCTAATGATACAGTCGCATTGACTTATTCCTCTTTCTTCTAAATGCTCTTTTGCTTTTGCTGCTGAGTCTCGACAGATAATGGCTTCAGGGCACTTTTTTTGAGTTACGTCCGCTAGCTGTGGATTTAGTTCAAAAGCTAAAAACAAGGCATCTTTATTTTTTTTGGCAAGAATTTTTTCAGTGAAAACTCCTGTTCCTGTTCCAAACTCAAGGATAACGGGGGCTTCTACTAGATTAGCTCTATCTGTTATCAAGTGAGCTAGTTTTTGAGAACTAGGAGCTATGGCTCCTACTGTTGTAGGAGAGCTTAAAAAAGTCTGAAAAAATTTAACTATACTCACGGGAATGATTCCTCACTTTGTTGTTGTAAGAGCGATTATCAGCTCCTATAAATCTTGTTTTTGCTTAATTTTTTGTTTTAGAATTTCTGTTTCTAATCGATTTAGAGTCCAATTTTTTTTGATATCCATCGCTTTTTTAGCTCTTTTTTCTTGAGTTTCCATAATAATTTCGGAAATTTCACCTTCTGTTTGAATCTCTAATTTTTTTCTTTCCAACTGGGCACATAATTTTTGATATTCTTGTTGATTTATTGTTTCACAGAGGAGAGATTTCTTGTGGATTTCAAATTCTAAGAGTTTTTGTTTGCGGGCAATGGTATGGTCAACATTACTATCTTGGTTTTCCTGCCTAAAGAGAAGTTTTTTTCTTTCCAGCTTCAGTTTTTGTTCTAGCTCCAGTTCTTGGACTTTTCCCATCCCTGAAACCTTTTTTTGGCGTTTTTGTAATTCGCTTTCGAGGAGATAATCTTCTATGCCGACTTGCTCTTTTAGAGCGAGTAGTTTTTCATTTCGATAGTGAGCAACTTGAACATGAATCAACTTTAGGCCAACTCGAGTGAGGATATATTCTATATCTTTCTGTAAGAAGGATTCAATAAAATTTTTCCCATTCTTTATTTTCTCGACTTGATCAAGAGATTTCTTTTGAAAAAAAGATCGCAAAGCCTCTTGAGTTTCTCCCTCTAGAAATGAGTGTAAGTCTTTTTTGAAGTATAATTTTTTTCCTTTTATTAGCTGTTTAAAGAAGATCCCTGGAGAAGAAATAGATAAAATAATTTCTATATCTACTTGCAGGCGGAAGAAATCTTTTGTCTGAACTTTGGAAGAAAATTTTAGAGAAATGTCTCCTCCTTCGACAAAAGCAAGGGCCACATTTTTCTTGCTCCATAAAGAGAAAATCCCTTTGATTTTATGCTGTCCAGGCAGAAAAACTTCTTGGATTTTACCATTCTCAAAAAAAAGAGCTTTGCTCCCATGAGAGACTAAAACTTGACGTATTTGAGGAAAAATTTTGTCAAGGTACCAGAAAATTTCTTGCTCGTTTCGCTTCCAAGTGATGATGTGAGCTTTTTCAGTAGAATCGATTGTGGAAGTTTCTTTCTTTGCTTTTAGGGAATTTCCGCAACGAGAGCAAAAATTAGCTTGAGCTTCATTGGATAAATTGCAATGAGGGCAAATATTTTCTGGAAAATTCATAGATACCCTTTCTAAGAAACTCTAGTTATGGCAAGTTGATACTAGTACATTTACTCTGGACATATGCTGATTTGCACTTCTTTGATACGTAAAGTATCTCCTAAACAAAGCGGTACAATGGCTCCTTTGGTTAAAGGTTTCTTATTATGGTAACTAAGTGGTTCATCGATTAAATTATGCCAAAAGTACCCTTGTGCATAGATAATATATCCCCATTTTTTTACAGGTAGAGAGGGAATCGAAATGGGAGCATTAGAAGAAGAAGAAACCAGAGCCTTTTTCACAAGTACTAAAAATATATCATTAGAACCTTTGAATGGGTAGTGTATTTTTAAAGCTTGGGGAAGTTCCTTTTCTTTATCTTGATATATAACCGTTTGTAAAGATAGTGATTTAGCAAAAGTTATAGTATCTTCGTGTTTGATAATATGTGGTTTTCCCGTTTCCAGTCGATTTGAATTTATCCATGTTCCATTTGCTGACTGGTTATCTTCTAAAAACCATTTATCGTCTCTATAGATAATTTTCGCTTGTTTTGAGGACATTTGCAAATTTTTATGACTATTTTTTGGAAATAAAAGAGTTTGAAACTCTGCTTCAGCTGATCTTCCTAGCCAAACTTCAGGTTTTGAGCATATATATATGTAGCCATTATGGGAAGGAGAGGAAATATCTAAGCAACAATAATCATAAAATAAAGGATGGGGAGGAAAAATAGAGTCGTTTTTTTTTGCTAAATCATGTAGTTGATGGAGAGTAAAAGTTTTCCATTGAGGCTGTTTTTCTTCAATGACAAGGTCGCCTAAAAGTTGAGCGTAATCTTGTAAAGTGATTTGGTTAATTTTTGAAGACGACTCGGGCAATACAGCATTGATGATGATATCTTCCTTGGCATGAAAAGTTATTTTTTGGTTTCGATGGGTTGGTTTTGCTTGCACCGTAAGAGAAGTAATTAAGATTTGGCCTGGTTTATCTATTTGTACAGGAAGAGCGACAAAGATTTGGCTCATAGGAGGGAGACATTTTTCTACTTCTCTAGTAAAAGGTAAGGCTTGTTCCCAAGCGTGCAATAGGATGGTCAGCTGGGAGAATTCTTCCATAGAGTTGTTATAAATACGTATAGAGATCACTTGCTCTTGTTTTACAATGAGTTCAATCTCTTGGTGTAGAGAGACAATAATGTTGTTGTGGCTTATATTGTCTAGGGGAGTGTCTTGCTCGGCTTTTTCCTCTTGAAATAAATTCTCTTGAAGTAAACTCTCTTGAAGTAAAGAGTATCCGCAGTTTGAGCAATAGGAGTTTTCGGAGTTATCGATTTGGACTTGGCAATGTGAACAAAACATTTTCTGTTCCCCTTAGGTGCCTCAATATACTTAAAACGAGAAAGGCAAAAATTTACTTTTGAGTAAATTTTTGCCTCTCTCAATCTTAGACGAGGTATCGTCCTTAAATTTCCGAATAGTTTTTAGCAATACAGCCAACTAAACCATATTCTTGAGCTTCCTCGGCAGAAAGCCAAAAATCACGATCGGAGTCTTTGGTTACTTGCTCTAAACTTTTGCCAGTTTCATTAGAGACTATTGTATTATAGCGCTCTCTTAGTTTGATGATCTGGTTGGCATTAATTTCTATGTCTGAAGCCGTTCCAAAAAGACTGGTGGAAGGTTGGTGTAAAAGAAAACGAGAATTAGGTAAAGAAATTCTGTCTTTTTTCTCTGCGGCCATATAGATTAGAACTGCGGCACTTGCGCAAATTCCAGTACAAACCATACGGATTTTAGGGGAAACAAAACGCAATATATCATAGATTGCAAATCCTGAATCAGCAGAACCTCCAGGCGAATTTACATATACTGTAATGGGGGCTTCTTTGTCATCTTCTTGCATCAAGATACATTGAGAAGTCACTTGCCGAGCTAATTTATCGCTAATTTCTTCTGAAATCATAATCACACGAGCTGAAAGCATTCGATGATAAAAAGATTCCACTTCTTTTGATTCTTTGCCTGCTTCTTTGTCTGCTTCTTTGTCTGAGGCACTTAACGCGTGTATTTGCCTTTTTTCCATCAGAGTTCCTTCATTCATAATTGAAAATAAAAACAATCTAACAAATTTTTCATTATTCTAGTAATAGTATCACCTTTGTCAAGAGAATACTACATTTTCGATATTTTCAAGATCGAACTTCGTAAATACATTGTGCTATTCGGCTATTTTTGATCATTTCCCATGACTCTAAACGAACTACCCATTTTAGACTTATAGATTTATTTAGGTATTTTAATGAAGAGGAGGGTTTTTTTTGAAAGATGTGGAGCAAGGGTATAATTACACAAGTGAGAAGAATAAGTATTCTACAAAAAGCAACTAAAGCTCCGCAGTAGCGGTTGCGCCAAATGAGTTTTCTTTTGTTCTTTTTTTGCAAATGAATATCTAGAGTGTAAAATCCTATTTCAAGAAGAAGAAAAATAACTAAGAAACATAGCATTTTCTTACGAATAGGGTGGTCAATCCAAACATTTTCAAATAGCTGAGAGAGAAACAAAAAACCTAGATTACTAAAAGTAAGACTGACAATGAGAGCTACAGTGTGAAATAGCTCTCGAATAGCTCCTCGCCATAGTCCATGTGTTGTAACCGCAATGATTACAAGTAAAACAAAAATATCAAACAACAGAGTTCCTTTTACTAAGATAAAACCTTAAGGTTTACGGCCTAAAATATTTTTATAGTTTTGCAGATCTCTAGAAGGTTTTCTATTGTCTGCATTTTCTTTTAGATTTGTCTCTTGTGCCTTTTTTGCCTCTTGTAATAAAGGTGCTGGAGCATCCATTATGGGAGAAGGTCGCTTTTCTCTCAAAGGGCTCATTACAAAACTGGGCTTATTCTCTTCGTCAACCACAGGTTTTTGAAGAGATAGAATGATTTCTTTTTGAGGTTCCTGTGTTGGGCTGCTTTCTCGCCTAAGAGCAGATGAATTCACAATGATGTCATTGGGTTTTCTTTCTCCTCTGTTTACCAAAATTCGGCTAGTTTTTTTCTTTCTAGCTTCTTCTTTTGGAGCGCTTGACTTTCTTACAATTGACGGGAAAGGTGCTGTTTTTTTGGCAACTAGAGCTATGCCTGATTTACGAGGAGTTTCTTTTGACTGAATTTTCCTCTGCGGGGGAATTTGGCCACCTGGCATAGTGGCATTTCCTGGCGTAGGAGCATTCCCTGACATAGGGACTTTAGGGAAATTTCCTGCTCTAGGAGGTGCCGTTCTTTGAGGAGTCGGCTTTTGCCGAAGTCCCTTCTCTATGTGAGAAATAACCCTACTTGCAATATTTTTTAGGCAAGCAAAAACTCCTTCTCCTTTTACTGCTATAGCTGGGAAAGTAGGTACTCCTAAATCTTTGTTGAGAGATTCATTCATCTCCTCAACTGTCATGACATTGGGTAAGTCTCTTTTATTGAATTGTATAGCTAATGCAATTTGACTTATATCCACACTATGTTCGCGTAAATTTTCTTTTAGGTTTTCAAAAGAATCGATATTCTCTTGATATTTATCTCTTTGACTATCAGCAACAAAGACAACTCCATCAGTACTTCGCAAAACGATTTTTCGAGTTACGTTATAGTATGATTGGCCAGGAACTGTAAAAAGACGTAGCCTAACTTTTAGGCCACAGATTTCCCCTAGTTCAACGGGCATATAATCAAAAAATAGTGTTCTGTCTTGTTCTGTTGCTAAAGCTGTCAATTTCCCCTTGTTGGTTTGTGGCGTTTTTTGGTGGATAATCTCAAGGTTGGTGGTTTTTCCTGAGAGTCCCGGACCATAGTATACTATTTTGATATTAACTTCACGAGTAGCGTAATTAATTTCCATAAATTGCCTCCGGTAAACTTCCCACACTTATGTACCATTCTACACCAAATGATTGCGAGAATACAAATTTTTTTTCTTGAAGTTTTCCATATATTTCCTGGTCTAGGTTCAGTTTTTTGCTCTTTTGTTTTTTTTTAAGGGGAAGAAGTTCTCTATTTTAGAAATTCGAAGAAAATTTTTAAAATAGAAGTTTACTCTGTCTTAGTTGTTTCTATAATGAGATAAGCAAAAGAAAGTATACCGTGGAATGAAAGATACATCATAAATTTTTTTAGTTGAACTAGGTTAAGAAAGGATAAAATAATGGGATTTTTTGATAAATTAAAAGAAAAAGCTGCGGGAGCAGCTAATCAAGCTAAAGAAAAAGCTGCAGGAGCAGCTAATCAAGCTAAAGAAAAAGCTAAAAAAGCTTTCGAAGAAAAAGCAGTTGGCGAGGTCAAGGGAAAGGTTTTAGAAAAAATTATGGCTGATGCCCCTGACAACTTGTCAGAAATGGCAGAAGATGCTTTAACTAGCTATGTAAAGGATAAAGCTTCTGGTCTAGTACAAGAAGAAGTATCTAAACACACTCAAGGACAATTTCCTGAGCTAACCGATGCAATTGTTGATGCGGTTATGGACAAAGTAGTTGATGAGGCTGTTAAGTCCTTAAAAGAATCTGCTTAAGAACTAAGATACTTTTTGAAATGAATGACTAAAAAAAACTCGATGTCACTAGGCATCGAGTTTTTTTAGTTTGAGGCTTTTAAAAAATACTTTCATTTGACGGACGAAAGCGGGTTTTCTTATTCACTAATCCAAATAGGGGAAGATAAGGCTAAGTCTCCATCTTCTTGCTCCGCCAAAATATAGTAATACTCATTGGCTTGTGTCACTACAGAGTAACTAAGTTTAGGAGTTTTTCCTTCTAGAGGAAAACTTTTGAGAAGTTTTCCGGAGCGGTAAAGATCTACTTTGACAAAATTTTCTCGATCTAGATCCCATAAAGAAATAACGGCTCTTTTCTCTCCTAGAGTAAGGCGAGATCCCATTTCTGCTCCATCCATTGTGAAGCTTAGGCCCATATTACGATCTTCTGTGGCAAAAGTTCGTCTTTCTCGATAAGCTTCTAAAATACCCTCTCGAGTTAATGATTTTGCCCATACGCCTACTAGAAAATTATTGCGAATACCCCATTTTCCTCCGTGGTTGTCTTGTCCTCCGACAACTCCTACTTTCCAACCTTTTTGCAAAGCCTCATCTAAATGATTTTTGTCGCCAGAGTAACTCTTACTGTCAAAATAGTGGCGAATTCCATTTCCTCCATTGTGCATCTCAACTCCTGTCATTTGGCGGATAACATGAGCATAGAGCTTGAAGTGCTCAAATTCAACCGAGAGCATGTCCACCTCTCCGGGATGATTATAGCGAGCAATGGTATCTCTTCGGGCATGAATCCAGTCGTAAATGTCTTTTACTTCTAAGGAACGAATGCAGTCGGTGAAGTCTTTGGAGTGGATTATGTTAATATGTCCAAAAAGAGGAGACGACCATTCAAATCCGTGTAGAGCAACGAATTCTCCATCTTGGTTGTATTCTTCAGCTACCTTAAGAGTTTTTTCCCAGTTGTTTTCCCAAGGCCAAAGATAGAGTAGTTCTGCATGATCGGTGACGGAAAAAAAATCTAAACCTGCAACGTCACGAGCCATTTCATAAGCTTCTTGGGGAGTTCCTGATCCATCAGAGTAGCTTGTATGAGAATGCAAGTAGCCATGGTAAAGACGGTAGCCTTCTCGGTGGGCTTTTGGCTCTAAGTCTTGAGGAGGAGAGTTTGTTGCTGCTTTATTGTTTTTTCTTAAAGAGACTTCCCCAAAAGGAACTGTGTTTAAATCCAAGTTTTGAAGAGTTTCTAAGTGTTCTTGAATAGCTGGCCAAGTTATGGTCGATGAGTTGAGTTTTTTAGCAAAGAGAAGGGAAAGAATTTGGCTTCGAGGGACTCTTACTTTATGACACTCACACTTTTGGTGGTGGTTGCCTGTAAGTAGCGAAGTAACTACAAAAACTTCATCAGCAGAAGGATTTCTTTGGAGAAGTTGCTGGTAAAGAGCGATGACAAACTCGTGGTCTTGAAGACTTCCACCTCTTTGTTGAGAATCTACGCCTTGTAAAATCTTTTTTACTTCTTGTTCCATTTGAGCTTTTGTTATATCTTGCGCCCAAACTCCAGAACAGCATAAAGCAATTAAAACTGCTAGATACAATTTTATTTTTTCCACAGATTATTCTCCTTAATAATAACAATAAGAAAACAAACTTATTCCCACCTTATTCTTATTCTAGCAAAAAAGCGAAAAACTTCCAATTTTAAAATATTGATGGAAATTATCAAATATGATAAAACAGACTTACTTTTAGGATGGTCGCTATTAGGACTAATTGGCAAGGCTTAGTTATTTCAAGACGCTTTTATTCTATCATGGAGAGAAAGGAGATTTATGAATCTTCCTCTTTTTTCGGTCCGTAACAAAATCGCGGTTAATTTTTTGATGTGGTTTATCATTATCGGAGGCATCTACTACTGGAACCATTTAATACGTGAATTTTTACCTTACACAGAGCCTGACCAAGCTTCCGTTACGATTAAATATCCTAGTGCCACTCCAGAAGAAGTGGAAAGAAGCGTTACTCAAAAAGTGGAAAGGGCGATTAAAAACCTGATCGATATTGAAGAAATATCCTCCCGAATCATAGAAGGAGC
The DNA here is from genome assembly GCA_029260735.1 of Planctomycetota bacterium. Classification (GTDB taxonomy): domain Bacteria; phylum Planctomycetota; class Uabimicrobiia; order Uabimicrobiales; family Uabimicrobiaceae; genus JAJDCR01. The sequence continues at coordinate 9,471 of JAJDCR010000093.1, forward strand.
TTCGATCACAAATGTCACCTTTGAAAAAGGAGCTGACATCGAAAAACGTTTTGATGAGCTCAAAACAACCATCGAACGGGTCAAAGGAGAGCTTCCTAAGGAAACAGAAAACCCTAGCGTTATTATGGTAGAAGCCTCCATTCCTGCTATTGGAATTATCATCTATGGAGATGTCTCAGAGGGCAAAATACGCCAGCAAGCTCGTCGAATTAGAGAAGAGCTCTTTGATTTACCTGGAATTTCAGATGCAGTATTTACTGGAGCAAGAGATCGAGAAGTTTGGGTCGAAGTGCAAACCGAAAAGCTAGAGTACCACGAGCTTACTTTTTCTATGATTGGGAAAAAAATCTCTCAGGTTAACTTTAATTCTCCTGGTGGGCAGCTAGGGAACAAGCTGGGAAACATGCAGGTCTTAACGATAGGAGAAAGCCCGCAAATTGAGAATATTGAAGAGATCGTTATCCAAAGTCATCCCGACGGGGGAGCGATTAGGCTCAAAGACATTGCACGGGTTTGGCACACATACAAAGATGAAGTGAATGAGTGTTACTTCGAGGGAAAACGGGCTATTTTATTGACAGTTTTTCAAAACCCAGGCCAAGACACTATCCTAATAGCGAATAGTGTTCATAAATATGTGAAAGAGAACCCCAATTTTATGGGAGGAGTGGTTCGTTTAAAGGCGGTGGGAGATATTTCTCGTATCGTTTCTGATCGTCTACAAGTTCTTATTGATAATGCTGTCGCAGGTTTTTTTCTGGTTATCTTAAGTTTACTTCTTTTCATGGATACAAAAGTGGCTTTCTGGACAGCATCGGGCATGATGGTTTCTTTTTTAGGAACCTTTATCATGATGGGATTACTGGGAGTGTCGATTAACATGATTTCTATGTTAGGTTTAATCATGGTTCTTGGCTTAGTCGTAGATGATGCTGTTGTTGTGGGAGAAAATGTTTTTAGTAAAATTCGAGCAGGAATTTCCCCTTCTCAGGCCGCGGTCGAAGGAACGAATGAAGTTGCCTTACCTATAGTGACAACAGTATTAACTACAGTGGCCGCTTTTTTACCTATGCTTTTCACAGAGGGAAGACTGGGATCTCTCATTAGTGATTTGCCTAAAGTTGCTGTTTGTGCGTTAAGTATTTCTATGCTGGAGTCTTTTTTGATTTTACCCGCTCACTTATGTCATGGCGATGATAAGAGTACTCCTAAGAAATCCTCCTCCCACTCCAAAAAAATAACTTTATCTGAGGTTGTCCGAGAGAACGTGACAAAGCTTTATCGAAGACGTGTTCCTGAACAAGGAGGAAAAACTAACCTAACTAATCGCTACTCTAAAGAAGTAAAAGAGATTAGTTCTCGCTTGAAGGTTCAAAAAGAAAAATCCAAATTTGCTCAAAAATTAGAATCTCTTAGCGAAAAAAGACATCATTTCTTAGAAAAGACTTTGCCCCTTTGCCTAGAAAAAATATTAAAGTGGGCTTTAAACTGGCGCTATGTTACTCTCGCCCTAGCCTTAGGGATCGTTTTGCTGACTTTGGGCTTAAGCCGTGGTGGTTGGATAAAAATGGTAGTCATGCCGAAAACAGATGCCGACTACCTTCAAGTTAAGATAGAAATGAGTCCAGGAACCAAAAGTAGTCGGACAGTTCAAGTATTGTCACGCCTTGAAAAACTACTCAGAGAGTTTCCCGAGGTTGATATAGTGATTCCTTATGTGGGAGGAGGGGTTTACAAAACAACCATACAAGAAGATACTCATACCATGGCTAGTATTCGAGTAGAGTTGTTTTCCTCCGATGAGAGAAAGAGTAAAAGTTTACGTTCTTCTTGGGATTTAACTAACGATATGTATCGTAAAATTGGTTCTATACCGGGAATAAAAAATCTTAGAATCAAGCCTCTTACAGATATTTCGCAAAAAGCCAAATTGTCTGTTGTAGTCAAGAGCCGCGAACTAGTAATGCTTGAGCTGGTCATGGCTAAAGTCCGAGCCGAGCTAGACTCTTATGAAGGAGTTACTAAGGGATATGATAATCTTACTAAAGGAAAACACCAAGTTATTTTGCGCTTGAAGGAAAATTCTCACATTCTTGGTCTTACGACTCACGATGTGGCCCAAGAAGTGCGTAACGCTCTTTATGGTTTTGAAGTGCAAAAACTTCAGAGAGGGGATGAAGAAATTCTGGTAAGGGTTTTGCTGCCTTCGCACGAGCGTAAAAGTTTGGTAGACCTAGAGCGTTTGCGTATAACTACTCCCTCAGGACGAGTTCCTTTAGGAGAGGTTGTTCGGTACGAATTTTCGCGAGGTTATGGTAGCCTCTTTCGCGAAGATGGTCAACTTATGGCTCAAATACATATTGTAGTAGATGAAAATTTAACGAGTATTCGAGAAGTTGCCGAGGAACTTCAGCCCTACTTAACAGATTTGAGAAAAGAGTTTGCTGGTACTTCTATTGAGCTAGGAGGGCAGTATAGCGAAAACAGTGAATCGACAAAGTCCTTACTTTTCGGTTTTTTATTTGCTCTCTTTTTAATCTATTCCATTATGGCAGTGCTCTTCCACTCTTATGTGTTGCCTCTTATTGTCATGTTGGCTATTCCTTGGGCGGCTTTGGGAGCCTTTGTTGGCCATGTTGTTATGAATTATCCGGTTAATTTCTTTTCTATGATAGGAATAGTAGGTTTAGCAGGTATTGTTGTTAACGACAGTTTGATTCTGGTAAACTCGATTAATCAGATGGCAAAGAGTGGAAAAAATACTCAGGATGTTTTACTTTTGGCTTCTAAAAGTCGTCTAAGAGCCATTTTACTAACAACGATTACAACTGCTCTTGGATTAGCTCCTCTTATGTTTGGACAAGGATTTCAATCTCAATCTCTAGCGCCGGTGGCCATTTCTATTGTTTTTGGTCTATCTTTAGCGACGGTTTTTACTTTGATTATGATACCTGTTTTCTACATGATATTAAGAGATCTGAGTATTGGTTGGAATTTTCTTCGAGTAAAACAGCTAAAGCGTTCTTTAGAAAAAAAATCATAATAGGGACATGCCCTATAAGCTTTTCATTTAAGGTGGAATTGATGAAAAAAGCTATTACTTCTCTTGTTTTAGTCATACTTGTTCTTGGCGGAGCCAAACTAGGTTCTGATTTTTTGGCTTCTTATCAGAAAAAAAAAGAAAAAAGTAAAGTTATTTTGCCGGCAACGACTCTGTTTGTTCAATCATTGAAGCGAGAAAATTTTCAGGAGCGTTTTCCTGGATATGCAAAAGCTAGGTCTATGCAGCAAACCGACGTTAGTGCAGAGGTGACAGGCTTAGTTGTTTGGGTTTCTGAGAAGCTCAAAGTGGGGCAGGAAGTCGAAGAAGGAGAAGTTTTAGTTCGATTGGACGACCGTGATTTTCAAGAAGCTATCTTGATGGCACAAGCCGATTTAGCCAAGATTTTCGTTTCGCAAAAAAAACAAGAAATGGAGTGGCGCAATATCTCCCAGCAATTGCCTTTAATGCAAGAAACTTTAAAAATAGCAAAAAGAGAATTAACTCGACTGACTGAGGTAGCAGCTTCAAGTAAAGACATTGATTCCCAGTACATTCAGATTTCGGAAAGAAACCGAAACATTATGGAGCTTCAAGGAAAGCTCAAAATTATCAAAATGGAAAACAAGAGCATTATTGCAGAGAAAAAACGCTTAGATTCTATACTGGCGACGGCCAAAAATAACTTAAGTCGCTCCGCGATTCATGCACCTTACAAGGGAGATATTAGTGCTGTTTATGTTGAAAAAGGAACTCATGTAACGATAGGAGCCGCTCTTTTTCAAGTGGTTGATGCTAAAAAAATAGAATTGAGTATTGCTTTAGGGAGTTCGCACTTTCATGAAATTAACAAAGGGGCTCTAGTAGAGATTAAGGCAGATAGCCAATCTCCTACTCTTTGGAAGGGAGAGGTTGTTCGAATAGCTCCTATTGTAGATTCTAAAAATCGGACATTTAAGGTATTCTGCGAAATTTTAGAAGAAGACTCTCTCGTTGCTCCTGGAGCAGTTTACTTTGCTTTGGTAAACGGTAAACTTTATGAAGATGTTTTTGTCATTCCTAGGATGGCTTTAGTTGAGGAGTCTGTTTTTGTCGCGAATCTCGCCGAAGATAAGGAGATGTATATTCAGAAAAAAAATCTGGAGATCACTCGTTGGAAAAGCGAAGTCGTTATTGCTTCTTCAGGAGTGGAAGATGGTGATCTCCTAGCGATCACTAACCTGGAAGAGATTGCTCAAGGAAGTAAAGTCATTGCGATCAATAAAGAAGAGTACACTCCCTAGTTTTGCGCACAAAAATTCAGAGATAAATTTATGAAAATTGTTATGGTTGCTATTGGGAGTCTAGGAGATATATATCCTCTTTTAGGTTTAAGTTGGGAGTTTCGCCGTTTAGGCCATGAAGTTACTTTTTTAAGTAACGAAGCTCACAAGGGAATTATTGAGAAAAATAAATTCAAGTTTGTTCAGATTAGCCCAGCTAAGGAGTACTATGATTGCTTAGATCAAGTTAACTTTTCTTCTTCCACTAAAGTCTTACAAATGGTAGTGGATAAGTTGACTTTTTTTCACTTAACCCCTGTCTACGAGTATCTGGCTAAAAATTACTCTGCAAAGGATACTTTGGTTATTGGTTCTTTCATTTGCTTTGGAGCGAAAATAGCCCAAGAAAAACTAAATATTCCCTATGTTATTATAAATCTCGCTCCAGGAGCTTTCATTAGTGCCTATAGACCTGCTCGTTTTCCAACGGGTTTTGAGGTTCCTTCTTGGCTTCCGACTTCTATTATTCGAGCAGGAGTGGAGGTAGCTATAAAATTGGCCGACGGTTATATGGGGCCAAAATTAAATGAGTACCGCAAAAGTCTAGGTCTTTCTAAACAGAAACGTATTCTGGAATGGATGTTTACGGCAGAATTGGTAGTAGGCCTTTTTCCCGATTGGTTTGCTCCCCCTCAATCCGACTGGCCTAAGAATACAGTTTTAACAGGATTTCCCTTGTTTGACGATGCTGCAACAAAAAAATCTTTACCGAAAGAACTAGAAGACTTCTTAGAAGAAGGCCCTCCTCCCATTATTTTTACCCCGGGAAGTCCTAATCGAAAAGCAGAAAAATTCTTTTTAGCTGCTCGCGATGTCTGCTTGTCTTTAAAAAAACGAGCGATCTTTCTCTCCAAACACTCCCATCATGTTCCCCCTGATTTACCCCCCGAGATTCGCTTTTTTGACTACATTCCTTTTTCCCAGGTTCTACCACGAGCATCCGCCATTGTCCACCACGGAGGAATAGGAACTTGCTCGCAAGCTCTCCGAGCAGGAATTCCCCAAGTTATAGTTCCCTGGGGAGTAGATCAATACGATAACGTGGCTAGACTAAAGAAAATTGGAGTTGCCGTAGAAGTACCCCGCCATAAATGCAATAAAACCTATCTCGAAAGACATTTGTCTAAGCTGATGGAAAATCCTGCTGTTCTAGAGAATTGTCGGAAATATGCGGAGAATTTGGCAAAGAGCAATGCCGTTGAAGATACCTGTCGCTTGATTTTGGAGAACATGGGGAGGGAGAGAGTCAATGGATCACTATGATGATGAGTTTTGCGTTGGAAACCCTGAAATTGAGGTTTTCAACGCATTGGGCAACCTGGCGTAATGATATTACTCTGTGTAGCTCACTATCCTTCATTCTTCATTAAAATATTCTTTTCCGCATTCAAGAAGATAATCAAGGTCTTTTTTAAATTCTCCCACCCATTCTTGTAATCCATCATAATTTCCTACAGGTAGGGATACAACCTTGCAATGATCGGGAAGTTTATTACCAAAATCAAATATTCCTGTTATTGCAATGTAAACATCGTCGTCCGGTGATATTTCTTTTGGATCTTTTTCCTGAACAATGCCAAACAATGAAGACTTATATCCAAATATCTTTTCGAACTCTGGTCTATCACAATTAATAAATTTATATTCTTTTGCCATTGTCAGGTTCTCCTAGTAGTTACCAAAAAATTCTTGGCGAATATCTCACAACTATTTTCCAAAACGTCCCTCAAAAATTCGAATATTCTCTTGCTTCTTGGCTCGGTCCAAAACCGAGAATCGAACAGATTGAAAACGTCCCCAGTAAACACCTGATGGGCCTAATAGACGATAAAAGACACCTGCGACCATGGCGGGATTATTTCGAAAAACCCCACATCCCCAAGCTCCTAAAACCAGGTGCTCACAGCTATTGTGGGCAAAAAGACCTAGTAGTTTAGAGGCTCTCTCTTCCATAATCTCTTCCACCCGCTTTACATCTTTATCTCTTTTTTGCTCCATAGCCCCTTTATTGGGAGCAGGGCTAGTAAGAAAATCAACCTGGTAAGGCTTTTCGATGAGATCACCTTCGTCTACACGAATTACAGGGCAATGAGGAGAGTAAATTCAAGTCATTTTTTGACGTGTGGCACAAGTTCAAACATTTGATTTGAGTTAAACACCGCAACCAAATCCTAATATTTGCCCAAGAGTTTTTGTCTTTAAAATATGCTCTACATCAATTAAACGGTCATAAGGGACTACCTCTATATTCCTCTCCTCATACATAACCGCACGACGTTTGTTGTCTTGATTACTAAGCATAGATCTTCTCCCAATTATAATCTTGGAGCACACTGTTACCCCTCTTGATCCAATAAGCATAGGTTCAGGTTCGTATAGTCAGCTGTAACACTTTTTTTCTACCATAGTTTTCGATAAAGAAGAATAAAAAAAGCTTGTATGGTGGGGATCTTTGATCCAAGATAGCCAGTCGGTAATTTGGGCAACTGCTTGGTTTAATCTTTTTGCATATACTCCTTTTTTTGTAAATGGTTTTTCACACGCAGGTTCTATTTCTATTAAAATGATTTTATGAAAGTGAGATTTTGATATAACCATTACAAAATCACTTACATAATCATTCCCAAACTTAAACTTAGGTATTACACCGATATCATCACATACTCCACCAAATGCAGCACAAAGTATTTTACGACTAGAAGTAAGGTATTGCTGTGCATCTTCTTCTTTTCCACTTGCCAATGCCTGTTCTAAATTTTCCATTATATTTCTTCCTAAAGCTTTGGAATTTCATTTTAGTTTAAAATATTTATGATAAACCTCGATGATTTAATAAACTGTATCTCTTTGTTTTGTAATGGTTTAATAGTTCAAATTATGTAAAATTAAATGAAGAAATTATGCTCGTTTTTTAAAAATCATTTTTGTTCATAAGGAAATATTGATTTTATTTTCTGTTTTTGATTTAATGTTTTTATACTAATACAATTCTTTTACAATGGAAATGGTTTTATGGCATCCCCTCCTCTTTCTCAAGATATATGGAAACTGTATGGATTTGAAAGCAATCCTTTTGAAGTTAGTCCATTATCTTTAAATTCTTCCCTTCTTCCTATACCCCAACTTTTTGTAGGACATTCGTTTGAGTCAAAAGAAACTACGTTGATTACTAATATTTTGCGTAGTGCTGGAGGAGCACGCTTTGTAATTGAAGGAGAAATTGGAGTTGGTAAAACAACTTTCCTAAACTATCATCGTTTTCTCTGGTATTCTGAGGCTCAAGACAAACTGTTTACTCCTATTCGAGAAATACCAGTATCTCCAGATTGGGAAACCAAAGATTTTATTTTAAATGTTTTAGACGCACTTATCCACAGAATCTATTTAGAAAAGGGTGAAAAATTTATATTAAAAAACCCATTGCTAAAAGAAATTTTGTTGCTTACCAAAGTATATATTCGCTCAAAACTAGAGATTCAAGCCTCTGCGTATGGCTTTGGTATAGGGATAAATAGACCAGGAGATGATTTAGTACATGTACCGGATGTTCCAGAATACAGTCTTACACAATACTTTCGTTCTTTAGTTGAGGAGATTAAAAAATTTGGCTATGTAGGAGTGTTTTTGCATTTTGATAACTTAGAGTTAATTTCATTGAAGTATCCTGAAAAAATTCAAGATATATTTGAAAGAATCCGTGACATTCTTCAGATTCGAGATGTCTATTTTGCTTTTATCGGCAACTTGGGTTTTTTTACAGAAATTATTAATCCCTTAGAAAGAGTAAGAAGTATTTTTTTTGGTTTCCCTATTCAGCTACCATCACTAACCTTGGAGGAAGTGATAAAAGCTATTAGTCTTAGATACAAAGTGCTAGCTATTCATGACAGTTTTATCAATCCTTTTGAAGATCAATTTATTGAATATTTATACCATTTGTACGAGGGAAAAATCCGATTTATTATGGATGCACTTCATTCAATTATTCTTTATCTTCCAATGGTAAGTCCAGTAACTTTATCAAAGGATAAGGCAAGAGAGATATTAAGGGGAGTGGTCTTGGATAAGATAAGAAGCTCCCTCCGTGCTAAGGAACAAGAAATACTAAATATTATTTTAAATTATGAAACTTTTACTAATACAAAACTTGCCAAAGAGTTGAGGATGTCTCCTCAAAATGTTTCTAACTATTTAGGTCGACTGATGGAGTTAAATTTTATTTATATTGTTAAAAAAGTAGGGAGAATTCGATATTTTAAAGTGAGTGAAACAGTTCATATTTTAAAAGAATCTTCACAAAAGACGACTACCAAATCTCTTTCACATTTCACGCCATCAAAAAGACAAGAGCAAATTTTAAAATTTCTGAGAATTACTCCTAAAGCTTCTAGTAAAGAAATAAAAGAATCATTGAGCTGCTCAAAGGCAACAGTTCTAAGGGATCTAAACGTTTTGATTGAAAAAAAACTAATAACTAAATATGGTACTACTAGAAATGCTTACTACTCAATAATTGCAGAAAACTCCAAAAAAAAGAAGTGATATAGACTTCTTAATACACGGATAAGAAAAGAGAAGAAATGCAGTACTGATTATTTTATGTCTGCCATGGATCAATTGGTATAAGTAGCCCTATTGGTGCTAGGACTGAATGCTTTACTTTTATCTTTGGTTTGGGCTGTAAGATTATGTTTGTCTAAGTTATTTTTCTTGTCGGAATTGCGTAGCGGTTGCGGAAAAAATCAACGGAATGAACCCCTCCCCTCTGTCATAAACTATGTAATTTTTTTACCTGGACAAAAATTACATCGCAGAAAATTGGCTAACATAAAACGAAAACAAATTACCTAAAATGAAAATCTTAAACCCCATTTTTTTTCGAGAGATTCACATACTTCCTCGCCAAAGGTATTTCTATAGAAAAAGAGTAGTGATTGTAAGTTTCCTTTTCCCCTTACTTTTTAGCCAGCTCCTCCACTCATATTCTCATGCCCAGGGCCTACGCATTTTTAGCTTTTATGCAAACTTCTCGCTGGTCACTCTCGTTTTTCTCTCGATATTGGTTACATTGTCTTCTATCGTCAAAGAGAAACAAGGCAAAACTCTTTCCTTGCTTTTGCTAACGAGTATGAGCCCTTGGCAAATTGTGGGAGGGAAGTTTGCTAGTGCTTTGTTCTTTATTAGTTTGATCTATGCCGCTTTTTTACCTCTAGGAATTCTTAGTATCAGTCTGGGAGGGATCTCTGTTCTTCAAGTTTTTGCGATTACCACTGTAATCATAAGCTCCGTTGCTTTTAGCATCTCTCTCTCTCTTTTGTTAGGAACTTTATTTTCCCACGACAATTCCTATACTATCGTGGTCATCATTTTGAGCCTCTTGACTTACGATCAAGCACTCTATTACGGATTACCTCAGTTCTCTGTCTCTTCGGCCATACAAGCTTGCTTGAGCAAAGGTCTAGTCAACTACTGCTACTATTCATTTCTTCTTCAAACGGTACTCACCTTACTTTTTCTGACTTTCAGCAGCATTTACCTTACTTCTTATGAAACCAACCAAGAGAAATTTTTTTTTTCAAAGAGATCTAAAAAGTTTTATTTTTCATTTTTCTCCCGCAAAAAACCATTTCTCCTCAGTGCAAGAAACCCTATTTATTGGCGCGACTATCGTCGGATAAAGATGGTATACAAATTCTGGTTTTTCTCCTACATTGTCTTTTTTTGCTGCGGACTTTTGCTCCAAAAAAGTTTACAGACAATCTTCTCCTTTTGGATAGCTTGGATAGGAGTTCTTTTGCTATTGAACCTCTATCAATGCCTTAACGCTTTTTTACGGGAAAAACAAAGTACAACTTGGGATCTACTTCTTCTGACAAATCTATCTGCAAAAGAAATCTACTGGGGAAAAGTCAAAGCGATTTTCAAACCGAACTTACCTTTTTTTGGATTGAGTTTACTTTTGTATTTTTATGCAGTAGAAAACAGTGATAGACTAAGAGAGTCATTCTTTATCAGTTGTTTTACCTTGGGAACCTTACTTATATTCCTCTGGATAGTTTATACTGCGGCTCTTTACGCCTCTCTTACAAAAGAGAATTTGGTCAAAGCATTTGGATGGCTGCTACTTTCTTGTTCAGGCGTTTTTATTATGACGACAATGATCTTTAATATTTCATTGAGTGTTTTAAAAACCCTACCACCTCTAGTGGGCATTCTGTTTGTTGTTCCCAGTTTTGGCTTAGTAAACTTTGTTTGGGTAATATTTGTCGGTTTCACTCAAGATAAAATTTCTTATTATGTTCAGGCTCAAGAATAAGCTTTGGCTCGACTACTGTTGAAATAAAATATAATTACGTCAGGTTATCGGGGTTTCCTACGTATTCGATAACCTAACGTAATGATGTATAACAATCAAACAAACCTTTAAATTTTAAAATGTCTTTTTCAAAAAATTCTTGACGAATATCTCACACAACTATTTTCCAAAACGTCCCTCAAAAATTCGAATATTCTCTTGCTTCTTGGCTCGGTCCAAAACCGAGAATCGAACAGATTGAAAACGTCCCCAGTAAACACCTGATGGGCCGAGCAGACGATAAAAGACATCGGCAACCATTATGGGATCATTTCGGAAAACCCCACATCCCCAAGCTCCTAAAACTAGATGCTCACAGCTATTGTGGGCAAAAAGACCTAGTAGTTTAGAGGCTCTCTCTTCCATAATCTCTTCCACCCGCTTTACATCTTTATCCCTTTTTTGCTCCATAGCTCCTTTATTGGGAGCAGGGCTAGTAAGAAAATCAACGTGGTAAGGCTTTTCGATGAGATCACCTTCGTCTACACGAATTACAGGGCAATGAGGAGAGTAAATCATGCGGTCGGAGTAGGCGCATGATTTGAAGCTACGGTGAAATTCGTAGTAGGGAAAAGCTTTTTGTAAGCTGAGGTAAAGTCCTGAGCTACGAGCTAAGGCTTCTTCTTGGGCTTGTGAGCCTCCGAGAAAACCTCCTCCGGGGTTTTTGGCCGAAGCAAAATTTAGCACTCCTACCTTCGGTTCTCCTTCGAGTTTGGCGAGGATTTCTGCCCCTACTAGAGAACTTTCATTGTAAACCTCAAATGAGGTGCTCTCATATTTTCTCTCTGTTTTTAGGACATTCTCTCGGATGGTTTCTAAGTCTTCCGGTAGATAAAAGCGCGTTTTTGAAAGACAGGAAGCTAAGCTGGGAGAGATATTCACTTCTTGCCCCAAAGAATTATCGTAACTGCCTTTTTCTAAGATTTCGAGAGTTTCTTGGGCGAGGCTTGCTCGCCCGCTACGCTTACCTGTTGCTGGCATTTTCATATTTCTTTTTCCTGATATTTTTTCTTACTTTATGATATTTGTAGTTGCTAGAATATAACCTTTTCAGACAGAGATTGTTCGCAAGAAATGTTTTGTTTTAAAAATTCAAAGGAAGTGACTTACGATGAGCATGAAAAGTGGTTGGGAGAGAAGTACTCCTATCTATGAGTTAGATTTAGGGGGAGCTTCTTCTTTATTTCAAGAGTATATTCCAGGCTTAGGCGTGGAGAAAATAGAGCTTTTGGCAGGAGGCTTGGCAAACACAAATTACAAGTGTATTTTGAAAAATGAGGCAACCCCTTTTCTCTTGAGAATTTTTACCCGAGATCCTGAGGCTTGTGCGCGAGAGGTTAAACTGCACCAACTAGTCAGGAAAATCGTTGCGGTGCCCGAAATTTTTTATCACGATACCAGCTGCCGTCTTATTCCCCACTGCTTTTCCATTGTTGAGTGGATAGAGGGGGATTCTTTGCGCGATTTGGTTCAAAAAGAGAGAGTAGAAGCTGCTGAAAAAGTTTTTTTGGAAGCAGGTTTACAGTTGGCTCAATTGAAAAACTTTTCTTTTTCTCGGGCTGGTTTTTTCGATAAAAATTTAGATGTCGTTCCTTTTTTCTCCGATGAACGAGAAAACCCTTACATTCGCTTTATGAAAGAATGTTTAGAAGGAGATTATCTTCCCTTGCGTTTATCGAAAAAAAAAATCTCGCAAATTTATCGCCTTTTAGAGGAGGCAAAAGGGTACTATGAAATTTGTTTGAATACCCATCACTTGGTTCATAGCGACTATGATCCTGCGAATATATTTGCTCATCAAGTAAATGGGGAATGGAAAATTGCCGCTATTTTGGATTGGGAGTTTGCTTCCTCGGGTAGTGTTCTTAGTGATGTAGGAAATATGCTTCGCTATGAATATAGCTTTGCCAGCAGTTACCGAGAAAATTTTCTTCGAGGATTAGAGCTTGGAGGATATTCTTTGCCAAAGAACTGGCACCGAGCAGTAAAAGCGATTGACCTACTTAATCTATGCAGTTTTCTTAGCTCTCCTACAGAACACCCCGTTCGCTTTGCTGATACCCAGGATTTGATTCAAAGAACCTTGGCTTACTGGTTCCCAGAATCATAATCTCAATTCTCAATTTTTAGGCTTAATCTTTTCGCGTCCTAAGACAAATGGCATTAGCTTGGCAATATTACGAGCGTCGTCAATTCCCCGGTGATGAGTTCCTATAAGCTTAATCTCAGCTATTCTTAGGGCCTTGGCCATACCAAAACTCTTTTTAAATCCTTGGCTATCAGCAAAAATTCTCTTCACATTAGCATGCTCATTGGTGAAATTAGTTTCCACCTTGTGGAATAGACTATCTTGGAGGAATTGGTTTTTATCGTAATCTCCCCAACTGCAAAATAGATAGTTAGAGTAGTTAGAAAGCCACTTATGAAAATCCTTTATTGCTTGTGGATAATGAGGAGCTGAGTCTAGTTGTTCTTGGCTAATCGTAGTCAACTCTTGGCAAAAGGGGGTCAGTTTAGGATGGCGAACAGGCATAATGAAAGTCTGAAATTCACTGACATTCTCTAAGCTTTGCGCTTCTACCATTACCGCTCCAATTTCAATGATTTCCATTTCTCCGCGAGGAATACTCGCTTTATCACAGCAAGTTGCTTCTAAGTCGATCACCAGGTAATAATCGTATTTCTTTAAATTCATATCTCGTCTTTCTAAGAATTCTTGTCTTCTTGTTTTTTCTTTAAATTTATTTCCCATTGATCAATTAGACGATGATGTTCTTCTCGGAGTTGGTCTAAAACTAAAATCATTTTTCCTTTTCGCTGTAAAATTTTCTCAGCGTATCTAACCATAAGCTTGTTTGGAGAAGCCCCCGAGCGGATTTTCAGAATATGATCCAGAGCATTTTTTTCTTGCCCAGGGGCAAGGGCTTGGCAAAGAATTATATAAGCGGCGGCGGGGGATCGACTGGCTCCCATCCAGCAATGGACAAGGAGATGGCTTTGGGAGGAGCATTTTTGTCCAAAGTCTAATATTTTTTGAACATCTACCTTGCTTACTGCTGTGGTGTGAAACTGGAGAGCATCCTTATGAGTTTCTACATCAGCAAAGTTTAGTCGGCAGTATTCCCCCGTAAACCAGTCGGGAGGAGGATGAGTCGTATGAGGATCTTGGATAGAAAGCAAGTGAGTTATCCCCTTGTTTTCAAATTGATCTATCTCTCGCCAGGCACAAATGGATATAGGAAAAGGTAGCAAATGATTTACAGAAGTATTTTTTGTCATAATTTATACTTTCAAAAGTTTTTATAGTTTAAGCTATCATCATTTCTATTCTAGATCGAAGGACTCCTCTATCGCTTTGGCAAAGGTCACCACATGGTAATGTAAGCAAATGAAAACTTGGAAAAACCTAGGCATCTGTGATTTATTTTACTGAAAAATGAGGCTTCTTCAAATTTATACTTGTATCTTTTAAGATTTAATTCAGGTACTCTAGATTTTGTAATTTAAATTGAAACTATAAATGAGATCTTGTTAATGATTCTAAAGTTTTGTACAAAGCAAGACTATATTGTTATTATACTAGTCTAGTGAAAAAAAGTTAATTTTTGTTTAACTTTAAAGTGTTTACTGTTGACTTATAACCTTTATTTTTATAATATGGCAGAGGATTTTGATGTATACTATTTTTGGTAAAATATATTTAATTTTTTCCTTGTTTGAAACTTGGCAGTTATCCATAAGGAAACTTCCCTTGATTTTTAGGAATAAAAATGAAAAAGAAGGTCTTGAAAAAAGACTGGGACTTAAAAAAAGAAGACTTTTTGAAGCATTGTCGAGGTGCATACAGTAGAGAGAATGAACGTTGGTATGCAGTGTACTGGATGTGGCAAGGGATAAGTCAATCAGAGGTGGCTCGAAGACTAAATAGATCCAGGCCAACGATCCAAGCTTGGCGAGAAAACTTTGAGGCAAAAGGAGTAGAGGGGCTTGTCTATAAAAGATCTGGAGGAAAGCAAAGGATATTAACGACTGAAGAAGAGAAGACACTAGGTGATTTAGTTTTCAAAAAAACATACTCCTCTGAAAACATTCTTTCAAAAGAACGCTGGACAAATAAAAAAGTGCAAGAATATTGCTGTAAAGAGTTTAAGAAAAATATTTCCGAAGAGACATGCCGAATTGCTATTCTCCGAGAAAAACAAAGGCGAAAACAATCTGAAAAAAATGATGATCCTCGGTCCTAGCTACCTTTCTTTTTTCTAATCACTTCCCATTTTAGAACATCAGGTCTATGAAGAATTTAATCTTTTCATTGTAAGCTTTCTATTATGTTTATATATTTTCTTTTATCCATTCTCCCGTCCATTCTCCTTTTTGATTAGTTTCTTGAAGCATGTCCTCGTTCCACCACTCCATAAGTTTTGGATTTTTTTTCTTTACCTTAGAAAGAAATTTTTTTGATAAATATTTAGCTTTGTCGATTGATGCACACTGAGAAATTTGATCGATAACCACCTTCGTTTTTTCTAAGTTGGCTCCACTTAAGTTAGCATTTGTCAAGTTGGCTCCACTTAAATTAGCTCCCTCTAGGTTAGTTTTTTCCATACGAGAAAACTGTAAACTGACACCTTGCAAGTTAGCCTCTTGTAAATTAGCCTCTTGTAAAAATGCTCTTTTTAAATCGCTGGATTGCAAATTTGCCTTCTGTAGATTGGAAAGTCGAAGATTAGCTTCTTCTAAGATGGCCTTTTCCAAGTTAGCTCCCTCTAAGTTAGAACGTAATAAATTTGTTCTACACAGAAAAATATACTTTAAATTGGCTTTCTTCAGATTCACCCCTTGCAAATCAACTTCTGATAAATAGGATCTTTCCAAGTCTATTGTAAGCTCAGTGTTTTCATTTCTCCATTTGTTCCATTTTTCGCATTTATTACTGCCTGCTATTGCTCTTAGTAGTTTTCTCAATAAGTACATGTCTGCGATAACTTCCTCCTTAACAAACACATTTTTTTTATTTTATCATTAGCTAGATGGTAAATAAAGGCAAAGGAGGGGAGTTTTTTGAAGAAAAAATAGAAAAGTGAATTTGTTGATTTTTTCCTTGTTTGAAACTTGACAGTTTTTTTTGAAATACTCTTTGTTAACTAGCAAGAATGAAGAAAAAAAGATCGTTTCTGTTTGTTAAAAAAGAGTATTATTTGTGTCAAATTTCTATTTTGGCGAAGAAGAGAATTTTTTTTTAGGTTTTGAGCACATATTAATCTACGGTTTTGGCTTGGAATGTTCTAAGACAGCCTTGTAGCTAATATAAGTGCAATGTGCGAAACTAACTTAATCCGTTAATTCTGTGGTCCAACGCAAAATAAAAGCCTCCAAACCGAGCAAATAGCTCTGCCAGCCAAATCCGCTGATTTGTCCTACGCAAACAGGAGCTAAGAGAGATGTTTGGCGAAAGGCTTCCCTTGCGTGGACATTAGACAAGTGTATTTCAATGACAGGTATAGAGATGGCACTGATGGTATCACGTAGAGCAATGGATGTGTGAGTATAGGCGGCGGGGTTTATTATTACTCCATCGGCCCAGTTGCGGCTTTCTTGGAGGATATCAATGAGCTTTCCTTCATGGTTGGATTGCTCGAAGTGGATATCGATATTATGGGCTTGGGCTTTTTCTTCGAGGGCGCTTTGAATTTTTTCTAGGGTCATGGAACCATAGATCTCGGGCTCTCGGGTTCCCAGTAAATTGAGGTTGGGGCCGTTGAGGACGAGTAGCTGTTTGTTTTTCATAAAAGCTCTCTCCATACTTGTTCTATTTTCTCGGGGGGAACGTTGGAGACGAGTTCGATTTTCCCAATGTCTCTTAGGAGAACAAAGCGCAGTTTTCCTTTTGTTTTCTTTTTGTCTGTTTGCATCGCCTTGATCAGTTTTTCGGGATCTAGTTCACCTAAGCGAGTGGGAAGGCCAATTTTTTCTAAGAGAGTTTTTGTTTGGATGAAAAGCTCCGGGGAGCACAGGCCCATAAGGTGGCTGAGTCTTGTTGCGGCAAGGAGGCCGATACCGACGGCTTCTCCATGGGGCCATCTGTATTGGCTGACTTTTTCGATGGCATGGGCAAAGGTGTGCCCTAGGTTTAAATGCGCTCGGATATTTTTCTCAAAGGGATCTTCCTCGACGTAGCGTACTTTGGTTTTGACCGAGGAGAGAATTAGAGGGAAAGCGTTGGCTCGCTTGTAGTTTTCACTTTGGAGAAGCTCTTCTACTCCCAGGAGTCCGTACTTAAGAACTTCGCCTAGGCCACAGCGCCATTGGTTATCAGGAAGAGTATGAAGCGTTTGAGGGTCGATTAGGATCATGCAAGGTTGCTTGAAAGCACCGACAAGGTTTTTCCCGGCGGGTAAATCAACCCCAACCTTGCCACCGACGCAAGAATCCACCATAGCTAAGAGAGAGGTGGGGACTTGGACTAGACGAACTCCCCGCAAATAGGTTGCTGCCGCGAAACCAACGGTATCTCCGATTACTCCGCCTCCCAGGGCAAGAACAAAAGAAGTTCGGTCCATCTGACATTCGAGAAATTTTTCATAGAGGTAGTTCACCATGGTGAGAGTCTTGTGCTCTTCTCCATCGGGAACAGTGATAAGAGTAGACTGAGGGAATTGTTGGGCTATTTTTTCACCATAAATAGGAGCCAGGGTTTCATTGGTAACAATACCCACCTTGGCCCCTTGGATGAGGGGAGTGAGAACCTCTCCCATTTTTTCATGGAGTCCATCGCGAATGAGTATATCGTAGCTCTGTTGAGGAGCTTTTACAGTTATTTTTTCTTCCATAATTTTTCGATTTCTTCAGCAATAGTTAAAGGTTCTTTGTTATTTGTATCAACTTGGATCGGAATTTTTTGATAAAACTCCTGCCTCTCTTCCCAGACTTTTTCCCACTCAGAAGCGAGAGGCCGATTATCTTCTTTGCCAATCCTTTGCTCAATCTCTTCGGGAGAGGCATTTAAGCAAACGACCCAGTTTGTCTCAAGGGCTAACTGCAGATTTGCCGGGGGAACAAGCATTCCTCCCCCTGTAGCAACGACCAAGTGGACTTTATCTTGCAAATAGACGAGAAACTCTTTCTCTCGCTTGCGAAAATCTTCTTCCCCGTACTGTTCAAAAATTTCCGGTATACTTAAGCCCGCTTTTCGAGAGATGACAGCATCGGTATCGATAAACGGACGCTGTAAGCGTGCTGCGAGAATTTGGCCAACCGTACTTTTTCCCGTCGCCATAAAGCCCGTGATTATGATATTTGTCGATTTGCGTGGCATCGGTTTTCCTTTTTTGGGGGTGTACGAATATAATTACGTTAGGTTATCGGATGCGTTGGAAACCCCGATAACCTGACGTAATTATATCAATCAATCATAATAATAACCAAAACGCCAAGGGCAATTGTCCATCGGAAGATCATCAACGTGGCTTCGGCGCAGCTGAGATACTCGCAGTTTCATTTCATCAAGGCTGTCACCTCCAATTTTTTCGCTTAAAAATTGGGTCAGAACTATAGCCATCATCGCTTCTCCAATAGGGACAGCTCGGGGCAAAGCGCAAAAGTCGCTGCGTTCGTAGGTTGTTAGTTCGGGCTTGCCTGTGGCTAGGTTGACCGAGTTGATTCCTTTGACCACCGTGGAGATGGGTTTCATGGCGACGGAAACGATCAGGGGCTCTCCTGTCGATATACCTCCTTCGACTCCGCCTGCTCGGTTGCTTTCTCGTCCTAAGCGGCCGCCTTCTTCTAGGGTTATTTTATCATGCACTTCACTACCTCTTTTGAGGGCATTGGCAAAGCCGTCTCCTATTTCGACTCCCTTCATGGCGGGAATGCTGAGCATGGCCTGGGCGAGGGCGGCATCCAAACGTCGGTCATAGTGAACGTAAGAGCCTAAGCCTGGGGGAGTGTTGATGGCAACAACAGTAAAGATTCCTCCGAGCGTATCTTGGGCTTTCATTGTTTGGCGGATCTCTTCTTTCATTTTTTCGCCAGATTCAGGATGAGGGCAGCGCACTTCGCTTTCTTCTGAGCGGGCAAAGATTTCATCCCAAGAGAGATTTTCTGGCAAATCGGTAGAAATACTTCCGATTTGCTTGACGTATCCTCCGATGGAAACCCCCATTTCACTTAACAGCTTTTTACAGATTCCCCCTACCGCTACGCGCATTGTGGTTTCTCTGGCACTGGCGCGTTCTAAGGATAGACGCAGTTCTTGGTATCCGTATTTGATTGCTCCGGTCAAGTCGGCGTGTCCTGGGCGAGGTGTGGTTACAGGAACAATATCTTTCTCTCGCCAATTTTTATAATCGCGGTTTTCGACTAAGAGAGCAATGGGGGAGCCTGTTGTTTTACCTTGAACCACTCCTGAGGTGATTTGGGCTTGGTCGCTTTCGATGCGCATTCGACCTCCCGAACCAAATCCCTTTTGTCTTCGGGCTAGATCTATATTGATGTCTTCTAGCTTTAAGGGCAAACCTGCGGGTATTCCTTCAAGGATAGCCGTAAGCATGGGACCGTGACTTTCTCCGGCCGTTAAAAAACGAATGGCCATAGTTTGTTTTGTTTCCCTTCTTTTTTTCTGAAATTGATGATTCGTGACCGTAACCGTAATACAAGGTCTACCAATTTTTCTGACTATTTCTTCATAAATCCCTAAACTCGATCTTCAATTGCCTGCCGCATAATTTCTCGGGGAGCTTCTTTCCCTGTCCAAAGAGAAAAAGCGGCTGCTCCTTGTCCGATGAGCATTCCTAACCCTCCGACCGCTTTTAAACCGGATTTCTCGGCCTGGAGAAGGAACTTGGTTTTTTGAGGCCGGTAAACCATATCATAAATGCTGGCGTCTTGCGGAAGAGGGACGTCCTCTGGCCAAGGGGATTCTTCGACCTTGGGCCACATGCCCACACTGGTGCAATTGACTATTAGCTCGGGTTTCCATTCTTGAGCGGAGGAGAAATCGTGAAAAATTTCTGTGAGAGTAAATTCTTTCTTTAGCTCCTGTGCTTTTTGAATATCTCGATTGATTATAGCGATGTTAGCAGAGGCTGTTTTTAAGCCTGTTTTTAGTCCTGTTTTTAATCCATAGATGGCGGCTCGGGCTGCTCCCCCGGCTCCGATAATGAGAACTTGTTTTTTCTCTATACCTATACCCGAGAGGTGAAGGTCTTCTAAGAAGCCAATGACATCGGTATTGGTCGCATATTTCTGTGAGCATACGATGGTATTGGCGGCTCCTATGGCGAGAGCTTTTTCGTCTCCTGCAAGGAAGGAAAGAACGGCTTTTTTGTGAGGAATGGTCACATTAAAACCATGATACTTTTCCATTAATTTGGGCCACTGTTCTTTTAGGCTTTCTGGGGGAATAGAAATAAGTTCGTATTCCCAGTCAGAAAGCCCAAGGTGTTGAAAAGCGGCGTTATGCATAAGGGCACTTAGACTGTGTTCTACGGGCCATCCGATGAGCCCGACTAAGTTTTTTTTCACTTCTTGCATTCCCCGATTTCTGCCTTCAACTTAGTCATGGTTTTGGCGTAGTCCGGAAAAGAATCGGCAGAGCAAGAAGCTTGTTCTATAAGGGTTTGTCCACATGCTACTAGACCTGCTACGGCTAAGCTCATGGCGATGCGATGGTCATCGTGGCCATCAACTTTTGCTCCTAAGAGTTTTTGGTTACCTGGGATAGAAAAACCGTCAGGTGTTTCGGTGATTTTTACTCCCATTTTCTTTAGTTCACTGGTCATTACGGCGAGTCGGTCGGTTTCTTTCACTCGGAGTTCTTTTGCACCCTCTAAGGTGGTTACGCCGTTTGTGTGTAGGGCTGCGACCATGAGGATAGGAAATTCATCGATCATACGAACAACGATATCTCCTTTGATGGCAACTCCTTGTAAAGAACTAGAGCGTACTCGGATGTCGGCTGTGGGCTCTCCGGCTTGTTCTTCTGAGGGAGTTAGCTTTATATTCGCTCCCATTTGTAAGAGGACATCTAGAATACCTGTGCGACGGGGGTTCACATTCACTTGGTGAATTGTAACATCGCTCTCCGGGGTAATCAGGGCAGCTACAATAATAAAAGCGGCCGAAGAAATATCTCCCGGAACTTTAATATCAATGGCTTGAAGAGGTTGACCTGGAGTTAGACGAACATGGTTTCCTGTGACTTCTATATTTGCCCCCATCGCTTTTAGCATGTTCTCTGTGTGATCTCTACTGGGGCCTGGCTCTATAACCTCGGTGACTCCTTGGGCAAAAAGTCCGGCTAAGAGAACGGCACTTTTGACTTGGGCACTGGCCATGGGAAGAGTGTAAGATATTCCTTGAAGAGAAGAAGGACTAATGTGCAAAGGGGCCTTTTGCTCTGGCGATTCAATTTTTGCTCCCATCAAAAGAAGGGGATCAATGATCCGTTTCATGGGGCGTTTTCGTAATTGCTCGCTTCCGTCTAAAACAGAAGGAAAATCTTGACCAGCCAGAATTCCTGCCAGTAGGCGCATACCGGTTCCGGCATGGCGTAAATTAATAGAGTCAGAGGAAGCTTGGAGTTTTCCTCCTTCTATTTCTAAGTGATGCAATCCCTCTCGTTTTATAGCAATGCCCAGTTGCTTCATAGCGGCAAGAGTGGCTTCGGTATCGCCCGCAGCAAGCCAATTATCGATAGTGGTTTTACCTTGGGCTAAGCTTGCAAAAAGAACAGAGCGGTGGGAGATAGATTTATCTCCCGGAACTTTGGTCTCTCCCGATAAAGATGAACTCGGATGAACGATAAAATAACTCGACATTTGACTACCCTTCCTCAGGAGAAGGTTTATTTCCCATAGGATAGCTACCGAGAACTTTGACAAAAACGGAGCTTGCTTCGATTTCACTAATAGAAAGTTTTACCTTCTCGTCGTTGTAGGCTCCTTCTAAATCAGCAAAAAATACGTATTCCCAGGGATTTTCTGGGATAGGGCGTGATTCTAACTTGGTTAAGTTGACATTGTTTTTCGAAAAACGTTGGAGGCAGCTAATGAGAGCTCCTGGGCGGTGCTTTGTTTTAAAGGCAATGGAGGTTTTTTCCATTTTTAGGTCATGAGGAGTTTTTTCTTTTTGAACAAACCCGAGGAATTTCGTGACATTAAATTTGTTGCGGGCAATATTTTGAGTGATAATCTCTAGGTCGTAAATTTCGGCACAAAACTCCGAGGCAATGGCTGCTTGCTCGGGGAGTTTTCTCTCGGAGATGAGTTTGGCGGCTCCAGCGGTGTCGTATTCTAAATGAATATCTAATTCATTTTCTTGGATGAAATCTCGGCATTGTTCTATGGCCTGAGGGTGAGAATGAACCGATTTGATTTGCTCAATAGTATTTCCTCGCTGGCTCAAGAGATTGTGCTTGATTCTCAGAAAAACTTCGTGGCAGATAAAAACATCGGATTGCAAAAGAAGATCGTAGTTTCTCGTGATACTGCCGGCAATGCTATTTTCAAAGGGAAGGAAGCCTAGGTCGACTTCTCCTTGGTTGACGGCCTCAAAGACTTTTTCAAAAGTCAGGTAGCCAATAGCGTTCACTTCTTTTCCAAAATGTTGGTAGATGGCCTGTTCACTGTAAGATCCTCGAATTCCATGGTATGCAATCTTCATTTATCTAACCTTTCTGAAATGTGTTTGACGCAAGAGAGAAACTTCTCTCGCACTTTGGGAGTAAAGGAGTTATATGTATTCATGTTTTCAAATAATTCCCAGGTGTCGTTTTGAACAACCTCTAAAATATGTCTTAATCTTTTATATCCTTCTGTGTCAATTTCTATTTCTTCGGCTCCAAACTCGATTAAAGTTCTTCCAATAAAATGAGTGAGAACCTGGGAGTGAGCAATTTGTCTATCGTGTTCTTCGGCTGTTGTTTCTATGATCTGGAGTTTTTTTTTCTTTAGATAATCCACTATTTTTTGATAAGTCTTTGCTTCTATTCTCTCGGGACATAAGACCATCTTTTTGTTTTCAATAGTGCTTCTGGCACTGTCTGGGCCAAACATGGGGTGAGTACCTAAGATGGATACGCAAGAAGGAAGAAATTTTTGCATAATAGAAATGGGATATTGCTTAACCGAGCAGACATCTATGACTAGGCTATTTTTAGAGAGGAGCGGGGAAATCTCTTGGATGACTTGGGCAAAAGACCCCATGGGAACACAGGGAATGACTATATCTTGAGAGCAAACTTCTGCTAAAGAAGAGAACTTAATGGAAGCGAGCTCAATGGAAGCGGGCTCAATGGAAGAATAAATTTGCGCAGCGGGAGCATTGGTATCATAAACGACAAGAGAAAAATCTTTCGCTAGGTAACGAGAGGCTAAAGCCCCAAAACGTCCGTACCCAATAATACCTATCTTCATTAGAGTTCCTTTTACTTCTGTAAAGCTTTACAGATCTGAGCAAAGCCAGCTCTGAGTGTTTCTTCTGTGTAGGGAAAAGAGATTCGCAAATGATTGTCGAGTCCAAAAGAACTACCCGCAACGGTGGCAACACCCGATTCTTCTAATATATATTCCGCCAGCTCTTGGTCATTTGCAAAACGTGTTTGGGTTAAAGAAGAAACGTCAGGAAATAAGTAGAATGCCCCAGCAGGCTTTATACAAGGGAAAATTTTTTGGCACAGCTCCCAGGCCACATTTCTCCGTTTTTCAAATATTTCCTGCTGACTTTGTAAAAATGCAGGAGGGAGAGAGAGCGCGGCCAAGGCTCCATACTGAGCAAAAGTACAGACATTTCCTGTTGTATGCCCTTGAAGCTTTGTCATAGCTTGGATTAAATGTTTTTCTGCGAAAGCAAAACCTACCCGAAAACCTGTCATACAAAAGCTTTTGGAGAAACTTTTTACAGTGATAGTCCGCTCTCTAATTTCTGAGCCCAAGGTACTTATAGAAAATGGTTCACGCTGATCATAGAGTAAAAATTCATAGGCTTCATCGGCAATGATGTAAATATTTTTCTGTAAAGCTAACTCTGCTATTTTTTCCAAAGTTTTTCTAGGGTAGACTGCCCCGCTAGGGTTATTCGGACTATTGATTATAATCGCTTTGGTTCTGGGAGAGAGAACTTCTTCTAAGTGAGCTAGATCTAGCTGGTGCTCTACCTGATTTAAAAAAATAGGCTTAGCCCCCGCTAAAATGACTTGCTGAGGAAAAGTAACCCAGTAAGGACGAGGAATAATAACCTCATCTCCTGGATTACATATTACTTGAAAAATATTGTAAAGCGTTTGCTTAGAACCATTTGTGATTAAGACGTTAGAAGGAGTATAGTCTAGGCCATCTTTGTAGTAATCGCAAAGGGCTTTTTTAAACTCGGCTACTCCACTTACCGTAGAGTAACGAGTTTTGTTCTCCTGCAAAGCTTTCTGAGTGGCTGCGATGACTACTGGAGAAGTAGAAGAGTCAGGTTCCCCCACGGCAAAGTTAAAGATTTTTCTTCCTTCTGTTTCCAGTTTTTGGATTATTCCGGTCAAGCGAACAGTCGAAGATTCTTTTAAATCATAAACTCTTTGGGCTAGGGGGATGGCTAAGCTATTATCCAAAGGAACGATCCACCGCTGCACAGACCCTTTTGACATCCTTGAGAAGACGAGCTAGTTGCTCAGGATAAAGGGATTGGTCACCGTCACTAAATGCCTTTTCTGGTTCTGGATGCATTTCGACTAAGAGGCCATCGGCTCCTGCTGCGATCGCGGCTTTACTTAATGGAAAGACTAACTCGCGTCCTCCCGCTGCATGGCTTGGGTCAACAATAACGGGAAGATGGGTTTCTTGTTTGAGTAAAGCAACGGCGCAAATATCTAAAGTATTCCGGTAAGCTGTTTCAAAGGTTCTGATTCCACGCTCACAGAGGATGACATTTTTGTTTCCATTATATAAAATGTACTCTGCTGCCATGATAAATTCTTTTACTGTTGCTGACATTCCTCGCTTTAAAATAACGGGGCAATCCACTTTGCCTACTTCTTTCAGGAGATCAAAGTTTTGCATGTTACGAGCCCCGACTCGTAGTATATCCACATGGTCTGCCGCAATAGGAACATCTCTTACATCCATAATCTCTGTTTCGACCATGATGCCCGTTTCTTCTCGGACTTGCTTGAGTAGTTTTAAGCCTTCGATTCCTAAACCTTGAAAAGAATAGGGAGAAGTTCGAGGTTTAAAAGCAGAGGCTCTCATGATTTTTAACCCCATTCCTTTTATGATATTTGCGGCTCTCATGATTTGCTCTTCGCTTTCAACAGAACAAGGACCCGCAATTACGACAAACTCTGTGTCACCAAACTTAACGTCACCAACTCGAACAATCGTTTTTAGAGCATGGTGTTCTTTACTAGAGAGTTTATAGGGACGAAGGATGGGAACGACATTTTCAACAAAGTCTAAGGCTTTCCAAGCTTTAGAGTACTCTTCGCGAGTATCTCCTAGAACATGAATGACTATTCTTTCCTCTCCTTCGAAAGGAACTGGGTTAAGTTTCTTTTCCTGGATCATTCCCTTGAGATTCTCCACTTGCTCTGGAGTAGCTTGGGGCTTTAAAACAATGATCATAATGTATCCTTAACTTAGGGCGTGTCGCCATTTAAATTTCACTCATTCTCTAGCCCTTATAAAATCTAGGGGCGTTGCTCCTCGATTACAGAAAAAGACTATGCGTACTCGTCGCGTCTTCCTATATTTCATAAGGACTTAGATACTAAGCAAAATTTAAATGGCGACACGTCTATTTATAAAAACGATTTTGAACTTTGAAGTTAATATAGCTATTTTCAAGTGTTAGGGCGTACCCTCACTGTATTATATCACTTTTTATGATATTTTCTAGCTTTCCACCTAAAGTTTTTTCAAGCACCTAAAAAGGTAGAGCCAAGAAACTCAGTGATTTTTTCCAAAGATGTTTCTATAATAATAGCCCAGTAGAAAATTGCTTAGCTCCAAAATCAATTCCAAAAGGCTTCGGAATGAAAAGAAAATTTATTATCAACCCTCACTCAGGAGGCGTAACCAAAAACTATATCCAAGATCTCGAAAACTATTTTCGAGACAAGATAAAAGAGTTTAATTATGTCTTAACGAAAAGTCGAGAGGATACAATCCTATCTACTCGGCAAGCTCTAAGGGAGGGAGTTGAGCAAGTTGTTGCTGTGGGAGGAGATGGAACGATCAATGCCGTGGTGAATGGTTTTTTTGAGAAGGGAAAGCTTCTTCGACCAGAGAGCTCCTTAGTGATATCAAAAGCAGGAACGGGCTCTGATTATTACAAATGCATTGATCCTCAAAAAAAAGTAGATTGGCGAGAAATTGTTACCCAACATCAGGTTTATCCTGTTGATATTGGTTTAATAAAATACCAAGAGTCGAGCTACGAATCTCAGTATTTTATAAACATTAGTAGTATGGGGATAACTTCTGAAGTGGCGAAGAAAAGAAATGAGATGACTTGGCTTCCTTCTTTTCTTCAGTATCTTTTACCTGCTTGTCTAAGTGTTCTTTCTTATAAAGCTCAGAAAGTTAGTCTTACTTTTGATCATGGAGAAATGGAAGAGGAAGCTTTTGCTATTTTTGTAGGGAAAGGAACCTACTCTGGAAAAGGAATGCGTTGGGGGGGGGAAGTGACTTTGAGCGATGGCCTTTTGGATCTCACTATTTTACGAGAAGCAAAAGCTCACGATATTCCTCGGATGTTTTATAAACTCTATTTTGGAAGAGGGATGAAGGGGGATAAACTTGCCACTAAGTTGACTACTTCCCACGTTCAAATTAAAACGACTTCTCCTTTGTTGTTGGAGATGGACGGAGAACTTTATGGAGCGACAGACTTAGAAATTTCGGTAGTTCCGAAAAGTATTTTTGTTTGTTTTCCTTGTCAGTGACAGTAAGTGTAGATTTTTCATTTAGGGCAGGCTAATCATAATAGTTGATTAGCCTGCCCTAGGCTACCAGGGGTTTGGTTCAACAGATAAAGCTTTTGAGGAGGTCAAAAAGCTATGGCCCAGTTCAATTTTTTTCGCAAGGAAGTTAACTGTAAAATCGTTTACTATGGACTTGGTTCATCGGGGAAAACGACTAATTTAGAGATGGTTTATGATAGGACTCCTAAGGCAAAACGGGGAGAGTTAACGTCTATTGATACAGAGCAAGACAGAACTTTGTTTTTTGATTTTTGTCCTATTGAGCTCGGGGTTGTGGCAGGAATGAAAACTAAATTACGTCTTTTTACAGTCCCAGGCCAGTCTTTTTGTAATGCCACTCGCAAAATAGTCTTAGAAGGAACAGACGGGATTATTTTTGTGGCCGACAGCCAAGCAGATCGAGTCCAAGATAATCTAGAATCTCTAAAAAACTTAGAGAAAAATTTAGCAGAGCAAGGGATTAATATTCGGGAAGTTCCTCTCGTCATCCAATGGAATAAACGAGATATGCCAACAGCTTTGCCTGTGAAAGAGCTGGAGAAAAAAATTAACTACTTAAAGGCTCCCTCATTCGAAGGGGTGGCTGCGAAAGGAGAAGGAGTTTTTCCTGCTCTGAAAAAATGCACAGCTTTAGTTTTGGAGTGTGTTATGAAAGAAGCAAAAAAAGACTGAGCGCTCAGAGAAAAGATCATTCTCGAAAAGATTTTATAAGGCTTTGGTAGTTGTTTTCGGACAAAGCTAGCCACAAAAACCAAGCGATGGCCTCGTGGTGAATGCTTTGCCAGGCCAAGTAGGCACGTTGAATTGTAGATATCTTATTTAAACTGTAAGGAGTGGCAAAAATTTTTGCTAGACGATTTTTACGGCTATACTCCATAATTACTAATATCCTGTAGAGATGCCAAGGAGAACTAACAAGAGTTGCTGATTTCCAAGATTTATTAGCTATCATTTTCCAAGTTTCTTGGCAGTTGCTTAGGGTGTCAAAAGATTCTTCGTCGGCATGGACTTTATCTTCGGGTAAGCCTTCTCTTAAGAGGATTTCTCGCATGGTTTGAGATCCGCTCTGAGATCCACTTTGAGAACGATTTGGGCGCGTTCCTCCTACACATAATATATGGGTGACTTTTTTGTTTTGGTATAAACTCAAAGCGGTTTGTAAACGTTTCCAGCTTTCTTCGCTGAGTCCTTTTTTTTGCCCCCAGTTGTGAAAAAAAACGATTGCTACATCGGAGGATGGGGCATGGGGGAAAGAGTAGCGAGATATGTAGGTGTGAAAGAAGACGGTTGCGAGAAAATCTAACAAAAGTAATAGGCTGATGGCAATGCTGAAACGCTTTGTGAGGGACTTGAGTGGTTTCTTTTTTTGTGTTTTTTTCATGGCTTAAGAGCGTAAATGCAAGATAAATGAAAGATAAATGAAAGATATTTGTTGGTAGACCATTTGAATAGGGATAGGCTAAACTATAGCATAAAAAATAAGATTATTAAGAGAATCTTTATTCTGGGTCTTCTTCAGGCTTAAAAATGGTTGATTCTACCAAGAGGATTTGCTAAAATTTTCCCTAAAAACAGTTACATATAATGGATTCTTATGGCTCTACTTTTTTTTAAATATCTTTTTCTGAAGTAAGAGTGGATCGAAAGAAAGGAGTTTTTGATGGCCGGACATTCGCATTGGGCAGGAATTAAGCACAAAAAAGGCTTAGCGGACAAGAAACGAGGAAAACTATTCTCTAGACTTTCCAAGAATCTAACGATCGCGGTGAAAGATCAAGGGGGAGATATTGATCCTGATAGCAATTTGAAACTTCGTTATGCTATTGATAAAGCTAAAGAAGGAAACATGCCTAAGGCTAATATCGAAAAAGCTATCAGTAAAGGAGCAGGAGTTTCTGCCGCGGGTGTTACTTACAGTGAGTTAATGTATGAAGGGTATGCTCCAGGAGGAGTGGCTCTTATGGCAGAAATTATTACAGATAATCGTAATAGAACAGCTTCTGAGGTTCGCAAATTATTTGAAAAAACCGGAGGAAAACTTGGGGCGTCAGGTTGCGTTTCGTATTTATTTGACACCAAGGGAGTAATTCAGGTTCCTCTAGAAGCACTCGGAGAAGACGACTTAATGGAAGTCGTTTTAGATGCGGGAGCTGAAGATTTAGTTCCTGGAGAAGATTTTTATGATATTTTTACTACTCCAAGTGACTTGGAAACTGTTCGTAAGGCCATTGAAGAAAAAGAAATTCCTGTGGAATCATATGAAGTTAGCTTTATCCCTCAGAACAAAATTACTTTAGATGAAGATTCAGGACGTAAAGTTTTAAATATGGTTGCGCAACTAGAAGATTACGAAGATATTGAAGCGGTTTATACGAACCATGATATTCCCGCTGATATTCTAGCTAAGCTAGAATCTGAAGATTAGTAGATTTCGTTAATATTTTACGAAAAAATCAGGGAGGTTTTTTTATGAGTAAGCTTAAGTACTTTATTTGGGCGAATGCTTTAGTCGTCCTTTTTAGCCTTATGGGAAGCGTTTCCTGGGCGCAAGAATCAGTTGTTGAAGAAGAACTTTTTTCGACAGCAGCCCAGCGAAAATATATGAAACTTGCAAGCTGGAATATTCGGATTTTGTCAAATAATCGTACCGATGAAGAGCTGAAACAAATCGGTACAGTCGCCAAACAGTTTGATTTAATTGCTATTGTAGAATTGCGTCATGAAGAGGTTCTGGGCAGGCTTGTGAATATTATGAACGATATTTCCACGAAGCACTACAGCTATGTTGTTAGCTCTCCTGTCGGGCCAGGTGTTTTTGCCGCTTCGACAATAGATTCAGAGGAAGTTGATGAAGAAGAGACGCCATTTGGCATCTTGGGGCACCAAGAGTTATATGGGTTTATCTATGAAGATAGCTTTATTAAATGTACGGCTTCTCCTCGAATCTATAACGACAACTTCTTCTTTCGTAAACCTGGCTATGCTAGTTTCCGAGCAGGAAAATTTGATTTCACAGTGATTGCAATCCATGTTATTTGGGGAACATCAGTTGGCCAAAGAAGAGAAGAGATTAAACGCTTGAACAATGTTTTTACGAAGATTCGTGAAAAGGGACGAGAGAATGATATCATCTTAGTGGGCGATTTTAATCGTAATCCTGATGACGATTTATCTTGGGGTCCATTGAAAAGCCAATCGAGTATGATCCAACTCTTTCAAGCTCCTGAAAAATCTATGGTTGTGGATTCTAATCTTTATGATAATATTCTTTTTCAGAGCGTTTACGTTAAAGAGTATTCCCTTGATAACGGAATTGTTCGCTTTGATGAAGATCTTTTTAACAACGATGATAAAAAAGCGATTAAGGCAGTTTCTGATCACCGACCAGTATGGGCTAAGTTTAGAATTACGGGCCGTGATGACGATTAGAACGTCGCCATTTAATTTTGTTTTCGTGATGTAAGGTGCTTCGAGAGAATTTTTTTTTCTCGAAGCATTTTCGACTGAAGAAAGGGTGATGACTGGTGAAAATTGACCTAGATGTGCTCGCTGGCCCTTTAAAAGGTAAAAAGTTCTCTTTTGACCAGTACAAAAAAATTTCCATAGGCCGTTCTCCGGAAGCATTTCTTTCCTTTCCCGATGATAAGCGCATTTCCCGTTTTCATTGTCTAATAGAAATTGCTCCTCCTACCTCTTGCCATATTCGAGATCTGGAAAGTACAAATGGGACTTTTATTAGCCAAGGGCAAGTATCAGACTATTCTAGTTATGAAAGAGTTGCCGAAGCTTCTATTGGAAATGGTAGTTATGTCAAGATTGGACATAATATTTTTCGTCTCAGTTGGATCAAGGAAAGTGCTTCTAGTCTGGAAAAAGACAAAACTGTTGCCATGCTTCCTCCTACCTTAAAAATTGATCCTCCTAGTTCTACGACCTCTTCTAATTTAGAAATTTCTCCTGGACGAAAATTGGGGCCTTTTGAGGTGATTAGTAAATTAGGAGAAGGAGGAATGGGGGTTGTCTACCTCGTCAAGCACCACGAATCTGGTTACCTTTATGCTATTAAAATTGCCCGCCCTCAAGTGGAACCGAGCGAAGATCAGGTCAATCGTTTTTTGCAAGAAGCGGAGTGTGGGGCTAAGGTTAAACATCCTAATATTGTTCGCTACTACCGCGCAAAGTACGCTAAAGGAAATTTCTTTTATATTCCGATGGAGTATGTCCCAGGAGTCAATTTGAATACATTTATTCAAAAGCGCGATGATGCTCTTACTTTAGAAGAAGCCCGTTCTTATTTTCTTCCTTTCTTGGATGCTCTGGAATATCTTCATAATGAAAATATTATTCACCGAGATATTAAACCTTCCAACATTCTCCTGACGAAGCAAGATGAAGATTATGTTGTTAAGCTATCAGACTTTGGTTTGGCTAAGAGTTTTGAAAGTACAGGGATGAGTGGACTAACCTTAAGCCATTGTATGATGGGAACACCTGAGTTTTTAGCTCCTGAGCAATGTGTTAATGCTAAGTATGTTGATTTTCGAGCAGATATTTATTCGGCGGGAGCGACTTTTTATAACCTTCTCACCAAAAAAAGAATTTTTGACGAAGATGGACCTATACATATCTATAGTAAAATCATGCTAGAGTATCCTCCTCGCATTGAGTCTTTGAGAGCAGACTTGCCTAGCCCTCTCTCGGATATAATTATGGCATGCTTAGAAAAAGAAGCCAATAATCGTCCTCAAACCGCAGTGGAGCTCCGTAAAGCTTTGGATGCTATATTACCTTAGATTCAGATTCAGACATATTACAGACTTCTCACACACGGAAACAAAAAAGGGCTAAAGGATAGAATAAATAAGAAGAAAAAACAGGCAAAGGGATTTGCATATTTTTAAGGTAGAGTGAAAAGAGTGCGCCTTAAAGTTGAAGAAAGAAAAGAATTTCACGCAAAGCCGCAAAGATCGCAAAGGAAAATATCAAAAATCTTTCTCTTGATCTTAATGAAATTCTTCGAGTTTATCTCTCGCCTAGATTCTTTTTCTCCTTGGCGTCTTTGCGGCTTTGCGTGAAATTCTTTTCTACTCAAAATCCACAGCGGAGGGCGCGACTAAGCCTTATAAAATATGGGTCTAGATTAAATGCATGTTTTCAGGTATCGTATAAATAGTGCGTATCAGACATAAGTTTGGACAATTTTCTCTAGTGCTTCTTGTTGCCTTTCTATTGTCTGTATCATTTGAATTTGCGTGCGGGTTCTTTCTAGATTATGCTCAGGTCCTTTTGTTTTGAAATAAGGATCACCTTCTAAATAATCGGTTAAAAAGCGAATGGCAAGTTCATAGCAAATTAGTTGACTAGCAAAAACTAAGTTCTCTAGTTCAGGAGTTGAAAGATACTCCCCCATCTCCTCTAAATATCCACGAGTTACAGCAGTAAAACGATCTTCGTTTATTTTGATATTAGAAAGATCTTGCTCAGACTCAGAGAACTCTCCGGTTCCTGTTCTGACCAGGTCTCCAAAGTCATAAAGAGTGTATCCAGGCATGACTAAGTCGAGGTCTACAACGCAAACTCCTTTTCCTGATTGATTATCGAGCATGGCGTTGTTAATTTTGGTATCGTTATGAACAATACGCAACGGGATACTACCTCCTTGAATTAAACTTTCTATTTTTTGAGCGAGATGAGCGTAGGATAGTAAAATTTCCACCTCTTTTTTGCATGGAGATAGACGATGACAAGGATCTTCCTCGACGACTTGGCGAAGTTTGTCTAAACGAGCAAGGGGATCGTGAAAATTTTTGATAATCGTGGCAAGTTTTTCCGACGGAAAATCTTGGAGAAGGGCTTGAAATTGTCCAAAAGCACGAGCGATTTCATAGGCTTGCTCTGATGTTTCCAAAACATCATAAGTCGAGGCGTTTTCTATGTAGCGGTAGCAACGCCAGTATCCATCGTCTTCTCCTCTCAAAAAAAGTTGTCCACTGTGAGTGGGGATAATGGAGAGCACTCTGCGCTCTAAGTTATTCACTCCACGTAGGCGGAGTTTTTTCCTTAGAAAATCTGTCACTAAGGAAATGTTTGTCATCAAAGAATTTGGACAAGGAAAAATATAGCTGTTAATACGCTGCATAATAATTTTTTTTTGTTTTTTTTTCTCTTTCCAAGTGACTAAATAGGTGTTGTGAATGTGTCCACTACCGTGAGCAACTGCTTGAGTGAATTCCCCAGGGACTTGAAACTGGGAAAAAATGTTTTCGATATATTCTGGCTCCTGGTTCACTAAATCTCCTGACAAGAAAAAAAATCTCTTAATTTTAGTTAGATTGATATACCTTTTTTTGGTATCTTAAAAATGCTATTTTAGAGTGTGTTGTCAATCAAAACTTAATGGATGACACACTCTAAAGTCAATTTTATCCATAGGCACCTTAAGGCAAGGAAAAAAAAAATGGAGCTTATCAGCAATATTCAGGATATTGTTACTAGAATTCCAAAGCAACGGGATCATATCCGAAACCAACAGGCAACAAAAACAGCCTTTGTTTTACCTTTTTTTAATGCTTTGGGGTACGATATTTTTAACCCACTAGAAGTTATTCCTGACTTTACAGTGAATCGAAGCGAGCAACCCCGTGAAAAAATGGACTATGCCTTAAGTAAAGATGAAAAAATCATTGCTTTAGTAGAGTGTCGTTGGTGTGGAGATGATTTAGAGCACGACTCTCCTCGACAACTACATCAGCTTTACTCACTTGTTCCTGATGTCCGCTTGGGTATTCTCACTAATGGTATTAGCTATCAATTTTTTACTGATATAGATGATAATAACCAAATGGATTGGAGTCCTTTCTTTGAGTTCAATCTTTTGAATTTTGGAGAAAAGCATTTTGATCAGCTAAAAATGTTTCAAAAAGATTCCTTTGATGTTAACTTAGTTCTTTCTCATGCGGGCAAACTAAAATATGAAAGTACTGTAAAGAAATCTTTAGCTCATCGAACAGTGGATGTGGAAGAAAAAAGTGATCACAATGTAGTTTCTCCTGACTTTCATACCTCTTCTGACTCTATTGAAACCCAAGAAATTAGAGATGAGTTTATTCCTGATGTCCCAGAATCTCTCATCAATAAAAAAATTAAATACTATATTTCTCTGAACCTAGACGACCCTCGCTACATTAAGCTTTGGCTTGAGTATTTGAAAGTCAAAGACTATATGGAATAAATGGGATGGAGGGCAAGGCTCCTGCCGCGCCGGGGATGTGCTGGGATTACAATGTTGAAAGCAAAGCACAGCTCCGGCGATTTAAAACGTTTTTTCAATATGAAACTATGATCCAGTGAATGTGCTTTAATACCGTTCCAGGAACCAATCACATCCCCTGTTCGGCAGGAGCCTCACCCTCCAGGGAACATGGTGCTTAGAAGGGTTTTCGACCATCTTTTTCAAAAGCGGTTTCAGATAAGCCTCACCCTCCAGGGAACAGGGGCCTTAGAACGGTTTTAGATATTCTTATTTCAACAGCCAAATCTTTCCACTCTCACACACCCTACTCCATCGCAATTAAGATTTGTCCTGGTTGAACTAGGCTTTCGTCTTTCACCAAAATCTCCTTGACGATTCCTTCGTGGGTTGCTTGGACTTCTGTATATACCTTCATCGCTCCGACAAGACAAAGAGTTTTCCCTATAGTTACTTTGTCTCCTACCTTTACAAAAGCAGGGCTTCCTGGTTTGCTTGACAGATAAAACATTCCCAGTATGGGAGAGACCACATTGGAGGAGTCCACGGATTTTTCTACTTTCGAGATTTTGGCTAATATTTTTTTGCGATCAAAGGGGAGTCTGACACTTTCAGGTACTGTAACGGAATTGCTTTTTTGGCAAGAAGAGAGCTCTAAAATGGGGGCAAAATCATTTTGAAGTTGAGTAAGCGCTTCATGCGTAATTTGAAATTCTTTCCATTTTGCTTTGAGCGCTTCTGTCACCTGAGGGACACTTTTTCCTTTTCCTAAAGCAATTTCTTTGGCAACTTGGTCCAGTGGGGTGCCGCTTTCTTTTTCCAAAGCAGTAATAAATTCATTCGAATCTACTTCTATAGATTGGCAGATGTTACGTAAAGAACGATAGAAAGCAATTCCTTTTTCAAAGTGATCTTTATCTTCGGAAAATAAAGAGAAAGATAAACGATCTAAAAGTAAGGCGAGAATTTCTAAATGAGAGAATTTTTTTTGAGCAGGAGCTAACTCTAAAAGGAAAGCCATCGCTAGACTGGGCTCTTTCTTGAATAAATTAGATAAATCACTAAGCAGAGTTTGACAAAGTAAAGGATTATGCTTATTTTCCTGATTCATTTTTTCTATAACTTTTGAGAATCCCTTTTTCATATTTTCTTGGAGATTATGTAAAAGGCAGATGTAAATCTCAACAAAACTTGTGGTGATTCGAGGAAGGGGTTTGTTTTGGCGTAACCAAGAGAGTATAGCTAAATGAAAGGGAATGGTTGTCAATAGTGATTTTCCTGATATCTTTGCTTGGTACAAGTTTTTATAAGCTTTATCAAGAAGATTATCCCAACTTTTATCGGTGTAAATATTTAATGAAATGTTTGCATCATAAAAGGGAGGAGGAGCAATTTCTCTTTTTTGTTTTATTAAAGTTCGAGCAATGCCACTGTCTTCTATTCGAATCCCTTCTTCTGAAGCAAAGAAAAATTCCTCAATCACAGCTCCTGGGGCAGGCTGAATGCGGCTAGAATCCAAGAGACTAATTCGAGTTTCTAGAGAGTAGCCTGAAAAAGATATATCTTCTTGCTTGTAACCCAGTTTTTCACCTACCCCGGCTAGTCGAATTTGCTCGGCAATCAGGCTGACTCTCTTTCCTCGCAAACGAGATATTTCTTCACTGACCCCATGCTCGACCTGAATTCGCGGATTTACTTCTAAAAAATAGAAATTACGATTAGGGTCTACTAAAAACTCCACTGTTCCTGCTCCTCGGTAGCCGATGGTTTTTCCAATTTTAATGGCGGCGTCTTGGAGATGGCCAATGAGTTTTTTTTCTGCTTCCCATTCTTGTCGTAAACTTTCATCTTTGGTGACAGATATTTTCTCATCTAGCTGGCCTTGGTGCAAAGCGATCTCGATTAGTTTTTGATAGAAAGGGGTTTGGAAAGAGCAATCTCGAACGGCAAAGTGGACAACCTCCTCTCCATCTCCCAGAATTTGCACTTCAATGTGCCTTGGCTCTAGAATATTAGCCTCTAGTAAGACGGACTTATTTGCACCTACTTTACTAGCTCCTATTTCACTCCAAACTTCTCGTAAGGCCTTAGAAAACTGAGAGGTCTCTTCGATAACTCTTTGCCCTTTCCCCCCTCCTCCGGCACTTGCTTTGATACGAATAGGCATTTTGCCGTGCTTTTCCCATAACTCTTCAATTGCAAGCCTGGCAGCTTCATTTAATTCTTCTTCAGAAAAGAGCTCGATATCTTTTTCTTGTGCAGCTAAATAAGCACTTGCAAGTGCTTCGTCAAAAGAATCAACAGACAGTTCTGTTTCGATTCCTTTGCTTTGTAAGTGTTTTTGAAGAGTGGTAGTGAGTGATGGCTTTTCTGACTGTGAATCCTGTGATCTTTGTTCAAGGATTACTTTTTCTAAACAGTCCGTACCTGGTGTTACGGATATTCCTAGGGAGGTACAAATATCTCTCGCCTTGTCTTTTAAACCTAACATATCTAAAACATAGCTAGTTGGGCCAATAAAACGAATTCCTAACTTTTCACAACGACGAGCAAAATCTACGTTTTCTGCTAAAAATCCATATCCTACATAAATAGCATCAATACTGTGCTCTTGGGCTGTCTTTATGATAGCATCAACATCTGAGTAGTCGGTGAGAAGATGAATTTTGTTATAGCGAGAGCGATCTGAAAGCCAAGGAGCTTGATTTTCTAAATTATCCAACCATTCCCGACGAGAAATAAGAATGTCAGGAGAAGGCATATCTAGTCCGGCGATGATTCGTAAAGCTTCTTCGGCAATGGGACCTCGACAGGCCACTAAGACTTTTAATTTCGACAAAGCCTTTTTTTCTAAGGGGGCGGTAGTTGCCAATCTTTCCATGGAGTCCTCGTTCATAGACCTATTTTTAGCAGTGAATTACATTTTTGGTATTTTACTACTAAGTAAAAAGGGTAGATAAAATATTTTTTTCTTAAAATTTGAAGAGTAATAATGTATGGAAGATTGGTAGGATAAGTCAAGTTTTTTTTGAGCTTTGTCATTTTATTCCATCGTCTTTTTAATCTACTTTTTCATTTAAAGGATAAAAAATGTCTTCTTCGCCCTCTGAATTTACTCTTGTCCGAGTTTGGCTACCTCAGCTTCGAGAGAAAGAAATTTTCTTTACTATTTTGTTCGCGAATGTTTTTTTGGCCGTCTCAGCCCAAATTTCGATAACTCTGCCCTACACTCCCGTGGATCTTACAGGACAAAGTTTTGCGGTTATCTTGGTCGGAATGATTTTAGGGGCACGCTGGGGAGTAATATCAGTTCTTTGCTATATTCTTCTGGGAGCGATGGGCTTACCTATTTTTAGCCAAGGAGCTTTTGGATGGGGAGCTCTTACAGGTGACACTGGTGGCTACTTTGGAGGGTTTGTTTTAGGAGTTTTTTTTGTTGGGATCTTGGCGGAGAGGAAAGGATCTTATCACTGGGGACAATGCCTTGTCTCTGTTTTAGGAGGCACTACTCTTATTCTGGGAGGAGGAGTTTTTCGTTTAGCTCACTTGTATGGTTGGAACTCTGCTTTGGAGTATGGTCTTTATCCTCCTTTGCCGGGCGCTTGTGTTAAAGCAATTCTTTTGGTTTTGACAGTCCGAGGATTATGGAAAGTGAGTAAAAGAAAGCTTTTAGAAAACAAGGAATAAAACAAGGAAGAAAAGGAATCCCAATGACAGAAAAAAGAAAATTTTCGCATAAGTCTTTTCGAAAAATTTTGGGAATTATTTTAGTTCTAGTAGCCTTTTGGTTTATCTTGGGCTGCTTAAGTGCTTGGTACTTAACTAGAAGAGCCCCCTCTTCTGTTTCTCCTCTGGTTGATGTGTCGGGGTTTCCTGTTAAAGAAGTTTCTCTACAGTCAGCAGATGGAATAAAAATATCAGCTTGGCTTATTCAAAATTCAAGGACTAAAGTGGTGATTATTCTCGATGGGATTAGAGGGTATCGAGAGAATAATTTATCTAGAGCAGAGCTTTATCTTAAGGAAGGTTTTTCCGTTCTGCTACCTGACTTAAGAGCCACAGGAATAAGTGAAGGAGACACTATTACCTTTGGTTGGCAGGAAAGGTTAGATGTTTCTGCTTGCTATACTTATTTAAGAGGAGAAGGCTTTAGTAAAATATCTGCTCATGGAAGATCTTTAGGAGCAGCGGCAATTTTATATAGCTTAGCTTTGTCAGAAAAACCCTCGTTTTCTTTTCTGGTCTTGGAATCTTGTTATGATACGATTGAGCATGCCTTTCAGAATAGAATGAATTTTCTTCCTTTCCCTTTTTTTTGCTATTACCCAATTGTTTTTTTTACCGAGCATTTTATCGGAGAAGAAATGAGTCAATTAAAACCTTTGGGTGCCGTGACTTACTGTGAGTCTCCTGCTCTGTTTATGGCGGGAGATAGGGAATACCAACTTAAAATAGAAGAAACGAAGGATCTCTATAAAGCCTGTTCTTCTTCGAAAGAACTTCATATTTTTAAAGGGGGGAAGCACGAGGATTTTCTCGCTCGTTTTCCTTCGGAATACAAAGAGGTTTTGAAAAGATTTCAAAGGAAAATAAAACGAGAGTAGTTTGACTGAATTCTGCTTTCCCTCAAAAATCGCTCAGCTGGAGTCTATAGTTTTTTTCCTTTAACTCTGTCGGTAGAGCCATTGTAAAAGTACTTCCATGTTCGAGCTCACTTTGTACTTGAATTTTTTCCCCTCCCAGGATATAGCAGAGTTTTTGAGTAATCGCTAAACCTAACCCTGTGCCTTCATATTTTCGGGAATGACTGGAGTCTATTTGGTAAAAAGAAGTGAATAGTTTTGGCACTTTTTCGCTTGGAATTCCAATGCCATTATCTTTTACCTCAAAAATAATTAATTCTTGCTCTCCATTCCTTTCTCTTTTTACCGAAAAATGAATTTCTCCATTTTTTGTAAACTTGGTCGCATTGGAAAGTAAATTGAGTAAGCATTGGCGGATTCTGGTGGCATCGGAGAGCATTATTCCCAGCTTATTCTCCACTTTTAAATGTAGATCATTGTGGTTTTTCTTGAGAAGAGGATTTATAGTTTGAACTATTTGGTAAATGAGATCTTCTACAATGAACTCCTCCGTAGATAACTTCATATTACCAGATTCAATTTTGGATATGTCCAGTAAATCGTTGATTAAATCTAGCAAGTGGATTCCTGATGAATGAATACTTTTAACATCTTCGATTTCTTCGTCGTACCCCTTTTCATTCATAATTTCTGTCAAGATCTCACTAAGCCCAATAATCGCGTGTAAGGGAGTACGTAACTCGTGGCTCATATTCGCTAAAAATTGATCTTTTACCTGGCTTGCCATCAGTGCTTTATCTCGAGCTCTCGCTAAATCAGTATTGCTTTCTTCAAGCTCTCTCGTTCTTATTCTTACCCGTTCTTCTAAGTTCTCTTTTGCTTGGCAGAGGGCAATGGCATTTTTCTGAAGTCGAATCAAAATATAGACAACATAAGCAATTAGAATGAGTAATAATAAATAAAAAATGACTAAGTAATTATCTACTTGCTGAGCATGGTAGTTGTGTTTAGCTTCGTAGACATACAGTAGCTCGTCTAGTTTTCCTGTGATAGGGAAGGCCACTATTTTTTTTAGGAGAAGATTAAGCTTTTTTTCTTCTTCCAATATAACACGGCTATGAGTGTATATATTTTCTAACTCTTGGAGAGCATTTTCTGATATTTGTTTTTCTTGTTTTTGGATCGATTGAATTTTTTGTTGGATTTTGGATCTAAGATCGTCATCCAGTGTAAAATGATATGAAAGAACAAGGTAAAGCAGTTCATTTATTTCTTCGAAGGAGACAGACGATGAATCTCTTTTTAAGAAGTAACGACTGGTGATCTGCAGATAGCCTATAGAGTTGTTCAAAAAGGAGTTTTGGGATTTAAAACTTTCACACAAAGCTTCCTTTTCTTTGATCATTTCCAAGTAAGAGTCATAACGAAAACTGAAGTCTACTTGCATCACAAAATCTAAATGAAA
Organism: Planctomycetota bacterium; assembly: GCA_029260735.1. Classification (GTDB taxonomy): domain Bacteria; phylum Planctomycetota; class Uabimicrobiia; order Uabimicrobiales; family Uabimicrobiaceae; genus JAJDCR01. The sequence continues at coordinate 49,449 of JAJDCR010000093.1, forward strand.
ACGAAGGTTTTCACTATATTGATGGATTTTTCTCCAATTATTGACTAAGGAGTCATAGTTTTGAAGAAGCTGATAGCGAAGCTTCAAGACATCTTCATCAATTAAAGTATCTAGGTGTTTGAGTTGGCGTAGGCTTTCCAGTGTAATGTTATGAAGTTTAACATCAACCCCTCTTGTTTGATAAAAAAGAAAGCTTAAAAAGAGAGCGATGAGAACAGCCATAGTAATTCGACGACTATTTGGCATTATTTTTCCCACTTAATAGCTTGCCTTGGTATTCTCCTGTTAAAGTTTTTAGAAACGAAACGATAAGAAAAACTTCTCTTTCTTTGAGTTTCTGTCCTATTTGATGCTCAGCCATTACCTTTACAGCTTCATCTAAGTTTTTTGCGGAGCCATCATGAAAATAAGGGGCTGTTAGAGCAACATTACGTAAACTAGGGACTTTAAACTTATACCGGTCTTCTTCTTTTTTGGAAATATTGTATAGTCCGTTATGGCTTGTTTTTATAGAGTTTTTTTGAGTTAGGAAATAGTCTTTGATGCGTCCCATTTTTTGGAACATATTTCCTCCAATGTTGACACCTTGGTGGCACCCAATACAACCATATTTTTTAAACGAGTGGTAGCCTTCTTGTTCTTCTTTACTCAATGCTTCTGTGCTTCCTCTGAGATATTGATCAAAGCGCGAATTAGGAGTGTAAAGAGAAATTAGAAAATGTACTAAAGAATCTTTAATATCTTCTTTATTTATTTTACTTTGGTAAATTTTATAAAAAAGATTTTTGTAGTTGATATTTTTTTTGAATTTAGAAAGGATCTCGGGCCAACTGGAGTTCATTTCATCGGGGTGATGAATGGGACCGTCAATTTGTTCATATAAATCTTTTGCTCGACCATCCCAAAACTGTCGAAAATTAAAAAAGCTGTTAAATACTGTGGGAGTATTGACGGTCCCCCTTCTTTTTTTTATTCCAACAGGGAGAGTTAAATTGTCAACTCCTCCTTTTTCTAGCTGGTGGCAGGATGCACAGGACACGGTATTGTCTTGAGAAAGTTGAGGGTCATGGAAAATTAGGCTTCCTAGGGAAACTTTATTTGAATCTAGCTCCAATTGAAAAGGAATGGGCTTGATCGGTTCATCCATTAAAAACTCACTTTGTGAAGATGTTTTTTCTGGATAAACAAAAGACTTTGTCGGTTTTACTTCCCTCAACCATAAAAAAAATATTAAGCAAGAAGCCATTACTAGTACATAACGAATCATTAGTTATCTCCGCGGCAAAAGTAACTAATCCTTAAGAAATTTACTTTTAGGTAATTTTAAAAGACATATTTTATACTTATTATACAAAAATTTGATAAGTTCAATAGGACTAAATCAAAACTCTTGGTCTCAGAATTAAATCGATGTGTTTGGTATGACTTAAGATCTTGTAATGCTTTTAATAAAATGCTATCATGGAAAAACAATAGAATTAAAAAACCTTGAGGTTTAGAAAAACTATTTCCAAAATTCGGCTGTGCTTTGTTTTTCCAGCATATACAGTTGTGTAGAATTTAGGGAGAAGATTTTGCCAAAAAAGAATGTCTTACTGGATGTTAAAAATCTAAAAACTGTTTTTTCGACTGAGCACGGGGATGCCTGTGCAGTGCAAGGGGTAAGCTTTCAGGTTTTTGAAGATGAAGTTTTTGCTATTGTCGGGGAGTCTGGCTCTGGTAAAAGTATCACTTCGCTATCCTTAATGAGATTGATTCCCAACCCTCCCGGTCGTATAGAAGAAGGAGAGGTTTTCTTTAAGGGAGAGGATCTCCTCAAGCTTCCTCTCAAAAAAATGAGGAAAATTCGAGGCAAGGAAATCGCAATGATTTTCCAAGAGCCTATGACCTCTCTTAATCCTGTCTTTACTGTCGGAATGCAAATAGAAGAGATGATCAAAAAACATGAAAAGGTCACTCCTGAAGAAGCTCGGGCAAGAGCGATCAACATGTTAGAACTAGTTGGAATTGCCGACGCTGCTAAACGCCTAAAATCATACCCCCATCATTTTTCGGGAGGTATGCGCCAAAGAGTAATGATTGCTATGGCTTTAGCCTGTAACCCCACCCTATTAATCGCTGATGAACCCACCACCGCTTTGGATGTGACTATCCAGGCTCAAATTCTTGATCTGATGATGGAGTTGAAAGCTAAGCGCAAAGGGTCTGCTATTATTTTGATTACCCACGACCTCGCTGTTGTGGCAGAAACTTGCCATCGAGTGGCAGTGATGTACGGAGGGAAAATCCAAGAAATCGCTCCTGTGAAAGATATTTTCAAAAATCCTTTCCATCCTTATACCAAAGGATTATTACGATCTTTACCTCGCCCAGATCAGGGACGTAAAAAACGTCTTCAAACTATCCCCGGAATGGTTCCTAATATTCACAGTTTCCCTGTCGGATGTAAATTCTGTAACCGTTGCGGCATAAAAGAAGATCGTTGCGATACAGAGGAACCTGATTTAAAAGAAGTTGCTCCTGGCCGCTGGGTTCGTTGTCACTTTGCTACTGCTGAGGGGACACCTAATGAAGAAGAATAAAAAGAAGAAAAAAAGAGCTCGGAGTAGAAAATCTCCAGAAGATATTGCTGCCAAGGCCTTAAGAACTGCTTCTTTGCAGAAGAAAAAAAACTCTATTCCTGCCAATGCAAAAGCTGAAGAGCAAGACCAAGCTAAAGCTAAAGCTCAACCTAAAGGAAAACGTAAGATCTTAGAAGTGGTAGATCTTAAGGTTCATTATCCGATTTACGGAGGAATTCTTTATCGTAAAATTGGAGAAGTCAAAGCGGTTGACGGAATTTCCTTTACTTTGCACGAGGGAGAAACCTTGGGTTTAGTGGGAGAATCGGGTTGTGGTAAATCTACGATTGGCAAAACATTAATCAATCTTTTGCAGTTAACGGTTTCTGGAATCCATGTTACAGGACAAATTCTCTTTCACCAAGAAGATGGCGAAATTATTGACTTAGCTCCTCTCTCTAAACAAGAAATGCTTCCCTACCGCTCTCAGATTCAAATGATTTTCCAAGATCCTTACTCTTCCTTGAATCCTCGTTTAACTGTCGGGGAAATTATAGAAGAACCTTTGGTTGTTCATTGCCCTATTCTTAAGTCCCAGGATAGAAAAAAAATGGTGGTGGGACTTTTGGAGAAAGTTGGTCTTGGGGGAGAGCAAGCTAATCGATACCCGCATGAGTTTTCCGGAGGACAACGCCAACGGATTGGAATAGCTCGAGCTCTTGCCACTAAACCTAGACTTATTATTGCCGACGAACCTGTGAGTGCACTGGATGTATCGATTCAAGCTCAGGTTATTAATCTTATGCAAGATTTGCAAGACGAGTTTGGATTATCTTATATTTTCATTGCTCATGACCTTTCTGTGGTAGAACATATTTCTGATCGTATTGCGGTTATGTATCTGGGAAATATTGCCGAAATAGGGGAAGGAGAAAAAATTTATCATTCTCCTGTTCACCCTTATACCAAAGCTTTACTTTCTGCAGTGCCTCTGCCAGAGCCCGGTTTAAAAAAACAACGTCTTGCTTTGAAAGGTGAGATTCCCTCACCGTTGGCTAAGCCATCGGGCTGTGGCTTTCGCACACGTTGTCCCATTGCACAAAATGATTGTGCTTTAAACATCCCTCCTCTGGAAGAAAAGGAAGGACGGCAAGTGGCTTGTCCTTATGTTTAGTTAATCTTGTCATTCCCGCGAAGGCGGGTGGCCAAAAATTATGATCAAGGCCAATAAATCTTAGCGCGTAAGTCAAACTACTTTCGATCTACATGCATGGAGAAAAGAAAATGTCATTCAGGGTTTTTACCTACTTCATTTTATTGATGCTTTTGTTTTCTGGTTGTGAAAAAACAGAAATGGCTCCGGCCCCAGGAAGCGGGAAAGATGGTATCGTTCGTGAAATGCTCGACTACATGAAAAAAATGGAAGTTCGTAATCGAGAAGAGCGAGAAGAGAATCGTAAAGCTTTATTTGATTTTATGGAACGACAGAATAAGGAAAACCGCGAGTTCCTAGAAGGAATCATGAAAAAGTATCGGGGAACTACCTTTGTTCCAGAGGAAACCTCCGAAACTGAAGTAGAAGTAGAGGAAACAAATACTTCTGCTAAAACAGAGGCAACTACTCCAGAGGAAGTTACTCACTCGGATTCCAAAAAATACGAGATCTATGACTTTGTCGAAAAAGATCCTCGCCCTGAGGTGGTTTTAGGAAAATGGGACCCTTATAGCCAGCATATTGATCCTTCTGGTTTCACCGAAGTTAACTTGGATGACTATCCTGTTTTTCCTAATGAAGACCGTGATGCCGACCCCAATGTTTCTAAAGAGTTAGGGGGTAAGGGATTTGGGAAATGGGCTTTAGCGAATGGTTGGGAAACGAACACGACTTTTCCTTTGGTGGGTGACCCTAAAGCTAAAAAAGGAGGGGAGATTGTACGCTACTTCCCTAGTTTTCCCAATAACTTAAGACCTATGGGATCAAACTACAACACTTCAGAGAATTACTTTATCCGTTTTTCTCTTTGGCAAACATTGCTTTGGGAACACCCGACAACAGGAGAGCTGGTTCCTTGTTTGGTCAGTCACTGGAAGCACAGTGAGGATGGCAAAACGCACTACTTGAGAATTAACCCGAACGCTAAGTGGAACGATGGTTCTCCGGTAACTTCAGAAGATATCCTCGAAACCTATCGCTTTTATACTAACGCTGATATGGGACACCCAAGCTATGTACAGACTTGGGAAGAGTTTGAACCTCCTAAAAAAATCTCCAAATACATTGTCTCTTTCACCGAAAAGAAAAAGAAGTACAACAACTGGTACGGTTTATCCCGTTTATTTTTCACTTTCCCGGCTAAAGATCTTCGAAAATTAAAAGAACCCAAGGACTTTAATACAGTCCATAATTACTATCCTGTAATGGGAACTTGTGCTTATACCTACACCAAAGAAAATGTGGAAGACGATCAAAGTGTTACCATTGTCCGTAAAAAAGATTGGTGGGGAAAAGACTCTCGTCTTTATACAGGGCTTTTTAATTTTGACCGAATTAAGTGGGTTGTTATTCTAGAGCCTTCTCTTATTGTAGAAAAACTCAAAAAAGGAGAGCTGGATGCTTTCACAGTCTATACTTCTCGTTTTTGGGTGAAAGAGATGAACTTTCCTGAAATTCAAAACGGATACATTCAAAAGCGAATGATCTTTAACCATGAGCCTGTCGGAACTCAGTTCATTTCTATGAACATGGAAAACCCTCCTTTTGATGTTTGGGAAGTAAGACGCGCTTTCTCTCATCTTTTCCCTTTCGAAAAAATTTCTTCGCAGTTAATGTTTGATGCCTACCCAAAATTAACATCCTACTACCCTGGTGGGGTCTACGAAAACAGAGATAATCCTGTTCTCAATTACGATCAAAATAAGGCACTTCATCTTTTAGCGAAAGCGGGCTACAAAGATCGTGATACCAATAGTGGACTTCTTGTGAATGAAGACGGGGAACCGCTCAAGGTAACTCTTGTTTACAGTAGCGTAGGTTTAAAACCCCACCTCGAAATGTTTCAAAATTCTTGTAAGGAAGTGGGGATAGCTTTGACCCTTCAGCTTGTTTCTCGCTCCACGGCTTTTCAAAAAGCCCAGAGCCGTGATTATGAAATGTACTCAGGGGCCTGGGGAGCGACTGCGATACCTGCACCAGACACTAGCTGGACAGGAAAAAAGGGAGGCAACAATATCTCGGGAATTAGCAGCGAAAAAATCGATGGCTGGATTGAGGACTATCTGAAAGAATTTGATTCTCAGAAACGAATCGATTTAATTCGCAAGATCGACCGAGAGTTAGTTGAAATTAATCCTTACATTTTAACTTGGTATGCTCCCTTTAAAAGGCTTTTATGGTGGAATAAGTTCAGCTATCCGGCCGGTGTTATTTTGCGTAACGAAGACAACTTTTACGCTAGTGCTCTTTGGTGGTACGATGAAGAAAAGGCTAATAAACTGAAAGAATCGGTTGCCAATGGAACTCCTATGATGGCAGGGGGTGAAAAAAACAAGTTTTGGGATAACTTCCGTGACTGGGCTGAAGAACACCTAAAAAAATAAGAGTGGAAAAAAATGACCAACTACTTTATTCGGCGATTTTTATTAATGATTCCAACCTTTATCGGAATCACTATGCTCGTTTTTGCGATTCTCCAGTACTGTCCGGGGAATATCGTTGACCAAGAAATCGAAAGAATCCAATCTGGTGGTAGCACCGGAGGGGAATCAGGTGGATCGGGCCGGTTCATGGGAGGTGTCAAGGATATTGAAAAGCTCCGAAGACAGCTCGAAAAACAATATGGCTTTGATCGTCCTATCTACATACAATACGGAGAATGGTTATGGAAAGTTTGCCAAGGAGACTTGGGGATTTCTTACCGAAAAAAACAACCCGTAAGTACATTGATTGGGAATCGTTTGCCTGTTTCGATTAAACTGGGGCTGATAGGCTTTTTCTTAAGCTATATGATTTGTATTCCGTTGGGGGTTTTTAAAGCGATCAAGCACGGAAGTACTTTTGATTTTACTTCCAGTGTGGTTATTTTTATTGCTTACACCATTCCTGGCTGGGCGTTGGGGGTAATTCTTCTTGTTTGGCTAGGAGGGGGTTTAGGAATAGTTCCCCTCGGAGGGCTTTACTCTGCTAATCATGCAGAACTCTCCTTTTGGGGTAGAGTCTGGGATCAAGTCCATCATGGTCTCCTCCCCATTTTTTGCTATACCTTAGCCAACTTTGCTTCCCTTACTATTTTGATGAAAAACTCTCTGATGGAAAATCTAGGAGCAGACTATATTCGGACAGCTTTTGCTAAAGGACTGAGTGAAAAGCGCGTTATTTTCGTACATTGTTTGCGCAACTCTATGATTCCAATCGCTACAGGTTTAGGGCACGCCTTGAGTCTAATTTTAGCGGGTTCCTATTTGATCGAAAAGGTTTTTAACGTTCCTGGTTTTGGTCTTCTCGGCTTTAACTCGATTACTAATCGAGATTATCCTTTGGCCTTGGGGATTCTTGTTATTGCATCAGTCTTAAAATTGTTGGGGAATATCATCTCTGATATGCTCTATTGTATTTTTGACCCTCGGATACGTTTTAAGTAGTAGAGAGAATGGAAAAGCAAAAAAATCACTCAGATTCCTTGTTTCGTAAGCGACTCAGGAAATTTAAAAAACTTAAACGAGGTTACTACTCCTTTTTGTTACTCTTGTCTTTGTATGTAACCTCTTTTTTTCTTCCTCTTTTGATGAATTCAGTAGCTCTAGCTGTGCGCTATCAAGACGAGTGGTACTTTCCTATTTGGAAATTCTATCCACGAGATGATTTTGATCTAAAAGGGTTAGCTGAAGTTGATTACCGAAACTTAGAGCGTACATTTGCCAAAAGAAAATACGCTCATAAAGAGGGGAAACTCATCGAGCAAGAAGGGTTTTTTCCTAAGAAAAAGGATCGTAACTCTATTAAATGGGAGCCTATTGAAGATTGGATCACGGGATACCGGATTCACGTTCCCATGGCTTTGCGGTCGGACCAGTTCGGGCAATACTCGGAAGCGGCTCTTTTTATGGAAGAAGCCAAAAATGACTTAGCTCGAGCTAAAGAAAAACTGTTTTCCCTATCTCGCAAAGAAGTTTCTTCTTCTCAAATAGATGAAAACAAAAAGACTGGTCAGAAAAAATTTCTTGCAGAAAACTGGAACTTAGTCCAAGAAGTTGTTCGAACTTGGCCAGAAAAAGATACTCTGAAAGCTTTACTTCCTATTTTAGAGAGAATTACTCCCGAAGTAGTTTCTCTCAAAAAAGAAATTGTTTCATACCAAGCGAGGAGGCAATCGTTAAGTGAAGAGGAAGAAGACTATTACACAAAGCTATATAGACTCTTCCAAGTCTTGCGCAACTTGCGTAAAAACATTTCTTTTCTCCAAGACAGTAAAGACAATTTTCTAAAAGAAAAAGAAGAAGGAGTAATCTTTCTAAGCTATTGGAATGAAGATATTAATCCCGTCGATGTGAACCCTAATTGGCAGCCAGATGTCAAAAGACGGAAACATGAAGATGGAGTAGGCTTTGATTTAAAATGTCATTATTTGGACGATGCCAAAACTATTGCAGTGATCGATGGACTTCTCTGGCGACGTTCTCGTCCCTTTGAGGCTCTTCATCTAAAAAACTACTATGACTTAGCTCCTGCTATTGTTGCAGCAGAAAAGAAGCTCCCTCTCGAAAACAATATCGTAATTATGCCTTTCTACCCTCATGACTACCGAGAAAACTTTCTCGCTGTTAATGAGTATCCTTCTGATAGACACTGGCTGGGTACCGATGAAGCAGGGCGGGATATCTTTGTTCGGATGGCCTACGGGTTTAATATTTCGATTAGCTTTTCTGTTATCGTATTGTTTTTTTCCTACTTTATTGGAATATGGGTAGGAGCACTTTTAGGTTACTTTGGGAGTCTTCTCGATTTAATCGGGCTACGTTTTGTCGAAATTTGGTCGGCCATTCCTTTTTTGTATGCCGTGATTATTTTAAGTGCTCTTGTTTTGCCTGAAAGTCATCCCGATCTACCTCTTCTCATGCAGCCTTCGCTTTGGCTTTTGACCTTCATTCTCTCTTCTTTTGGTTGGATGGGAATTTCCTATTACATCCGAGGAGAATTTTTTCGAGAAAAAGCTAAGGACTATGTCTCGGCTGCTTTATCAATTGGTAGCTCAAACAACACGATCATTTTTAAGCACATTTTGCCCAACGCTTTGACTTCGATTATTTCCTTCGCTCCTTTTGCGGTGGTCGGAAATATCCTGTCTTTGGTTTCTTTGGACTTTTTAGGCTTTGGTCTTCCTTCTCCCACTCCTAGTTGGGGGGAACTTCTTAGTCAAGGGGTAAAACCTGAAAACGGTTGGCATATGATTGCCTCTCCGATAGGGTTTATGTTTATTACCTTGATGACAGTTGTCTTTATAGGAGAAGCCATCCGAGAAGCTTTTGATCCAAAAGTACATAGTCGTTTGCGCTAGTGTTATCAAACTATCGAGATAGAGTGCCCAAGGCATTCTATCTCGATCACAAAAGGTCTAGAGAATGCCCATCTATCTTTACTTACTAAGCTATGGCTTATACCTGGGACTAATTTTCTATGCTTGGCGAAGCTCCCAGATATTTCACCCCGTTTGTGTTATTTTAATATCACTTTTGCTTTGTTTTGGGCAAAACCAGAGTCCCATTCTTCTTCTAGAAAACTTCTCTCTCCTTCTTTCTCTCCTTTTTTTACTTCGCTCTACTAAACAAAAAGATCTTGCTCTGATGATTTTTGCTTGGAATCCCCTCTTTCTTTGGTTTGGTCTTGAGGAACAGGTGCTCTTTTTTTGCATTTGCCTAAGTCTTGGCTTGGCTTTTTCTCAGCGAAAAGAACGATACTCTTCGGCTTTAGGGTGTTTTTGTTTAGGGCTAGCTTCTTTTTTTAATATATACATCCTTCTTTTTTTCCCTTTTATTTGCTTTCGCCATAATTGGTTTTCTATGCTTTTTTTGCCTTTAGGGTATGGGGTTTTGTTTTTTTCTCCCTACTTCTCTCTTTGGCCTTCTCCTGAGTCGACTTTACCTGGACTTTTTTTCTACCTAATCCAACTTGTCGACGTGGGAGGACTATGGCAATTAGCCTTAGGGGTTTTTTTTCTCGGGGGACTTGCCCGAATTTGGCTTTTAAACCCTAATTCTCCTCATGACTTATTTCGAGTTTGGGGATGGCTACTTCTTTTCTTGCCTTCGGTTTCTTTTTCCTACTACTGTAGCCTTTTGATCTTCCTGGTCTTATGTCCTAATTTTACTTGGCTTCTTTTTGGAATGACTTTGCCTCTTTCTTATTTCTTAGTGAATTTAGGCTACGAATTTTCTTTGGGAACAATTGTTGCTATTACTTATGCCCCTATCGTCACAGCGTTTTTCTATGAGCTATGGGAAAAGAGATTTCCTTGGTATCCTTCTCATCGACCGATTGAATCTTTAGACATCGTTATTCCTACTCTCAATGAAGAGAAGTATATCTCTCTTTGTCTAGATTCTGTAAGTAAAGCGATTGAGAAAGCGAAAAAAGAATTTTCTATTCCCATTAATGTTTATATTTGCGACGGGGGAAGTGTTGACCAAACCCACAGCATTGCTCAAAAATATCCTTTTCATTGGCAAGTTGCTTCTCTTAGAGGGAGGGGAAACCAAATAGCAGCAGGATTTCATTCGGGTAAGGGAGATTTGGTCCTTATGCTCCATGCCGATGCCGAAATTCGCGAAGATGCTCTTGGGCATTTACTTCAAAAATTCAAAAAAACCCCTACCTTAGTTTGGGGAGTTTTAGGATATTATTTTCCTTTAGATAGCCGGTTTGACAAACAATTCTATTACTTTGAGCGTTTCCGGCTTTTGTTTTGGGGGATGTCCTACGGAGACCAAGGTATTTTTCTAAGGCGCGAAGCTATCGAGAAAAAAGGAAGTATTCCGGAAATTCCCCTTCTGGAAGATATGGAAATTTGTTTGCGTTTAGCGGGTCAGCCCAGAGTGTATCAAGGAAATTATATTTGCGGTTCCGAGCGTCGTTGGCTAAATAAATCTTTCTTTTTCGAAATACGCTATCTTGCTTTTGCCACTTGGCTTGGTCGGCAATATCTTTTCTGGCGCCGTATATCTTTGGCTAAAGGAGAGAAAAGCAGTTTTTCTATATACAAGAAATACTACGAACATCCCACTTTTGTTCCTGATATGAGTGAAGTAGTGAGCTCTCCTAAAAAATGATTTTTCAGGAGACTATAACTTTGTATAATGATGCAGGTATTTTAGATGTTTTAGGCATAGCAAAATATATATTTTTGGAAGGTTAGATAATGAGAAAAATATTTTTCTTGTTTTGGGCAGTTCTTTTAGGAGGAACTCTTCTTTCTGCTCAAGACATCCGTAAAACGGAGAAGTTAGAGAAGGTATCTGTCGATACTGAGTTAGTCTTTGCTTGGAAAAGTGAGCAAGGTATAAGCACAAATGATATTTCCATCCTAAATGATGTACTCCCTCGATCATTGGGAAGTTTTAATGCTCAGAATACCAAGGCTCTTTTTACTATCCGAGGCAAAGACGGTGGCTTTATTACTATTTTTGAACACCAGACTCCTATAGGGCTTATGACAACCTCGGCTCTGGAAACACTAGAGTCTGTTGAACAAGTTGAGTGGGCCACTCCTAATTACTCTTATCTAGGTGATCCAAGGGAAGACTGGACAGAAGCAGAAACTCAGTCCAACGACCCTAAGTTTGATGAGCAATACCACCACCCCGTAATGGACAACCAAAAAGCTTGGCAAGTTACCATGGGATCTCCTCGCATCATCGTGGCTGTTACCGACGATGGAGTGGATCTTGATCATGAAGATCTCGCCAAAAACATGTGGAAAAACCAGCGTGAGATTCCCAATAATGACATTGATGATGATAACAATGGTTATGTCGACGATGTTGAAGGCTGGGACTTTTCTTCAAGTGACAACGACCCTCGTCCTACCACCGGTTCTCATGGAACTCACGTTGCGGGAATTATTGTTGCCGAGCTGAATAATGGCAAAGGAATTAGCGGAACAGCTCCTAAAGCGAAAGTAATGCCTCTGCGTTTTTATGGTTCTGGAGCTTGGACCTCTACGGTTGTGGCGAAAAGCTACGCTTATGCTGTCGATAATGGAGCTCGGATTATTACAACCAGCTTTAACATCAATGGTTTTGTTGGCGACAAAGTCTATGAAGCTGCCTTACAGTACGTTTACCAAAACGGAGTTCTCCTCTTCAACTCAGCAGGAAACGGCTACCAACAAAACCCTGCTCGCCAAGTATTTCATGAACTTCTCCTTGTTTCAAGTACAATTGCCGATGGTTCTGCCGATGATGAAAAGAGCGATTACAGCAATTGGGGAACTGGAGTAGACATTTCTGCTCCTGGAGGCGGAGGAAAATCCGGTATTCTCTCTACTGTTCCTAACAATAGTTACAGTCGTAAAAGTGGAACCAGTATGGCTTCCCCTAACGCCGCTGCCGTGGCCGCTCTTATTTGGTCACGTAATCCTGAGTGGACAAGAGAACAAGTTGTGGCCAAACTTTTCACTAGTGCCGACAATGTAGATGCCGTTAATCCTCGCTACAAAGGACTTCTCGGAGCAGGACGAGTCAATTCCGCGAAAGCAGTCGCCAGTAAAAATCTCTCCGCTCCTACCATTGATTCCATTCGAGAGTTAAGCCAAGACCAAATAGGACAAAACGTTGACAGCTTTACTATAGAAAGCAAAAGCCTCTTCGCTCAAAAATCAGCCGAAGATCTTCAAAGCTGGGAACTACGCCATGTGCACAGTGATAATATTATTGAGCTACGCCTAAAGTCACCTTATCTTATAGGCTCTAATCAAATCGTTCTAGAATTTGATACCCTAGAGCCTGGGAATTACAGGTTCACAGCTTTAGCTAAAAAACTCCAAGACCCTTTTGGAAACTCAATGAGAACCGACTTTGTTAAAGAATTTGAAGTCGTGGCTGATCGCTAAACCCCTATTTTCTCAAAAAAACCAAAATCAAATTTTTGATTTTGGTTTTTTTTAAGGAAACAAAAGATTTCCCTAAACGAAGGATAAACTCATGCCCTTTACGCCTGTCCATGCTCTCGCAGTTGTTCCCTTAAAGAAAATAAAAAGCCCCTTTCTCTCCTTTCCTGCTTTGGTGATAGGGAGTTTATCTCCCGACTTTATTTACCTGATCCCCTTCTCCATTGCCCGCTCCCAAACCCATAGCATAGCAGGACTTTTTTGGTTTTGTCTTCCCCTCGGTCTATTAGGACTATGGCTATACCACGCCTTTTTACGGAGATTTTTTCTACACCTAATGTCCGACAGCATACAGCAAAGGCTCAGTATTTTTGTTGGTAATTCTTCCCCCTTCCAACAAACTCATCTCCTAGGGATTATTCTCTCTCTAATAATAGGAGCCCTAACCCACATTGTCTGGGATGGATTTACCCACTACAACGACTTCGCTGTCCAAGCTATTCCTGCACTACAAACATCTCTCGGCGATTTTCTAGGACAAAATATCCGTGTATATAAATTGCTCCAATACGCTTTCAGTATCTTAGGCACTCTCCTTCTCGTCTACCTAGTTATGCGTTGGTTAAATAAGTTCCCTAAAAAAATCTTGAAACAAAAGCCTCGCTTTACCCCAGAAGAACGTAGCCGTGCATGGCAGCTTATCTTCGGAATTGCTTTTGTGTTCGGCCTATGTACAGGAATGAATGATGATATGAGCTTTCCCTCCGCTCGCATTTTTACGGGAAGGTTTATCAAAGGAGCAATGGCAGGTTTTTTTATTACGTTCTTTGCCCTTAGCGTGATTTCACGATATAGTTATAAGCTTAGATCATTGGAGAAATAGAGGCTCGTTTAGAATTTACTAAAGTTCGATAGTATCGTGGGCCGTATGTCTCTCTTTTCTATGGCATTTAGGAGCTTCTCATTTTTCTGAGCACAAGCCAAAGAAAGAAGTAAGAAAAGAAAACAAAGAAGGATTTGCTTTGAAAGGCTTATCATAGACCTACTCCAAAACAGTTTCTCCTTAAAAGGATTACTATCTTTATGTACAACAAAATAGCAGATATCTTTGCTTCTAACTCTTCTTACACATCTATTAAGAATCGACGGAACCAATGTAATACCTCGCTCCAGAGTTGATCCCAATCCTCCTCGCGCATAAAGTGATCCGACTCAGGGTACTCTAAGTACTTTAGCTTTTCTGGTTGACTAGTGTAGAGTGGCTCTAGGGTTTTATGAAAATCACGGGCGAAGTGTGCTGGAACATTGGTGTCTTTGCCTGCGTTTTGAGAGAGGATGGCACAGGGAAAAAAGTGATTTATATGATTATGAGGGCTTTCTTCTAGGGTCTGTTTCCATTGGGGGGAACCGAGGATGGGCGCGGCGGTGGAGATCCTTTTGTCCTGAGAAATAGCGGCATAGGAGATGTAGCCTCCCATGGAAATCCCAGAGACTCCGATTTTCTTTTCTTGAGCCCAGCCACGCAAAAGAAGTTCATCGATGATACGAGGAACTTCTTTCGCTGTTAGAGAAACAGCTTGGAGAAAGGTCTTCTCCCAGTTGTTTTCATCAGAAAAAAGCTCTTCAAAATTGCTATAGCGTCTTTCCCCATGCCCGATATTATCAATGCCAATAGCACAAAAACCTTGTTCAGCAAGACTACGCAATTCCTTTTCGTGGGTTTCTTTGCTCACACCTAATCCATGATAGAAGAGAATGCAGCCATTTTTCTTAGATTCTTCTGCACTCAATTTCCGGAAAAGATAGGCCGGGGCCCCTGCTATGTGAATATGTTCTTGGTGCATTTTTTTCTTTCTTGATTTTTTTTCTTCATCATCTTAAATCAGGTCAATCTGTTAAATCTGCGGTCAGTTTTCTTTCTTTTCTTAAATCAGCGAAATCAAGATCCATCAACGAAATCAACGATCATTTCTTCGGAGCAAAGCAATACACAGCACCATCTCCTCCTCCGATGATGAGTTTTCCTTGGCCAACAGCGGGAGAGCTAAAAAAAGGTGCTCCGCCTTCAAATTTCCAAATGACCTCGCCTGTGTTTAGTTCTACTCCATAAATGTTCCCGTCCATAGCAGAGGCATAAACGACGTTTCCTGCGACGACGGGGGAGGATTCGAACTTATCTTGGGCTTTGAATTTCCAAACCTCTTTTCCTGTTTTGCGTTCTAAGCAGAAGAGACGTCTTTTTTTGGAGGCAAAGATTACGTAGTCTTTTGTGATAGAGGGCGAGGAAAGGCTACCTCCGTATTCTCGGAGAGCTTTGCGGTGCCAAATTTGTTTTCCTGTTTTTGCTTCGATAGAGTAGTAATCTCCATTTAGGCTTGCGACATAGATGTTTTCTTGGTAGTTAGCGGGAGAAGAAGCGAAGTAGGCTCCTCCTGAGAATTGCCAAACCTCTTTTCCTGTTTTTTGTTCTATTGCACGAACAAGACCATCGCAGCCTGCTGTAATGACATGTTTTGAGATTAGAGTGGGGGTGCAATGAACAGGAGCATCTGTGGCAAAGGTCCACTTTATTTTACCTGTTTTGAGGTCTAGGGCATAAAGGTGGTCGTCGTAAGATCCAAAAAACACAGTATCTTCTGTGCAGTTGGCGGAGGATACAATTTTGCCTTCTGCCGTAAATTTCCATTGGAGTTTTCCTTGGCGATTGAGGGCATAAAAATTTCCGAGTTCATCTCCAAAGTAGATCTTGTCTTGGAAAACGGTCGGAGATGAGGGAATTAAGTCATCGGCGGTGAATTGCCACTGGAGTTTTCCTGTCTGGATTTCTAAAGAAATTAGGTTGCCGTTTCCATCTCCTACAATAACCGAAGAGTCGACAATAGCGGCTGTTGATTTAATTTCTCCTCCGGCTTCATAAGTCCACTGTAACTTTAAATTATGAGAAGAAAGAGCGGGGGCTACTCCGCTGAGTTGAGAGTTGCCTCGAAAACAAGGCCAATCTGCGGGGGCCGTCAAGGCTAAGGGGAGGAAAAGAAGAATGCTAGCGAGAAGGGATAGAACTTTCATAAATATCCTTTCCAAGGAATTTGCCCTTTGCTTTTTTTGCTTAGGGCTATTTTTTTTCTTAGAGAAACCAGAGGTTGAAACCCTAACTTTTATACACATAATTTTTGTGACTTGTTGCTCACACGAAGGTCGTAAAAGAAAATGGAAAGAAGAAAAGAATTTCACGGAGGGACAGTAAATCCAAAGGCTATCGGCTTTACTTAACGCTACTCATCTCTAGCATCAATATTTTACAAAATTATCTGTATAAAAGTTAGGTCTAAAAACTTACTCTTTATCCATGCGCCAGATAAGAGCATTTCTCAATTGATAGTTGGTTCGTCGTATTCGCTGGGTGAGTTCTTTGAGAAGTTCATAGTAAAAGGGAGCCGCAAATAGAGGATTACTTTGAGCAAAGTCGATAAGCTTTTTACCTGTGATGGTATAGCAAATAACAGGAGTTTGGGCTTCTACGTAAGCAGAGGCTCGATTGTCTTCATCTTCTCCGAGAAGATTAAACTCCCCAAGGAAGTTCCCTGCTTCCAAAATCGCTAGCCGGGTGTCCACTTCTTCGTCAAGTTCTTTCGTGACGACGACTTTTCCTCGGGCGATAACAAAAAATTTATGATGGATTTCTCCCTCTTCAATGAGAAGATCACCTTCTTCATAAACTTCTCGCTCGAAGAGATGAGATAGCTCAACTAAATGTTCCTCTGTTGTATTTTGGAAAAGAGAGATTTGTTTAAGAAGCAAGAAAAATGATTCTTGGAAATTCTCCATAGGTTTACCTTACTTTTGGTCTATGTCTTTGAGAAGATTTTCGGCACTGGTGCGTTCAGTTACTCCATCATTAAGCCAAGCTTTTTGGATATAACCTTCGGCATTGATGAGGTATTTTACAGGGTGAGCGATTGCCCCTTTGCTGGTTTTGTTTTCGACTTTGTAGCTACGAATAGCCTCTCGTTTTTGGTCAGAAAGTATTTCAAAATCTAGTTTTAGCTTCTTTTTGACTTTGGCATTTTCACTGGGAGGATCAACAACAATGGCGAGTATTTCGATGTTACGCTCTTGAAATTCTTTGTATTGGGATTGCAAACCTTGCAATTCTGATAAACAAAATGGTCACCAGCTTCCGCGGTAAAAAACAAGAAGAACGTTCTTCCCCTTAAGATCAAAGAGGTTTCTTTCTTTCTCAGTGCTGTCTAGAAGAGTAAAGCCAGGAGCCTCTTTATTCAGAAGGGGAGACTTCTTTTGGGGAGGAGCTTGGCATGCGGTAACAAGTATAGCTACGAAAAAAATAAAGAGAGAAGTGTAAATTTTCATAGGCTTTCCTTTATGGATAGGTGTATAGAAACAACAATCACTATTATTATAGAACTTTCCGCCTCTTTTGGGAAGTTTTTCTTCGTTGGAGTTCCATACACCAAAAGTTATATATGAGTAGCCCAGGGTAAAGTGAGCCAGAGGCGAACGATACCCTGCCACCGGGGCCTAAAAATAATATTTGTACGTTCCATGAGGAAATACCGAACAACCCGGATTCCTATTGCAATTTTAAGAGAAATTTGCTCTATTACAAGGGACAACTAAAATTAAAAAACACAAAGATATTAGGGGAAAAAAATGGAAAATACAACGCAAGTTCCCTCTGGTATGGAAAAAATACGACAGAGTTATTTGGATTATATTTTAAAGAAAGGTGAGCGTCCTTTTTCTGTTTACCAACTCTCTCAAGATTTGAATATGGATGAGGAAACTTTCTACCAATATTTTGCTTCACTAGGAGCTGTGGAAAGAAGCGTTTGGCAAGGTTTTTTAGAACAAACCTTGGAGAGACTTCAGAAAGATGCGTCTTATGCTGAGTTTACGGCTCGGGAGAAACTTTTGGCTTTTTTTTATACCTTGATTGAGGTTTTGAAAAAGAATCGTAGCTATGTTGTTTTTTGTTTAAAAAATTTACAGAAACTCCGTTTCTTCTTGACCGTAGGAAGTGATTTTCGAGAACAACTCGGAGACTATGCTCGGCAATTGATCCAAGAAGGTATAGAAGGAGGAGAAGTGATTTCTCGCCTTTATATTTCTCAACACTACCACCGAGCTTTATGGTGGCAATTAGCCACAGTGCTCTATTTCTGGATTAAGGATGAAAGCCAAGATTTTGAAAGAACCGACGCTTTTATTGAAAAATCTGTCCATTTTAAATTTGATATTTTAGGGCATACTCCGATTGATTCCGCTTGGGATATGGCTCGCTTTCTTTTTCAAGAATTTCGTCTCTAAGGTGCTGAATGAAAGAACAACCAGAAATTCCTGTTTCTAAGGTAAAAAGAGCTTCGCGTATTCTACGAACAGGAGCAAAAGTGAGTGGCAATTATGTCAAGCACTACAGTAAAAAGATTTTAAATCCCGATTTAGACAAAAGTGAGCTCCATCAGGATAATGCTGCCGATATTTATAAATCTCTCAGTGAGTTAAAGGGGAGTGCTCTTAAAGTCGCTCAAATGATCAGTATGGAAAAGAACCTTCTTCCGAGGGCCTACTCGGATCAGTTTTCTTTATCTCAATACAATGTTCCTCCTCTTTCCTATCCTTTGGTGGTTCGAAGTTTTCAGCGCCACTTTAAAAAAGGGCCGACAGAAATATTTGACGAATTCTCTCCTCAAGCGGTTCATGCTGCTTCAATTGGGCAGGTTCACAAGGCGACTTGGCAAGGGAAAAAATTGGCCGTGAAGGTTCAGTATCCTGGAGTTGCCGATAGTGTGAGTAGTGATTTGAAAATGGTTAAGCCATTGGCTATAAGGCTTTTAGGGCTGAAGAATGAAGACCTCAGTAGATATTTTAAAGAAGTTGAGGAGCGGCTTTTAGAAGAAACTAACTATACTTTAGAGCTGGATCACTGCGAAGAAATCTCTGCTTCTTGCCAAGGTCTTTCGGGCTTATGTTTTCCTTCTTGCTATCGAGAGTTATCTAGTGCGCGAATTTTGACTATGGATTGGTTAGAAGGGCAGCACTTGAAAGATTTTTTAGCGACAAATCCCTCTGCCGAAATTCGCAATCGCATTGGGCAAACTCTTTGGGACTTTTACAACTACCAGGTTCATAAGTTACAAGTTGTTCATGCCGATCCTCATCCTGGAAATTTCCTTATCCAAGAAGATGGCACGGTAGGAGTTTTGGACTTTGGTTGCGTTAAGGTAATCCCGAAAGAGTTTTATGATCACTACTTTCATCTTTTAAACAAAGATGTTACCGACTCAGAAGAAAAAACAATTGCTGTGTTTTTGGCTTTAGACCTTCTCATGGAAACAGATAGTCCCGAACAACAAAGAATTGTCCTGGATGTTTTTTCGAAAATGGCTCGAGTTCTTAGCCGTCCTTTTCACCATGATAGCTTTGATTTTAGCAAGAAAGATTACTTTGACGAGATTTTTCGCCTAAGTGAAGAATTTAATAATCTCAAGAAACTCCGCCAAATCAATATTGCTCGCGGCTCTCAACATGGAATTTATATCAACCGCACCTATTTTGGCCTCTATTCTTTACTCCACGAACTAAAAGCGGAGATAGAAATTAAAAAGACGCGAGAGATGATTTTTGAGGATTTTAATTAATTGCTGGATATTTAGGAAAAAAAAGGGTAATATTGAACTAGATTAATCTTTTATTTGAGAAATAAAACTTCTAGGGACTTAGGAGGATTGCTGTGAAAATATTTTCACTAGCCGTTGCTATTCTTTTGATGGGCAGTGTTTTTTGCTCGGCTATAACAATCGAATTTTTTGTTCATGGTGACTTTGTGAACGCCACAAACAACATAAACTTAGTCAACTTTGATAATCGCTCTCAAGGGGTTATCAACGGAACCGAGTTTCAGCCTCAAGGTTTAACAATAGTAAACCGAGATGGGTTAAATATAAATGTTACACCTGCTTTTCAAGCGCAAAACCTGAACTCGGCTCCTAACGGGATCTCTGCTTCTAGTAGCCCCAGTGGAGGATTTACCAATTCGTTTGGAGACAACTTTGATTTTATTCTGACAGAAGCGAGTAACTCTGCCGGTTTGTTTATTGGAAATGTCGGCCCCGCTAACACAACCATCCAGTTTTTAGATGCAGGTGGGGGACTTATTGCTAGTGAGGTCTTAACAGCAAGTCATGAAGGAATCATTGTAACGAATGGTTTTAATAACCGTATTTTCTACGGTATTACCACTGACCAAGCGATTAAAACGATTCGGACATTCCAAGGAATTAATGATTCGGACGGAATTGTTTTTGATGACGTTCAGTTTGGAGATACTGCTACAAGTGTTCCCGAACCGTCTACTCTAGTTTGTCTGCTGGGAGCTCTGGCTTTATTAGGACAACGAGTAAGAAAATAGATGTAGTTGATAGAAATACAAGAGAACTTTTTTCTAAGGAAGAGGGTTCTCTTTTTTTTTAGGTTTTTCTGGGGATAGATTATGCTTTTAATGAGACGAATATTTTGGAGAGGATTAGGATTACTTTGTATTCTTTGTTTTCTTCCGGTGGCTGTTTCCCATCCGCTAAAAGAAGAGCGCTCTCTTATAATTTCTTCTGGTTTGACAAAATCTTTTCAAAGCGCTCATTTTATCTTGAACCTGAATCCGATCGTTTGGGAGCAAGTTTGGCCTAGACTGGAAATTATCATAGATGAATGGGAAAAAAAACAGCCGGAAAAAACAAAAGGACGTGTGGAGTTAACAGCTTTACGAAAATATATTGAAGCGGGAGCAGATAAAGCCCAGTTAGACCGAGTGAGCTGGCGTAAACAAGGCCAAAAGCATGCTTTAGCTCTTCTAGAGAAGGCAAGGCTAGCAATAGGGCTAGAAAAAATATCTTCGGATGGCTTTTTTTCCGAAGAGAGCCATATAGAAGACCAATCTCCTACTCCACGACAAATCTTAGGTATGAAGGAGCGAGGGGCGCAAGAGAGTGAAACTCCGTTGATTGCTTTAGGGGATATGGCTTTTGACAGTCCTCTTATTTTGGGAGAGCCGGCTCGCAGTCTTCAAATAACTTGTAATACTTGTCATAACAAAGGAGCGACTAACCCTGCGTTTTTTATTCCTGGACTTTCTCAGCGCTCGGGGGGGTTAGATGTTAGCGGGAGCTTTTTTGCTCCTCACGCCAACAACGGTGTTTTTGACCATGTGGATATACCCGATCTTCGAGGTATCCGTTTTACAGCTCCCTATGGTCGCAATGGTCGAACAGCTTCTCTACGAGAGTTTACTCGAAATGTTATCGTTCATGAGTTCAATGGTCTAGAACCCGATTCCTTAATCTTAGACTCCCTTGTTGCTTACATGAACGAGTTTGAGTTCTTACCAAATCCTAAAATCCACCGCGACGGAACTCTTTCTGATTTAGCTTCATCTTCGGCGAAGCGCGGAGAAAAAATCTTTCATCGCCCTTTTCCTCAAATGATGAGGGGAAAAAGCTGTGCGAGTTGCCACCAACCCGACTCCCATTTTATCGATCATAAAAGGCATGACCTTGGCACCGTACCGGGTTTCTCTCCTCATTCTCTGAATGGAGCTCTGGATACCCCTACTTTACTTTCGAGTAAGTATACGGCCCCTTATTTTCACGACGGTAGTCTAGCCAGTTTGTCCGAAGTGGTCTTGTGGTTTAATCAGCGTTTCTCTCTTGGCTTGGGTGAGAAAGAGGTCAAAGATTTGACGTCTTACTTAGAGGAAGTAGGGGAGGGGCTAGACCCTTATGAAAAGGGAGGGGACTCTTTGGTTGATGAGTTAGATGAGCTAGAAACATTTCTTTCGACCTATGAATACTTAGAATCTATTTCTCATAAAAAAAATTTAAGCTTGACTCTTCTTACTATTGCTCAGAAAATCGAAGGACAAATTTCTGAATTGAATGAATCTAAACAAGTTTCCCTAATAGAAAAAATGGCTTCTCTTATCAAAGAGGCGGATCGTTTCCTGGGTGAGGGAAAAATGTTTGAAGCAAAGTCAAGGATTGAGAAATATCGAAAACTGTACCGAAAAAACCTAGAGTATTTGAAGTGAGGATATTTATGAAAAGGCAAAAATGGATTAGCTTACTACTTTGCTTTACTCTTTTGTTTATGTTAAGCGCTTGTGGAACTATGCTGCATCCCGAAAGAATTGATCAACGAGGAAGCGACCGCTTAGATCCTTCCATTGTGATTTTAGATGGACTTTTGTGTTTTGTTTTTATTATTCCTGGAGTCGTTGCTTTTGTGATCGATTTTGATAACCGAACTATTTATTTGCCTTCCAATTCTTTTATTGAGAATAACAATCCTCCCGTAGGTGTTTACCCTCCTCTTGTTCGGTAAAGCGTGCGGACAACTGTAACTTAAGACGCAAGAAAAAGATCATCGAAAACCGTTCGAACGGTTTTCGATGATCTTTTTTTTTAACGGTTTCAGATAGCATCACCTCCCCTAAATCAACTCCTTTCTGGCTGAACTAAAGGGGCTAGCAACTCCAAAAGCAGACGGCAACGAATTCTTTCTTGAGTTGTTATAATAGGCCAGGACTCAATATACTCTTGAAGTCGTTTCAGTTCTGAGAAATGAGCTTGCCGTAAACGTTCGCGATCCGCGGCTCGTTTCATGAGGGCTTCCATTGCTTCGAGAGGTTCTCTGTATTGGGTTCGAGGTCCTTTTGTGTTTAAATTTTCTAAATGTTCGATCAAAAGAGGAACGTTGATCGAATCTAAGGAATCTAAGCGCCAAGTTTTCTTAATTGAGTTTTGGGAAAACCTATATCCTCCCATTACTTTGAGAGTTTTTGCTACAGGATCTCCCCATACTGTGTAATAGAACTTGCTCAGCCCTTTCTCAAAACGAATTAAGTGATCTTCTACCTTTTTATCATCAAGGAAAAAAGTAAAAGGATACTCCGTTTTGTCTAAGGTTATATTTTGTTTTCGTAAGGTAAACTCGTAAGCTTTTAGGGGCTCCATTTTAACGTATTGAACAAAAGGACCTTCGCCAGGAGTGACATTAGTACGTTTGCTTACCGTTTTGAAGCTTTGGAATTTGGCAGTAAGATCATACTCCTGCCCTGGTTTAAACGTATCGTGGAAATCTATTTCTCGTTTATCCATACAAATTTCTAAAGCAGGAACTAAAACTCCGGTTCTATCGTCTACCATCTGGAAAGATATCTTTCGTTCTTTGGCCAAGACTTTCTCTGAAATGGAGAAAATAGTTTCTCGGGGAGTTATGTCTAAGAGCTTACGAGTGCCAAACTGGTAACCATCTTGTTGGACTTGAAGGTAGTACTTACCTGGGGTCACCTTGTTTTTGTCTTTGACGTAAATCAAGATAGACTTTTTCTCTTCGGTGAGCATGACTTTGTAGTCAGGGTGACCAGAAGGAGGAAGAACATCATGAGTTACATTGATGTTCAAACTAACTTGTTTCGCCATCAACTGCTGATCAAAAATAATAGGGTCTTCTCCTGGCCAGATATTTTTATTCATTTGGAGAGTTTGATACCCTTCTTTTTCTATTTTTAACCGATAGTTACCTGGTTTGATTTTATCTCCTGCTTTGACTAAAACTGCTTCGGTCTGAGCTTCTTCATTTTCTAGAAAGATTTGGTAAGGAGCCAAATTTTTCGGAGGCTCAATGTTGTAATATATTTTCTCTTCGACCAAGCGAGGCTTGGTTGGAAGAATACGCTCGATTAAGAAATTTTCTTCTCCTGGAGGGAGAATTAAGGTTTCTCGAATTTCATCGTAACCAGGTTGTTGGATGGTAAGTTCGTATTGTCCTGGCTTAAAAACATTAGATCTCAAGTCGAGCCCTCCTAGAGCAGCGACATGGGGATCAAATCTTTCTGCTATAGGAAAATCGCCTGTGACAATGAGCTCCATCTTGCGCGGGATGCTTTCGACAACAGCTTCTACTTTGTAAGGATCGACACCTGGAGTGATCCAGATTTCTTTGTTGTAGTTGTGAAATCCGCGTTTTTCGATGCGAACTTGATGTCTTCCTGGTGCTAGCTCAGTTTGGGCATTATTAGTTTCTTCATTAATCAGGAGAATATCGGGCAAGATAATGTTTTCATTATAGTCACTCCTAACGATAAATTCGACAGGCCGAGGCCTAGCAGAAAGAACTTTCTCTACCAAATACTTCTCTACTCCAGGTTCTATGGTGATTTTTTCTTCGCTAAGACTATGATAGCCAGCTTTGCTAACAGAGAGGACATACGCGCCTGGTTTTACTCTTGTTTCGCTTAAGAAACTTTCTCCTGATAGTTGTAGTGTATCTGGGAGTAAAACTTCTCTTTTTCCATCGAAGTAATAAAATGTTTGTACCTCCAAGGTTCGTGGTAGAGAAACCAAGGTTTCTTCTATATTAAAATTAGAGGAACCTGGACCAATCTTAATTTTCCGAGCAATGGTCTGGTAACCTTCTTTTTCAATAAAAAGCTCGTATTCTCCTGGTTGGGTGACAAAATCTTTTGTCACAGGAGTGTCGTTTAAAGTGAATATATCAGGTTGCAACTCCTTTTTCGGTTGATAGTCTCCTCTAATGAAAGAAACAACAGGACGTAAATTTGCCGCTAAGTACTTATCAATAACTAAGGGGTCAGAACCGACAGGAATCTCTATTTGCTCGGCCAAAGGATGATATCCATTGAGCTTTGCACTTAAGGCGTAGTTTCCGGGCTTAAGAGTAATCGGTTCATTGTCGTTGATAAAATCTTTATTCAAGAGAAGATCTGCTTGGGAAATTTTTTGTCGGTTGTGATTATCCCAGAATAAAAAAGTTACCAAACGTTCACGCGCTTCCAGTTGCTCTTGGAAAACAAAGCTTTTTTCGCTTGCGGGAATATCGATCATTTTCCGAACGGGCAAATAGCCTTCTCGGAGTATGACTAGCTCATGTTTTCCAGGAGCAACTCTTATTCCTTTTTGCAAAGGACGGCTGCTTAAGGTGATTTCGTCTGGCACTAAATCTGCTCCTGCAGGAAAGTCTGCTTGGACGAAAGCAACTACTTCTCTCTCTGCTGCGGGCAATGTGCACTCTATTTGCCAAGGATTTTCTCCAGGTAGAATGGTGACTTGACGAGAGTGGGGCAGATAACCAGGGCGCCCAATCGTCAGTAAATAGCTGCTTGGAGTAACTGTCATCTTGGGAGTAAAGTCTTCTTCCAATCCGTTGCCTTCATTTTTCAAAATCGCTCGAAAACCTGTCTCAGGGTTTTCATGAGGGACTTCATATTTTACCATAAGCTCCAAAGGACGTTTTTTCGCATCAACAAATTGCTGTAAAACAAAAGGGGAATTGCTCGGAGAAATCTGGACTTCCCTTTCTACTTTTTCATATCCACTATGACGGATCTCTAACTTGTAAGATCCTGGTTTAAAGGCTTTGTGGCTGCGAATGTCTTTACCATTAAGGGTAGAAAACTCTGGAGTTAGGCGTATCCCTTTGGGAAACTTTGCCACGATATTTAATTCCACCTTACGAAGACTGGAGGCCAGAGTTTCTTTGAGAATAAAATCCTTCTGAGAGGGAGGAATAGTGACTCTCTTTGTGATGAGTTCGTAGCCTTTTTTTAGTATGGCAACTTGGTAAACGTTGGGAGTTAAGCTTTCTCCATACTGAATAGCTCGGCCATTGACGGAGATTTCATCGGGAGTAATTTGTCCTTTTTGGTAGTCTCCTTCTAGATCAAAAATAATCTTTCGAGGAAGAGAGGGCATAAACCTTTTTAGAGAATAGGGTCTTTCATCAGGGGGTATAACAAAGTTTTCGATAACGGGCTCATAGCCTTCTTTGCGAACAACGAGTTGATAGTGGCCAGGTTTTACTTGGCACTCAGGCTCGATTGCTTGCTTATCTAAACTAATTTCATCTGGCTTTACGCGATTTTCTCCGTCGGCCTGAGTAAAGTCTCCGGTGATTTCATAGCGCAAGGTTCTCAGTTTACTTTGCAAGGTACGAGTTAAGTAAAGAGGTTTTTCTCCGGGGTATAGGGTTAAAAATTCACTAATGGGTTCATAGCCCGCTTTTTGAATGGAAAGTAGATACTCTCCTGGGCGAAAACTTTCTCTCTCAGAGATGGTCATGGGTTTGCCAATCAAGTTGCCTTGCTCTACTAAAGTGAGATGGATTTCATTGGGCGTGACCTCGCCTTTTTTATAGAAATCTTCTAGTATGCGGTACTTTATTTTTCGAGGAATGGTGGTCATCGTTTCCGCTACTTTAGACAAATCAACATCAGGCAAAAGTTGGACACGTTTTTTTAGAGGATAGTAACCTGATTTCCGAGCCTCGATAGAGATCTCTACAGTGTCTGGCACCAAAAGAGATCCCGCGAGAAACCCATCCAACAAAGTCAAGTTGATTAACTTGGTATGAGTGACAGATTGATTTTGGAATGGGTTATAAGATCCCCCCATTTGGATTTTCTCCAAAGCTAATCGGTCTCCTCGGGCGGCAAAACGAGTATAGATATTAGCTCCCGAAAAAAGAGACTCTTCCCCTCCATTGATGAGAGAATGGGGGAAAATGGCTTCTTTGCGTTGCTCTCTGGCCTCTTCCAAATTACGCAGTTGTAAATAAAGACGACCTATCTTAAAGTGAAAGTCCGACTTTTTTTGCCAATCTTTCAGATCTTCCGCAAAACGAATTGCTTTCTCCAAAAAAGCAATCGCCTGGTAGTATTTTCCCTCTTGGCTGAGGGATATCGCCATATTATTGGCAACTAACATTTGATAACGTCGTTTAGATTCAGACCTCTCTTTCCCGTCTTCTTGTCCATAAAACTCAAAGAGAAGCTGATAAGCCCTTAGAGCTTGAGCGGTATTTTGATCATTACCCCAGCGCCAGGCCTGTTCAAACAGTTCCTGAGCCTGAGTTTCACTTTGTGGAGGGAGAATCTCCTCCCTTTTTTCATCCGACTCCTTGGGCTCGCTAGCAACTAACCAAGAAGACATTCCCAAAAACAAAAAAACAGAGAGAAAAAAAACAATATTTTTTCTTTTCATAGCAAGGCTCCTGAAAGAGCCCGTTATAGACCGGTCTAGTAGGGGGCTGGTTAAAATATACTAGAATAAGGTAAGTAGCCTATTAAGACAGAGAGGGGGAAAAAGTATTCAAAAATTTTTTGGAAATTTTTGAATGGGAATTTCGGAAAGAAAGGAAAGTATTGCTTCTGGGAGAGGATTTTTTGTGAGAGGAAATAGCTATCATTGCTATCAATTTGAAAAGAGAGTTTGTTTCATTTAATGCTATCATTGCTATCAATTTGAAAGGATAATTTGTTTCATTTAATGCTATCATTGCTATCAAATTGAAAGAAAAATTTATTGGTATATCTGGAAATAAATATTTCTTTCATAAGTCTTTTTACAATAAATCACTAGAGTTGTTTGTTTTAACTCCAGAGTGCTATTTTACAGTTTTTTAATAGGCATTATTGTTGTTTCATTTTACCATTAGAATGATAGCTATAGATAATTGTTTTTGAAAGGAAAGAGTGCGCCTTAAAGTTGAAGAAAGAAAAGAATTTCACGCAAAGACGCCAAGGAAAAAAAGAATCCAGGCAAGAGATAAATTCGGAGAATTTGATCAAGAGAAAGATTTTTTAGATCTTCCTTTGCTTTTCTTTGCGCCTTTGCGTGAAATTCTTTTCTACTCAAAATCCACCGCGGAGGGGAAAAAAATACAAAGACTACAGCTTAACTTAATGTTACTGCCTAGTGTTTGTTGATGGCGGGTGAGAAAGGCGATGAGAGTTAGCTCTCATCGCCAAGATGGATTTTCGTATAGCTAAAATTTAGCTATCAAATTTGCGAGCAAGTCTCATCAGGTCAACTACTCGGTTTGAGTAGCCCCATTCGTTGTCATACCAAGAAAGAATTTTAACCATATCTCCTATGACCATAGTGCTTTTCGCATCAAAGACAGAAGAATGAGGATCGTGTATAATGTCTGAAGAGACGATCGGGTCTTCTGTGTAGTAAAGAATCCCTTTCATCGGGCCATCTGCAGCGGCTTTTACTGCGGTATTAATTTCTTCTACGGTAGCACTTCTCTTGAGCTGAACGACTAAATCTACGCAAGATCCGTCGGAAACAGGAACACGAAGAGCACAGCCATCGAGCTTACCATTGAGTTCAGGAATTACCTTACCCACGGCTTTGGCAGCTCCAGTAGTGGTGGGGATGATGTTTACAGCAGCAGCTCGGGCTCGGCGTAAGTCGCTGTGAACTTGATCGGCAACATTTTGGTCATTGGTGTAGGCATGAATAGTGGTCATAAGACCTTTTTCTATGCCAAAAGTGTCGTTTAATACTTTGGCGACGGGAGCCAAGCAGTTTGTTGTGCAAGAAGCATTGGAAATGATCTTGTCCTCTGCTTTGAGAGTTTCGTCGTTCACTCCCATTACCACGGTTGCATCGATTTCATCTTTGGCCGGAACAGTTAAAATAACTCTTTTTGCTCCTGCCGTAACGTGCTGCATACATTGCTCTCTTTTGCGAAAGACACCTGTTGATTCGACAACATAGGAAACCCCCAGCTCTCCCCAAGGAAGCTTACTAGGATCGCGCTCAGAGAGAACTTTGACTTTTCTGCCGTTGACCACTAAAGAATCACCATCGACTCCCACTTCGTGAGGGTAACGACCATGAACAGAATCGTACTTCAAAAGATAAGCTAAAGTGTTAGGGTCAGATAGATCATTTACCGCAACCACTTCAAAATCATCGGACTCTTCTAGTACTTGGAAAACCAATTTACCAATCCGACCAAAACCATTGATACCAACTTTTGTTTTCATGCAAAAAACTCCTTATATCTATTGATAGAGAATAGAAAATACGAGAAGGCGGTTAAATAGCGTTTCACCTGTTATTTCTGCCCTGGATTATAGCGGATAGTTCATCTTTGTTAAAGAAAGAAAACTAAGGCTCGTGGAAAAATTTTTTCTCTTTTGAAAAACTTAACTCATAGAGCAGTTTTCCCTTCTTCTCTTTTTCTTTTTTTTGTATAATTCGGCCTCTTTCATTAGCTATTTTAAAAAAGGATATTTATGAGAAATTTTAGTAATGCGAATGCTTCTTTGGTTTGTTTTCAAGCTAACCCAGAGGCGAAGCTTCGTATATTTTGTTGCCCTTATGTGGGAGGAGGGATTCAGGTTTTTCGAGACTGGCACAAGAAGCTTGCTTCGAAGGATATTGAGATATATGCTCTCCAACTCCCGGGAAGAGGAATGCGTTTAAAGGAACCTGCTTTTGAACATATGTCGGCAGTGGTTCCAGAAGTTGTCGAGGCAATTTCTCCTTTAATTATGGATAAACCTTACATCTTTTTTGGGCATAGTATGGGCTCTCTGGTTAGCTTTGAAACTATACGTGCTCTTCGAGAAGAGGGAAAGCCGGAGCCAAAAATGCTCATTGCTTCAGGACGCCGCGCCCCTGAAATTATTGACCCAGACCCTCCTGTTCATGTTCTTCCTCGGGAAAAATTTATCCAAGAGCTCAAGAGACTCAATGGAACACCTAAGGAAATTCTTGAAAACGAAGACTTTTTGGATTTGATTTTACCTACTTTGCAAGCTGATTTTGCAGTTTGTGAAACCTATCAATTTGAAGAAGCTCCTCCTTTTCGTTTTCCCATCCATGCTTTAGGAGGACTGTCAGATCCAAAAGCTCCTCAAAAAGAGATGGAGCCCTGGGGAAAGCATACTTTGGGAGATTTTGAATTGACTATGCTAGAAGGAGACCATTTCTTTTTACATGGCAATAGTGAGCGTTTTTTTGAAGCGATGAATGGAATTTTAGAGGAAGTGTTGAGGCAGTTGTAGATTTTATCAGATTTTGTTAGAGAGGATAAAATGTCGGAAATCCAAAAGGCTGATCCCAAATTGAGACGCCAATTGATTGTTATTGTCCTGGTTGTAGCAGCAATTGGTTCGGCCTTGATTATGCTATTGCAGTTAAATCAAGATACTCTAAAAACTTGGATTGTGGATCATAAGGAATATCTTGTTGCTCACCCTGAAGTGGTTGCTTTTGTTTTCTTTGTTTTTATGCTTCCTCTTCTCGGGGGAGCGGTTTATTTGTGGCGCTTTGCCTCCCGAGTTATTGCTGCGCGGCGATTTCCTCCTCCAGGGATGAGAGTTATTCGAGATACTCCTGTCCTTTCTGAGAATAGAGCTCTTGTTCGTGGCCGTGTTCTGCAGTTTTTGGCTGTTATTTTGTTTTTAAACAGCCTTGGTATACCTGTGATGGTTTGGTTTCTTTTTCGTAGCTTTGCGGGAAACTGAGCAAACTAAACATAACTAAAAAGAAACGCGGGGCAAGGTTATTTCTCCGCGGAGATTTTTTTGCATGGTATCTTTGACTACAGAGGGGGGAAGACCTAAGCCAAAGAGATAGTACATTTTTGCCAAAGTGGCTTCTATTGTCATATCGTAGCCACTGATGACTCCGACCTTTTCTAGGGCAGAACCTGTGACGTAGTTATCCATCTGAACGGTTCCTCGTATGCACTGAGTGCAATTGACAATAACTATGTTACTTTTTGTGGCTTCCTCAAGGACTTCCATAAGCTTGTTATTTTTGTAACAGGCATTACCTACTCCATAGGTTTCTAAGATGGCTCCTTTGAGAGGAGCTTTCAGAATACTCTGGACTATTTTGGCAGAGATTCCAGGAAAGAGACGTAGGACGGTTAAACGCATGGGCTCTTCAATGATATGAGCTTCAAAGGACTGTCCAGAGTAGCTGGGGGCAGAGACTAGATCGTTTTTGATTTCGATTTCGATTCCGGCATTTCCCAAGGGAGGGAAATTAGGAGAAATGAAGGCGTTGAAACCGGTAGCATCGGCCTTGGTTGCACGGCAACCACGCAGGAGTGTACTGCCAAAGAAGAGACAAACCTCAGGAACTTGGTAGTTTGCGGCAATTAAAAGAGCTGTGACAATGTTTTTACTGGCATCGTTGCGCACTTCACAAAGAGGGATTTGTGATCCTGTTAGGATAACGGGCTTGGTCAATCCTTTGAGCATAAAAGCGAGAGCGGATGCTGTGTAAGCCATGGTGTCTGTTCCATGTAGAATTAAAAATCCATCGTAGAGATGATAATTCTTTTCTATGTCTCGGGCAACTTTTCGCCAATCTTTGGGGGTCATGTTAGCCGAATCTAAGAGGGGATCGTACTCATTAATTTCATAAAGAGGCATAATCTCATCGTTTAATTCAGGCATCAGGGCCATGAGTTTTTGGAGGTAACCTTTGTAGGGAGCATAACCACGCTTAGTTCTCTTCATTCCCAAAGTTCCTCCTGTGTATATGATGTAGATTCTTTTTTTCATAACAAGAGAAGCTTTGGACTTTTTGGCGGTTTGCTTTTCCGACATAGATAATCCTTAGTAAGAAGAGAATGAAGAAGCAGCGTTCTCTGCTGTTGGGTCGGTATCGACAAAGCGACTTCTTTGAACAAAGTCCAGAGGAGTAAAGGAGATAGTGAAAGCTACTTCGTCATCCACTTGGTCCACTTCAAAAATCAAATCGAGAGCAAATCGGTGGAACACGCGCCGGAAAGTGATCTCATTTTCTCGTAGTTCTCCATCCCGAAAATCGTACTGAGTACGGAAACCAGCTTGCCATTTGGCGTTAATTCTATAATCTGCGGCCAGGGTTCCAATAAAGCTATCTCCTCGTAAATATCGAAAATCAACCGAAGTAATTAAGTCGGGTTGGAGAGTGTAGCTTAGGCCAGCAGAAAGAACTTCAAAATCATGGATAGGAAAGTTAAATTCTGTATTTAAACCAAAACTGAGGTTACGCCAAATTTGCCAACTTAAATCAAATTCCAAATTGGATAACTTGTCGTCGAAACTTCCTCCTCGATCAGGAAAATAGGAAAGATCAAACTCGGCGAAGAGTATGTCCACTAATTGTCCTGCGCGAATGGTTTTTAGTCGATTGATTAAACGTAATCGGACTTGATTGGCATCATCAATCGTATCAACTTCGTCAAAGGGGATCAGGGAATCTGAATTAATAGTGGTTTCGGTGAAGCTATAGCTGATACGAGGAGTAAAGATATGTTGGAGTTTGTAAAGATCAAAAAATTTGTTGGTAGTATGAAAAACCCGATGAAAATTTACCGCAGCTTCAACCCCTCCGCTTCCTACAAGTCGAGCAATATTCCTATCCCCATCAGCTTCTTTTTCAAAATAGGTCATTCGAGCATCTAAGAAAGGGACGAAGTTCACCGGGCCTAATTGGAAACGATAGGTCAGCCTGTTTTTGAAATCTGCTCGAAAGATTCTTTCTCGGTCGAATTCTGAAATGATAACGTTATCATCACGGCTGATATTGGTTAGCTCTATATCACTGCTAAAAAAAAGATTGGGAAGATAGTCCTGGAAGATAGGCATACGAACTAAATGGTAGGTTCCGCGAGGAAGCTCGTTGACTTGGTCAACGAAGTCATTGAAGTTATAGCGTGCTAAAAAAGTGACTCCTTGGATACCCCAAATCTTTTTCAAATGCGCGTAGGACTCTTGTTCTTTTCCTTCGCGGGCCTCTTTTTCGAAAAAATCAAACAAGAGCTCTTCGTCGGAAATCTTAGAAATCTCAATGTCTAGTTTCCAACCATCGGGTAATTCATGGCGATGTAAATAGTAGATGCGGTATAGTTCTTTTAGGGTAGCATCTCCAATTTCTTGGTTGTTGTTACCTTCTAAATCATCTCCAAAATCTCCTAAGGCTTGGTCTCGGATATAATAAGAAGATAGTTGCCCGATGAAAGGGTGCTCAGAGCCTGTTTCTCCTTGGTAAGTGAAACCTGGGCCTAATCCCAGTCCTCGGTTTTGGTAAATATCAAGATCCAAGATCCAATCCACTTTTTTAATAATACTATTGGGAGTATCGCTGGGGGCTTTGTAGAGATTGCCTCCCCAGGTTGTCAGAAGATGATTTCCAAAGCGAGAAGAGTTTCCATAACTAATCGATTTTAGAGGAAAGTTTTCGATTGTTTCTCCCGAAAAGTAAGGCAAATAGAAAAAAGGCGTTTCCCCCACATGAAGAGAGTTTTCTCTGGCTTTTAGATAAGCCTTGTTTTCCACCTTTACGATTTCTAAGTAATCAGAAGCAAAATGGTAGTGAGGATCTCCAAACTGACAAGTTGAAAACTTAGCATCATTGGCCGTGAATTTATTTCGAGAGTGAATTAAAATTTCTTGGGCTTTGAGTTGTAAAGGAGTGATTCGGTTGTCAAACTGTACCTTACTGCGCATGGTTCCATTGTGAACAACCCCGCTGTTTTTTTCCATATCAAAGAAGACTTGGTCTCCTTGCATTAGTTCTTTGCCCCAGCGGAAGTGAACGTTGCTTTCCCCATAAAACTTAACCTGTTGGTTGGCTTCGGGGCTATTGGGGGTACCTTCCTTACCATCTTCGGCGGTGAACCAAATAACAGCTTGTTCGCAGCGTAGATCTAAAACGACAACGCCTTCATGCTCTTGCCAAAGATGGACACCCTCTGTGGCAATCCAAATTCTTTCTTGGCCTTCTCCCTCTTTTAAGTCTAATGCTCCCGTATCGATTTTTAAAGGGAGTTTTTTGGGGTCAATCTTAGGCCCTTGAAACCATTTGCCCAGTTTGTCAAAATCAGAGCTTTCTTTCGTTTTCTCAGAAGTCGTTTTTGAGCTTGGGTCTTTGACTGTTTCTTTGGATGTTTCTTGAGCAAGAAGGGCATTCCAAAGGCTTCCACCGAGTAAAAATAACAATATTAAAGCGCGTAACATAAAGCTAACCTAAAAAAATATTTGCAACTCATCTTCTTTATCTGATAAAATGTCCCACTAGTTTGTGGAATAGAACCTATAATAATGACGAAATAAGCTCAAGAATGCAAATACTAATCTTGAATTCCAAAAATTTTCTCGTGGGATGGAAAAAAAATCCTTTTATAGGGTTTAAGGCACCTAATACAAAAGTAAAGAGAAGAAAACTATGAAAATTATTCCAACTTACTTTGGGGAAATCGCGATTTCTGAAGGCTATATCAATCGGAAGACCCTAGAAGAGTGCATCGTAAAATATAATCTACGTAAGGGGCAATCGCGTCTTTTGGGAGAATATATGGTTAAACTCGGCTTGTTGACCCAAGAACAAGTTGAGCGCATTCTTAAAATGCAAAAAATATATAAAACAAGACTGGATAATGAATATTTTTTTCATGTGGGCCTGAAAAGTAAAGTACTTGATTACTCTCAAGTTCGTGACTTAAATAAAAAATATGCTAAAGAAGCGGCTTATGGAAATTATTTAAATGTTGCGAATTTAGCTATTCAAGAAGGTTACATACCGCTAAACAAAGCAGAAGAGATAGTAAAATCTCAAGAGTATCAATATTTTAGTCAGTTGAAGAAGCAAGGCAAGTCGGTTCTTCGCGGCTATGAATTAGTGGGTAGTATTGTCAAGCTTAAACGGACTATGCTTTACAAGGGAATCCAAGTGGAGCTAGATCGTGTAGTGGCAGTGAAGGTTTTATCTTCAGAGTACGAAACAGAAGAAAATATTCGAAACTTCTTTGGAGAAGCCGAAGCTACAGCCTTGTTTAACCATCCAAACCTCTCTCGTGTTTATGATAAGGGGTTTGATAACCACATGTACTATTACTCGATGGAGCTGATAGAAGGGGAGAACTTAACGGAAAGATTGGGAACAGAGGGACGTCTGCAACCGAAGGATGCTCTTAATTTAATTCGCCAGATTGCCAATGCTTTGAGACATATTCATAGTTTTGAGCAAATTCATACAAAAGTTAATCCACGTAACATAACAATTCGTAATGACGGGGTTGCCAAATTAATTGACTTGAGTTCGGTTTATAGCTTGAAAAGAAATGATCCTAACCAGAAGAAAATGTCAAAAATGCCTCAGTATATGGCACCCGAACAATTTCGTCCGAAAGAGCCTCTTGATGTAAGAACGGATATTTATGGACTAGGAGCAACTTTCTATCGTATTTTGACGGGAATGCCTCCGGTGAGTGGAAAAAGTTTAGAGGAAATTCGAAAAAATATTTTTGAACAAGAACCCGCTTCTATCACAGAT
The DNA here is from genome assembly GCA_029260735.1 of Planctomycetota bacterium. GTDB lineage: Bacteria > Planctomycetota > Uabimicrobiia > Uabimicrobiales > Uabimicrobiaceae > JAJDCR01. The sequence goes on from JAJDCR010000093.1 coordinate 84,267, forward strand.
ATTGATTTTACTATTCCCGAAGATTTAGCCAAAATTGTTCATCGTATGATTCGGAAAGATGTTAAGAAGCGCTATCCTGAGATTAAAAATGTATTAGTCGCGTTACGTAAGATTTTAATTTGATCATTTAGCCCTTTTTTGTTTCCGTGTGTGAGAAGTCTGTGTAATCCAAAAAAAAAGCCGAGTCTTTTGCAAGACTCGGCTTTTTTAATTTGTTAACTTCTTAACTTAAGAGAGAGAGATAGCTTAAACTACGCCGTAAGCAAGCATCGCATCGGCTACTTTAACGAAGCCCGCAATATTTGCACCTTTTACGTAATTAACGTGACCATTTTCGTCTCCGTAGGTAACGCATTGCTTGTGGATACTCTTCATAATATTTTGAAGACGTACATCCAGCTCTTCGCGATCCCAAGAAAGACGCATACTGTTCTGAGTCATTTCTAGACCAGAAACAGCAACTCCACCAGCGTTGGCTGCTTTACTTGGACCAAACATTACTTTACTTTTGACAAAGTGGTTGATGGCATCGATATTGCTAGGCATATTTGCACCTTCGCCAACTGCGATACATCCATTGTTGACAAGAGTCTGAGCGTCTTCGCCGAAAAGCTCATTTTGAGTAGCACAAGGGAAAGCTGCTTGGCATGGTACAGCCCAAGGACGTTGTCCTGATTGGAAAGTACATCCATACTTATCAGCATACTCTGAAATTCGACCACGTTTGTTATTTTTGAGATCTTTCAAGAATTCTAATTTTTCGTCTTTAATTCCTGAAGGATCATGAATAAAACCAGAAGAGTCAGAAGCAGTCACAACAGTTCCACCTAAGTGATTGATTTTCTCAATGGTGTACTGAGCTACATTTCCAGATCCAGAAACTACACAGGTTTTACCTTCTAGACTATCACCTTTGTGCTTGAACATTTCGTTGGTGAAGTAGACGTTTCCGTAACCAGTAGCTTCGGTTCTAATTAGACTACCACCAAAAGAAATCCCTTTTCCAGTCAAAGCACCTGTAAACTCACCAGTTAGTCTCTTGTATTGACCAAACATGTAGCTAACTTCGCGTCCGCCTACTCCGATGTCCCCAGCAGGAACGTCTATGTTCGGACCAATGTGACGAAAAAGTTGGGTCATGAAAGATTGGCAAAAGCGCATAACTTCGCGGTCGGATTTACCTTTAGGATTGAAGTCTGCTCCCCCTTTACCCCCACCCATGGGCAGAGTTGTCAAACTGTTTTTGAAAGTTTGCTCAAATCCGAGGAACTTTAATACGCTAAGAGTTACAGAAGGATGAAAACGAAGTCCACCTTTGTAAGGACCAATTGAGTTGTTAAACTGGACTCGGTAACCTCTATTGGCTCGAATATTTCCTTGATCGTCTTCCCAACAAACTCGGAAGATAACTATGCGGTCAGGCTCCGTCATTCTCTCAAGAATACCAGCATTTTTATATTTTTCGTGATTAAGAACGAAAGGCATAACGGTGTGAGCTACTTCTTCCACCGCTTGATGGAACTCAGGCTCTCCAGGATTTCTACGTTTTAGACCGATCATGAATTTTTCAACCATAGCTTCAGAGGATTCATCCCACATAGTTTTCTCTCCTTTAAAATAAGAACTTTCCTTAATTTTTTACGCCGATTTGAATCGGTTCAAACATTCTACATTAGAGAAAATCTTTTGCCTAGTATTATTTTAAAATTTGTAAAAAAATTCTTAAGGTTCTCTTTATTCAAAAAGGCTTCCTTAATTATAGGAAGAAAGTCTTTTTAGTGAATTTTTGCAAAAGTGGAGTTCTCTTGCTAGAATAGCAAATTATCATTGTAAGAAAATTGAGTGAGAAATGAATAGTTTTCCCACCTAACTCTAGAATAGTTTGTTGAGGCAAGAAATGCATAAAATAGTGGTTTTTACAAATCCCCACAGCGGCACCAACCTACGCGATAAATATCGTATTCGTAAAATAAAAAAAATGGTAACAAATGGAGAAGTGCATGCCACACAAAACCTAGATGAACTAGAAGAAATAGCCTCAAGTATACCAGAAAAAAAACCTGATATTATTGCGATTGATGGTGGCGATGGAACAATTGCGACAGTGCTTGGAGCGGTTCATAAATATTGGCCTAAAGACAAATCATTTCCTTCTATTGCTTTGCTTTCTGGTGGGACTTTTAACGCTTTAGCTCGGTATGCTGGTATAGAAAAGGGCTTACCTTATTTGAAAAGCATTATAAAAAGTAATCCAGATCAACTTTTTTTCCAAGATATAGATCTTATGGAAATAGAGGACGACCAGGGAATGAAGATGTATGGTTTTTCTTTTGCGTTAGGATTTCCTGTTAAAGCTTTGAAAGAGTACTATAAAAAGAAGAGATGGAAATACATTCGTATTGGGATGATGATTTTGCGTTTCTTGTCTTCGTCTACCTTCAAAGGAAAGTATTTTCGATCCTTCAATCAACGAATTAAATTGGATGCAGCAGATCAAGAAGGGTCTTGGCTGACTATTTTTTGCCAAAGCATACCTTCCTTTGGGACATATCGATGCAATATGTTTTATCGAGCGGATTTAACTCGTAAACAGTTCCATGTTCTAGGAACAAAAGCACCTTTGGATGAACTAATGTCTAGCATTATCCCTATCTATCTAGGAGTAAATATTCCTATTATGGATTTAGATATACAAAAAGATACTCTCCATTTAAAAGGAGCAGAGACTTTCGAATATCAGGTGAATGGGGAGCTTGAGTATTGGGGGAAACCATGCTTGGCTCAAGAAATTAGAATCCGACATGGGATGACTATCAGAGTAATTCGTCCTATCCCAAAAGGAGTTTTGGGAAAACCGTCAAACCACTCCTAAACTAAAGATCTAAGGGCTTGAAATCAACGGATTTTAACCTGGTTGATATCCTGTAATATTAAGCCCATTATCAGAAGCATCAAAAGCATCAAAAAAAACATCAGAAAAAGTATCAAAAAAATCAAGGTTTTTTTTCACCAGAAAACTTTCACTTATACGTGGCTCAAATTTAGCCTCAAGGATAGAAAAATCTTGCTTGCTACGGTAGTGATTCATCCTCTAAGCTAAAGACTTAGAGGTTTTCTTACCATTTTTTTATAAAAAATACAATTGCAGGATAGGGGGCTTTTCGTTACAATATTTTGAATAAGTAAAAAATTTTGGACACAATTGAAACTCCCTAAGTTGCAAAAGGCAAGTTTTTATGGATAAAAATTTTATTTTTGAACGTCTTGCGGTTAGTATGGGATTTGTATCCAAGGAACAAGCTCAAGAAGGACATCAAATCTGTAAGGCTTTTCCACAGATGACGTTAGATCTAATACTTAGAGAGAGAGGTTGGCTTACGGCAGAGCAATCAAAACTTGTTTTTGAGAGAGTTGATAAGGTTGTTGCAAAAATTGAAAATGAAAATGCTAACTTAATGCAATCTGATCTGGAAAATGAGCCTACTTCTGAAGAAAAATCGGAAGTTTCAGAAGAAGTTTTTCGTAAAGTAGAAAAAATGCAAGATCTTGGTACTATTCGAATGACAATGCCAAGTAAAAACACCTCCTCGCCTATCGCAGATGTTTCTCAAGAAGATACAAGTCTAGATATAGGAGCATTTCTTGAATCATGGGCGGCTGAAGAAGAACCTCCTTCTTTACCACCTCAGAAAGTGGAAGAGATTGATTCTTCCGATTCAGGAGATAGCTTAGATATAGACTCTCATACTCGAAAAAAACTGGAAGCAATGCAAGACTTTAACACGATGAGAATAGAGCCCACAAAAAAAACGGTTTCTCCATCTGTTGTTAAACCAGTTTTATCTCAAGCTCCTAATACTCCAACAGAAGGTATTGTAATTGACTGGGAAGAAAATTTGGATGATACCCCGGACACCGTTTCTGAAGTAAACTCTTCTCCAGTTTCTCCGCCATCCTCCGAGATTTCGCCAGAGAATTCTGCTTACATGGACACGAACGTTCGCAAAAAACTAGAATCTATGCAGGATTTTAACACTATGAGAATACCCCCTTCTCAGCCAAATGATGCAACGAAAGAGATTCATAACAAAGTCCGTCGTGTGCAAAATTTACCCACTCAGAGAATTGAAATCTCTCGTAAGCCGACGAATCGTATTACCGACGAATTTGATATGCTAACATCAGAAGAGCAGCCTTTGTTGGAGGATATGCTTCTTGGCTCAGAGAGTGGAGAAGCTTTATATCTTGATATAGGAGAGGGCTCTCAAGAAGATACAGAACCAGGTGAGGTTGAAAAAATAGTAAAAAGGGTGGAATCTTTGTCTACCGAAGAAGTTGATAACACATTTCAGTCAGAAGGACTTCCTCGAGGTATTGTTAATAAAGATATCCAAGAGCAAGTCAAGAAAATACAAGATTTTTCGACCATACGTATTTCGGTAGAAGATCTAAAAAAAAAAAATAATAAATGAAAATACTTCCTTCAATGAAGGAATGGATCTATCTTTAGAGAATAAGATAGATTCGCTTCCACCTCTTGAAAATCTCAATGCGACTCAAGTGGACAATGATCTATTTTTAGAGAATAAGATAGATTCGCTTCCACCGCTTGAAAATCTCAATGCGACTCAAGTGGACAATGATCTATTTTTAGAGAATGATCTATCTTTAGAGAATGATCTATCTTTAGAGAATAAGATAGATTCGCTTCCACCTCTTGAAAATCTCAATGCGACTCAAGTAGACAACGATATCCCTTCTGATTATGATATGACTCAGACAGATACGGATTCTCATGTCCACTCTTCTTTGATAGAAGAATCTGGTTCTCTCCCTCACAATCTAAAAGATTCTGATTTTGGAAACTATATTTTGTTAGAGGCTGTTGCTCAAGGTGGAATGGGTGTTGTTTACAAAGCCCAGAAAAAAGGGGATTCTCAAATTGTCGCTTTAAAAGTAATGCGTCAGTTTGACCCTAATGATACTCAGCAACTTATTCGTTTTCAAAGAGAAATTGAATCTACCACGAAGTTAAATCATCCTAACATAGTATCTATTTATGATGCTGGAGAAGTTGAGGGTGTAGCCTACCTGACAATGTGCTATGTAGAAGGAAAAGGTCTTCTGAAGTATTGTCAAAAAAATAAATTGTCTCCTATGAAGGTGGCTCAGATTGTTGAAAAAATTGCTCGTGCTGTTCACTATGCTCATGAACATCGAATTATTCATCGGGATCTAAAGCCAGACAATATTTTAGTTGATGAAGGAGGGGAACCCTATATCATGGACTTTGGTCTAGCAATAGATCTTAGTTTTAGTGGAAAGTTGACTCAAAGTGGGATTGCTGTGGGAACTCCTTATTATATGTCTCCAGAGCAAGCTTTAGCCAATCGTAAAAAAATAGGACCAGCAACAGACATATATGCATTAGGAGTAATCCTTTATGAACTTTTGAGTGGGAAAGTTCCTTTTCAAGCAGATAGCTTAGAAGATTTATATAACAAAATCGTTTATGCTGAGCCTGAAAGTATCAGACTTACTCAACCAAACGTTCCTCTTTCTTTAGAAAGAGTCACTTTTAAATCTATTGGAAAAGAGCCAAAAGACCGTTACCTTTCTGCAAAAACTCTTGCTAATGATTTAAAAAAGTGCCAAGAAGGCAAGAAAGTTCGTGTTCGGGTATCCCCTCGTTCTCAACAAGTTTGGCGTAAGCTTGTCCAACATAAAAAACTTATTTTCTCTTCTATTTGTTTTGTTTATTTTACGATAGCCTTGTCTTGGTTTTTGACGACAAGTTCTCTTTCTCCAGAAGAAGAACAAGAGATGCTCATTGAAAATCATTTTAAAATAATGTATCAATTACAGCAAAGTCAACGCTATAAAGATCTAAAAGAATCGGCAACTAAAATTCTCCAAGCTTATCCTGATTTACCTCAAGCTCTTCCAGCATATGGCTATTTGGGAGGAAGTTTATTTAAACTGAACGAATACCAAAAATCTCTCCAAGCCTATGTAACATTTTACTGGAATACTCAGAAAAAAAGTGAAGAAAAGTGGGCACTAAAAGGTATTAAAAATTGTTTTTTGGCTCTACAAAGATATGACCATATGAGGAAAGTTGAAAAACTTTTACGAGAAAACTATTAAGGATAGAAAGTGGCTCAAGTTTTTAGAAATCTCAGTTTTGTTTTACTTACTCTATACTTGCTAATTGGTTGTGGAGATAAAAAGGGGCTCGAGAAAACACATTCCGATCCTTCGGGTAATTTATTGGAAAAAACGCGTCATTTAGAAGCTTGGGGTTTAAAAACAGAAGCTCTTCGCTTTTATCAACATTTGGCTTTCTCTGATTTTCCCTCCGATGTGCGAGGAAAAGCTTTGGAAAATTGGATTTCTTTACTTGAAAAAGAAAATCAAACTTCCACTTGGGTGAAAATGAAGACCGAACTACTGGAAGCTATCCCCGAGAAAAATGCGTTTATTTGGAATAAACTCTTTTCTTATTATATGAATGAGTGGCAATGGAAACTTGCTTTCGAAGCTTTAAAAAAAATCGAAGAGAAGGAGCTTCTTGACTCTACGCAAAAGAAAGAATATAGATATTTAGATGAGCTCCAAAAAAGAACTTTGCTATGGTCAGAAACTTTTGATCAACTAAGCCCCGCTTGGTGTTTAGCGAGTCCTTATCTCTATAAGTTAGATTCTTTGAAGAGAGTTCTCAAAGTGAACAATATTAGTCCTAGCTGGTATCATGCAGGATATCATTTTCATTGGACTGGGAAGGATACTTTGTTTGCTTTTGATATTGTTATTCATGATATGGAAATGGACGCAGAGATTAATTTTGGATTGTTTCAGGATCCAGGCACTAAGTTGCAGGACTATCTAGGGATTCAATTTCTTTTGCGAGGAGAACCAGAAAAACCATTGCGTCGCCTGGCTTTTAGAGGAGTAAATGCACAAGAAATTAGTTCTCCTAAAGAACAAGGGGAAGCAGAGTTTCGCTTAGAAGTATGGTATCATGTTACTTTTGATTATCTTCCTTCGAAAAAGCAAACTAGGCTGGTGGTTCGAGAAAAAGAAAGTGGAGAAAAAGTTTTTCAATCCACTTTGTCTTTGGGAACGTTTTTTACTCCTGGAGATTATTTTTTTGGTTTTTATAACCACTTTTCTTTTTCTCATTCTCGCTATCAAGGAACAGCTTCGGCAGATAATCTGAGTCTTTACTCAAAACCTGGGGATATAAAAGAAGCGGAAAACTCACTGTCGTTACAAAAAATGTATCAAGTTAATTTACGTGCGACTCAGGAAAAGCACCAAGAGGTGAAAGAGTTTTATAGACGAATGGAATTGCCTTACTGGCAGGTTTTGGAAATCCGAGCGATGAATCACTTTCATCACAATGAGATTCCCAGTTATTTAAGAGATCTTAATAAACTCATTAAAAGTTATCCTGATCATCCAAATGCTGCTTATTTTCGGAATGAGATTGTCCAATGGGAAAAAAATCGTTGAATCCACTTCTTGAAAAAAAACAAAAAGAAGATTGGAGAACTTCTCTCTTGCATTTGGTGGAGAACCTTCCGAGTGATATTTCCACGAAAAAGCTTTGGCAGGAGATCTTTCATTTATATAAAACTCAAGGTTTATCACATCTCCAGAAATTACTTGAATTTCCCAAACAGCAAAAAGCACTTCTCCAAATTCTCGAAGCGATTAACTCAGAAAAAAATCTTGAAAAACTCCTCCAGCTAATACTCGACACTGCTATTCAATTAATCCGGGCAGAGAGAGGTTTTTTACTCGTAAAAAAGATGAAGATGGCTCGTAATTTTGACCAGGAAGATATTTCTGAAGAACACAAGATTAGTCAAAAAATTGCTGATTCTGTCTTGGAAACAGGAATGGGATTACGAACAAACAATGCCCAAATGGATCAGCGTGTTTCCCTTTATAGCTCCGTTCAAGAATTCCAATTACTTTCTATTCTCTGTTACCCCTTAATGGTAAAAGGGAAAACAGTCGGAGTAATTTATTTAGATAATCGTTTAGTGGAAGGGCATTTTTCTCAGGAAGACTTCGATCTTTTTGCTTTGTTTGCGGAGCAGGCGGCTATTGCTATTGAAAATGCCCGACTTCATAATAAACTTACCCGCAAAGCAAAAAAAATAAGCAATGATAATGAGTTCTTACGCACTCAAGTTGACCTCCAAAGCAAAGAAATGGAAATTTTGCGTTGCTCCTTAGATTGGAAAAACTCTTCTTACAAGTACTCTGAAATGTACTCTAAAAGCGAATCGATGCAGCAAGTTTTTGACCTTATTGAAAAAATAAAAGACACTCAGTTTCCCATTTTAATCCAAGGAGAAAGTGGAACTGGAAAAGAACTTATTGCTCAGGCTGTTCATTTTATGGGGAAATATGCCCCGCAAAAATTTGTTAGCGAAAACTGCGCTGCTATTTCTGAAAGTATTTTTGAGGCAGAATTGTTTGGCTATGAAAAAGGAGCTTTTACCGGAGCAAATCAGATAAAAAAAGGACTTTTTGAGGAAGCAGAAGGAGGAACTCTCTTTTTAGATGAAGTGGGAGAGTTACCTTTGCTCGTGCAAAAGAAACTCTTGCGAACTCTTGCCGAAAAAACGATACGTCGAGTAGGAGGGCGAGAAACGATACCAATAAATGTCCGTATCGTTACAGCAACCAATCGCAATCTTCAAGAGATGGTAAATGATGGCGAGTTTAGAGAAGATCTTTTCTATCGCCTTAATATGGTTTCTATTGAATTACCCCCTCTACGAGAGAGAAAAGAGGATATTCCTCTCTTAATTGAGCATTTTTTGGGAGAAATTTCCCAACTAACAGGCGAAAAGGTAAAAAGAGCCTCCCCTGAGTTGATGGCTGTTTTATTGAGCTATAATTGGCCAGGAAATATCAGGCAGTTGCAAAATGAGATCTATCGTTTAGCAATTCTCTGTGAAAAAGAACTGCTCTCTGGGCAACTCTCTCCTGAAGTTAAGGGACAAAAAAAAATTTCTCGAAAAGTGAAAAATTTGCCTGACCTGATTAATCAAGTGGAGAAAGACGAGATTGCTAAAGCCCTTTCTCTTTCTGATAATAACAAATCAAAGGCAGCGCAGCTATTAGGATTAACTCGCTTTAGTTTGCAGAGGAAAATGGAGAAGCATGGGATTGAAGTTTAGTTATTTTCTATTTGTTAAGTAAACTCCTGTACTCACTAAAACCAGGCCGATCAACAGAGAATAAGTTAAATTCTCTTTCAGAATCACTGCTGCCATAAGAATCGCACTAATGGGGACAAAATTAATAAAGAGCCCTGCTTTTGTGGGGCCAATTTGCTGAATCCCTTCATAATACCAGACAAAGCCTAAAAATGTTCCACAAATTCCCAAGAAAAACAAACTGAGCCAAGCTTTTCCTGAATAGGCAAAAGCATTGTAAGCCATGCCTTCGCAAAGGGCTGGAATTAGTAATGCTAAGGTTCCGATGAGAGTAGAATAAGTTACGGATGTTAAAGGAGAAAAACTTTTCATGGCAGTTTTCCCCATGAGAGAGTAAGCCACCCAGCTTGCCACGCAACCAAAAATATACAAGTCTCCTATACTTATTCCCGACTGCCCCAAGCTAGCAAAATCCCCTTTCGTAATGACGATTAAGGCCCCACCTACCGACAAGAGAATCCCCAATATTTTTTGTAGCCCCAAATGTTCTCGAAAAATAAGGGCCGAAAAAAGAGCAATAAAGATAGGATTATTTGCAATAATAACAGAAGCTCGGCCTGCCTCAATTAACTTGAGCCCTTTAAAGAAAAGAACATTGTAAGCAAAAACTCCCGTTAACCCTAAAAAAATAAGAGGAAGCCATTGAGTTTTTGAGACAGGAGGAAATTTTTTTTCAACTCTCAAGAGAGCAAATAACAAAAAGATAGAAGCAATGGCAAAACGAAGAAAAGCTCCTGAAAAAGGCCCTACTTCTTGAGCAGCAATACGAGCGGCAATGAAAGTGCCTCCCCAGAAAATAGCCATAAGTAAGAGCTTAGTGTAGACCATAAAAAGCGGGTTTAGCATAGGTGTGTCCAAGATATTGTGTTGTTCTTTTTTGCCATAGAAAGAATTTTTTGACAACTTTATAAAAGGAGCTAGGTTTTATTAGGGAGTGTCCTCATTGAAAATTTTGTTTTTTCAATTTTTCGATTTTGGATTTCACCCGTAAGGGCGTGTTCTCATTCAGCCCACTACGTGACATAATTATTACCAGAATAAAAAGCTATATCTCTAGTTACCCAAAACAATGTAAAAAAGCTGAATGAGGACACGCCCTAAATCATAGCGAAAAAAAGGAAAAAAGCAATGTCATTTGAAATTCATAGTGAAAAAAAGATAGAGGTGCAACCTCCTTTTCAAAAGGATATGCGCCCTGCCAAACACAAAGCGAATGTTTTTCTAGTGGAAGTACAAGCAAACGTGCCTTGTCCCATTATTCTATGCAGCGATTTGCACACCAATGCAAAAGACTTAATTGAAAGGCTAGGAAGAAAATTACCCGAACCCAAGGAGTGGACTTTCCTGAGTGCCGGAGATATGTCGGGAACAGGTATTTTAGGAGGAAACGGCTACTCCGAAGAAGCTATCCGTTCTGCCCTGGAAACCTTCCGCCGAGTTTATTTTGTCGAAGGAAATCATGATCTAGAATCTTCCTATTCCCGAGGGTTTCGTAACGAAGATGGTAGTCATTGTCACGTTTCTGGACGCGTTCAAGAAGTAGAAAACCTAGGATGGATCACCGGCATAGATGGAGTGATTTCCAGTAAAAAGAAAAATCAACGCCGTAGAAAATCAGACTACCTAAGTACTTTAGGAAGACTGACCAAAGGAACGACCATTGATTGGCTCCTAACCCATGATATTCCTCTTATCGAAGAAATCACTGACTCTGCAATTGGACATAGAGAACTCAGAGATCTAGTTGTGGAAGAAAAAGTCCAACACCACCTTTTTGGTCACCACTGTTTCTCTTGGTGGCAGGGAAAGATCGAAGAAACTCGCTTTATCAATGTCGACAGCCGAATAGTCTTTCTTTCTCAGGAACCTTTGGGGCTATTTAGTGACTCTATGTATGATATTTGATTAGGATGAGGGAATAGACAAATGACTTCCCTCTTGTTTTATTTCATGAAAAAATGTAGGGACACCCCTTGTTTGTGGTTGTCCGTTGCGCTAGCCAGATACGAGAGATTTTAGAAACTGCTTTTACTCCTCGCTACTCGTCCTTCTTAACCTGAAGCTGAGCAACCAAGTTACCTTGCTGGTACTTAATCAAATGCCCTTTTTCGCTAACCCAAATTTTTAGAGTATGAAACGGGGTTTCGATGCGGTACTTGCGCAGTCTCTCCTCCAGTCCTTCAAAGTAGAATTTGCTTTGGGTCACTCTCATGCGGCGAGGGTGGAAGATATTATAGATGATGTTCTTTTTTGTGTCGTCGAGAGGAAACTGGAGGATGAATACGGCAAAGTGATGCAGGGAATTGTTGTCTAAAAAGATGAATTGAGGGGGGAGAGGGATTAGGCGGTCCATGGTTTGGGTGGTGGTGTAGCGTTCCTTTACTCCTCCGTGGATAAATTCACAGCGGATTTTGCTTTTTTTACCTTGTTTATCTTCCTTGAGGATGTAGGTGAGGGGGGCAAATGTTTCGCTGTATTTAGTTGTTGATTTGAAGGTGAGATTTCCATTATAAAAACTGCCTTCGGCTTCGACTTTGTATTGTTTTTTTTCGGATAGTTCGAAGGTAAAGCGTATTGATCCCATTTTTTGTTTTCCAGAGTGGAAAATATAGCGATAAACTTGGCCTAGTTTGTAAGGAAAAAAGAAGCGTTTTTCTGAGTTAGCAGATTCTTGTATTTTCTCTTTTACTTCCGATGTACTCAATTCAATGGTGGTTCCGTTGACTCGGTTTTCTTGGATGCGCAAAATCTTTTGCTTATTCTTGGAGAGCCAGAATGTCAGTTGCCCTTCGTCATTTTTTAAACGGTAAGCATGAGTCGATTCTTTTTTTCCTTGGACTTCCAAGAGGCGTATTCCCAGAGGAATGATGACCATTTTTTGAACAGAGATCTTCGCTCCCTTGATTTTTTTAGGATCTACTATGGAAATGGAAAGAGGGTGTTGCTTACATTTCTGAAAAAAAGGTAAGAGAGAAAAGTAATCGGTGGTGATGGAAACATTTTCAGGAAGAGCATAGGTTTCTTCGAGAAGAACTTCTTCATTGAGAGTATGTTTGGCTTGGACGCGTCTTCCCTCAAAGAGAAAACTCTGCTCCCCTGAAATGGCTCCTTTTTGATAGCTCATTAAATAGGATAAGACGTAGTTGTCGTGAGTTCGAGTAATCGTTTTTTCTTGTAAAACGTAGGATCCCTTTTGACCGATAGCATCTTCCAATCGAAAAACAATAAATGTCTCTCTTTGCGAGACTTTTTCTCCTTGATAAACTGACTCCTGGCTTTCATTTGATTTTATATAACCAATACTTCGCCCTTGAATTTGAACATTGTAGTACAGATCTGAGGCATAAAGAGAGGAGCAAAACAATACTATCATAAAGAACTGTTTGTAAAGCTGAGAGCCCATAGACTATTTCCTTTGTGTTGGTGGAATAAAGCCGATTTTTCCACTACCTTGGCGATTCCATCCGCCTTCTTCTTCCATTTTGAGGCCTCTTCGAAGATCGGCCATGCAGATTTTTTTGGCTCCTCGGAAAGCAGCGTAGCGAGCAGAATGTAAAATGGCATTTTTAATGATACCACCAGAAACTTCATATTCCCGAGCCAGTTTTTTGATAACAACATCTTTATCTAAGGGAATTTGTTTGGGAAGAAGACTATTCCAAATGGCTTCTCTTGCAGTCATATCGGGCATGGAAAATTCCATTTTTAAAGATATTCTACGTTCCAGTGCTCGATCTAAAGCAATCTTGCGATTACTTGTGAGAATAACAACTCCCTCAAACTTTTCGATCTCTTGGAGAATAATATTGACATCACGAAATTCCCAAGATTGGCTAGCTATATCTCGCGAAAAAAACATGGAGTCAGCTTCGTCCCAAAGAAGAACACCTTTTTCCTCCTTTGCTTTCCGAAAAGTGGAAACGATTCTCTTTTCTGTTTCTCCGACGTACATATTTTGAATTTGAGAGTAATTAGCAATGAGAAGCTTTTTTTCCAAGGATTTTGCAATGGCTTCCGCCATCATTGTTTTTCCTGTTCCAGGAGGGCCAGAAAAGAGCATGGTTAAGCCTTTGCCATAGGGAATTTTTTCTTCCAATCCCCAAGTTTTAAAAATCAACTCATGGTGTTTTATTTGACTTAGAGCGACTTGTATAGCCTCTTTTTTGCTCTTGTTCATAATGACACTAGGTAGATCTATTCTTGGTTCGAGAATAGAGAATAGACGATTCTCTTCTTCATAGTCTTTAATCTCTTCGTCACTGATACTCTCGGCAGGAAGATCTCCTAGCAAACGGCGAATCATTTTTTCAGAAAGGAAATATTCGCTTTCTAAAATGTTTTGCCCACTTCGACTTTTTTCCATATGAATTAACTTGTTGTTTCTAAGCCGTCCTCCCTGGTAGAGCAAGTGGCGATTTGAAATCATTTCTTTTTCGCTTTCAGAAAGGATGGCTAAGATCTTTTTCCCCTCACAGCCCATGAATATATCAGATAGCCCCAAGGAATCACGTAATAAAATGAGCAAGATCAATTTATCATTTTCGACGAGTTGGTATTGCCGGCAAATTTCCTCTAGGGGATAATTTTTGGCATCGGGTTGAACTTTTTGTAAGAGTTTCTTGGTTTTTTTGATATTTTTACGAATGCGTAAAAGTTCATCAGACTCCTGTTTAGCTAGAGGAGATAGATATTTTTCAGAGGATTCCTCTAAATCCCAGCGAGATTCACTGAATAGCTCAGATTTCTTCTCTAAATCTTGAACCATATTGAAGTATAAGTGAAGATAATTTTTATAATTACGCTCTTCTTGCTTTTGTTTTTTGGCTTTTTTTCTCTTGTCACCTAATAGTTGAGCAATGATTTCTTCGGAAAGATAAAAGTCTACTTCGAGAACAGTGTCTTTCTCATCTAAATCCTCTGCACAAATCATTTTATTTCGACGAAGGCGACTATTTTTAACCAGGTAACTACGAAAGCGTATCATTTGCTGGCGAGTTTTGGATAAAAACTCTAAGATTGCTAAACCATTTGTTTCTAACTCATTGGAGTTGAAGTGGCAGTAAAGAATGTACAGAACTACTTGCTTTTCAAACTGGTTTAGATGATATTTTTGTACCAGTTGATCCAAGGTAAACGAAATGCTTTTTTTTAGGGATTGTTTACGCCTTTGTTCTATCCGCTTTTCTTGTTTTTTTATTTTTGTCATAAGTTCTTTAGATTGTTTTGTCTTGTGCTCAAGCATTAAGTCAAAAAGACTGAAATAATCTTCGATATAATCTATATCGTCCTGGTAAAAGTTCTTATGAGTATGGCGTTTTTTGTTCATAAAAGACCTGCACGGTTTCCTGCTAGTGAAAATAATTAGGCATGTAGAAACTATCTATTTTTTCCTCCTGCCTAATTTTAGAAGAAACTTCAAAAGAAGACAATGGTTTGTTTAGAAATTCCTGTTTTTCCTATTTGCGAGTGGAGGATGAAATTTTCTAGAGAAGATAGCAATTTCACTTTTGCTACCCTCTCTAAAAGGATTTCAGAGTAATTAACTACTCTTCTATTTGCTTAAATTCCATGGGATATGGTGTGGGAAAAATGTAGTAAACGGGAAAAGTAATATTGCGTTTCTTGATATTTTCCAAAATTTTATCTTTGATTTGTTGTCTTCGATAGCGACCAGAAAAATGAAACAGTGCTAATGAAGAAACGCCTGCGTCTTTAGCACTTTGGCAAGCTTCATCAACTGTTGCATGAGTGTTATCCTCTCGGTCACTAGGATCAACAAAGGTAGCATCGTAGATAACAACTTCTGCTCCTTGAATATGGTGAGTATCCAAAGGCATAGTATCTCCAGTGTAAACCAAAAGAATCTTATCGTAGCTTTCACTAACCTCTTCTTTTCCCTTCTCTCGAATAACTTGTACTAGTTGTTGTTGAGGGAGTTGGCGATATTCTAGTTTTAAGCGAGTGCGTTCCTCGATTACTTTGTATCCCAGAGTTAAAATTCTCTCAATGTGTTTAGAGGCAAATGCTTCAATTCTTCGATTTGCGGCTAAAGGCACGGAGTTTCCCGGTTGCAAAGGTTTCCAGTGCAAGGCAAAAGGAAGGTTTCCCATCGTTTCGCCTAAATAATCGCGTAGTCTTTCGATGCTTCGGTCATGAGCAGGGTAATAGATGCTCAGAGGCTTTGTGATATCCCCCATGGAAGAAGCTCGGGACCTTAAAATCCCAGATATTCCACCAATGTGATCTCCATGATTATGAGAAAGGAAGATCGAGTTGATACCATAGAGCATGTTACGCATAGAGGTACTTACGCCTTCTCCAGCGTCGAATAAAATGTGATCTGGTTTATAATAAAACCAAGTGGAGTATTTGGCGCGGGAAAAGCCATTAATACTTTTGATAATTTCAAGGGCAAGTGACATTTGGTAAGAACTTTTCTTATGAGTTAGGGGGTTTTCCCCGAAAGAAGTGATATTCAGACCGAGAAAGCTTTTAGGCACTTGGAAAGAAATAATCTCTCTAGTTGCGCAGCAGATTTTGTTTGCTAGCAAGACGCTTTCGATGGCGCATAGTTTTTTCTGTAACAGAGAAGCAACGCAGCTAGTAAACAAAAGATCAAGCAAATAGGGAGATTATTTCTTTCCAAGTGCCTAAAAATAATTACGATAAACTTTCTGGTTTTAAACGAAGTTGTTGTCGAAAAGGAGCTTTTCTGTAAAAAGCTTTAATCTGTGCAGAGATTTTTCACTGTAACATATTTCTGTTCTAAAATCAATCTATTAATCTATATGGTTTTTCCATTCTCATCTGTAGTTTAGAAAAGACCAAAGCACTTGCATTAAAATTATTAATCTGCTATAATTGAAAAAGCTTTGCGAAAGTGTCTATGTGGTGACGAAAAAAAATAACTATAGAGGATTTGGCATGAGTGAAAATGGATCGTATCATTGGCCTGCGTCCAAAAGAACAAACGACATAACCTATGCAGTTCGAGATATACTATTAGTGGCGGAGGATGCCAAAAAAGCAGGTAAAGAGATGCTTTATCTGAATATTGGGGATCCCAATATTTTTGATTTTGACGTTCCTGAAGAATTGATTGATGCTGTTTGTCGAGCGATGAAGTCAAATCGCAATGGATATGCCCCCTCTCAAGGAGTTCCTGAAGCTATAGATGCTATTCGCCAAGATGCCGAGCGAAAAGGGATTAAAAACATTTGTGAGATTTTCACCTCTTACGGAGCAAGTGAAGGGATTGAACTCTGCCTGACAGCTTTAGCTGATCCGGGAGATAATATTATTCTGCCTTCTCCTGGCTATCCTTTGTACTCTGCTCTTAACTCTAAGCTTAATCTGGAGTCACGCTTTTACGAACTGGATGAAAGTCAAGGATGGCAACCTAATGTCGAGAGTATGGCTTCTCTTATTGACGAAAGAACCAAAGCGCTTGTTTTGATTAATCCGAACAACCCTACTGGTTCTTTGTGTTCTGATGAAATTCTACTTGAGATTATTGAGTTAGCACGACGCAAAAACCTTATAATTTTTGCGGATGAAATCTATGATAGGATGATGTACGATGGGCTTAAGCATACTCCTATAGCTTCTTTGGCTCACGATATTCCTATTATTACCTTTGGTAGTCTTTCTAAATGTTACCTTGCTCCCGGTTGGCGAGTTGGTTGGGCTGTAGTAAGTGGGCCCGAGACTCCTCTGAAAGATTTTGTTGCTGCTTTAGGGAAAATTACCCGAGCCCGTTTGTGTATTAATCATCCTCTACAGTATGCCATTAAACCTGCTCTCCTGGGGGACCACAAGCACATTGAAACAGCGATGGCAAAATTGCACAAAAGAAGAGATATTACCTATGAAAGCTTAAATAAAATTCCTGGGATATCCTGTGTCAAGCCCCAGGGAGCTTTCTATGCTTTTGCTCGACTAGAGGAAGACGTTGCCGATAAAGAATTTGTCGAAAAACTCGTTCGAGAAACGGGCGTAGTGGTTGTTCATGGATCTGGTTTTGGGACTAGCGAGCGACCGGGACATTTTCGAGTAGTTTTCTTACCTCCAGAAGATATTTTAGAAAAAGCATTTCGACAAATAGAACAATTTAGCGCAGCATACTTCCAAAAATAAAGGCTCTTGCATGGAACGCCAGTTAATCTATTCTTCGGAAAAAAGATCATCCTTTTCTGCCTCTGAAAAAGAGTCGACCCTCTCCCATCAAGAATGGAAAGTCGGTCAAATTGTGGATGACAAGTACGAAATTGAAGATGTTTTAGCCCAAGATGAAAGTAAGATCATTCACAAAGTGCGCCACTGCCAATGGAATATTCCTCTTGTGGTGAGAAGCCAACTCCAGAAAGAAAGTCGGGTGGGATTCTTTCATCAGTCTGAGCAGTGGGTGGCTTTAGAGAAGCACCCTAACATTGTGGGGGCTTACTATCTTAAAAACATAGGAGGAATTCCTCGCCTTTTTGTGGAATACATTAAAGCTCAAACCTTGTTTGATTTTATTCATACGGAAAAAGAGCATGATGTTGAAACTATTCTCGATATAGCAATACAAATATGTTGGGGAATGGAGCATACTCATCAAAAAGGTCTTTTGCACGGGGATTTAAGATCTGGTAATATATTTATTACAGACGAATACCAAATTAAAGTAACGGACTTTCGCTCTAGAGAAGAAAAGATAACGGAATATTCTCCTTACATGCCCCCCGAGCAATTTGAACAAGAATTTCTAATGCGCCCTGCTATGGATATCTATGCCTTTGGAGTGATTCTCTATGAACTTTGCTTAAAAGAGTTTCCTTTTAAACTTCCTAATGATACTGGAGAAGAGGGGGATGCTTTACCGGAAACGAGTATCGAAGCTTTCAAAAATATTGTTTTGACTCAACCTCCTCAAGTTCCCCATAAGGTGAATCCAAAAATTCCCGAGGCTCTCTCCCAGATTATAGTCTCTTGTTTAGCTGTAAACCCAGAGAATAGACCCCGTCGGTTTGATGAAATACATCGCTTACTAAAGCCCATATATATCGAATTGACTGGATTTCGCTATCCTCGAGAAGCTCCTAACCCCTCTAATCTTATTGCGGTGGACTTAAATAATCGAGCTCTTTCTCTCTTAGATTTAAACCAAGAAGAAGAAGCAGAGAAATATTTGGAACAGGCTTTAACCGCAGATCCTCTTTGTACAGGAGCTTTAATCAATCTACAGTTATTGAAGCTTCGTAAGGGAAAAACTAGTTTAGAAGGACTTCGCATCGCCACAGAAGCTCTTTTGGCTCAAGACCATGAAGTCGTTACTTTTTATCGAGCTAGTATATCTCTTCAACATGGAGGATTTTTAGAAGAATCTCTTGAAGAAGTGTCTAGAGCTTTAGAAAACTCCTCGAACAACCGAGAGTTACTTCGATTAAAAGGACTTCTCTTTAAGAGACTAGGGCGCTTTGATCAGGCCAGTGTGGTTTTCCAAGAACTCCTCGAAACGGAGAAGCCAGCAGTCCAAGACTTCTATGAATTATCTCACTGCTACTTGAACTTAACTAAGCCTAAAAGTGCTCGTGATACTATAGAAGAGGGAGTAAAAATATATCCTAATAACAACTATCTTCGGTTGGCTCTAGGTGTTACTTCCGCTCTTCAAGGACGGGTCGAAGACGCCCATGTTATTTTTTCAGAGAAAGTGGAAAAAGAGCCCGATAATTTCTGGGCTTTAGTTAATTTAGCAGAAATTACCGCGGCTTATGGACAATATGTTAAAGCCTATGCTAAAGCCACTCCCAATTATGATAAAGCCCAAAGTTTATATCAAAAACTTTGGCCTCGAGCTCCTTGGTTACCAAGAATTTTAAATGGTTATGAGCTTGCTTATAAGTCTTTGCCTGATTATGGTGATGTTAAAAGGCAGCGTAAAACTCCCCACTGGAGCTATGCTCGCAGTTTACCTGGGCACCAAGAAGGAGTCCATTGTGTTGCTATCTCTCCTAACTCTAAGCTGGTTGTTGCAGGAGGGGCTGATGAAAATATTCGGATTTGGGAAATAACGACGGGACGATGTAAAAAAGTACTTGCGGCTCATAACGAAGGAACTAAGCAAATTTGCATTAGCCACGATGGTCACTTTGCTACAACTATCGGCCGAGAAAACTATATCCGGGTTTGGGATCTCATCGTCGGAAAAAGTGTTACGTCGCTGGAAGGACATATTCGAGAAGTTACTTGCATGGATTTAACCTCCACAGGTTATTTAGTTACGGGAAGTTTAGATAAAACTTTACGTATTTGGGACTTGGGAGCACTGGAATGTCGTAAAATTATGAAAGGCCATAGCGACAAAATTAACTGCCTTGCTACTACTTCGGACGGAAGCTATGCTGTTTCGGGAAGCGAAGATAAAAAAGTCGGTATTTGGAGCATAGAGCAGGGAAGTTGTCTGGCTATACTTGAGGGACATGAAGAAGGAGTTACTTGTTTAGCTCTATCTCCTGATAATAAATATGCTATTTCTGGAAGCTGGGATCAGAAACTACGAGTTTGGGATATCGAAAACAAAAGCTGTTTATCCGTTTTAACTGGGCACGTTGGAACCCTAAACTGCATTTCTATTACGGCAGATAGTAAATGGGTGGTTTCGGGAAGTGAAGATAAAACAGTGAGGGTTTGGAATATCCAAACAGGGGAGTGTATTCATTCTTTAGAAGGACATAGCGGAGTGGTTACCTGTTTGGCGATAGCTTCTAAAAGTCGCTTTGTTGTTTCTGGGAGCTGGGATCATAGTTTACGAATTTGGTCGCTAGATACAGGGGAGTGTCTTGCTGTTTTGGAAGGACACACTGACCTTTTGAATACCATTGCGATTACCTCTGATGAAGCTTACATTATCTCAGGAGGAGATGACGAAATATTGAGAGTTTGGACGGATTTAACAACGCAAATTTGTCCTCCTTTTGAAGAACTTTCTCTCTCTTATCTTCTACAACGTCCCATTTCTCGCGATGGTAACATCGAGGGGCTACGGCGCGTGGTGAAGTTGCTTAACGAGGCGAATGAACAAGCTCAAGAGGGGAATTTAGACAAGTCTCTAAAACTCTATCGAGAAATTCAGAATGTAGAAGGTTTTTCTCGGAATCCTCGTATTTTAAAGGCGATTCATAGTACTGCATTAAGCAATAACTTTACTCGAAAAAATCCTCGAAGTATTTGGCAACAGCAAATTTTAAAAAAGCATAGCGGTGCTGTTCTTTGTACGGCAATTTCCCAAGACGGGAACATTTTTATTACAGGAAGTGCCGATAACAAAATTTGTGTTTGGGACTTGCAAGAAGGAAAATGTATCCGCATTCTAAAAGGACATAGTGGCTCTGTTAGCTGCCTAAGCATAAGTCCTAATGGTCGG
Organism: Planctomycetota bacterium; assembly: GCA_029260735.1. Classification (GTDB taxonomy): domain Bacteria; phylum Planctomycetota; class Uabimicrobiia; order Uabimicrobiales; family Uabimicrobiaceae; genus JAJDCR01. The sequence goes on from JAJDCR010000093.1 coordinate 104,913, forward strand.
TTTGTTATTTCAGGAAGTCGAGATAATAGCCTTCGTCTTTGGGAATTGAGTAATGGAAGTTGTATCTACGCTTTAAACGGACATAACCACTGGGTTGAGCATGCTTTGTTTTCTCCAGATGGGAGACGAGTTATTTCAGGAAGTCGAGATGGCTCGGTTAAGATTTGGGAGCTCAAAACAGGGCATCGACTTTACACTTTGAATGGTCATACTGATATCATCAGTATTTTGAAAATTACCGATGATACTCATATGGTCTCAGGAAGTCATGATCGAAGTCTCAAAGTCTGGGAGTTAGAGTCTGGGGAGTGCCTTCACACTCTAGAGCGTCATAGAAATCATGTGAAGTGTATCTTTCAACTACCCGGTACTCCTTTTTTTATAACTGGGGGATGGGATGGTGCTCTTTACTTATGGGATATCGAAAAAGGAGAGTGCGAAAAATCTTACTACGGGCATCAAAGCTGGATCAATAGCATTGCTGTTACCTCTGATAATAAAAAATTGGTGTCGGGAAGTTTAGATAGCACAATCCGAGTTTGGGATATTGAGTCAGGTGCCTGTCTCAATTGTTTTGATAATGAAAAAGAGGATGTTGCTCACATTCGAATTACCTCCGACGATCTTTTTTGTGTTTCTACTAGTAGCAATAGAATTATCCGAGTCTGGAGTATAGAAACAGGAGAATGCCTAAAGGTTCTAGAAGGGCATGAGGATAGTATTACGACTATTAACCTAGTTCAAGAAAGTCGCTATCTTGTCAGTGGTGACAAGAGTGGGAACATTATTGTATGGGAAATGGATTGGGATTGGGAAATAGCAAAATCGAAAGACTAAGTGCATGCCTATTTCAATAGCTTGTTCCTGTGGCAAAAAATTTACCGTTGAAGAAGAGTTAGCTGGCAAAAAAGTGCAATGTCGCTGTGGTAAATTGTTTGTCGTTACGGAAAACCTCATTGTATCTCGTAAAGGATACTATCTCCAAGTTCTTAAATTTTGGCAGCGCAAAATTTGGTACTTTTGTTATCCCTTTTCTCTTCCTTTTTTGGAAAAAGAGCTTCTAAAAATCTATGGGTTGGCGATCACTCATCGCAGCCAGAGCATAGGGCTAGAGAAGTTTTTAGAGATTCAACCTGATTTTCTTGAAATAACTCAGGCTCGAAGTTTGTCCCAGGGGAAAGCAAAAAGAAAAAAGTATCTCTACCGCATTCAAAAACCAACTCTCCAGATTGGAGAATACTGCCTTAAGCGAAAATATAAGTTTAATACATTTCCTGAAATTGTAGCTCTAGAGCAACAGCTCTTACCAGTAGCTCGAAATTCAGAAAGCTTAGAGCAAAACCAAACCATCCTACGCCACTTGTCTGCTTATCTTCCTTGGTATCAGAGAGCCCCCTACGGTCTAGTTATTACTCTAGTTCTTTTTATTATTTGCTCCTTTCTCTTTCCTTTCTTCTCTGTTGCTATTGGTGTTGCAGGACTAGCTCTTTTGATAGGAAAAGATTTTTTAAAGCAATGGGAAAAAAAACGTTTTCAGAAATTGTGGTTAAAGTATGTGAATACTTCGACAGATCCTTTAACGGAAACTACTATCATCCAGTGGACCCGAGAAGTTCTTCGGCCTAAGCGCTGGAAATGTTGGCAACAAGAAAGCACTTCTAACTTAAGCATTCCTTATGAGTTAAACTTTGGATTTTCTCAATCTCTTTTTCCCGACCATACCGCTTTAAGTCTTGAGTCTGATGTAAGCGAAGAAACCCAAAAATGGTCTAGCCAGCTCTACGATTTTTGTCGGGAATCTTTCTCTGATATGGGGTACATCAATTTTTGTTTCTTCTACACAGAGCATTTACAATGGATGGATGTATTTCAGAGAAGTTTTTTAGGAACTTTGGGAGCAAAAAATCAAGCTCCTGGTGACGAACTTGTTTTTTTAGCACAGCAATCTTCTTCTTCCTCAAAACCCTTGGGAGTTATTTTAGATCTTTTTGCTTCTCTTTTAAAAGATGATAAGTTTCGCCAAGATGCCAACTGGCAAGTAACATGTGAGTTATTTACCACAGTTTCATTGGCTATTCGAATATATGAAAATCCCGCCGACCAGCAAAACTCTATTCAATCTCCTATTTTTGTCGAAATCTTTGCTGCTTTACGCAATTGTTTGTACAGTTTAGCTCAAAAACTTCCCGTTCTTTTGGTTATTCCCGATTTAGACGACTGTGATCAGGCCACTTTGAGTTTTTTGCGTAGTTTGACAAAGGATGGACAAAGTCACCGGGTTTGTTTTCTGATTTCTTATCGTCCTGAAAATGTTGTCCAAAACGAGTTTTTAAAAGAAACTTTGGTTGAACTACAAAATCACAACTGCTGGGAAATTTTGCAAAAAGGAGAAGATAATCCGCTGGGAGGATATATTGGGCAGGAGCCTTATCTTAAAACTCTTAGAGAGAGTTTAGAAGAAGCTTTAACTCAAAAACAGTGGAGAATGGTAGGAGTAGAGGGGAATTTGGGATCAGGTAAAACAAGTCTAATACAAAAATTTATTCATAGCTACCACCACCAAGAAAACGAAGTGGACTTTACTCCTATTGTCTATCGGTGTAATTACCATGAAGTTGATTCATTTGGAGTTCTCCGCTCTTTTCTTTGGATTTTTCATTTTCTGAAAAAAGAAGAAGAGATGAATATGTCAGAGATAAAAACTATCACTGACTTTATTGATTTTCTCGATCCCCAAAAAACGCTATCACGTACTAATCAATTATGGGAAAAGCTTAAAAATATTTCCGAAAAAAGTGTTTTCTTGCAACAAGTTAAAAATTCTCCGAAAAATTCTCAAGAAAAAATTATCCAAGAGCGCCAAAATGTTCTTTTTGCCGAGATGGCAGCTATTTTAGAAAAAGCTTTCCAAAAACCAAGGATCATTTTTTTTGATGATTTACATTTAGCCGATCGGACTACTCTTGACTTTATTCTTTATCTGACAGATTTGGAGCACAAAGTTCCTGTTCTTTGTATTTATTCTTGGAGTAAACAGAAAGGATCTTCGTCTTCCTCCTATTTTTTAAAGTTTGTTCATCGACTTCGTAATACTCAGTCTCATCACGAAATTCATTTGAATAACTTCAATGTTGAGCAAGTGGAAGCTTATCTAGCCCAAGCTTTTTTCCCTAATCTACTTTCTCAGTCGTCTAATCTTAGTCTGACAAAGATGGTTTATCACGCAACTCAAGGCAGCCCATTTTATGTGAAAGAATATGCTCGATTTTTGATCAAGCAAGAAAAACTTTACTACGCGAATGGATTTTGGAAGCCTCGAGAAAAATTGCTCGAAGAGAGCGTTGATGTTCATACTCTTTTCCCTAAGTTACTCAAAGCTCAAATCCAAAATATTGATGCTGCAATGTCTATTTTGACTCAGCTATCTATTTATGGTCAGGGATTTCCTCGGAAATATTTTGAAGCTATTTGCTTCGATTGGAATTTGTCTTCTGATGAGAGCAAGAATTTACTCGATAGTTTTCGAAGAGCGGAAGTCATTACTAGCAACCGAGAGAATAATACCTTTGAGTTTTCTCATTCCTTACATCATGATTTTTTATACCATGGTCTATCTACAGAACAAAAAATAAAAGGTCATAGTCGTGCTTTGGCTTTTTGCTTGAAAGAGGAAAAAATAAAATCTTTAGCCTTGCACCATGCTCTAGAGGGAGAAGATTGGCCAAAGGTTTTAGAGCTAGCTAAACTTGTTAGTGAGTGGGCGATTGAAAGATGTTCCTACTCTTTAGCTTCTAATCTTTATGATCATGCTATTTTTGCTGCTCATCGTATGCAAAGTTTTCCGCATTTGGCAGAGTACTATTTATTAAAGTCTAGCCAAAATACGGACGATGATGTTTCTCTTCATTTAGAGTTACTAGAAGAACTTTTAGAAAAAGAGAGCTGGGAAGAAGCAATAGAGCTGAGTTTTCAAATCAATGAAAAAGAAAAATTATGTAAACTCTTTTTAAAAACCATCGAAGAAAATCGAAATAGAGAAGAAGATTTTCTTGACGAATTGATTCAGAGAATCCTAGAGCTTCTTCTGGAAGTAGAGAACGAATTTTTCTACTTTGATTTTCTAGAAGACTTTATATCTATTTTACCCCAAAAAAACGATGAACAACTCAGAGATTATATTGAGTACTTGATGGTTATTGTGGACAATATTCCGAATCTTCATAGAAGAAGTCTGTTTTATTTATTACTAAGTAAAACTTTGGGGGGAAAGGGACTTTATCTACAGCCTGCTATTGCTGATAGAATATGCCCTTTTTACGCAGGGAAAGAAAAAGCATTATTTATTTGTCACTTAGCTTCTTTTATGCAACAAGACTTCTCTATTACAAACTATCTTATCGAAAGCGCTTGGGAAATCTCAGATAAAACTTATCAAATTATCGCTTTGCGTGGAATTAGCGAAAACCTTCTTGTTTTAAAACCAGGACTTTCTTTTCAGATTTTGCAAGATCTTATTCTTATGTTGGAAAGTGTTTCTCGCCATGCTTTGCGTCTGGAGTTGATAGACATTCTCTTAACAGGAAAAAATGATAGTTTTGAGCAAAAGGTACTCGGTGAATTTTTATCTTTTTTTCTTGAAAATGACCGAGAAAACCTTATTCAGTCTATTATTGATGTTCTTTTACAAACGCCTAACTTAAAAGGGCGAAGTAATTGTTTGAGCGAATGTGCAACGAACTTTGCTTTAATGGGGAATTGGGAAAAATTCGCTCGTATTCTAGAGCTGATTAAAATGGAGAATCTCACTTTTGTTGATTCTCACAATCGAATTAAAAACTTTTTAAGCTTAGCTGGACGAATAGAAAAAGAAAACCCTCCTTTAGCTCACCGTTATTTAGATGAGAGCTTAAAAGACTTAGAAAGGCTAGTGAGTAACTATAATAAGCCAGGAGAGGTAGTTCGTACAGGAACCATAGAAACAAAACGCCGTAGTACAGATGGGGAATCTTTGTGGCAGTTACCTTTGGTTAATGAAGAAAAATTTCAATCTTCTCTACAGGAGATGCTTGCATTTCTATGTCACTTTAAAGTGGAGAAAGATTTCTCTATTATTTTCCTTAGCCGCATCCTTAACTTGGTGAAAGAATTTAAAGCCCAAAGCAAAGATCAATTCTTCTTAGAGATTATTTTCCCTATTTTCATTTTTCAACCCGAAGCAGCTCTTCCTTTACTCAATCGTATTGAAGCTCCTCTTAATCGTATTCGAATTTTTCAAAGATTATGGGAGTCTTCCGAAGTTGATTTTGAAGAATGGTCAAATGAAGTGCTTGGCCGTCTCTTACAAGAGGGAGCGGGTATCTTTCTCCAAGTAATTGCGCAAAAAGATTCCCAAAGAGTGAAGGATATTGTTCTTTCTCAATCCAGTTCGCTCTCGACTAGGGTTGCTCAAGTTTATCAAAGTAGCATACACAGTAAGACAATTCCTAATTTTTTGAACTTACTATCTCCCGAAGATTTTTTTCAGAAAACGGAAGTTTTTTCCTCTCTCTTTCTCCTTCTAAATAATTCTCCATATGAACGTGATAGCTATTACCGACTACTGGAAATACTTCCTGATAGTGCCATTGAGAAAACTTTGATTTTAACTGTTTTGGCTCTGAAGACTCAAAAAATAGACCCCATTTTTGCTTGCGAAGCTTTCGAAAGATGTTTAATTTTAATTCAAAAACATGTTGATGAATTAGAACTAGGATTTAAAGACACCACAATTCAGGAACACTTAAACTTTATTTATCTCTGGTTAGCTAAATTTGAACCGGACTTTATTGAAAACTATATTGAGCGTTTTTTACTTGTGTTAGATAGTTTCCCTCAAAATGATTTGAGTAACGCCATGATCCGTCTTTTTTGCTATAAACTAGCAGAAAAATCATCTTATGTTTTAATGGAAATTTTAGAAAGAACTCGGCAGGCAGAACTGGCTTATGAAATTTTGGAAAAGCTTAAGGATCGTGCTTTTGCCCATCGGCTAGTTATTCAAATACAGGCAGAGTCTAGCTTAACTATGCATGATGTAAAGTCTATTACTCCTCTCATTGCGATTACTCATGTTGGATTTGATTTAGGCCAATCGATTCGTATGTTTTTACGTTCGGGGATTGAAGGAGTTTTTTCTCCTCATAAGCAGTTTCAATTCTGGATTTTAGTTTTAGAATGTTGTCATGATAGAGATCCCTCTCTTAATCACTTAGCATGGGAAAAAATCGAAGAACTTTCCCTGCGCATCCCTTCTGGAAATTTTGCTCTTTACATGCAACTTCTTCATGTTGTCTTAACTTTTCCCGATTCTCTTAGAGAAGATTTTGTTGAAAAATTAATCGACTTACTTTTATCTGTTGAGGGGCAAAGAAAATCGATCTTGGAAATTTATGAAGAGGGGGATGATCTCTCTAATGCTAACTACATGCTAAGATGTTTAAATTTCTTTGATCCAAAATATGGCCATGCTTTTATGCAAAAATTACTGGAAAATTTTCCTAAACAAGGAGATTTTTTGCGTAAACTACCTTATTTAATGCATTTTTTTGAGCAAAAACGAGAAATGAGTTCTCCCTATAAAGACACTTGGCGAGAAGTTGCTGTAAACTTAATTGAAAACCGCATTCATTCAAGTCGATTGGGAAAACTTAATGAAGATTCCCGTTTACTCTGTGCTCTTCATATGATAAATCTGGCCAAAGAGCAGGCTTCTGAGAGTCCTGAAAAAGCTCTTCTAATTTCGGAAAAGATTCTCGAAACTATAGAGTTTGTTCAGCAACGAGATCGATTACAAAGATATATTATTCTGGAACTATTCTCTATCCTTGATTCATCCAATTTGTTTATCAAACGGCAAATGGTGACTACCTTACCTGTAAGAACTTTGCGTTTAGAGTGCGCTAACCATCATTTACAAGCCCTTCAAGATATTTCAGCTCAGGAGAAATACAGACTTTTGCAAAAACAAAAAGGCTGGATTAAGGAGATTTTTACGCAGATAAGGGGGGCGGGCACGACGGTTAATGTTCCTAAGCTAACTCAAGCCCATATTATCGTAGAACAAGAGTTGACGGTTTCCATGGAAGATACTTTTCAAGTGGCTTTAGCAATTGATACTCCTGAAGAAAGTGCCCAGGCTTTTTTTATATTAGCTCATGCTATTTGTCTAATGGATGATGATTACTTACAAAACTGGTCTTTTCCTTGGTTAGATAGCATGGCTAAAATTGCTGCTTACATTGACCCTCGTGGTTTGCAAATCTCCGGGAATGACTTACTTATTACAGACGAAAGAAAAGAATTTTCCTGCCTTATTCAAAGGATATCTGTACTTTTTCCTCGAAGTGTTCTTTTACTCATACAAAGTTTCTTGGGGTTAGAGTTTCCTGAGCAAACAATGATTGACTTAGAGGAAGAAATTACTCCTCAACAAATGCAAACATTTCTTCCTGCCCCTTTAACCAGAACGATCGGGCGTTATCGTGATTTTATTCTTTCTCGCTTAGCTTTAGAGTGGGCTAAGTACGAGTGGCATGAGGGATTCTTACTGATTACTTTTATTATTGGAGAGGAAGAAAGAGCAAAAGCTTGCCATCGACTTCTTAAGATTTGTTGTCAACTCTATCCTGAAGATACCATTGATATTTGTCAAAAATCTCTTGATTTTCTTCAAAATCAAATCGATTGTTATGAGCGGACAATGGCTTTAGCAGAGATTGCCTTCCAGATTAGAGAGGAGCATTTAGATCCAGTTGTTGATATTCTTCAAGCTATTCAGTTAAAAGGACAACAACGAGATGCTCTCACTTGGGTCATCTACTCGCTTCCTTCTCAAGGATCTATGGCTCTCATTGGACAGTTGACGGACCCAGAATTAAAAGTGGGAGCAATCCAAGCTTTTCTCAGTCGGTTATCTGAAAAAGATGAAAATAGAGGAGAGATTTTGACAGAACTCTGGAAGCAAATCAAAGAGCTGAAAGATCTTTCTGCTCGCAGTAAAGCAACTAAGCAAATTATTCAAATTGGCTTGCGAGAAAAAGAATTTTCTTCCAAACACTCTCATTTCCTGATCAATTTTCTCCTACAAATTTGGGAAAATACTCCTTCTACTGGTAAAGAGCAAACTTTGGAGCTTATAGCAACAAGTTTTCCTTTACTCACTCACCTGATTCCTCCAGAAGAGCTACGTCAACTCTTTCAAACTATTTATCACCCGGATCATTTAAAGATTGACTCTTGGCAAAAAGGATTTCGAACTATTCGTTTTAAAACATAGGAGATTCTTTTGGATACTATTATGTCTTACTGGAGAGCTTTCGTCTTGCATTGGCGGCAGCGTAACCGAACACCTTTCCTTTCTCGATCTTGGTACAGTTGGCGTTTTGATTTGATGGGTAGTAGCCGAGCCATTCTTATGGGGATTTTTCTCGCTTGGTTTATTGATGGCTACCACTCTTCCAATATGGATACCTTCTTGCTTATCGGTTTTTTTACTATCTTTAGTGTAGTTACCTTATGGATTAATCATTTTTTTCGTCCTCGAGTTCATCTAGATTTGAATTTAAGTGAGCGCGCTGTCTGTGGGGAAAAAATTCCCTTTTCTGTTCGCATTCGCAATAAATCTAAAAGAAAGGGAAGAGATATTGTTGTTCAAGCAGCTAATACACAATCTTTTCTTACCATTGAACCAGAGCAGCAGTATATTCCTCTTTTGGAACCAGAAGAGGAATATACTTTTCATTTTGAATCTCACTTTCATCAACGAGGTAACTTTTTTTTTCGGGGTTTACGTGTAGACTCTGCTTTCCCTTTTGGTTTCTATCGACTAGGTCATGGAAAAAAAGGAAAAAAGAACATTATTGTTTACCCTAACTTTTTTCCCTTAGAAAACTTTCAAATCCCAACGGGTAGGAAGTATCATCCTGGAGGTGTTGCTTTGGTGAGTGAAGTTGGTGACTCAATGGAGTATATTGGAAACAGGGAGTATCTAGATGGAGATGATTTGAGAGATATTGATTGGAGTTCTTGGGCAAGACTGGGTAAGCCTGTTGTTCGAGAATACCAAGAAGAGTATTTCTGTCGGGTAGCTTTAGTTTTTGACGCCCAAGTTTCTCGCCCTTTGAACAAAGGCCGAGAAAAATTTGAAGCTAGTTTAAGCTTGGCTGCTGCGGTAGTAGATTACCTTTCACGTCAGGAGCATATTATTGAAATTTTTGCTGCTGGGCCAGAAGTTTATTTTCTTGAATCAGGGAGAGCTCTTGCTCATATGGAACAAGTTTTTGAAATTCTTGCCTGTTTAGAACCGTCTCCTCAAAATCTATTTGAGAAAATTGAAACGGCTATGCACGACCGTATTTCTCTTCTTACTTCAGCAATTATTATTCTTTCTGATTTAGATCAGACTCGCATCGACTTCTTAGAAAAACTCCATCAGCTAGATATTGGATTGAAGGTTTTGCTGTGCACTGAAAAAGCAGATCAGTTTGAAAACTTAATATCGAAGCAAAAATGGGAAATAGTTACTGTTTCTCCTCAATGCATCAAAGAAGGGGGAGTTGTCGCTTTATGAAAACTCTTCGTCTTTTAGAAGTGTTTTTGGTTATAGTTGCCTTGTTTTCTTGGAGTCTCACATGTTTTTTGACGATTCCTAGTGAACAACGACTACAACCCTTTATATGGTTTTTGACTCTTATTCCATTTATAGGTTTTGCCTACTATCGATCATGGCAGAAAAAGCCTTTTTTTAAGATAGGGAAAAGGAGCAATTTGGGGCTTTCTCTATTGGCTTTTACTTTGGCTTTAGCAAAGCATACTTATTACCCTTGTCATGCTACTATTAATTCTTTAGTCAGTTTTTCTTTAGTTTTTCATATGACAATGGCTTTTGGTTTTTTAGCCGTTGTAGAGCTTTATCGACAACGCTTAGAAAAAGATCCCTCCTCTTTGATTGCCTATACTTTTTTTATTATGGTAGGAGCTAGCTTTACCGGGGCAACCTCTATCTTTATCTTATGCATGACGGGGTATGTAGCTACTTTGGTTCTACTCAACCGGATACGCCTTGAGAGCTTATGCCCACGGGGAAATTTCTCTCATTCCCGAGCTTGGATCTGGATTTTAGGGGTTTTCCTTGTTTTTTGTTTTACCACCATGCATGTTTTGGCTCACTATCGCAAAGAGGTGAAAAGCTGGCATCCTTTCTCCTCTTTGCTGAAAAGCTCCTCCAGTACTCAAGCTGGGTTTTCTCCTATATCTCAACTTCGCTCAAAAGACATTGCTACTTCCCGAGAGCCTGTTTTGCGTTATTTTGCTCCCCCAGCTGTTTATTATTTAAGGGGAAAAGTTTACGATCAATATGAAGAGAGCCGATGGAAACTATCTCAGCTTCAGGAAAATGCCAAAGAAATTGAGTCCGATGGCAAAGATGTGTTTTTAATCACCCCTCTTGAGTTTGTTAAAGACACTGATCAATGGACAGACTTAGTTTTTCTCAATAAAGACGTCTCTATTATTTTTGCTCCTCTGGAGACTTTAGCGATTAGGATACAAGCAAGCCAAGCACGGAAAAATCGAGTTTTCCAAAATGAGGAAGGAGCTTTGTGGGCTTCTTCTGAGCTGGGGCGTGACCAGATTCAGATGTTGATATCCCCTCGTGCCTATTATTCTCCTGTGCCAAAGGAACATGATCGTTACTTAGCTCTTCCTGAAAATGAAGATTTTTTCATAACATTGTCCAGAGAGATTATAGGAAAAGAGTCGTCGCCTAATCAACAAGTTCTCTTGCTCCAAAAATATTTAGAAAACAACTACGCTTATAGCACAAAAGTTGAGCTTGATCCTGATATGGAGCCTATTGAAAACTTCCTTCGGAAAAAAGATTCTGGCCATTGTGAAATGTTTGCCTCTTCTTTTATTATGCTCGCTCGAAGCCATGGAATTCCTGCTCGTTATGTTACAGGATATCTCGCTCATGAATGGAATACACTGGGAAACTTTATCACTGTACGAGCTTGTGATGCTCATGCTTGGGCCGAAGTTTATTACGACGAGCAGGGCTGGGTTCAAGTAGAGCCAACTCCTCCTGATCAACTCAGGGATCTTCTTCAGAACTATCGAGGCTGGGGAGAAGGTTTTCGAGAGTGGGTAGGAGAAAAAATTCGAAGCTTTTTAGAAAATCCTTTTTCTCTTGATACAAAGATTATACTTCTTCTCTGTGGTTTTTTTATAACAGTACTTATTAGTTTTCTAGCATGGAAATTGTGGTTGAAGCGTACTCCTAACAATCAGAAAAAATTTAGGAATATTTCTCGCCGTTTAGAAGGAAATCCTCAGCAGTGGAGACAATTGGAAGAATTGACTGATGAATGGGAAAAATCTCTTGGAAAAATCTTTCGCTCTCGTAAGAAAAATGAAACTTGGCGTGAATATCATAAAAAAACTCAAGATTATCTTTCTTCTGCTGGCCAAGCTTGGGGAGAAAAGATACTTTTTCTTATAGAAGAAAGTGTTTACAGAAAAGAATGTCCCGATCAAAAAACATTAGATAAACTTGAACAAGAATGGCAAAAAGCCGATTTTAATGAACTCAGAGCAAAGGTCTAAATCATGGACAAGAAACAAGAAAAAAAACAAGATGCGGCTGTTTTTCATTTAATACTAAATAACTTAAGAAAGGTTATCCAAGGTAAAGAGCAAGTTCTCCGAGAAACTCTCATTGCCTTTATTGCAGGTGGACATATTCTTTTAGAAGATGTTCCTGGAGTAGGCAAAACCACTCTGGCCAAAGCTCTTGCGACCTCTATCGATTCTAGCTACCAGCGTATTCAGTTTACTCCTGATCTTCTCCCGGCAGATATCATTGGGATTAATATTTATCAGCCAAAGACAGGAGAATTTGAATTTCGTAAAGGCCCTGTTTTTAGCGATCTTCTTCTCGCCGATGAAATCAACCGGTCTTCCCCAAGAACTCAATCAGCCTTACTTGAAGCTATGAGCGAAAAACAAGCTACTGTTTCGGGTAAAACTATGTCTCTGGGAGAAATGTTTACAGTTATTGCTACGCAAAATCCTGTTGATTTTCATGGAACCTATCCTTTACCAGAGGCCCAACTGGATCGTTTTTTTATGCGTCTTCGTTTAGGCTATCCAGACATTGAACACGAAGCGATGATAATCCAACAACAACAGCTCAAACACCCTCTAGATAGTTTAGAATCCGTTGCTGCCCGCGATGAAATTCTTCAAGTGCGTAAAGATGTACGCCAAGTTTCCCTAAAAAAGCAAGTTACCGCTTACCTTTTGGAAATTGTCAAAAGTACCCGCGAAGATCCTCGCATTAAGCTGGGGATTAGCCCAAGGGGAAGCCTCGCTTTTTCCCGAGCAGCACAAGTTCATGCCTGGACAGAAGAGCGCGACTATGTTATTCCTGACGACTTAAAAGCTATGGCTGTTCCCGTACTCTCGCATCGATTGATGCTCGACACAAAAACGCGTCACTCAGGGACAACAAAAGAGGAGATTATTAAAGATATTATGGAGAAGACGAGTGTGCCTGTTGGGGTGAGGGATTAAGAAAGACGAGAAGGGATAAACCATAGCCTGTTCTAACAGGAAGACAAAAAAAGAGGCAGAGAAATTATTTTATCTGCCTCTTTTTTTAGTACACACTAAAGATTTCTAAGCGCTTTGAACAAGAATCTTTTTTGGCTTAGCTTTTTCTATTTTTGGTATTGTTAAGCGCAAAAGACCATGTTTGAAAGAAGCGCTTATTTTATTAGTATCGGCTTCCTTTGGTAGAGTAAATACTCTTTTGTAGTGACCGGTGTAGTATTCTGAGTGAAGAAGGTGATGACTTTCTTTTTCTTCTATTTTTTCTACTTTTGCATTTAGCCGAAGCTCTTCCCCCTCTACTCGAATATCTACAGATTTTTCTTCTACTCCCGGCATTTCTACGGTGATGGTAAAAGATTCTTCTGTTTCATAAGCATCTGTTGAAGGAGAAAAAGTGGGTAACTCAAGGTTTTCTTTGACTATATTTTTGGCCACTTGATTTTCTGTTTTTACTTCTAACTCTGTACTCATGATTTTATCTCCTTGATTGTCTTTGATTAGGTGAGAAACCAAAAGCTTTTAGTTTCTCATTTACTTTTGGTTCCTCACTTTAAAGGTAATTCCTAATAGACTAGAATTGCACTTTAATCTGCTTAGGTTTAGTTTCGGGAGCTCGCTCTAGGTGAACCGACAGAATACCTTTATCATATTTAGCGACAATTTTTTCTTGGTCGACTAAAAAGGGTAGTTGAATTTCTCGTTTAAATTTTCCCCAACGGCATTCTTGAAGGTGAACCACAGGAGCTTCATCTTTAACTCTTTCTCCTTCGATAAAAAGAACATCTTTCATAATAGAGATGTCAATCTTTTCTGGAGAGATCCCTGGAATTTCAGCAGAAACAATAAGCTCTTCTTTGTTTCCTCGGATATTTATCAAAGGAAAATTTGCTTTTCTTTGGAAAGAAGGGATTCTTAAAAAATCGTTCAATTCTTTTTGTAGTTCAGTAACAGGATCAGATATACGAATGAACATAGTTAGGCTCCTTAATGAAAAAATCATAATGGATTTTTATCAAAAAACACCATTTCTAAAACCATCCCAAATGATCTTTATTTGGGTAATTCCTTTTTGTAACTCTGCTAGACTATAGAAGCAAAGCTTGTGCCAAATCTGAAAAAATTACTGAAAACTCTTGGAGGGAAACCTCTCTTTTGCTTTTGTAAAATAAGGGTTACAGGTTTTTTGAAAAAATAAAAAACAGAGTCTTTCCTTTTGGCTTGGAAACATTTTCCTTTCGAAAAAACTTCGTCATCTTGACAGAATGGCAGATAGATTGTCTTTTCATTTTGACAGAGTTTTCTCGGAAAAAGTAGAATGAGAAAATGGAAAAAGGCGGAAGGTAATTTTGGAGAGTCGCAGAATGTTATCTTAGGCTTTTTTAAGTTCTTATTGGCCCTAATGATTCAGGAAAATCCAGTTTTTAATTTTTGCCAAACATAAACTCGCTGCGCCTCTCCAGTAATCCATTTTCTAAAAAAATTAACGAATGAAGATTACCAAACTCGATAGGAAATGGAATGTATGGGCAATTTGTTTAATGTGGAAATGTAAATTTTTTGGAACAGATTACCAAAAAACCTAATAATAGCAGTAGAAAAGAGTTTATTTCGGGAATAGGATCTGAGAATGTAGCGGCCCCACTGTGGATATCGGCAATTTCCTCGGCACTCAAAGCTCGGTTCCAAAGACCGACTTCGTCGATCAATCCATCAAAGTAATAGACAGGCAGGCTACCAGGGGTAGAGCCAAAAAATAGATTTGTTCCTGATACATTAGGAGTTGTCGGGACATCTATACCATCTTGAGCACCATCTAAGTACAAGGTACGGGTTGTTCCATCAAAAGTTACCGCGGCGTGGTACCAAGTGTTTATTTCTGTCAAAGTGTTGCCCTGTAAGTCATTGCTATGAAAAGCGGCGTGTAGTTTACCTTGGAAAACTTGAAACAGGTTCCACTGGTTTTGTGACTCTGAGCCAAAGCTAACTAAGTGACCAATCGAGTCGATTTCTGAAGATTGATGGGTGGCACTTTTTGAGTTGAACCATAATGTGACAGTAAAAGCTTGGCTACCTTGAGGAAGCCCAGAAGCCGCTAATTTTTCCGCATGATCATTCACTCCGTCAAAACTTAAAGCTTGCCCGACTTTTCCCGTATCTCTGACAGCGCCCACTAAGTTGACGTCATTTCCGTTTGCCGTTTTGTCTTGAGCTGGGGCAGAACCATTTTCATCAAAATCCCAAAAGCCTAAAACATCATCAAAGGGCATTGCTATTAGAGAGGAAGAAATAATAAGTAATAGAATTAGAATGCGGATCATCTGGTTCTCCTTGTGGAAATGATATGAATGTTTAATAATATCATATTCTAAAGGAATTTTCCAATTTTAAAAAAAATTAAAGAAATCTTACGAGAAAACGCTGCGAGGGTTGAGGGTGAATAGCCCTGGGTTTCCAACCCAGGGAAACCCCGACGATGCCAGAAAACCCCGAAAGGGGGTTCAACATGAATAGCCCTGGGTTCCCTCCGACGTCGCAAAAAATTAACCGTTCTCCCGGGGTAAATCCACTTCTTCGGGAGCCCATTTTTTCGCTTTTTTATAGTGCTCCTCTGCCTTTTCTTTTTCTCCCTGAGTTTGGTAGTACTGAAAGCTGAGATAATGTAGTTGCCAGGACTTAGGAGCTAGCTCCAGTCCCTTTTCTAAATAGGGAAGAGCTTCTTTTAGCTTACCAGAACGCATGGCTGATAAGGAAATTCGCAAATAGAGTAGTCCATCTTTTTTGTCTCTTTTTAAGCATTCACGGTAGAAAAAATAGGCTTCTGGCCATCTTTGTAAATCAAAATAGATCTCAGCCTTTTTTTGGCTAATTATAGTTTTTAGATCTTGTGTTAGCCTAGGGGCTTCTTGGGCTTGGTGGTAGTAGTTGAAAGCTTCTCCGTAGTTTTTTTCTTTTTGAGCTATGTTTCCTAATAATATCCAAGCTCTGGGGTAAAGAGGAGCATCTTTAAACAGATTTTGAATATATAAGCGAGCGCGGAGATAGTTCTTTTCTTGGAAATCTAAGGTGGCGAGGTTGTCGTAAATAAGAATGCGATTATTGCGATTGGGTCTTTTTTGGAGAGCTTGGATATAGTATTGACGAGCTTTATCAAAGTTTTCCTGCCGAGCTGCTTCTGATCCAAAAAAAATGAGGGTCCGGTAGCTTTCTGGGTGAGTTTTTTGAACTTTTGTCCACAGAGTATGATTGTCCTTCCAATCAAAAGTGCGGGTGAAAGTTAGGCTGGAAAAAACGAGAAAGACAAAGATTATAAAAAAGCGAAAACGTTTTTGGAAAAGAGAGGCTGAGAGAAAAGAGAAGCCTATGAGTGCTGGATATAGAAGACGTTCGGCTAGTGGTATTTGTAAAGGAAGAATATGAAGGACAGGTAGTAAAGAGATAATAAACCAAAAAAAAGCAAAGCTGGCAAAATAAGAAATTTGGATCAGACTAAACTCTTTTGTTTTGTTCGGCTTTTTCTGGCCTTTCCCAAAAATATAAAAAGCACCACCTAATAGCAATGGAAAAAGAAAAGCCATCCAGGAGAAAGAAATGGGAATGAGAGGATAATCGCAGCTCAAGGAAAAGGGGAAAAAAGCTAGACGAAGATATTCTCCTATGATTCGGGTAATGTTGACATAGATAGCCAAAGGAGCTAGACCGGCTAAAAAGCCATCAACTCCGGGCATGCCCATGGACCCAATGGCCTTATAGCGCAAAAGTAAGTAACTCATAATCGCGACAAGCTGCCAGAAAATCCCTCCCCAGAGATGACGAATTAAAATAGGGGAAAATTTTTCAGAAGGTTTTGCTCTATGTTTTGAAAAAGTTTTTTCTGTGTAGATAAGGAGAATAGCTAAAAGAGGAGTGACAATTGCACTTTCTTTTGCTAAACAACCTAAGAGAACTGCTCCCGCCGAAAAGAACATCCAAGCTCGGTTAGGTTTGTTCAGTCTTATAACCCGAGCTATCGCTAAAAGAGCTAAAAGCATGAAAAAAGTACTTAGGAGTTGGCTGCGGTTATAGATTCCTATAACCGCTTCGCTGTGACCAGGATGTATGGAGAAAATAAGAGCCCCCATGCAGGCAGGGGCTAAAGGGAAAAACTGATAGATTAAGAAAAAGACAAGAGAGGCAGTTGCTGCCGCTATGATGATATTAGTAAAATGGTATCCTCTGGGATTTTTTCCCCAGAGAAAATGATCGCCCGCAAAAGTCAAAAAAGTTACTGGACGATAATGAGAGATGAGACGATGTTGTACAGGCTCTACAAATAATAGGAGCACTTCCTGGCCGCTTTGTGGATAAGAAGATTCAAAAAGCACGGCATCGTCTAAACAGAAATCATTATCTAGGGTAGGGAAATAGACAATAGTTGTTATCAAGAAAATCAACCCTAGGGGATACCAAAATTTTTTCACCTACTTTTTGCCTCCAGGTGGGGCTAGCTTAAGCTCATAAAGAACTTTCCCATCGACATCACAAATTTTAGTGCTCAGATTTCCCTTTTGATCAACGGCGGTTAAACCAAAGTTCATGTACTGCCGAGCTTCTTGGTAGGTGAGTTTTTCTTTTTCGTTTTCCGTGAAGATCCTTTTGGGATCAGGGCCGTAAAAGAAAAGACGTTTGGTTCCAAAAGTCTTATCAAAATTATGACTAGGGTAGAGACCTGCTTGGAGAGGACCCGTTATAACTTCATAAATCTTAAACTCAGGACTATCGGCAAAGGGAGTGTACTCAAAAGCAGAGGCAAAATGAACATCAGTGGTGATCCAAAGAGTTTGTGATATTTTTTCATCTTTTAGAAAACGAAATATACCGCGCAACTCTCCTTCAAAACCTGTTTCTTGGTCAAAGTTGGCCCAGCCGTCGCGTCCGTTACTGGGAGGATAGCCAGTAGGAATGGATATAGGGACACTTGAAACGATGATTTTCCAAGTAGCTTTTGATTTTTTGAGGCTTTTTTTAAACCACTCTAGCTGATTTTTACTTAGCATACTTTTGGGGTTTTCGGGGTCATCTTTTAGAGAGTTTGGGTCTCGGTATTGACGGGTATCCAAGAAAAAGATTTCTACGTGCTTGTTCCATCGAATACTTCGGTATAGGCGTGCTGGATCATGTTCATCTTCAAAAACAGGGTTATAGTCTAAAAAAGCAGTTAATCCTATGGGCATTAAGTTCACATCCTCGGTATAAGGCTCACTGGATCTGGTATCATGATGAGGTCCAAAGTCATTGACTACTTCATGATCGTCCCAAATAGCAAAGTAGGGAACTCGTGAGAGGAGGCTTTTAAATTCTGGATCAGCCCGAGTGTATTTCCATCTTTTCCAAATTCCACTTAGGTTTACCCCAGGAGTGTCGTAGCCAAAAACTTGTTTGTTGCCAAACATTCCTTGCTCCAGACAAGGATTATCGGCGTAGATCATGTCTCCTAGACCAACGAAAAAATCTAGAGAAAGCTTGTTAATAGCTTTTAAAATAGGAAAACCTTCTTTGGCGTCGCGGCAGACATTTTGGCCTGCTAAATCGCCTCCCCAAGCAAATGCTACTGGCTGAGCTGTTTGGTCAGAAGCAGGTGTGTGGAAAGTTCCTTGAAGAGCGTTACTATAGTTTGGCTTGGCATCTGGCTTCATCTCACTGAAAGCAATATAGCAGGTGTAAGAAGTCGCGGGCTCTAGTTTGTCGAAGAAAACTTTGCCTGTAAAATCGTGCTCCATGTAAAGAGGAGTGGCCTTTTCCCATATTTTTTTTGATTTTGTTTGAGGGACTAATTTTACGTGCATAAGAGCTTCTCGGTTGGCTCTAGACCAAACACAAGCTCTTTTTGAGCTAACATCGCCAATCGCTAATCCATGAGTGCTCGTGATAGCAGGAGGAGACTGGGCCCAAAGAAGAGGTAAACAAAGCATGAGGAACATTCCAAAAAAATTTCTCTCAGAAGAGATACCCATAATAAACTCCTAAATGAAAAAATTGAAAGTGGGCTATGAAAAACTATTTAGCTCACCAATAGATAGTTAGATCTGTGTATTTATTTATTATGCCACCAAAGGAATAACAAAGCAAAAAAGAAGAGCCAAGTCAACCATGAAGATAAACTGATGGATGTCTGAAAATAAACTTTTTTCTGCTCATAAGACCATTCTCGTAAGTTCATTTCTCCTTTGTTGTCTGATTCTTTATAATTTAGTACGTTTCTCCATTGATTTGGCCAAGGCTGAGGAGTAGTATTTGTTGTCTGCCCAGAGATGCCTAAAAAAGAACCACGATTAGGAGCCAATTGATTAAAGTAATTGTTCCAAAAAATAGGAAATGAAGGGATATTTTCCCAATAGCTTCCTACTGGTAAGCCTATGTATAGGTAAGAAGAATGCTTAACGATAACAGCTCCGGCAGGGCTAGATAAGAGAACTTGAGTATTTTTGGGCAGAGGTTTTTTCCATACATAAGCTTGGCCAAGAGAAATGAGTTGAGGATGGACGGATTTAAGGAAAGGGTGAGTTGTTCCGACTAAAGGGGAAAGGTTTTTCGAAACCAAAGGAAATTTACCTTGGGGATAAATACCTTGAAAAAAAATAAGAGAACTCTTTTGGTTTGATGAGTATTCTTGTCCCATAACCATAACATCGGCTTCTTTTTGGGAGAGAGTTTCCTTGAGACCAGGAATACTATTTAGCAAAGGGATAAAAAGAGGACGAGTGACTTTGTCTAGCCAAATTTGAGTTTGTGGTTTTTTTGGGGCATAGGCGTAGTTATCCCAGATAAGATTGTCTTTATGTTCTAAAGTAACAAACAGTTCTTGAGCTTCAAAGTTAGATAGTTCTTGTTTCCAAAATATACTTTCTTGGCCTGGTATGTCTAACTCTTCTTGGAAGAGTTTTTTGTTAGTACTTTTAATAATAAATGAGGTTCTCTGCTTGTGTTCGGAAAAGTTTTTGACCCCTAAAATTACCTTGTATTTATTATTCTCAGGTCTAGCAGAAAAGTCAATAATTCCCAAGTTGTTAGTTGCTTCTATTCCCAGAGATATTTTTTTTATGCCTGGAATATTCTTGCTGCTCTCTCCTGCTCCATCAGTTAAAAAATAAATTTCTCCTGGCCATTTTTGAGCCCAAAACCTAAAAAAATCTGGGGTCTGTTCTGCTACCTCGGTAGCTTTAAAACGTGACAGGTTTTTTTTTAAGGCAGCAGGAACACCTTCTGAGAAATTTCCTTGAGGAAAGCTCAAAAGGGCAACTTTTTCATCGGCAGGAAAAGAGTCTAGCGATTTGCTGAGTTCTTTTTTGGCTTTCTCAAAAACTGTTTCTTGTGAAGATATCTTGGTTCTCATACTGAGAGAACAATCTAGGACGAAAAGAATTCTCGCATTTTTTTGAGGTAATGTAATAACCGGGCTAGATAGAGCAAGGATTCCTAAAGAGTAGGCCAAGATAGTGAGTATTATATTCTGCGAAAGATCAGAGAATTTTTTTAGATGAAGCTTTTTTACTTCTTCTAGCTCTAACCAAAGCTCTAAACTACTCACCGATATTTCTGGTTTCATTTTTCTAGAGGAAAAAGAGTGAGACCAAAAGAGAAAGAGAGCTAAACCTAAAAGAGCCCATAATGCCCAAGCGGAGGAAAAAAAAAATGTCATGGAATAAAATTTAACCGCCAAAGCGCTGGAATTCCCAGGTTAAGAAAGTAGGGAATTTTGTAGCTAGGATAACGTTTCTTGACTAACTCTATTAACTTTTCCTTCATTTCTCGGCTAATTTTTTTTCCTGTATGGTGCTTTTTGACAAGGTCATTAATAAATACTATATAGGCTCTTTGCTCTTCTAAAATATTAGCCGAAGCAATTTCACCACGCCCAGGATAAATCTTGTGAGGAGATAGGCTGGTAACATAGTCTAGGCTCTCTAACCACTCTTGAACTTTTCCTAACTCTAGCCAAGAGTGAAATTTGTTGGCGACCATATCTCCGACAAAAACATGGCCATCCAGTTCAACGACAATGTGAGCTTCACTGACACTTGGCCCTAAAACATGAAAGTTGATTTTAATGCCAGCAAGGGAAATGGTGGCATTTTCTTGGCAAACCGCCTTGGGCAAAACTAATGTTTCTGGATAGTCAGGTTTAAACCTTTCGTAGAACCATTCTCTTCTGAGTTTATCCACAGCAGGGATTAATTCACGTACTTGTTCTGAAGTGACTACTTCAACTCCTCGGGCACTTAAATATTCTGTTCCATTAAATTTATCAGGGTTGGCATGGAGCACAATGGCAGCAACAACTTGTTTACCGGATTTTTTTTCCGCTATCTGGACAAGTTCCTTCGTCGCAGAGGGAATAAACTGAGTATCAACGAGAACTACTCCCTCGGGCCCCTCCAGCCAAAAACTATTGGTAAAGAAACCATCAGGAGAAGAAGTGTACATTCCTACGGTGCATTGGTTGTTGATCTGGTTTCGGATAACTTTTTTTTCTATAGGGCTTTGGCAGGAGACTAAACAGAATAGAGATAAACTGATAGCCAAGAAACATATTCTCATTCTACTATCCTTCTTAAAAAAACTTACTTATGCTCGTAATCAATAACCACAGCAGAGTTGATCGGTTCATTTCTTAAGTTGCAGATACTAGCATTGATAAACTGAGTGTGCTCATTCTTGTCTTGTCCGACAGCTTCGTGGATATGCCCAAAAATATGATACTTGGGGCGAATTTCTTCGACAACTTCTCGTAAATCAACGCAGCCAACATCTTCACCTCTTAGGGTTTTATCGCGGTAGCCAAAAGGAGGGCCGTGGGTCACTAAAATATTTGTGTCTGAAGGGATTAGATCCCATTTCTTTCTGAGCTCTGGGCCTCGTTTTAGATTAAAAGCCCAGTTATGAAACCACGGTTGCCAAGGACTTCCATATATTTTAATTCCCTCTACGATGATTTCTTCATCTTCTAAGTAAGTGCAATTTGTTAGGCACGCTCTTGCTTCTGCTGAATCTTTTTCAAAGCAAAAATCATGATTACCAGCAATGACAATTTTATGTTTATGGGGAAGAGTCCCTAAGAAACTATTGAAGTCAATTACGTTTTGTAAGGCTCCAATTCGAGTAATGTCACCCGCGTGGATGAAAATATCTCCGGGAGGAACCTCAAGCCCGTCATGTCGGGCATGAGTATCACTAATAGCTACAATACGTGTAATGTTTTATCCCCCACTTAAAAGGAGCTCAAGTATTGATAAATAGCTTGAATGTCACTCCTCGACAAAAAACTTAAGCCCCATAAAATTAAGGCTAAGAAAAACACGCGGTAAAGAATTCTTCTGGCAGCCTCTTCTAAGCTGTCTACTGCATTTTGGAAAACATTATCGAGAAGCTCTTCTCCTTTTCCGACAAAAGAGTCCAGAGAAGGGTCTGCTCGGAAAATAACATTTTTAACAATGCGAGAAGAGACGGGCTCGTTTTTATCTTCTAGTTCCTCTTCTTTTTCTATTTGTTCTTGGATAAGAGGTTTTAAATCGGACTTTATGTTCGGCCAGTCCCGATTTTTTTCTTCGCTTTCATTTTGCTCCAAATTTCCCTCTTTGTTTAGTTTGAATTTTCCCATTTTTTTCTCCTCAAATGAAAATCTAAGTTAAGCTTTTACAAGCTTTATTGAAATTCCAATAAAGCATCTGACAAAACATTTTGAATGGCAAAAACCTCGACATCAACACCCGCTGAGATATGTGAATAGTCCGGTGGATTTTGGGGAAGAGAAAAATCGTTTATCTCCAAGTAGTTTGCATCCCACTTGTCAGGCTGACAAGATCTAACTTGATAGGGAGAATGTACAACTTGCCCCGTTGATAAAGTTTTCTTTTTTTTATTGTAGGCAAATAATATATATCTTTCGAGTAAAAAAAATTCCAGCCCTTTTAATTCAGCTTCGTGATAAGGCCCTTCACACGAATAAGAAAAGGAAGATGATAGGTTTGGAGTGTTTTTGTATCGCTTAGTATAGTAGGTGACCTTTTCTTTTTCTTTTTTAGCTTTCATTTTAGCATGATGATAGGGGAGATGAAAAAAAGCTCGGGCTAGCCAAACAGCTAAAAGAAGATTGGCATCTAAAGAATAAAACCAGACTCCTGGAATACCTCTTTCATCGTAGACATAAGTTCGCACATTGAGTTCCAAAAAATTAGAAATACCAGGCACTGTTGGACAAAAACGAGGCCGAATATTGCGCATATAAAAAGGAACAACTCCTAAGTAAGCTTTCCCCTCGTAAGTATCTACGTATAAACCTGGAGGAAGGGTCTTTTGAATAGCTTGAGGATCAAATTCCCAATGAAGAAAAAGTAAATGTTGCCAGGTTTGATAACCAGCAGGACTTCGGCCAGCAGGACGTTGTCGCATTTTTTCGCGAAGAGCATCTGTGGGGGGCATAGAAAGTTCCTTTTTCTAAATAGGAAGACAATGTTTATATAGAGAACACTTTGAGCGAAGTAATTTTCTAGTATATTTCTTTCTGAATTATGACAAATGGTCGTAAAAATGCTGGGGGAATATCTTTGAGCTATTTTCTTGTTTTAATAAAATACTTGATTTTTTCTTCTTTTTATATATATTATATAAATATGATTTTCATTTAGTTTTTCTAGGCAATAGAGTTTGTTGTGTGTTCTTAGAAGAGTAGTGACTTATGAATACGATAATAGATAATAAAATTACTCAGATCTTGTTAGTGGAAGATAACTATGCCCATGCAGAATTAGTTGTCCGTAGTTTAGAAGATCTTGCAATAAAAAAAAATATTCATCATGTTTTAGATGGAGAAAAAGCCCTAGAGTATCTTTTTGCATCCGACGGGGAGAGTGGTGGGGAACATAAGTTACGTCCAGATTTGATTTTACTCGATCTACGTTTGCCTAGAATTCATGGACTAGAAGTGTTGAAAAAAGTAAAAGAGAGTAAAGAGTTGAGGAGTATTCCAGTTGTTGTTTTTACTACTTCTAAAGCGGAGAAAGATATCCAACAAGCTTATCAGTTTTATGCTAATAGCTATCTAGTTAAGCCTATTAGCTATAAAGATTTTTCTAAACTTATAGCTGATGTTGCAAATTATTGGTTAAATCACAACCAATCAGCGGTGTAATGCTTTAAGAAGACTATTTTTCAATTTTGTAGTGAGTTTCCAGGTATTGAACAATTGTCTCCACTTGCTCTTCTAAAGAAACTTCTAGTCCTGTGTTAATAGTTATTTCAGGGTTTAAAGGTTCTTCGTAGGGAGCAGATATACCTGTAAAATTAGGGATATCTCCTTCTCTTGCCTTTTTATACAAACCCTTAGGGTCTCTTTTTTCACAAATAGCTAGGTCACATTTGACATAAATTTCAATAAATTCTCCTTCTTCTAAAAGAGAGCGTGCCATGTCACGGTCTTTGTGGTAGGGAGAAATGAATGCCGTTAATACCACAACCCCGGCGTCTACAAAAAGTCGCACTACTTCTCCCAAACGCCTAATGTTTTCTTCTCTACTTTGCTCGGAAAACCCAAGATCTTTATTTAACCCATGCCTTATATTATCTCCATCTAATAGGTAAGTATGGATTTTTTTTTCACATAATTTCTTCTCGACTGCATTGGCAAGAGTTGATTTACCACTTCCTGATAGTCCTGTGAACCAAAGGCACCTGGACTTGTGTTGCTTGATCTTTTGTCTATCATTTTTTTGCACTTTACTTGTGTGCCAGTAAACTTCTTTTTTCATTTAGTTTTTTGCTTTTCAAGTACTTTGGTCGGGTGTGTTCTCGTTCAGCTTTTTTAGATTGCTCTAGCAAGAACGTCCCGAAAATCCTCTAAGCGGACGGGTTTACTTAGAACAAAGTCTACTCCCTTTGGTTTTTCTCCTGCAGCTAACATCATATCTCCAAAGCCAGTGATCAGGATAATGGGTTTATGAGGGGATAGTTGCTTAATCGCAGCAGCTAGTTGATCTCCACTGACCTCCGGCATTGCCATGTCAGTGACAACCACATCAAAATCATTTTCATTATATTTCTCAAGAGCTTCTCGACCATTGCTAGCAACCTCGACTTGATGTCCATTGTATTCGAGGTAAGCCGATAAAAGATTACGCATGGGAAGCTCATCATCCACTAATAAAACGCGTAAATTAGGTATTACTTGAGGCATAGCAACATTTTTTTGTTCTAAAGAACGGCCTTCTTCTACGGGAAAGCTAAAAGTGAATGTTGTGCCTTGATTTACCTGAGTATCAATATTGATTGTTCCATGGTGCCTTTTTACAATTCCAAAAACCATGGATAGCCCCAAACCTGTTCCTCGTTCTCCTTTAGTTGAGAAGAAAGGTTCTAAGCAGCGAAGGTGGGTTTTCTCATCCATACCAACACCATTATCTTGGATTTGGAAAACAACCCGATCATCTTTAGTTTTTGTTCGTAAAATGATGGAGCCACTCTCTGGCATAGCATCTACAGCATTGAAGATTAGATTTGTCATCATTTCGCGAAGCTCTGACTCATTTCCTAGAATGGTTGGCATCTCTTTGACTATATCAACTTCTATTTTTATAGTAACTCCTGCTGCCAGGGCTTGGTCTTTCCACTTTGGCTGGGTTAATAAAACAACTTCTTCTACTAGCTTGTTTAAAATAACAGGACTAAAAATTTCTCCTACCTCTCGATGCCTGTAGAATTCTCTAAGCCGTCGAACGATACTGGCAGCATCTTGGGCAGAAGTATGAATCATGCGTAGATAATCTAGAGACTTGATGCGATCATCCAATGTATTGGGTAGCATCAAGAGTTCGCTGAAGCCTGAGATAGGGGAGAGTGCATTGTTAAAGTCATGGGCGATACCACTAGCCATTTGTCCCAAAGCTCGTAGTCGCTCTTGTTGAATCACTTGTTCTTGGGTAACCTTAAGCTCTGCTAGAGCTTCTTCTAAGCGTTTATTGCTTTTGATTAAATCTTTCTCTGTTCTTTTTCGTTGAGTTATATCAGAGAAGACTCCATCGACTTGTAGAATATTATCCTCTCCCATATAGCATTTTCGAGCACGGTTATGGATCCAGATCCAATCACCATCTTTTCTTTGGAGTTGATATTCGCAATCAAATTTTTCATTTTCTTCAAAAAGAGCCCGCAAGTTTTCTTTTACTCGATCAACGTCTTCGTGGTGAATACGTCCTAACCATAAAGTGGATCCATTTTTCTCAATTTCCTTGGGTTTGTAACCATAGACCTTTTGCACGTTTTTACTAATGTAGGAAATGTGCCCTTGTGCATCAGATGTCCAAACAATATCAGGGATATTTTCTATAAGAAGACGATATTTCTCTTCACTCTTACGCTGGGCATCAGCCGCTTTTTTTCGCTCATTAACTTCTTGTTGTAAATTTACATTGGCTTTGGAAAGCTCAGCTGTTCGGTCTTTCACTCGTTTTTCAAGTTGGTCGTTGACTTTTTGTAAAGCAACTTCCGCTTGCATACGCTCCAGACCTAAACCCACCTGGCGACCAATGGCAGAGAGTAAATCTAAATCTTGTTGTCGAAAATTAACTACCTTAGAGAGGGTATCCATGTAGATTACCCCCAAGTTTCCATTTTTTCCGAGCAAGGGGACACTAAGAATGGAATGAATATTTAGTTTCTTTACGGTGGAGTCTGCTTCGAAACGTTGGTCAGCTAAGGTATTTGTACTGACAATGCCTATAGATTTATGCAAAGAATCTTCTAGCACTGTTTCACTAATTTGAAATGATTCACGGGAGAATGCTTCGTCGGGCAGTTTGCGCGATCGATAAATGGAGGTTAGTTTTCCCTGAGAGTTTTGGATACGGAAAAAAATACACCCTCGCTCTACTTGTAAAGCATTTTGGGCCATTTCCATCAATTGTCCCATTAAATCTTCTATAGGAGAGTTTTCCTGGAGCATTTTTCCAATGTTATGAAGAAGCCTGATGTCTCTTTGAATTTTGTCAGCACCAAGAGCGGGAAGGCTGGAAATAAAGGTAGGATCACGTTTTTCTTTTCGATAAACGACTTGGTCTGCATCATCTTCGATAACCTCTGTCATGTAGGTTCTTGTTTTAACCGTTTTTCGAAGATTTTCTCCTAGGCTTTCGACATGAATACGAATTCCCCCAATCTGGACTATATCTCCAAAGCTTACTTGGCTATGAGTAACTTGGTCCCCATTGATAAATGTGCCGTTGGAGCTGTTTTTATCATCAACAAAAATGGTCCCATTTTCATAAACAAAGTTGCAATGGTGTCCAGAAACACTCTTATGCAGTATTTGTATATCGCAACGAGAACTTCGACCAAAGCTAGTAATTCCTTCTTCTAAAGGAAACTTTTGGCCCTGGCGTTCACCGTTCAAAATATGTAAGCTAACTTGGCAAAAATTCTCCACTTCCATTACGTCCCTCATTTGCAACACTGCTAAAAATGCTCAACATTCTACGGTTTGCGATGTAGAATTAGCTCCATCGCATTGTTTCTTTGAAAACGTTTTTTTAGGTACCTTATTTTATTATAGCAATTTTCAAAGAAGTTTACCCCTCTTTACCTAAACTTTTCTTTGTGGGAGAAATAAAAGAAACAACTATTAGTAAAAATAATGAAACAAATAAAGCTGGAAAAACGGCATCTAGGCCAAATAAATTTTCGTTGTAGGTTTTTTTGTAAACCTCCCAATAAATAGTAGTAGCTGCTCCTCCTAATACTGAAAATAAAGCTGCTCTTTCACTTGCTTTTTTCCAAATGAAGGCTGCTAACAGCACAGGAGTAATCGAAGCTCCGTATATAGTGTAAGCAGCATAGGCTGCTTCCAAAATAGTTTGGAAAAAACTAATCATGAGAAAGGCGCAGATCCCTAAGAAAACCACGGACATACGATTGACTAAAATCAATTCTTTTTGGGAAGCTTGGGGACGGAAATATCGTTGATAAACATTGTGGCTTAGATTAGTAGCTGGAACAAGTAAAAAGGAGTCAGCGGTCGAAACAATTATAGAAACAATAGCTGCTAAAAGTAAACATCCAACAATTGTGGGAACATGGCGGATGGCTAAAAGCAGAATGATACTTTCTCTTTCTGTTTCTGATAGATTTGGTTCTAAAACACTACCAAGGAAGGCTAGAGACACGATTAAAATTTCAATTAAAATAACACAAATGAGCCAGCCTGCAACAGATTTTTTGGCTTCTTTTTCATCTTTGGCAGAGAGGAGACGTTGGTACATATTAGCATCTCCCATTAAAAGGAGCATGGTCGGAATTAGTAGAGCCATCGCTTTTATTCCGCCTATATGTCCAAATACTTCCCATTTGACAGCCGGAACTTGACTAACAAACCCAGACCAGCCACCGACGGCGGAGAAGAGGAAAGGCATTGCGATGATGACTCCCAGAAGCATAATTACCCCATTGGCCACATCTGTGTAGGTAACCGAAAGCATACCTGCAAGAACAGTATAGCCTATAGCAAAGAAGGCTGTCAAAAGAATACCTGTCATCATAGGATCAAAACCGAATAAACGGAAATCTTCGCCTCCTAGAGCCAAAACAACACGACCACCTGCTTTAAACTGATAACTAACAATGACAACATAAGCAATAATGGTAACGATAGAGACTGCCAAAGCAACCCAATGATCAAAACGATCTTCAATTATATCAGGAACCGACATTTTACCACCTCGGCGAATTTTTTTGGCGATAGCATAAACAGCTAAAATTCCTATCCAAGCTCCAACAGAGCTCCAAAGAGCTGCATAGCCATTGTGGTAGGCTAAACTTCCTCCGCTAAAAATAGAGCCCGAACCTGTCCATGTTGCCATTAAAGTCCCTACGAGAATGGGGGCGGTTAGAGTTCTTCCAGCTACGACAAAGTCGTCTTGAGTTTTGATTTTTCGACTAAACCAAACTCCCATACCTATTAAAATAAATAAATATGCCAAAATAAAAACTGCAAATATCGTCATTTTCGTCTCTCTTACTGCAAATAGTTTTTTAGAGCTTTGCCATCGATTGCACAACGAAAGCCTAAAGATATTAGACGGGTTTCAGGAACATAGGGGAAACGCGAACTTACTCTTAAATGTTCTTGGCCATAATACCAACTCCCTCCTCTGGCAACGCGGTATCCTCTTCTAAATAGAGTGGAAGAGCCATTATGGTAGGGGCGAAAGGTATCCATAGTCCATTCAGAGACATTGCCTATCATGTCATGGCAGCCAAAAGGAGAAATCCCCTCAGGGAAGGACCCTACTGCCAAGGTCCCTTGCTTGTTGGCTTCGAGGGAGTTGCATTTTTCAGGGAGAAATTGATTTCCCCAAGGATAGCGCCTTTGATCTAAGCCCCGCGCTGCTTTCTCCCACTCTTTTTCTGTGGGTAACCTCTTACCAATCCACTGAGCATAGGAACGAGCATCTTCCCAAGAAACTCCAGAAACAGGATGTTGCTCTTTCCCTTTCAAAGGGAGATAACCAGACCAGTGGCTGGGTGTATCTCTTCCCGTTGCTTTGACAAAGTGAAGATATTCTTCATTTGTCACTTCATAGCGGTCTATGTAAAAATCGTTTACCATAATTTTTTCTAAAGGTCCCTCCTCTGGTTTTATGGCATTCCCTCTCCAAAAATATCCCCGAGAAACGTAGGCCATCTTTTTCTGTAAATGTTGCTTAAGTTTTTTTCTTAACTCAACTAA
Organism: Planctomycetota bacterium; assembly: GCA_029260735.1. Taxonomy (GTDB): domain Bacteria; phylum Planctomycetota; class Uabimicrobiia; order Uabimicrobiales; family Uabimicrobiaceae; genus JAJDCR01. The sequence goes on from JAJDCR010000093.1 coordinate 134,308, forward strand.
AAAAGAAAAGTTTTCATCACTTTTTTCCAAAAAAAGAAGAGCTTGAAGAAACCTACCTTCCTTTAGAAGCATAGAGACTGTTTCTTTCAACTTGGATTCGTATCTCAAGTGTTCTATAGATTCTTGGTATTTTTGGGTTACGTGCTTTAAGTCTATATTGTCTCCTAAAGCAAGAGCTTTTTTGTAGACGTTAGCACTTTGCTTCCACTCTCCTTTTTGAGCTAAGATATTGGCTTGATTGAGGAGAGTTTTTTGTTTTTTTTGCTTTAAGAGCTTTTTTTGACAATGTTCTAAGTGAATTTGAGTTTTTGATTTATGTTGAGGGAAAGATAGATCAATATTTTTGTATACAAGAAGGGCAGCTTCATATTGGTGCACATTTTCTAAGTTTTTTGCTTGTAGCCAAAGACTTTCTTCATTTAACTCTAGAATAGTTTTAGCCCGAATATTTGCATTTAGCTTCTCTAAATGTAGCTGGAGTTGTTCGTCAGGAAAATAGCTAAGTGCCCAGGCGTAAAAACGAGTTGCCTGAATGAAATTTCCTTTTTCTTCTGCTTCTTTGCCTTTTTTCATCCAATGTTGAAAAGATATTTGGGCTTGAGAAAACTGCTTTGGTTGCAGTAAAGGGGAATCTTGCTTAAAAGAAGAGGTCTTTTGTGCAGGGGGAGAAAAATTTGATCCCGAGGGATGTGAGGGGAACCAAGCGGAGTCAGAAGGCCCCCATAAAATGTAAAGAAGCAAGCCCAAAGAAAAGGAGAAAGTGGAAATGCTCATAGGGTAACGGAGAGTGTTCATAAATACCTAAGTAATTGCATCGAGCAATTCAGGAGTTGCGCGAGCAATAATTACTTTCTCCACCAAGCTTTCTTGTTTTCGTGCTAAGCCGATTGCAGGCAACAAAGCAGATTCGATTTCTCCCACTTCACCATCAATGATAAAATAGGCTTTTCCGGCGATGCCTTGTCCTAAATGTAGTCTGAGTAGTTGAACATCGCCTGTTTTTAAAGCAATATCAGCTGCTTCAATACAACTACTACAAGTTGTTGTTTCTAAAATTCCCAGTGCATTCAACTCGTTAAAAGAAGGGGATGCTTGAATGGCAGCACAAATTGCAGGATGAAGATTAGGTATGAAAAAAGATCCCACTAAAGCATCTTTCCCTATTTCTCGTCCTTCGCTCCAAGAGCTTCTCACGGACTCTACATCTCCTGAAAACATCGTGAGATACTTCCCAGAGCTAATAGGATGAGAAAAGACGATTTCGACAGATGCTTTTTTCAAAAGAGCATCTGTTGCTTCAATACCTTTTGCAATGTTCGCAAATTCAAGGAATCCAATACAAGGTTCTGGCATAATGAGCGCTTTCTAGTCATCAAAGTAATCAAAAGCGAATTCAAAATTAAGGCATGGAGAGCGAACTCCTTTGAGATCGCTCTCCCACAAACATTGTGCCTTCTAAGTTTTATTTAGGTTGAAGCAGTCTGGATCGCTTGTAAAGTAGCCTCAATAGCATGAACTCCTTCACTAACGACACTTTCTGTTCCTGCCAAATAAAGTCTTCCAAAGGCTCCTATCGGTTGAATATCGATTAAAGATACGGGAGAGGTCTTTTCCGCTTCATTTGCTGCAATTACAACATATCCAGCGGGTTCTACTTCCAAGATATGAAGTGTTTGCCCAGGTAGAAGAAGATTTCCTTTACGCGTTCGATTAATCAGCATCGCTTGATGAGGATCGACATTGGTAATCAACTCAGAGGTAAGGATTCTAGGAGTGACTCTGTCTTTCTCTTCTAAGTTGAGGTAGCTCAGAACTTGTCTTCCTGCTTCAACAACAACATCTTGCTTATCCGCATGGATTTCTAGTATTCCAAAGGCTCTTTCTACAACTTGGACTCCAGGCTTGACATCTGTACTTTTTTGTGCGATATCAGTCACTTTATTAATATCCATTCCAGGAGCAATTTCGATCCAGATGGAAGCTTGTCCGGGAATAGGAAGATAGCCTCGACACGTTGCGGAAATATAACTAGCTAGTTGCGGTTGCAAACTATTAACAAAGGTAAAAGTTCGTAGTTGTACCATTTTGTCTGTGACTTCCTAATCCTTAACTTGGGTTGCCTTCCCGGTTCCAGTTGGGGTTTTGAGGCAAAATGCACTCTACCTCACTATGAGGACGAGGTATTACGTGGACAGATACAAGTTCTCCCACTCGTTTTGCAGCAGTAGCACCGGCGTCTGTTGCTGCCTTTACGGCACCTACTTCACCTCGAACCATTACTGTAACATAACCTCCACCAATTTGTTCTTTACCCATCAGGGTAACTTTGGCAGCTTTTAACATTGCATCAGCAGCCTCGACGCTACCAATTAAACCTCTTGTTTCGATCATTCCTAAAGCAATTTTGCTCATTTTTTTGACACTCCTGTAAATGAATCAAATAGAAATATGAATAGCTTAAAGATCTTCTCTCTCAAATGAGAACTAAAAGTTCTATTTTCCCACTAGAATTTTTCTACTAGAATTTTTCTACTAGAATTTTTCCACTAGACTACGTTATAAGGCCAGCCTGATTTTTGAGTTTTTGGCAAAGAAGGGGCCGTTAAAGGCTGTATATTTTTTGCTCTTCCGGTTTTAAATTTTGTTGATTTCTCTTGGCAAATATTTTTCGATTGGCTTAGACCAAGAGAAGGGCTTATCGGAGATGAGCTTTTGTCGCATAAATCACTTATTGTTATTTCAGTATTACTCTGTTCAATAGGTCGATTTTCCCAAAGAGGGAAATTTTTATCGATAGCCGAAATTTGTTTTATGTTTAAAAGATGTCGGGCTGTGATGTTGTCAGAGGTTATATTGCGACCAAAAGTACCACAACCCAAAGTCATTGAGGGGTCTAGGTGTGTTGCAAATCCTACGGAACCCTGTGATGTGGGAGCGTTAACAATTACCCGAGAAACCGGCACTTGAATAGCAAATTCCATTAAAATATCAGGGTTGGTTGAATGAATTCCAAGAGTATGACCTCTACCCCCTAGATTAAGTAGATCTAAGCTTAACTGGCAAGCCTCCGACCAGTTCTGAACAACATAAAAACCTAAGATGGGAGCAAGTACTTCGTAGGATAGGGGAAACTCTGGTCCGGTTCCTTCTAAAGGAGCTAGTAAAACCGTGGTTTCTTGAGGAACGTTAATTCCTGCCATCTGAGCAATCCTGTATGCTGGTTGCCCAACAACCTCGGCTGTCATCATATTATTTTTTACTGCAATTTGAGAAACAAGTTTACTTTCTTGGGAATTGAGAAAGTATCCTCCCCGCTCTAAAAACTGAGCCTTAACTTGGTCCAAAATAGGAGCATCAACAACAACAGATTGCTCGGAAGAACAAAGTGTTCCGTAGTCAAAGGTTTGGCTTTCCACAATGCAACGAACGGCGTGGGTGATATCTGCAGAACGCTCAATCACTACGGGAGGATTACCTGCCCCTACTCCAAAGGCAGGTTTCCCTGAACAATAAGCTGCTCGGACAAGTCCGGGCCCACCTGTTGCCAAAATAACGGCAGTATCAGGGTGAGACATCAATGTTTGGGTCGATTCTAAGGTAGGATTTGTTACACAGCCAATGCACCCTTCAGGAGCCCCTGCCATCAAAGCAGCTTCGTAAACAATTTTAGCGGACTCGCGTATACATCTCTTAGCTCTAGGATGGGGAGCAAAAACAATGCAGTTTCCTGACTTTAAGGCAATTAATGCTTTGAAAATCGTTGTCGATGTTGGGTTGGTTGTGGGAATGACGGCGGCAACAACCCCGACTCCTTCGGCTACTTCATAGTAACCTTTTTCAGGATCAAAAGGTAGGGCTCCGACAGTTTTTAAAGGTCGGATATCTTCATATATATCTTGAACAGCAAAGCGATTTTTGGCAATTTTGCTCTCAACTCTTCCCATTCCAGTTTCTCCAGAAGCCAACCGAGCTAATTTTTCGGAAGCTTGAAGACCAGCTTGAGCCATTGCGTCAATGATTGTGTCGAGTTGCTTCTGGGAGTAGGTAGCTAGCTTTTTTTGAGCCTCTTTGGCCTTAGCAAGTAACTCCCTAACTTCTTGGATAGCAAAAAGATCCTCTTCTAACATTACACTTCCCATCGCTAATGTGAAAGAATTGGGGCAAAGGTGGGGCAAACAATACTTTCTCCACAATATACTTGGAAAGAAATAAATATTCCAAGTGCCTGAAGACAAAAAATTAACAAAATTCCCACCAAAATACAATAAAAAATTTAAATCAAGCTATCCTAAGAGCTTTCGAATCGAAATAGTCGAGAACTATTTTCCCAAACAGTTTGACATAGCTGTTCAAAAGAAACGCCGTACATCTCCGCTAAATACTTGTAAGTTTCTACTACGAGACCTGGCTGATTGGTTTTGCCTCTAAAAGGATGAGGGGCTAAGTAGGGGGAGTCGGTTTCGACTAAAAGCTGAGAAAGGGGAACTTGTTGAAAAATTTCCCGTAGATCTTGCGACTTTTTGAAGGTCAAAATTCCCGATGCAGAGACGTACATACCATTTTCAACCCCCCACTTGGCTAGCTCTAAGCCTGATGTGTAGCAATGTAGCATAACTCCTGCAAGTTTGTCTTTGTATTGAGAAAGGATATCTTTGGCTTCTTCATCGGCATCACGTAGATGCAAAACGACAGGTTTGTCAAACTCTAAGGCTAGCTCCAAATGACGATGAAAAACTTCAATTTGAGTTTCTCGAGGAGATATTGTATAGTGAAAATCTAATCCTGTTTCTCCGATGGCCACAAAATGATTCTGATGTTGGCGCAAAAAGTCGGCAATGTCTTCGGTGTATTTATCAGCTCCGTGAGGAGTAACTCCGGCCACAAAAACTAAATCTGGATCGGTGGTTTCCAAGGCAAGTTGTTCTTGGGCAATTTCCAAATCGCTTTCTAAACAAAAAACGTGGACAACGCGGGTAACTCCCGCTTTTTGCCAGTGCGATTTTTGTTCTTCGAAAGGCAATGATCGCTCACTAAAAACATGAGCATGGCAATCAATAATATTCATCTCTTTTTTCTTCCCAAAATAGAGTTTATCTAAAGCGACTCGACTATTATAATCTATGAGAGAAATCTAGACTAGTCTTTTTTAGAGCTTATTTTGTAATAGTCCTTCTTATATGAAAGAAAGAAAACTGTGTTTATTTTAGAAGAGTTCAATTGGCGCGAACCTTGCGCATACATTCCTGATAAGACAGCCTACCAAGAGTATAAAGTGATCTTTGAAATGTCTCCCTTAACTTATCAGAGATATCTGAGTCGGGGGTATCGCCGCTTTGGCAATGTTTTCTTTCGACCGGTTTATTGTCCTAACTGTAAATCTTGTCTACCTTATCGTGTTTTAGTGCAAAAATTTAACCCACGAAAGGATATGCGCCGCTGTAGGAAAAGACTAAGTCATTTGGAATGTCGAGTCAATAAGCCCAGTTTTTCCCAAGAAAAATTTGCTCTCTACGAACGCTACCACAAATTTCAAGAAAAGAACGTTGGGTGGATTGACGAAGAGGTCGATGAGGATGCCTATTGTAGCTTCCTCACTCCTTTCTCTGGCTCACTCGAATTTACTTACTATGACCAAGATCGTTTGGTGGGTTTGGGTTTTGTCGACGAAGTTCCTCATGGAGCTTCATCGCTTTATTTTGTTTATGAGCCAGAGTATCGAGAGTATGGAATCGGTATGTACTCTATTCTAAATGAAATTGAATGGGCTCGGGCACGGCAAAAAGAATATTTATATTTAGGCTACCAAGTTTTTGAGTGTCGATCTATGAATTACAAGGCCCGATATCGTCCGGGAGAATTCTTACCACGCTTTCCTTTGGAGGGAGAAGAGGCTTCCTGGTGCAGCGATGAAGGCTGGCTAGAGGCGAGTAGTGTTCGTTAAAGGATCATCGGAAATCGTTCGAATGCTTATGTTATGGGGAGCCTTACCCTCCCCATAACATAAGCTTCAGACGAATTTTAGTTCTAGTACCTTTGCCAAAGCCCGGGCAAAAAGAGCACCATTACACTGTATATTTCTAGGCGACCCAGAAGCATACAAAAAGTGAGGACTACTTTGCCAGGTGCGCTCACCCAAGCATAGTTTTCATAGGCTCCCACTTTTGCTAATCCAGGCCCAATATTTCCCAAAGTTGCGGCAACAGAAGAAAAACTGGTTACGAGATCCATTCCACAAAAAGTCATGACTAAACTAAAGAAGCCAAACAAGCCCATAAATAAGATACTAAAACCAACTATATTGGAGATAACTTGAGGAGATATGGTTGTTCCTGAAATCTTAACTTGGACAATTTCGTGAGGATGGATTAATCGATAGATTTCCCGTAGAGCAGCTTTAGCTAAGACCATTAGGCGAATAATTTTCATTCCCCCGCTGGTGGACCCAGCACACCCCCCACAGAACATCAACATGAATAAAATCCAACGAGCAGAATCGGGCCAGGCATCGAAGTTTGCCGTGGCAAATCCGGTCGTTGTAACTACTCCCACCACTTGGAAAGCGGTATAGCGCAAAGAGCCAAAAAAGTTACCGTAGTCGTGATTTGCGTCACTTACGGGTTCATAGATGGAAAGATCATCGCTATGAGCCACAAGAATTCCTGAAATGCCCAGAGTGGCAATAAGCAAAATGGCAATGTAAACTTTAAGTTCGGCACTATGGAAGAAGGTTTTCCAATTTCCTCGGAAAAAAAGATGGTAGTGGAGAACGAAGTTGCACCCGGCGAGAAACATGAAAAAGGTGATTACCCAATCGAAATAAGCACTATCGTAATGTCCGATGCTGGCATTTTTTGTGGCAAACCCTCCGGTGGCCAGAGTTCCAAAAGCGTGGCACAGAGAATCGTACAAGGGCATTCCTCCACACATCAGGAGGATGGTCTCGATGAGAGTGAGAAGTATGTATACTAGCCATAGCTTTTTTGCGGTTTCCGCAATGCGTGGAGTGAGTCGATCGGTTGTGGGGCCAGGAACTTCTGCTCGAAAGAGTTGGTATCCTCCCGCTCCGAGAAGAGGAAGAATGGCAACGGAGAGAGCAACTATTCCCATCCCACCGATCCAATGTGTTAGGCTGCGCCAAAAGAGGACTCCAGGAGCAAGCCCTTCAATGTTTGAGATGACGGTTGCTCCTGTAGTGGTAAATCCACTCATCGTTTCAAAGTAAGCGTCGATCATGGTGGGGCAACTTTGCGAGATGTAAAAAGGAAGAGCGCCAAAAAAGCTTAAGCTAAGCCAGCCTAAAGTGACAATGGCAAAGCCTTCCCTCACCCCAATTTCCGAACGACTATCATAATGAAAGAGATACTTGCACAGGACCCCAGTTAGAATTGCTAAAAGAATCGAAATAGAAAAGGCAAAAAACTCTGAGTGGAGAAATTGTTCGTAGCTCGCAGAAATTTGAAAAAAATAGCCTGCGATCATGGCAGGAACAAACAAAATTAAGGCGAGTAATAGAAGCAGGTTTCCTAGTATGTAAAAGATGGCGGAAAAATTCAAGGTAGGTATTCCTTATCAATCAAGGGAGTTTTGAGATGGTTTGTATCTTAGGGCCAATAGAGTGATGTCGTCACGCTGCTCTGCTCCATCCATAAAATCTAAGATATCTGACAAAATAGCATCGACCATTTCTTTAGGAGCTAAATGGCTATATTTCTCCACGGTTTTTTGAAGTAGCTCAAGTTTGAACATCTCTTCTTGAGGGTTAAAGGCTTCACTTGCCCCGTCTGTAAATAAGACAATTACGTCGTTAGGCTGAAGTTCCAATTTCTTCTCTTTAGTTAAACGAGAGAAATTTCGAAAGTCTACTCCTAAAACAACTCCTCCAGAACGGTAAGCTTCACATTCCCCTGTTTCTGCCTTATAATGAAGAATATGCTCATGGCCTGCAGAAGAGTAAAGTAAGTCCGTCCCGTCCCACTTAAAGAGTAACATGCTAACAAATTTTCCAGAACCAGCAATATCTTTTAGTAGTAGTTGAGCAGAGTGAATGAGTATTTCTTTTGGAGATGTATAGCTCATGCTGAAAGCACGGACAATCGAACGTAGCTCACTCATAATGAGGCCTGCAGGAACCCCTTTTCCGGAAACATCTCCAATACAAATGTAGAGATTGTCTCCATTGGTAATGACATCAAAGTAATCTCCCCCGATTTCTTTGGCACTTTGCATGATGCCGTAGAGTTCGATGTCGTCGATTTTAGGAAATTCTTTGGGGATGAGGCTATCTTGAATGCGAGAGGCAAGATTTAATTCATGTTCCAAGGCTTGCTTTTTTTCTACCTCTTTTTGGAGGTGATGATTTTCAATAGCAAAGGCGACATGATGAGCAAAAACATTCAAAAGCTCTGATTCTTTTCCCTGATAAGTCATTACTTCGGAAAGTTGAGACGTAGAAGTATGTTGGCCCCGATCGAAAAATAGTAGGCCAATTTGCTTATCTCGAAAAGAGAGAGGAACCACGGTCGCTTCTGGTAAGCGAACGATAGTATTATCAGAAACGACGGCTCTAAAGAACTCTACTTTCTGATCAAAAACTTCATCGACAAAGGTCGTTTTGGTCTTATAAGAGCCCATGCCTCCGGCAAAGTAGAAGCTTTCATCTTCTGTAAACGTCACTAAAAAAGCATTTTCTGCTTCGGTTAAAAGAGTGAGTGTTTCTAATATTTTTGTTACTAGCTGAGCTTCCGTTTGGTTTTGTAATAGATTAGGAGAAGCGGCTAAAATTTGTTGAAGTCCTTTGCGGGAAGCTTCGTTTTTTGCTAAAGCATACTCTTTTTCTTGGTGAAGGACAAAAGATGAGATCAAGTGAGCAATAAGTTGTTCCATCTGTTCTGGGTTGTTACTGCTTTGGTAGTAAAGCCATTCGCTGGGAGATAGAAAAAGAGACTGAGAGCTGGTTCCTCGAAAACGGAGTTCCTCCTCGGTGGCTACAGCGCAAACCATAGAAGGAAAAAGCCCTTTGATGGAACCGACAAGAGGAATTAAGTCCGGGGCTTTGATGGGCAAATCAAAAAAAGCCACTGCAATCTGTCCGCCCTCTTGGCAAATCCGCTTTGTAATATCAACCGCATCTTCAGCTCCTAGAGCTAAAACAAGATCATAGTGGATTTCCAAATCGTCGTTGATGGTCAGGTTGCGCTCGCTGATGTAAAGATTGTTAAAACTCTTTGTCGATCCACCTTTGATCTGAGAAGTCTTGAACAATTCATTGTAGCGTCGCAGAACGCTTTCATCGTAGTCAACACTGAGTAAAACAGTGTAGTTAGCCTCTAAAGTCACAGCTTATCCTTTTTGAACCGCAAAGATCCTTGCAAAATAAATTTCAATTATTATAGCCCATTTACCACGGCGAAAAAAGCATCTTTTTGGATTTAATTTCTGCAAGAGCTCGGTGTAGAAATCGAACTCAGAGTTCAGAGCTAGCATCTGCATAAAAAAGCCTTGTTTTCGATAAAAAAAACTGATGTAATATAGCCGTAAGTTCTTTTTGTTTTTTAGGAAATTAAAGAGAGGAGAAAAAAATGACCGATGCTAAAAAGCTCATTCCTTTTGTTATCTTTTTTGTATTTTTTTTCGCATTTTTAGGTTTGGTTGGACAAGGCCTCTTTTTTTCCTCCGAAGAGAATTTTGATCTTCCTCAAAAAGTGGAAAAACGCTCTTCTCATATTTCTAAACCTTCTCTGCCCAGTATTCCTTTGCCAATAGATTCAAATAAGACAAAAGAACATATGATAAAAACTCCTTTGGAAGTAGAGGTAGAGGGAAAAAATACTTCCTACTCCGAAATAGAAAAATCGACTGCGAAAGTAGTTGTGAAGGAAACAGAGGAAGAGGGGACTAAAGTAGAAAACAGAGTGGTTCGCATAGAAATACTGCCAGGTAAGGAGATTAAGCTCAAACCAAATGAATCTCAAACTTTAGAAGCAAAGGCTTACGATAGCCAAGGGCATTTGGTCGATTTTTTTCCTACTTGGACAGTTTCGGGAGGAGTTTTGGAGAATGAAAAAGGCCAGGAAATTACTTTTCGTAGCGAAGAGCGATCAGCTTCTTATTGGCTTAGGTGTTTTGATGCCAAAAGTGGAAAAGAGGTTTTAGGTCAAATCAAAGTAGAAGCTTCTTTGTACCTTAGCTCTATTAAAATAGAGGGGCCTGATTATCCTCTTGATTCGGGAGAAAATTATCGTTTTAAGGCGAGGGGCTTTGATCAATACAAAGAAGAATTTCCTTTTGAAGCTCACTGGAGCACAGAGGCAGGAGAAATAGATCACTATGGTAATCTGAGCGCAGGGTTTAAACCAGGAAAATTTGTTCTTTCGGCAACAGACTCACATTCTGCAAAATCAACCCAAATATGGATAGAGGTGGCAGAAAAGCTTAGCAAGATTGAAATAGAAGGTTGCCGTAAAGCTTTAAAGACGGGAGAGGCCTTTCACTTCAAAGCCTACGGCTACAACCAAGAGCATAATCGAATGAAATTTCGAACGCGCTGGTATGCAGAAGGGGGGAAAATAGATAACCACGGATATTTTGTGGCAGGAGATAAACCCGGAAGATATTTGGTTTCGGTGAAAAACTTTGAAACAAAGCTTCGACAAAAAACCTACATCGAAATTATTTCGCGGATGATTACCTGCCCCAGATGCCAAGGGTACAAAAGAATCAAAATTATTTGCACAACTTGTAACGGGAAAGGCAAACATATCAAAAACCCGGAGCATAAAGAAGAAGACTGTTATTACTGCGAAAATGGCTATGTCTGGGGAGAATGTGCTCATTGCCAAGGAAGAGGACAGGTCGAAAGATGAAACCGCTTTTGAAAAAGATTACCAAAAACCTCTCTAACTCTTATGTTTATGGGAAGGCTTATCTGAAACCGCTTTTAAAAAAGATGAGCACAGACCGGGCATATGCTTATGTTATGGGGAGGGCGAGGCTTATCTGAAACCGCTTTTGGAAAAGATGATCGAAAACCCTTCTAAGCACCATGTTCCCTGGAGGGTGAGGCTCCTGCCGAACAGGGGATGTGATTGGCTCCTGATATTTTATCTTGGCACAACCCCGGCGCGGCAGGAGCCTTACCCTCCCCATAACATAAGAGTTAGAGAGGTTTTAGGTAATCGCTTTCAAAAAACGGTTTCAGATAAGTCTGAGCCCGATGGGCTTAAAAATAATATTTGTACCTTCAATCAGAAAACTTCCCAGGTTTTCCTGTTTTATTCCCCAAAAACAAACCCATTTGCTTTCTCAATTGTAATAGAAGGAGAGCGATCCACCCCAGAAAAATCCTCCAAAAACTCACCTCGTTGAAATCGGTGGTATCCCGCTAGGCCAATCATGGCAGCGTTATCTGTGCAGAATTTTTTCTCGGGGAAAGCGACAGGGATATTTAATTTCTTGAGAATTTTACGGGCCTTTAGCCTTAGTCTTTTGTTGGCACTAACTCCTCCCACTATGACAACAAGCGAGGGAGGCATGTTTCGGCAGGCTCGTTTGAGTTTTAGGAGCAGGGAGTCTACGATAGCTTCTTGAGCACTGGCACAAATGTCGGGAATGAGGGATGGAAAATTTTCTTGGTGCTCTTCCTTGAGATCCCGGATTAGGTAGAGGCAGGCGGTTTTTAGACCTGAGTAGCTGAAGTGGTAGTTGGGTTTTTTGGCCATAGGTAAGGGGAGATCTATTTTGCTGGGGTCTCCTTTCGCACCTATTTCTTCTAAGATGGGACCTCCGGGAAAACCTAATTCCATCATCCGAGCGATTTTATCAAAAGCTTCTCCGGCGGCATCATCAAGAGTTTCTCCTAGAATTCTGTAGTTTCCTACCCCTTCCATCCATACTAGATCGGTGTGTCCTCCTGAAACTGTCAAAGCTATTAGAGGGTAATGCACTTGGGGCAAGTTATTGATGTAGTATTTACCGTTGCTGTTTCGAAGAAAAGGAGAGAGGATGTGCCCTTCCATGTGGTTGATGGGTATTAATGGCTTATTGTGTTTTTCGGAGAGTTCTTTCGCTTTTAGAAGCCCTACTTCTAAGCATGGGGCAAGACCGGGGCCGTAGGTTACGGCAATAGCATCGATTTTGGACCATTCTTTGAGCTGGGCTTTTTTTAAGGCCAACTCAATGGTGGCATCAATGTTTTCGATATGAGCCCGACGAGCTAAGCGCGGAAAAACTCCTCCCCACGGTTGATGGATTTCTTCTTGGGAAGCGATTACGGTAGAGAGGACATTGTCGTTACGGAGAACAGCAACAGATGTGTCATCGCAAGAGGTGTCGATGGCTAGTATGTAAGTTTTTTTCATGGTTTATAATTTAATCTTATATTTGATCTCTCGGGTGTCTTTTTCAGGCATATGCTTTAGACGCATATCTATAACTACGGCTTCTTTTAAATAAGGTTCTATGTATTGAGAAACTCGATCAGCCCATTCTATGACAATCACATTTTGGGGTTGAAAAAGGCGATTTATGCCTAAGTCTTCCATCTCATTTGCTTCGTACATTCTGTAAGTGTCAAGGTGATATAAAGTTCCTGCGTCTTTGATGGGGTATTCATGGCATAGAATGAAAGTGGGAGATTTGACATTTTCGCGAATTCCCAAATTTTGAGCAAAAGAGCGGGTGAAAAAAGTCTTTCCTGTTCCTAAGTCTCCTTGGAGTTTTAAGACAATGAGCTTTGTTTGGAGATAAGGGGATACTGCTTCGTAAATCAGTTTTGCTAACTCTTGGGTTTCTTCTTCTTTAGATGATAGAAATGTTTGATACTTTTCAATATCTAAGTCGCCTTCTCTGAGAATCTGAATATTCTCCATGGTGGTATCGATAACGACACTTGGTTTTCGTTTGGGGAGTTCACCTGCGTCGAGGATTAGATCAATGAGCCCTTTTTGTTTCTCTGAGATATTTTGGAGAATGTCTTGGATTTGGTAGGGCGTTTTTTTGTAAGAAGCATTGGCGGAAGTAGCTGTGATTGGTCGACCAAATTTTTTTACTATGTCTAAAATGAGAGGGTAGCTCGGTAAGCGAATTCCTTGGGTCTTTTGAGGGGACTCGACTAAGGGAGCGAGTTTTTGTTTTCCAGAAGAAACAACAGTGATAGGGCCGGGAAGAAAGTTACAATAAATATTTTTAGCGGTTTCATTTAGGAAGACATAATCTTCGGCCATTTTTTGATCAGAAACTATAATCGATAAGGGTTTGTTTTGTCTTTTTCTCTTGTACTGAAGTAGTTTTTCGACGGCAGAGCTATTGCTGGCATCGACCCCTACTCCATAGCAAGTTTCTGTGGGGTAAATGACAATACCGCCTTGCGAGAGTACTAAAGAAGCCTGTTCGATAATGTTTTGGGGAGATTCGTCTTTGATATTGATGATATGCATAGGACTGCTTTATTCGCTGAAAATAGATGAGAAAAACAGATGAGAAAAATTGTCTAAATACGAAACAGTTTTTTGATTTTGTCTGGAAAAAAAACAGTTATTGAATGAAAAACGTTTGGGAGGAGAAGGCTCATCTCAATGTTTTAGATAAAAAACTTAAGTTTTGATTTAAGTTTTTACTGACATGAGAAGGGTATTCTAAAAAAAATGGCTTTATTTCTCAAGATTTTTTTTTAGTGGTACACTAGTCGCTATATTAAATAAACATAATCGACAAGCGCCTTATCCCAAAAATAGCATCTATAACCTTTTTCCACCTTGTTGTATACGGTAGCCAATGGCTACCGTTTTTTTAAAGGTTTGGAAAAGTTTTGAGAATTCAAGACCTCCTTAGGAGAAAAGCCAAATTCTCCTCAAAAAATTATCCCTTTTTCTCCTAATACGGTAGCCGATGGCTACCGTTTTTTTATTTACAACAACCCTGGATTTCTACATAGACCATTTATATTTCGATAGATCTAACAGAGGTAATGGCTTCTATGTTTCTTAGCTCTTGCAAAGTGCTTTCTGAGCAAGAATTATCTATATTAAGAACAGCGACAGCGTCTGAAGTTCCTCTTCGTCCTAAAGAAAAATTCGCGATATTAATTTGAGCATTTCCTAAAACGGTTCCTATTTGCCCAATAACTCCTGGAACGTCTTTGTTGTTCAAGAGTAGCATGTGAGCAGATAAAGGGACTTCAATGGGATTGCCTTCCAGGGAAATGATGCGAATGTCGGTTTCGGTTTGCTCGCTATAATGAACAATTCCCTCGACAGCTATAGATCCCTCTTGTCCTTGGGTGGTAATGCGCAAAACGCTAGGGTAACCTCTTTTTTCAGAGCTTTCCGTTTCTTTTAGCTGAATAGCTCTTTCTTCGGCAATATGTCTTGCATTGACAATATTGACTCCCTCCTTGAGAAATACTTTTAAAAACCCAAAAAGAGCTGCGGTTGTTACAGGCTTACTGTTCGCTTGGGTTAATCCACCAAAAGAGCAAACTTCTATTTCTTGAACCGGGGGAGAAGAAATTTGGGCGGAAAAACTTCCCATCGCTTCCGCTAGTTTTAAGTAGGGTGATAGCTTTTTGTATTCCGTAACAGAGAGAGATGGAAAATTGACAGCATTCAAAATAATTCCCTGAGAAAGAAAGTCAAAAATTTGTTTGCAAATTCCTACTCCTACTCTCACTTGAGCCTCTAGTGTTGAAGCGGCTAAATGAGGAGTTGTGGTTACTCTATTTAGAGATAGAAGAGGAGAGTCTCCCAAAGGCTCTTGTTCAAAGACATCTAGAGCACAAGCAGCAACATGGCCAGACTGCAAGGCTTTTACCAGAGCTTTTTCATCGACAAGTTCGCCTCGTCCACAATTGACTATTTTAACTCCCGCCTGGCATTGACTGAGGCGTTCTTCGTTCAGAAAGTGATGCGTTTCTTCGGTTAGTGACATATGTAAGGTTAATATATCTGATTGAGATAGAATCTCTTTTACTCCGACTAACTTTACCCCTAAATCCATCGCTGTTTCTTGTGTAAGAAAAGGATCATAGGCTAAAACATTCATGCCAAAAGCCTGAGCTCGCTTGGCCACTTCTCGGCCGATGCGCCCTAATCCGAGGATTCCTAGTTTTTTCTCAAAGAGTTCGTCTCCCATAAAACGAGACTTCTCCCATTTTTTTTCCTGCATAGAAGCGTGGGCTTGGGGAATTTGCCTCATCATACTCAAAAGCATGCCCATGGCGTGCTCTGCTGCCGAAATGGTATTACTACCGGGAGTGTTCATGACAACTACTCCTTTTTCTGTGGCAGCTTTAGTGTCGATATTATCCACCCCAGCCCCTGCTCTTCCAATTACTTTTAAATTAGGAGCCGAATCTAAAATATCGCGGGTTACTTTAGTTCTGGATCGAACAACAAGAGCATCGGCATCTTGTAGATAAACTTTGAGTTCCTCTGGGGTGCATTTAGGCTCAAAAATAACTTGAACGTCATTTTTTTCTTTAAAAAAATCAACCCCCTGAGTGGAAATGCCATCGGCAACAACAACTTTAAAGTTGGGAAGTGTGGTCATTGGAAATACCTTTTTGGTAGTTAGGGACACGCCCTAATATTTTAAATAAGTAAAACTTGTTTTCTTACTTGCTTGTTTTCTTACTTGCTTGTTTTCTTTTCATAGTAGTAGAAAGAGCAAACGATTAAAAAGCCAATTACAAATGTTGCACCAGTTAGCCAAACGTTGTTTGAAAGTACGGGATTATAAATATTGTCACCGTAGACAATAACTCCATTTACATCAACAGGGTTTTTAAACGGCCAAAGCTCATAGAGAGATCCTATGATAAGGCCTGTCAGAAAAGCTAAAGTGAGGGAGTAATATTTGCTGAAAATGAAATTGAGAAAGCGAGAGAAGAATATTAGTCCCAGAGCACAACCAAGAGAAAAAGGAATGATAATAAAGAGGTTAAGTCCCTTTAGTCCTTGGACTATTTCAAAGTAAACCCCCATTAAGAGCATGATGAAAGATCCGCTTATTCCTGGTAAAATCATTGCTGAAATAGCAACAGCTCCTGCTAGTAGATACTGAGGGAAATCTTTTTTTAGATAGTTTCCCCACTCTGTTTTAGATGTTTTTACAAGGTTTACTTTTTCAGCAGTAGCTTTACGCAACTGCTTTCTTTTTTCTTTTTCTACTTTATTGGATTCACTTTGGTAGAGAGATAAAGTAACTACTAAGACAATTGCAATAATTCCCATTAGAAGCTCTCTCCAGCTGTGCCGTTTTATTAATTTGTAAGGGACAGCGACAGATGCCAATACTAATCCAGCAAAAAAGCCTAATGTGGGAGCATGGTGGTTTTGGATCAAGTGAGTGATGAGAAATGCTAAGCTAAAAAGAGCGATCATTGCTCCTAGGCCTAAGGTGAGAAAAAAAAGGAAGTCGATTTTTTTTAGCTCTTCTTTTAAACGTTCTTGGCTACCTTCTTTTCTTAAGACAAAAGCAAGTCCTACCTGAAAAGTTTCTAAACTAATATTATGTAAACCGTTGATAATTCTTTCATAAATACCTAAAATAAGAGCGATGGTACCCCCACTAACTCCGGGGATGATATTACCAATCCCAATCAAAAAACCTTGAAAAAGAACGCTTAGAGGGGATGAGGCACCTTTGATTGAAGATGTGTCGTCCATGTATGAACCTTTCTATTTATAAAGCCCTCAGCATATTTTGACATCTAACTAAATTAATATATTACGACAAAAAACTGGATAAATATTCTAGAGATGTCGTTTAGAAATGACAAAGTGTGGGAGTTGTAATTTTTTGAATTATCTGAAAATTTTTTTCCGATAAAAAAAGTATCTTGATGATTTTGTGAGGGGACAATTTCTGAGAAAATATGGGCTTATTATAGCACATATTATTCTCTCACCAACAAGATTATAAGGACTTCCCTGAAAAAAATAGGGACTTCCTAAAAAATATCAAACTTTTTAGTGACTTAGGGTGATTTATCCATTATAATATTCCTACTTTAGACTTTATAGAGATTCCAATCTGCAAACATTTTAGAAAAGCATCTGTTTGCTTTTGCTAACAGGCTTTTGCTAACAGGCTTTTGCTAACGGGCTTTTGCTAACAGATAGAGGGGTAGTAGTATCTCCAAAGAGGACACTCCTCTTAAAATCGAAAATAAAGTGCCAAACTTTATATTTGTCCTTAATTTTCGCAAACTATGAAACCAACATGTTACTAGACAAATTTTTTAAGTATAAGGAGTGGTGCTTTGAGAATTCTTCGAAAAAAAGCTAAGAATGTTCTACTGCCTTCCTACATCATAGATTGTCTAAAAGAGATTGACTGGATAAACTACGAAAAAGACGACGAAAATCCGAATGAGGATATCATTGAGTTTCATCCTGATGATTTGATCTTAATCACTTATGGAACTAGAGGCAGCACCCCCTTTTCTGGACCCGAATGTTTGAGATATGGTGGGAACACAACGTCATACCAAGTTTATTCTCCTAAGCTTTTAGACAACCATCTTTATCTGGGAGATGGAGGAAGCGGAATTCTTGAAATAGATAAAACGGTAATCAAGAAATGTTTTGCCGTTGGAATTAATCCTTTCACTGATCCGAAAGAGAAAGTTTCGGAGATTATCTCTGATATTGTAAACACTTATACCCACTACCACTATGATCATCTTCATACCGGAGCACCTCTCGCTGGTTTATTCCACACGGATGCTGTTCGCAAGCTTATCATTGGTGGATGGGGACCACGGAAAATGTTTCAGAATGTTTTTAAACGACCTATTTTTCCTCGGGATTTTAGCGAAATTGATGCCAGCTATTCTTTTTATGAAATCAAAGAAGCTCGCTCTTCGGTTATTATCTTTTTGCCCAATGGTGATTTCCGAGAAATGGGAATTTCTGAGTTTAAGAACCTTCTCAAACAAAATCTGCCTCAGATTAAACACAAAAAAGTTAGCCACGATCTTCAAGACTGTGTTGTTGTGAAATGTTTTCCTACTGATCACCCAGACCCTTGTATTAGCTATCGCTATGAAAACTACAATGATCGTAATGAAGTTATGACTTGTATTACCTTCATGACCGACCATGATATCCGAGACACAGACTACCGAGAAAACTACTTCCGCAATCAAGTTCAAGGATGCGATGCCATTTACATAGATGGCCAGTATGAGCAAAAGAACTATGTTCCTGGTTTTGGTCATGGACGAGTTGAGCTAATTGGAGAGACAGCCAAATATTTACATTTGCCTTATGTCTTTATTGGACACCATGATCCGACTCGAGAAGACAGTCAAATTGATGCTATGATAAATTTGGCTAAGGAGTCGAACAAAGGAGGAGAAACCGAGAGTACTATCTTAGGCGCTTCTGACCGAATGATGATCTTCTGTCCAGGAAAAACAAGAAACCGCAAGGGAATAGTTTTGGGCAAGATGGATTTAGTTTTAGGAGATAAGCTGGAAGCAGGTTCTGGTCTATGCTCTGAAGTAAAAGGTAGCTATGGCTATCATGACTTGACCTCACCTCAATAATTCTTGTAGAAATAATTTTTGTAGGTAAGTTCTTTTGTGGGCCCACCCCGTTTGTTTTCAAACGGGGCCCACAAATAAATTTCTATATAATTATTCTCAAAAAATCATGCCTTTCTTAAAAATCATACCTTTCTTACCGATAATACCTTTCTTACCGATAATATTTGTATTTAGGGTGTCCTTAATCTGCTAATTTTTGTTTATCCAAAAGTAACCTCAAGTCTTCCACTGTAAATGCAGGAAGCGAACAACTCTGGTTTGCACAGACAAAAGCTGCTGCTTTGTCTAAACGAGGAAACTCCACTTGAGAAAGCGATGGCTGGCCTTCACTTTCATCCCACCACTCGACGATTTTGTAAACACTGCCATGAGCCCATGCTGCTAAGAACATCTCTTTTGCTCTAGGATCATCCTTTTTTCCTACAACCGTCACATGGAGAGGCTCGTAAGAAAGTTCATAGTTGGCTAATAATATTCCTGCTTCGGTCAGACGTTTTTTCGCAATTGCGGGGGTCGCTAAGTAACGCATAGCATGCTCTGCAATGGTACGATAATCAGGGTTTTGAGTAAGTCGAAAAAGCATGTTACTAAAGCGTGCCATCTGAATATTTTCATCGATAACAAGAGTCGGAGCAAAAACTAGATTCTCACTTGAAGCAACTGTAAAAAAGCCTGCCCCCTCGCTATTTTGAAAATTGCTTTGGATAAAAAGAGCGGCGGCTTCTGCCTTTTCTAGCCATTCATACTTAGCACTGGCTTGATAAAGAGCTAAAAACGCTCGCCCCATCGCTAAAGTGTCTCCCAAGTAAGGCCCGACGATATCCTCTTCACCGTGGCTAAATCCCCCTTCTTTAAGAGAACGGTTTGCTATAATCCAGAGAGCAGCTTTTTCTGCTTTTTTCAAATAACGATTTTTTCCTGTTGTTGTGTAAAGAGAAGTTATTGATTCAATTGCCCAGCCATTTTCTCTAGAGTAGATACTCTTGTCAACTTCTGGTATTCCCTTTGCTTTTCTCTCTTCGTTTTCTAAGAAGAAGTATTCATCACTCTCTTGTCCCTTGATCAAGTCAGCATTTTGGCTTGTGTAAAAAGCACCTTCTGGGCTGGTTAAATAGAAGCGCAGGTATCTTTCTATATCTCTAGCTACACGTAGGTATTTAGGTTCATTCAAAATTTTGGAAGCGTAAGTGTAGATTCTAATTCCATTGCTTTGCGTAGACATAATTTTTTCATAATGAGGATTAGTCCAAGTGAACTTTGTCGAATATTGAAACATTCCTCCCCATACTGAATCAACTAAGGCAATACCTGCATCTAAAGTTTGCCTAGCCATCCGATCATTTTCGTAGTCTTTACTAAATGCCCGAAAAATAGCATATTCCATGCTATCAGCATCAATAAACTTTTTGGCTATCTTGAGCCCTCCTGTATCGTAGTCATAGCTTTCTAAATGTCGATGATAGAGTTCTTCTTGTAACTCTGGTGGAAGCAAAGGCTCGTTGGCGTAGTTTACCTTAGGAGAATCTTCTATGACAACATTAGGGTTTTCGATAGCTTGGCCGAGAAGCTTTACCATTTCGTCTGCCTCGATGTACCCTCGGCGCTTAATTAATTCTTTCCCTTCGCTATTAAAAATAATGGTCGCTGGCCAACCATACTGACGATAACGATTGGCTAATTCTGGTCTGGAGTCCTGATCTATTCTTACTGCAATGAAATTTTCTCCAATGAGTTTGGTAACTTCTTCATTTAAGTAGGTTTGTTGTGCCATAACATGACACCAATGACACCACTGTGCTTCTAAATCTAAAATGACTAAGAGGTTTTTACTCTTGGCTTCAGAAAAAATCTCCTTTGACCACTCCTCTTCCCACTGGATTAATTTCATTTTTTTAGGGGGGCCAAACATTGCACAAGATCCCAGGCAAACAATTACAGATAAATAACATAGATAAAAAATAAAGTTGCGAAAATTAGAACGTGAAACACTTCGAATCATTTTTTCTCTCCCGTTAAAGTCACTTATATTAGGTATAATCAACATTATATGATAGGAAAAATCAGAAGACAACGAAATGCTAAAAAACATTTTTTTGTTGGAAATCATCTATTTAGAAAGCATAATTAGAAAATGGTACCTATATGTAGGCTGCAGAACTACGAATATTTTTGAGTTTGAAAAGGAGGATGACTTTCAAAGGTAGAAATTTAGTCCCTGCCAGAAAGTCCGATTTGCTATGAGTAAACTATACTTTTTTTTATTGTTGTTGAGTGCTTGTTTTTTGGCGGGGTGTCCCACTACTCCTATCAATGACAACGATCCCATTGATGGGGGTGGAAATCCTTCGGAAATTGTGGATCTCCGGATTTATATAGCTTCAGATCGCCCCAATGATTCTGAAGATAAAGTTATGAATGCCACTATCCAAGATAGATTAGGGGAGCACTTAAAGTTTGTTGTTTCTCCTGAATATGCGGATGCTATTATCTATCTTAGTTTGAGTGTGGATAGCTCAGAAGACTTGTCTCGGCATGAGTTGATTTGGACAGCTAAGATCCATAGCCGAGGAGTTCGCAAACAAACCGGACAAGAGTATTGGAATTTCCAATTGGGAAGTGGAGATATTTACGATGGAAGACTGATTAAGTCGACTCCTTCTTATGGGCTTCGAGGAGAACAGGCGCGAAATAAAGCTGTTCGCAATGTTGCTAATGCCGTTGCTCATAAAATTATCAAGATGATTCACACTCGTCCAACAATTTCTAAACGTGATGAATTTGTGGTGCAATTTGTTGGTTTTAGAGGCGAAGAAAAAGATAAAATTGAAACGATGGTTCTGGGTTTAGATAGTCGTAAACAACTTAAAATCCTACCCGGTGGCGGAGGCTATGGAAATAAATTTGAGTACAAAATCAAGTGGTTAGGAGGAGAGAGCCAAGGAGAAGTCGAGCGATTTCTTAAAGAAGAAGCGGGAACTAAGCAACTGAGTCTAAGCTTAACCGCTTCTTCTCCTGGAATTATCACCTTTAGCACGGATAACTACTCTTATAGTAGCGATGACGAGTAGAGAAAATCTTTAGAATGCATTCGCGGGCGTCCCCAAAGAAAGGACGCCCGTAACTTAATCTCTCATCGCAATTTTGTTTGGCCAGGGAGGAAGATAATAGATAACCGAAGAAACTATAAGTCCAGCATAAAGTGGTTGTAAATCAAGAGGATATCTCGGCTCCCCCGCTACTTCTTGGTAAACGGTACCCAGAAGTAACCAAGTAAAAGCGACCCCTCCTCCACTTAGCATTGAAGCAAGAGCCCCCCAAGGAGAGTGCTGTTTTCCAAAAAAAGCATGTACCATCGGGATAAGTAAGCCTCCTACTCCAATCGTTCCAATAACATACCACAATTCCACAACGGATTTATAATAGAGAACTAAAAGAACAGTTAGGGAAATTGTAACTAATATGGCTATTCTTGTCATGAAAATGATTTGGCGATCAGATGCATCTTTGTTGAGGTAGCGCCAATAGTAGTCGCGTGATATATTGGTTGCGGCGACAAAAAGAAAAGAGTCTGTTGTTGACATCAAAATAGAGAGTATCCCTGCAATCAATAGTCCTTTTAAGGGAGAGGGAAGAACTTCTTGGGCGAGAGCAAAATACGCAAGTTTTCCGTCTTCAAATTGTATTAACCCTGCGTTAGATGCAGCAAAAGCATAAAGGGCAGATCCAATCGAAAGAGTGTCAAATATAAACCAAAAAACGATGGAGACAAGAATTCCCTTGCGAGCAACGCTTGCATCTTTCGCAGCAAAACAGCGCTGATAAAAATTAGGATCGACAAAAACCCAGCAAGCTAAGCCTGCCCAAACCAAAATATAGCCTAGATCCATGTCTCCTGTCCAGCTTAGTTTAGTCGGTTTTAAGTTTTGTTCTAAGAAAGTAAAATCACCGAAGCTATGCATTGACATGAAAAAGAGAATAGCAAAAGCTATGTACATGCAGATAAATTGGAAAAAATCGGTATAGACTACTCCTCGAAAACCGGCAAACATGGTATAGAAAATGCAAACAAAAGCAGAAATTAGAACCGCACTTAAGAAAGAAACGGGCAAGAGGAGCTTAATAACAATAGCAAGGGAGAGTAAATAAGGGGCGGGGTTTACCATTATATAGGTAAAAATTCCTCCGACAAAAGCGACCTTTGGGCCATAGCGCCACTCCAAAACATCCCCAATTGTGATAAAAGAAAGTTTACGAATGCGACTGGCCAGAAAAAGAGCAAAAATTAGATAGATGACGTACCAAAAGCCTCCTTGGATTAGCCAAATCCCCATTCCGTAGTAGCCTGTCCCTTCAGAAATTCCTAAGATTCCACCATACCAGGTTGAAACCAGGGTTCCTACGAAAATAGGTAAAGTCAACTTCCGACCAGCGAGGAGAAAATCACTGGCATCTCCCTGAGAACGGCTATGCCAAATCGTAATTCCTACAATCACCGCCAGATAAAGACCAATGATAATCCAATCGAAGTTGTTTAGTTGTAACACTTGCTTTCCTTCCCTAATTCAAGATGAGCACAATCGTTCATTCGGGCCATTGTCCAGCGTTCTCTATCCCAAACTATTTCAGTAAGGGAAGTATTTCCCATGGCAAAAGGAAAAAATTCACAGGGAAGCTTAAGAGCAACTGTAATAGCTAGTCGAATAGTTCCTCCGTGACTGACAATACCAATATTTTTCCCGGCAAATTTTTCGAGAGTTTCGCTCAAGCTGTCTTTTACTCTGAGAGCGACTTCGGCCCAAGATTCTCCCTGGTGGTCTTTGTAGTGGTACCAGTTCTTTGTGTATTCTTGCCAATTTTTTCCTTCGGGAGCATAAAGTTCTTTCCAACTTTTCCCCTCCCAATTTCCAAAGCTAGCTTCTCGCCAACGCGAATCAAGGGAAACAGGACAAGCCAAGCTCTTCTCTAAAATCTCCGAGGTTTTTTTTGCTCGGGACAGATCACTGGTAATTAGGTGAGATAAGTTGTAGTTGCCCTCTGATAATCTCTGAGCTAAAACCTGCGCTTGTCTCTCTCCTTTGGGACTGAGAAAAGTATCTTGGTGTCCTTGGACTTTTCCCATAAGGTTCGCCTCGGTTTCTCCATGTCGTATGAGATAGATCCGGGTCATTGAATTTTAGCTTTCTCTGTTAAGGGATATAATATATTTATATCTAAAACCGTTCGAGTGCTTACCCTACCCATAACATAAGCATTCGAAAGGTTTTAGATATAACTTTTCTTAAGTAATTCTACGATGTAGTTCAGTCGCCAGTTCACGAGAACGTGCGCATAATCTTTCTTCGTCCAAGCTTAACAATTTTTTATTTTGCATAAGGATTTTTCCGCCAACAATAGTTGTATCAACAGTGGCTTGAGGCATCGCAAAAATAAAATGTCCGAGGAAACTATTAAAATCTAAATTTGTTGCTGGACAGTAATCCCAAATAGCTAAATCAGCAGGCCCACCTGGCTCTAAAGCACCTAGCTTAACGGGAAATTGTTGATTAACGATGGAAGGGTTGTTTTCTAAAAGCATTTTAGGGGCCTCTAGGAAAGCAACACGAGGATCTTTGTTTTCTAGACGATGGAGGAGATAGGCTACTCGCATTTGAGCAGGCATATGAGAGGACATTCCATCTGTTCCTAGTCCGACTCGAATTCCTTTCTCCATCATTTTTAAAATTTGTGCTACTCCCACAGCATTATTCATATTGGACTCAGGGTTATGTAAAACTGTTGTTTTGGTTTGTAAAAGAAGATCCATCTCTTTTTCGTCAATGTGAATGCAGTGGGCAAAAAGAGTTTTTTCTCCGCAAATTCCTCTATTGACTAACCTTTCGACAGGACGTACTTTGTATTTGCTAAGTGAATCAGCAACATCTCCAGGCCCTTCGGCAACGTGTATGTGATATCCTACTTGATATTTCTCGGCAATTTCTCGACATCGTAAAAGAGTTTCATCACTAACTGTAAAGGAAGCATGAATACCTAAGCAGGAAGCTAGAAAAGGGGACTTTTCTTCGGAGACCCTTTTCAAAAAACGTTCGCTCTCGATGATTCCTTGTCCGGGTTTGTGGCGATCTGTTACTTCGTAGCATAGAGAAGCCCGGATTCCACTATCTAAAGTAGCCTCGGCGATTTTGTCTAGACTACCGTCACAACAATTGGGACTGGCATGATGATCGACAATAGTTGTTGTGCCATTACGAATACACTCGATCATAGGAATGATAGCACTGTAATAGACATCTTCTTCGCTTAAGGCATAGTCTAGCTTCCACCATAGCTTTTCTAAGATTTCTTGGAAATTAGAAGCAGGAGAGCCCGGAGGGCTAAAACCTCTAGCCATGGTACTGTAGAGATGATGGTGGGCACAAATGAGACCGGGAAGAATGACTTTTTTATTGGCGTCTAAGTGCTTGGTTACTTGGGGGTATTTCTGGACTAAGTCGGAGGTTTTCCCTAAGTCTTCAATTTTGTCATCTTTGATGTAAAGAGCACCTTTTTGAATCACTTCTTGGCTACTACCGAGAGGAATAAGTGTTCCGTTTGTAATTAGATATTCGTTCATAAATTTTTCCTGGTGCTAGGCGTGTTCTAATCTTGGTGCTAGACACGTCCTGATATTTAAAAATTTTATCCTACGAGTCCACTTTCGGATAGGTAAATTCCCTTTAGGTTCATTTTTAATTGCTCGGGATTGTGAGAAATACGAAGTCCGTCTTCTTCGGAAATTTTCTTCGCTTTGATTAGTTCATGAAGAGATTGGTTAAAATCGCACATTCCAGCGTCTTTATTCACTCTTATGATCTCTTGGATTTTTTTCTCTTCTTTGTTTGTGATAAGTTTACGAATGGTCGGATTCATGACCATAATTTCATGGACAGGGACTCTCCCTTTTCCATCGATTGTCGGGGCTAATTTTTGACAGATAATAGAGCGAAGATTGAAGGTGATGGAGCTTTTGACACTAGGCCTATCTTCTGCTGGAAAAATATCATAAATACGGCCAAAGGTTTGGGGAACGGTGGAACTGTGGAGAGTACCAAAAACTAGGTGGCCTGTTTCAGCCGCAGTCAAAGCTGTTTTAAAAGTTTCCGGGTCGCGCATTTCTCCAACAAGTATAACATCAGGGTCTTGGCGAACAACCGCCCGCAGAGCGACTCGAAAAGAATCTACATCCAAGCCTACCTCCCTTTGATTGATTAAGGCCTTGTTGTCGCTGTACATGTACTCTATAGGGTCTTCGATGGTAACAATATGACACCGGCGGTTATCATTAATGAGTTGAATCATGGATGCTAAAGTGGTGGATTTACCACTTCCTGTAATTCCACAGACTAGGACTAAGCCTTGTTCATAAAGGGCTATTTCGCTTAAAATGGGAGGCAAGCTAAGCTCTTTGAAGGTAGGAATAACCATGTTTACTCGGCGGGCAACTAAGCCAGTATGTCCTCTTTGTCGAAAAATATTGACACGGAAACGTCCGACTTCTTCTATGCTATGAGCTTTATCTAAGTCACCATGAGTTTCAAATGCATCAATTTCATCTTCAGTTAAAATACCATAAATGAGTTTTTCGAGATCGGGATCGCTTAGTGGGCGCGATTCTAGCTCTCGTATGCTTCCGTTTAAGCGAAGCATGGGTTGGCAGCCAACCTTAAGATGGAGGTCAGATGCGCCATGTTTGGCCATGATTGTGAAGAGCTTGTCTATTTCAGGCATTCTTTCTGTTCCTTTTGTTTTCTATTGCATCGAAGTTATGATGGGGAAATTCTTTACTCAATTACTTTTTCCCCTTCGCGACCATATCGTAGTTTTTTGCGAAGGAGGAACTCAATGTATACAGGATCTTTTTGGACAGCATCTATTTCCTTTTGGTATCTTTCATTTTTTTGCTTTAGGCCTTTAATTTCCTCCTGAAGTTTTTTGACTTTCTCTTGGAGTTGCTGGTTTTTTATCGAAACCGGCCAGATGCTAAGAGAGACAATAAAAAGTAAAAGGAAAAAAAAGACAAGCCAAAACAAGTTGTTTTCCCCATGTTTTCCATAACTAAAGATTTTTTGCCAGTTTATCTGCAACCGTAATCTCCCGACTTCATTTAGTTTGCTTTGAAGGTGTTTTGTTGAGGCTACCCAGTTTTAAGTAATATGCCTACCATTATTAGAAAATTATACTCTTACCCCTTCTTTCTGTAAAATACATTTTTTATAATAGGCTCTTGGAGTAAGTTTTCTCCAAAAAATTTTTAAAAGTAACCGAGGCAAGACGGCTTTGAAAATAATCAAACTTGCCTTAGTTTATTTCTTTTGCTATCATTAGGGTGTGTCCTCATTCAGCTTATTTCTTGTACTTCGTTAGTAATAGTAAATGAACTATCTTGAATTCAGTATTGCTAAATCGTGAAAAAAAGCTGAATGAGAACACGCCCTTACGGGTAAAATTTACATTTAAAACAAAAAAAAACGGAGGTTTAATGTGAAAAGTATATCTTTTCTTTTTTTGAGTTTATTTGTTTTAGCAAGCTCAGTTTGGGCAGAGGAAGGAAAAACTTTAGCCGAAAGCTTAGGTTATCCTTCGGATGCACGTGTGCTTATTATTAATGCGGACGATTATGCTATGTGCCACGCGGAAAACATGGCGACGCATCGTATGTTGGAGACAGGTACGGTGACTTCTGCTACTATGATGGTTCCTTGCCCTTGGATGCTCGAAGCTGTCAAGTATGTCAAAGATAATAAGCTAACTAACGTAGGCTTACACCTTACTTTGACCAGTGAATTTCGAAATTACCGCTGGCGACCAATGAGTAAAAGTAGTTTTCGTCGTAGTACTCTAACAGATAGAAAAGGTTTCTTTTGGCCTTCATCTTTGGAAGTTGAGCTTTATGGCGATATTTTAGATATTAAAAGAGAGATAAGAACGCAAATCCAAACCGTTATTGATTTAGGAATGGAACCCTCTCATATTGATTCTCATATGGGGTCTCTTTACGGGATGTTCACTATGAGAAGTGATATTTTGGCTGTGGGATTAGCTAACTCTTATCAATATGGTCTTCCTTTCCGCCTTCCTTACATGGAAGAATTTGAGCCTTTTCGAAAAATGGGCTTTGCTCTTCTGGATAACTTGATTTATAACCTTGATGTTCCTGAAGATCCCGAGGAAAGAAAAAAATTCTATATGGATAGAGTCAGAGAAATTCCTGCAGGAGTAAATGAAATTTTTATTCACCCTGCTATTGATAATGAAGAAAGTCAGCACATTACGGGAACATCCGATGAGCGAGAATCTGATATGGAAATTTTTATGAGCCAGGAAATGAAGGATTTAATCAAAAAAGAAAATATCATTTTGATTAGCTATGAACCTTTGAAGAAGTGGCAAAGAGAACAAATGAGATGGACTCCCAACTTTAGAGGAAGTGACGTTTACGAGCAATACGCTAGTATTCTCAAAGAAAAGTACACATCTGTTCTTCAGAAGAGGATTTTGTCTCCCAATAGAAAGTCAAAGGGCGAATAGATTGAGTAGCCCAGCTAAACCACACAAGCCAGTAGTTGCTATTGGGGCATTACTACTTTTGTTTAATGGGCTTTTACTCTATGTCTCATCTCCCGAAACAACGGGAGATGGGGGCATTGGCTCAGGGAAACCTGACTCTTCTCAAGAAAAGCCTTGGGCCGAAAGTGAGCTCTTTGTGATGAAGAATGATCGAATATTCTATCGTTCTGAAGAAATTTCATGGGAACGATTTGAGAAAATTACTAGCTCAATGCCACGCCAAGAAAAAGTTCCCGAAATTTATTTTGAGCTCAAGACAACAACCTCTGGATTTTATGATAAGGTTAAATCTTTTCTTATAATAAACAAAATTATTTTTCGCGAACGCTCTGCCCTTGAAAAAAAATAGGCGACCAAATTATGTCGTGAGGCGACCAAAAATAAAATTACTTTCCAGCCACTTTCAAAATAAGGAAAACATTTGTGAAGCAAAATGCCATCCTAATTTTACTCATTTTTTTCTTAAGCTCTGTCGTTTACGCGGATGTAATTTACTTGAAGAATGGAAATCGGTTAGAAGGCCGAATTGTCGCAAAGAATAAAACTTCTGTTGTGGTAGAGATGGCTTTTGGCAAGATATCCATATCTAAAAAAGATATTCTCCGTGTTATAAGAGCCTCTGGCCTTAAAACTGCTATTACCCAAAGCGAAAGACTGATCCATTTAGGAGCAGAAGAACATGCTGTTGCTTATTTGGAAAAATTACTCCCTAAATACGGCAAGAAAAAAGTTTTTCGTGAAGCTCTCGCTGAGGCTTACATTGCTGCTGGAAAGGGCTACCTGGAAGAAAATCAATATCATCTAGCGGAAAACTCTTTTCGAATTTCTCAGCGCTATAGCTCTCGCTATGATTTGGAAGAAGACTTTCAAAATATTCAGAAGCAAAAAGAAAAAGCTACCGGATATCAAAAACAAGCAGATTTAGCTTGGGATCAAGGAAATACTACCGAAGCTTTGCGACTTTATTTGCTGACAATAGAAAACTATCCTGCTTTTGCCGAAGAGGTCGGAAAAAACCTTTCTCAGTCGGCTTTAGAGGAAGGAAACCAGAACTTACGCAAAGAGAGATTTGAT
This sequence comes from Planctomycetota bacterium, assembly GCA_029260735.1. Classification (GTDB taxonomy): domain Bacteria; phylum Planctomycetota; class Uabimicrobiia; order Uabimicrobiales; family Uabimicrobiaceae; genus JAJDCR01. Next base: position 163,532 of record JAJDCR010000093.1, read on the forward strand.
CGAGCAGTTTTTTTTTACGATCTTTGTTTAGAGTATACTCCTGAGTTTTTTGCCCTCATTGAGCAAAGATGGCTTTATGCTAAAGTCCAACATATTTCTAAATCCTTCCTTCAGCAAGAAAACTGGCAAGAGGCAACAAAAGCGCTAGAAGAAGTTCTTGAAGCCAGCCCCTCTTATCCTCCGGCTCTTTTTTTAGTAGGTCTTTCTTGGGAAAGGCAGCAAGATCTTTCGCAAGCTTTTTATTACTACCAAAAAGTTTTAGGGAAAGAAGATTTATGGCGAGGGAGTTCTAATCAACTAGAAAAGGCCAGGGCTTTAGCCCAAGAAAAACTAGGTATAAGATCTCCTTCGATTGAACAACCTCACCGCCTAGAAGCGAAGGCCAGCGGGAAATGGGAAAAGCTAAGTTCTCCTCATTTTGAAGTTCTCCATCAAAATAAAAATATTGGCAAGAAGGTTCTGGATAGCCTGGAACACCACTGGAAAAAAATCCAACTTAGGCTAGCACCTCAACCTTGGAAGGCAAAATGGCTTCAGATGTGCCAAGTGCATGTCCATCCCAACAAAGAGAGCTATGTTTTGCACACCCGAATGCCACCTTGGAGCGAAGGAGTTGCCTTAGTTCGTTATTCGGGAGGAAGATTACGCTCGCACAATATTCATTTGTATATGAACGCCCCTCTTCTAACTTCCGCTATTCTTCCCCATGAGTTAACCCATGTAATGTATCCTTGGTTTTTAGATTATGAAGTGCGGCTACCTCTTTGGTTGAGTGAGGGGGTTGCTATGCTTAATGAACCTGATTTTCGGCAGCGTAGCCGCATGAGAATAGTTCGTAATGCTTTTAATAAAGGGGAAGCCTTTTCCTTACAAGACTTAGTTTCTCTAGAGAGTTACCCTGAAGACGACAAAAAGGTGAGCATCTTTTATGGGCAGAGTTTCTCTGTGACCAAATATCTTTTAGACAAAGGGGGAGCCGCTAAACTAAAGCGATTCTCGGAAAACTTAAGTCGGGGAGTTCCGCGAGCTTTGGCAATTGTTTACTCCATAAGAAGTGTTTCTGATTTCGAAAAAGAATGGCAAAGTTATGTTCGAAAACAAAATTAAACGTAGTAACCAAAAACAAGCGGTGGCTTTAGTTATGGTAATTGCCACTCTCAGCATGCTGATTTTGATAGCCATTCCTTTTGTTCGATCTATGCGAATAGAAAAAAGGGCAACGAGCAACCAGTTGTCTAAGGTAAAAGCAAAACTGATAGCGCAAGGGGCCTTTGAGTACAGTTTATCTCAACTTTCTCGGAGTGATGATACCTTAGAGAGGTATGCTTCTCAGGATAAAATTTTTAAAACTCCTGGCTTTGATTCTACTCAGGAAAGTGAAGTGAATTTTGTTTTTCCGAACTACAGAGCAAAAAATCCTAAAGGAGATTTATGGTCGGTAGAAGTGGAGGATGAGCAGGGGAAGATAGATCTCAACTCCGCGTCTCCTTGGCTTATTGGCAACTTAATGGCTTCTGCTATATGTCTTAGGACAGTGGACAAAGAGGGTTCTATTATCCGGGTTGACTCAACAGCTCATTTTCCCGATGAAAAGGGTTTTTTATGGGTCGAAGGAGAGTTGATCCGCTATCATAGTAAGCGAGCAGATTCTTTTCATGGTTGCGAAAGAGGGCTTTATAGCTCTACTAGTGCCTTCAGTAAGGCGAAGAAAATTACACCTGGGACTCTTCTTCTGGATGCTCGAGCTTATCGAATTTGTCGGTACCGAACTCTCGCTCGACCTTTTCAAACGATTGAGGAAGTGAAAAAGATTGCTGATTTATCAGAAACCCATGCTATTGATGCTTCTCTCTATGATCGAATGCAACCTTTTTTAACAGTTTATGCAAAACAAGAGGGAAGAGCTTGGCGCCATCGACAAGTTATTTTGAATGATCTCCCTGGGGAAAAAGAAGATGAAAGTGATGTCGTTTCTCTTGCCGATACTACTTTCTATGCTGAAGGAATGGAAGTAAGAATTCAAGAAGGGCAAAAAGAAGAGCGGGCTTTAATCCGTTCTAAATCGGCTCGCCGAATTCGTCTGGATCGACGCTTGACTAAGTCTTTTTCACAAGGGCAAGCCTTTATTGAGGTAAAAAGACCCACTCCTATTAATATTAATTCAGCGCCTCCACGGGTTTTGATCGCTATGTTTAAAGGGCTTAAACTGGGTTCAAGTTGGATTGATAGCAAAGAGGCGGCTATTCTTACAGATGCTATTTTAAGGGCACGACAGCAAGGAAAAGCTTTCTCGTCTTTTTCTGACTGGGGGGAGTTTTTACAACTACTTCAAAAAAGCTTACGAGAAGATGCTGTAAAGGATCTGAGTGATGCCCCTGCCTTGTCTGATCAAAAAATAGACCTAATTCTTGCTGCTAGTTACAGTTCGACAGGCCTGCGCAAGCGTTTTTGGGGGACAAAAGCAGCCTCTCTCTCATCTCTTCACGCTCCTCCCGAAAGAGTTTTAGCGGATATTGTTTTTCATAATTTTGATACTTACACCGTAAAGGCAACAGGGGTTACCCATAATACAAGTGGAGTTCCCTTAGCGCAGTACCAAGTTCAAAAAACAGTCCAAGCTCGTCCTTCCGAGATTTTGCGCTGGTCTTTACAAACCCAAAAAGATTTTGCTGCTCACTTACAGCATTCCTCCTCGGCGCGGATTATTAGTTGGCCGCGTTTTATCGACCAATTCCGAGCCTTCCCTGAAAATGCTCCTTCTGACCAGACAGCTATAAGCTTAGATACTTTTCCTTTAAAATTTTTGTTACCTTCTTCTTCTATATTTTCCTTTCCTCACACCCATGAAGGAGTTCTTTCGACAAGTAAAGAAGCACCCTCTGTTATTATTCCTTCTTCAGGGGTGACTGCTTCTCCGGGGAGTATATCTTTTTGGTTCAAACCCACTGCTATCCCTGGAGGACGGTTTTCCTTGTTTAAAATGGGAGAAGAGAGCGGACAAAATCAAATTCACTGTTTCTATGAAGGAGGCAGTCTTTTTTTGCAAGTGGCCGACACTACTTTGGAAGAAAGTTTTGCCGAGCTACGTGCGTCTTTACCCATAGATCGCAATTGGCTTCATATTAGTATAGCCTGGTATGATACTCACTGGGGAGGTCTTGCTCTTTTTGTCGATGGACAGCCAGTTGGAGAATTTCGATACCGTGTAAGTGATAATATCGTTCGTACCCGAACTACTCGCTCTGTCCAAGCGGATGATGAAGTAATTTTCTTAGAAAATACCAATGGTTTTCCTTCCGAAGGAGCAATCCTAATCGGGGAAGAAATTATTGAATATGAAAGAAAATTAGGAAATCGTTTAGCGGTTCGAAAGAGCTACTCAGGCTTTGAAATGATTACACAGTTAGGACGGGGAGTTCGCTCAAGTGTTGCCACAAATCATCCTTCGGGAGCGGTGGTGGTTCCTTTTGGCTACTCAGAAGAGCTTTCTCAGGATGTTTTTCCAGCAACAAAACTAAAGCAAGACTTAGCTGCTAGCTCTGTTTTTACTCGTTTATCGAGCAGTCTGGATATACAGAATGTTCGGATTCCTGTCGAGAGTACCCGAAAATTTCCTGCTGAAGGTTATCTTGCTTTAGTCAATCAACAAAGCTTTCGGATAGAGAAAATTCGCTATCGTAATTTACAGGGCGGTGCTTTTATCAATTGCGAGCGAGGGCAATTAGGGACAACCGCTGCTCCTCTTATTCCAGGAGCTTTTGTTTTTCCGATCTCTGTTCTTGTGGAAGATTCGACTCTTTACCCGGAAAGTGGATTAGTTCAAATCGAGGACGAGTGGATTGAGTACGAGAGAAAAGTCGATGAGAATCTCTTAGTGGCAGGGCTTTTTCCAGAAGATATCCAAAATTTTAGAAACTCTGGGGTTTTTGCTCCTCTTTACCGAGGAGCCAGAGGCACGATTAGTAGTGAGCATTTGGGAGAAGAAAAAGTTTTTCCGGTCTTTCGGACGTCTTTAGGAAAGCTTGGTCGCTTTGACCAAGTAACTCTCGTCAACGGAAGCAACCCCCAAGAAAAAGAAGCTTTAAGCATAAACTGGAGTTTTGGCGACTTAGCTTCTTTCCGAGAAGATGTCTCTCGCCTTTATCGTTTTGCCGATAGCCCTCGGATATTAAAATTTCCCTCAGGAGAACTCCCCGATGAAATCACTCCGGCCAAGTTTTCCCAGGAAACTCCCTTTCTCCTGGATGAAATTGAATTTATACCCGCAAGGGGCTTACGCAGTAATAGCCTTATTGCCATAAGCGACCAAGAAGTTTCTTTAAACAGTGCTCGGGGTTTTAAAAGGGATGGTGGACTGCTGAAAATAGGAGATGAATACCTCAGCTACCAAGCTATTTCAGGAAGAAGCCTGCAAGGAATTAAGCGAGGAGCTCTGGAGTCCGAGAAAGGGATCTACACTAGAGGAGATCGTGTGCGTCCGATCTTTTTTCTCCGCCATTCTGTTCTGAGAACTTCTCTTAGCTCAGGCAGCCCCGAAATCGAAGTGAACCGAGCTTCTTTTTTTCCCCGAGAAGGCTATTTAAAATGTGGATCAGAAATTATCGGCTATACCGAAAAAGAAGGCAATCTTCTTCGAATGCCCGTCGGAAAAAGTGGTCATAGTCTTAGGGGAGCCTTTGGCTCGGAAATTAGCGACCACTCTGGAGGAGAAGTTATTACTCTTTTTCCCGCCCGCTATTGGGATAGATCGATTCCTCGCTACGAAGGAAATGAGCAAGCTTGGCTTAGTCTCTCTAAAGAAGCCCCCGGAGCTTTTTGGGAGCGAGTTACTTGGGAAGAAGAAGTCCCTTCCTCTCGCTACTTAGGAATTCGAGTGCTTGCTCGCATCAATGAGCAACCTGCCTGGGATGAAAAACCGACCAACCAAGCCGGAGGAATTTTTGAATTTACCTCCCCCAAAGATCCTAACCTACTCAACTTGAGAGGAGATAAATTAGAAATCCGCGTTTATTTTCCCTACAAAAAAGGAGCCTATGAGCGAGGTTACTGGAAGCGCAAAGCCCTCCTGAAATCATTTTACGTCTCCTTCCGCCAGAAAACACACGTTTACGAATCTCAATAGTATTAATCTTTGTAAGTGTATTGGGAATGAAAATTGTTCGATGCTAATAAGGTATTGTAACATCCATGTTTTAGTTTTAAAATATCTATAGTATAGTGTGCCTAACGACACAAATGTTTCAGGAGCATCTGTTGTTTACGATTTTAATAACGCTACGAATGCCAGCGTTGATGAAGTAATGGTGCAAATGCTTTTTAGTTTACCGAAGAAAATAGACTGAAAGTGTTACACAACACAGCCCAGGGTGAAGTGAGTCAAAGGCGAACAAGCCCTGGGTCACCGATGAGCCTAAAAATAATCTTTGTACCTTTAATCAGGAAATTCCCTAGTCTTAGAAAGACAAAAAAAATACGAAAACAACTAAGTGATCAAAGTTATGACCAAGGCGAATAAAACTTTGAATAACTTTGAATAGTGACAAGCCTTAGTAACCAAACAATCGACTCATTGAAATTTAGAAACCATTGCATCCAGTTCAAATTTGCAGGCTTGTGAATATAGAGAGCGAAAAAATTCATCCGTATTTTTACCTTACATAATATATAGCTTTTATTTGATAACTTGGTAGAGTGTCGCTCTAGTATTTCCTCTCTTAGTTATTATTCCCATTTCAGTCAATTTTTTGAGGTCTCTTGTTGCAGTTGAAGAAGAAACTGATAACAGACTTGCGTACTCTTGACGAGAGATGGTTTTTCTTTCTTGAATTATTTCTTTTGCTTTTATTATTCGGAAAGAAATGTCTTTTGTGGCAAGAGGTTTTTGGCTTAAGTTTTTATTGTTTACAGAGGAAGTTATTATTTTAGTGTATTCATTTGCTTTATAGAAAAGGCTTCTTCCTTCCCTTTTTTCGAGGTATAGCAAGTCTAAACTTAGAAAACGTTTTATGAGCCTAGTAATGTTTGGCCCTGGCATTTTAAATTTCTTTTGCAATAACGTATTTGTAAAATTATCTTTACTTAGGCAAAATAAAAAAACCTCCCATTCTTTTGGTGTAAGGTTACTCTGTACTTGTTCTCTAACTAAACCACTAAGACACTGCTCAGCTTCTTTTTTAGATATTGTTCTAACTTCACCAGAATCAAACTCTGATAATATCATATTCATAGCATCCATGATATATCTTAACCTACCACTATACAAATCATAAAGAGATTCTATAAATAGGTCTTCTACTGGACGGATCATCTTGTGTTCTTCTATAGCTAAAAGATGATATCTTTTGTGGATAGCATCAATAACTTGTGTTTTTGAAAGTGGAGGAACAAGAATAGGACGTCCAAAGAAAATACTTCTAACTCTTTCTAATGGACTAATGATTTCTTGAAAAAAGCCTTTCTTTGCAACAAAAATAAAATAGATATCTGGAGTTTGGATAGAGTCCCGAATCCCCTCAAAGAATGTTTTCGCTTTCTGCGACTTGTTTTGGCTAAATAACTCAAGGTTATCTATATGCAAAAATAAACCACTATAGCCCATCTTCTTAATTTCAAGAACTGTTTCGTGCAAATATCTGATCAATTGAGTTTCTGGTATAACAGGAATGTTGACTTGCTGATCTTTGCCAAACCCACCACCAAAACCAAGTAGGCTACCTTGGAAAGAAAAATTTGTATGATAAAAAACCTTGGAAAGAGCCAGTAACTCCTTAAACAGAGTATTCTTTATAACATTTTCTTCACCTTGTGTTTGAATTAACTTATCGACAATAGAACACAAAATATTGATTAAAAAATGGCTCAACTGCCATTCTTCAGAAACGGAAATTTCCTTATCTGTAGTAAACAGTTTGTCTTTTGCATGATTTTCCCAAAGATAACGATGGTAATTCATAAAAGTGGTTTTTCCTACTCCTATATTACCTGTAACGATAACTCTTCCTCCGCCAGGATTTCTCAGTATACTCGTTAGGAGTTTTGATTCTTTCGTATTAAAATCTCTTCCTACTATTGCTTCAGAAACGGATAATAAAGAATTGGAGTTATAGGAAAGAGGATTAATATCAAATGGATTTGCATGAAATCCATATTTATACCAAACATTTTGCGATAGTTCCGGTAGTTCCAGTAGTTCTTTAACCATAATTTTCCTTTTTTAATAAAATTTTGAATCATTTTTGATAATTATATTATCGAGTCAGAATTTGTCAATAGGTAATTTTATCGAATCACAAATGATAAGGATGATAACTATTTTTATTCTATATTGATTGGTTTTAAGTTAAGTATTAAAAAGGGATCAGGCTTGGCATGGGTTTTTTTGCGAAAATAATGAGAATTTTTTATGACTCGTAAATTATCGAATCACAAATGATAAGGATGATAACTATTTTTATCCTATATTGATTGGCTTTAAGTTATTTATTAAAAAGGAATTAGGCCTATGGTGTTTTTTTGCGAAGATAATGAGAATTTTTTATGACTCGTAAATTATCGAGTCACAAATGATAAGGATGATAACTATTTCTATAATATTAGAAGAACGTCTGGATTAGAAGAACGTCTGGCACTATCTCTTTTTCCCTAACCTGGGGCTAAAGCCCTTACTCTTATACACAAGATTTTGCAACTTAATTTTTTATTTTTGTAGCATATGGTAAACCTGGCTAAAGTCTTTATTTTCAGAGTGTCCCCCCCCGCTCGTTCCTCGCGTCCCCCCCAAATGGGGGACAAAAAGGGTTTCTATGTATTCGTAAGAAATTGGTTTACGTATTTTGTTTTCGTATGTCTATAGCCTTAGAAAATGGGATTATACGCCAACAAATACATTTCAAATTCTTGAAAACCCTTTTTGTCCCCCATTTGGGGGGGACGCGAGGAACGAGCGGGGGGGGACACGCTGAAAATAAAGACTTTAGCCAGGTTTAGCATATGCTACAAAAGCAAAAAATTAAGTTTCAAAATCTTGTGTATAAGAGTGAGGGTTGAAACCCCTGGCTACGTTCCACCACTGCTTTGCAGTGAATACTTTCTTCATTCTTAATTCAATAGTACAATAGTAGTCTAGGTTAACTAATCCAAATTTTTAGAGGGATAAAAATGAACACTATGCTCCACTAATTGTCCCTCCTTATAAACAAATTTCCCCGAAAAAAAAGGATCTTTCTTCAACCAAGGAAGAAAGATTCTATCTCCCTCCCATAGTGGTAAGTTTAGAAGTTCCTCATTTTTAATCCAGGCTAAATCTCCTTCAGAGCATTCTTTCAAACTACCAGTAAACTCTGTAATTATAAAAACAAAGACATACCAGTCCTTACTTCCGTCAAAGTCAGGAAAGGTGAGAAATCCTTTCAACTCCAAATTTTGCACCTCTAGGCCAGATTCCTCATAAATCTCTCGGCGAGCACATTCCTCAGGAGTTTCTCCCGGATCAAATTTTCCTCCTAGCCCATTCCATTTTCCCTGGTGGATGTCTTCTTTTTTCTTAATCCGGTGAAGCATGAGAGTCTCATTCTTTTTTTGGACATAACACAAAGTTGCCAGTTGCATAGATTCTCCCACTACTTAATTTCCGAAGCTATAAACTTTGTCAGCACAGAATCATTTGCTAGATCAAAGGTGATTTCTTTTTGGCCGTAGTATGTGTCAATATGTTGAGGAAACCCTGGATCAAAGACTTTTTCTGCGATTAATCCTCTTGTTTCTCGGTCAATAATGAGAACAGTATATCGATAGTTGTAGCCCACTATTAGTTGAGGCTTTCCAAATTTTTTGAATTTGTAACAACGATAATTCATAACAAAATTCTTAGATTTGTAAATCAAGGCGATCGTTTTGACATCTTCCATTTTTTGCGGCTGCAAATTCTCTGGTAGATTGAAAGTTCGGTTATCGAGCGAAGCTGTGTATTTTTCTAAATTGTATTCGATGACCAAAACTTTTCCTTTCGCCGGTTTTGAAAACTTATGTGAAGGCTTCCAGCCAGAGTAGCTTGTAATAGAGTATTTTTCATTGATAAATGATCGAAAAGGTCTTCTTTTATATTCATATGCAAGAAGAAAAGCGACAATAGCAATAGTAATAATTGCTACTGGCTTAGAAAAAATACGAGCTACCGAAAGGAATACCCAGCTAAAAAAGGAACAGATATCTCTCTGTATCGAAAAGAAAAAGTTGAGTTTTTTTGTTTTTTTCGGCATCGAAGGAGCCTCTGCTTCCTCAGACAATGTAAAAGTTAAATCAATAGAATCTAAGGAGATGGAGGAAGAAAAATCTGTTGGGGGAGAAGAAGGAGCTTGTGCAGAAGTAAAAGAAGAAGGGGGGACTTGTACAGAAGTAAAGGGGGAAGAAGAAGGGATTTGCACAGAAGTAAAGGGAGAAGAAGGGACTTGCACAGAAGTAAAGGAAGAAGAAGGAATAGAGCTCAATTGGTTTTGTCCTTGAGGTGCTGCACTGGAGGTTAAAGAAACCAAAGTAGCTTTACTCAGAATAAAACGTTGCTGGCACCCTTTACATTGCTTAGATTGTCCTATGGGCTTTTGTTTTTCGTAAAACTTTGTTGTTTTATGACAAGCAGGACAAGCAAAAGTTAAAATAGCATCTCCACTCATAAAAACCTCCTTCCCGTTTACTTCTTACTCTTAAATAATACCACCCCACTTTCAGCAGTGAAAAAGATACGTTTTTTCTTTTTTTAAATAGGGCTGTAAGTTAAGTAAAATGGAATCCAGAATCCAGTAGCCAGAATCCAGTAGGAAAATCCAAAAACCCCATAGGAATGTCTTTTTTTTCTATTTTTCTACTGGATTCTGGATTCTGAGTTCCCTAAAAAACGCTTAATTTTGCCTATATTAAATCAAAAAAAACGATTTTTTCGCTGCTGAATGTAGGTACCACTATTATAGAAAAAATTTTATTTTTTTGCAACCGATGATCTTTCTAATTGTCTATCTTGGGTAGAATGATCTTCAATAAAAAAAGAAAAAAATTATTTTAGGAGTAGTTTATGGAGTTTCCCTCAGCGGCGGCCCAAGTCATCATCACAGTAATTCCCATCGTCGGTATTGTAGCGGGAACAACGATTGTTTTTTTCTACCTTTATTGGAATCATAAACAAAAAATGTTTTTGATCGAAAAAGGCATGTATCGACCAAAACCTTTAGACCTGATTGCCTTTAGTTTCTTTGCTGGTTGTATTTTAACGGGAGTAGGCGCTGGCTTAACTTTTTTTTTCTATCTCAAAGAAGGTTTGGGCTACAGTACTTTAGGTGGCTTGATCCCTCTTTCCGTCGGAATCAGTTTACTCTTTTTCTTTAGCATCCAGAAAAAACTACAAAATGGCGATGGGCATGAAACTAACAGATGAGGCAATTGTGGAGGAAGTAATCCAGGGAGATAATAACAGTTTTAAATATCTTATTGAAAGATACCAGAAACGTATTTTTGCTTTGGGTATAAGATTCTTTAAAAACGAAGAAAGTGCTTCCGATTTTGTCCAGGAAGTTTTCATCAAGGCATATACCCATCTCGCTTCTTATAAGGCTAGAGCTCCTTTTCGTTTTTGGCTGGCTAAAATTGCCTACAACCACGGAATTAATCAAATTTCTGCCAAAAAAGAGTACCACACTCCTTACTCGGAAGAAAAACTCATCGCAAAAGATCCTTCTCCAGAGATGGTACAGATGAAAGGAGAAGCAAAAAATGTTTTGCGACAGGCTATCGAGAGTTTACCCGAGCCTTATCAAGTGTGTGTAGATTTTTACTTCTTTCTAGGGCTTTCGTATAAGCAAATTAGTGAGATAACCAAGATTCCTGTGAACACGATAAAATCAAATGTTTACCGAGCGAAAAAACTACTGCGAGATCATTTAAAAGGAAGTGTTGTCGAGGAGTATTACTATGAGATGTGAAGACATTTTGGGCAAATTTTTGGAGTTAGATAATGGAGAAAATCTACCACGAAAACTGCGCCAGCATATTCAGAAGTGTTCTTCCTGTAAAAGCGAAATCGAGCGTTGGCAAGGCCTATTTTCTTCTTTTGCCGATGAGGATACATTCGAAATAGAAGTGGATTTTAGCGATAAAATTATGGTAGAAATCTCAAATCTACCCGTTAAGACTTCCTCCTTGGCCTTTCTTTCTCCCACAAAATGGATTGCCATCGGAATTTTTATTTTAGCCAGTATTTTAACTGTTGGCAATAGTGACGCCTTTATCTGGTTAAACTGGCACTTTGGAAGAAATTTACAAATACCGCTATACACAGTGATGGGATTTGTCATGAGTGGTTACATTGCTTTATGTACAGGCTTCCACCTTGATGAAATCAAAGAATTAGCGGAAATATATAGAGAGAGGATTTAAATCTATGCAAGAGAACAGAAATATAAATTGGCCAATCACATTATTTATCATTAGCTACCAAGTAGCTTTGTTTGTGGCTTTGCCTTTTTATTTCTACTACTACTCTCCCAGTGCAAGTATGTTTCTCGTGACAATATTACTGTTTGGAGCGACGGGAGTTAGTATTACAGCCGGCTACCATCGGCTCTATTCCCACCGAACATATAAGGTCAACAAAGTAGTAGAGGCGATACTCTTATTTTTTGGCACCCTTGCTGGCCAAGGCAGTGCTTTACGCTGGGGTTTTGACCACCGGCTACACCACTCTTATGTGGATACCGATCGCGACCCTTATTCTATTAACAAAGGATTTTGGTACGCTCATATCCTATGGCTCTTTGAAAAACCAGCTCCTATTGAGGACAAAGTAGTTTCTGATCTAACCGCAAACAAACTCGTCATGTTTCAACACAAACACTACGTCTCTCTTTTCATTCTAGGGAACCTCTCCCTCTCTCTCTTAGTAGGGTTTTTCCTAGGAGACTACGTGGGTGCTTTTATTTTAGCTTGGTGGGCCCGCCTTTTTCTTTTACACCACAGTACATGGTTCATTAATTCACTCGCCCATTACTGGGGAGCGAGAACCTACTGCAAAGAGCTCTCCGCTGTGGACAACTATATGATTTCACTACTCACCTTTGGCGAAGGTTACCACAACTACCACCACACATTTGCTACCGATTACCGCAACGGAATCAGATGGTATCATTTTGATCCGACAAAGTGGCTTATTTGGAGCTTAAGCAAACTCGGCTTAGCCAGTAACTTAAAAGAAATTCACATTTACAAAGTCCGTAAATGTATTATTAAAAAAGATAAAGACCTTCTTCTTAACTGGATCGGAGATATTAGCTACATCAAAACAGAGATCCTAGAACGTAAAATTCAGAAAAAAGCGGAAGAAGTTCTCAAAAAGATCAGTGAAGTTCACCATCTCTTAGAAACCTATGAAGTCTCTAAAAAAGACAAAGTCCAAAAAAGCATCCGTAAGGAATTGCGCCGAGAAATCAAAAAAATGAAGAAAGATTTCTCTCAAGGCTGGCGAGATTGGCTTCAACTTACCCGCAATATTATGGAGTTGCAACCAATTTAAGAGCGTATTCTATAATAAAGAACGTTTTCTGAGTTCTATACACTGAAGGTGCTATATCTGAGTAGCCCAGGGTAAAGTAAGCCAAAGGCGAGCTTTTACCCTGGGTACCAGTGTCAACTTAAGCCGCAAATTTATATTTGTACGTTTACTATAAATTCGGATACGGCTCTCCCAAATCAACGAACTTCAGGAAACCCTTCTGTGAATGGCTCTAGAAAACCAATAAATTCTTGCCCGTCTTGCCCCCAACGCACTCCATACCCTTCTTCTACTCTTGCCTCATAAACAATTTCATGTTTGTAATGTCCAAAAACATTGTGCCAAGTGGCTTTCTCAAGAATCCCTCGGACAATTTCATCGGCCGTTTTATTTTTTTGTTCATCGTTGCCTCGGATATCTCCCCAAAAATCTCCACTTACTCGGTTGACGTGTTTACTAAGAGCTCTTGCAGCAACAGAAAGGTTTGAGCTATGGATTCGCGAGGCTGATTCCATCAGTATTTCAGTAGGGGGAAGAATTCCACGCTCGTCTGTTAAACTAGCAGGAGTAAACCTTTGTCCCATTAAGACAAGAATATTTTGGCATTTTGTTGAGCTTAGGAGAGAGGCAAGCTCAGAAAGCAAACTTTCTCTATGAGAAATTTCGCTCTCGTACCACTGCGACAAAAAAAGAGACCAAGGAGAAAAAGCCTGTGTTAGTGAAGGAGTACATTCTACTGTAAGAGTAGGAGCAGGAAGCTCTAGAGTTTCTCCTTGGTGGAATTTTTCCAGACGTTTGGCTAGACGCTCAATATTTTCAGGATGAAAGAGGCGTTGGTGAGAATTAACGAACCCTTCGGGAAGAAACATTTGGCAATGGAGAAGAGCTTCTGCAATGGTCATTATTATCTCCTTAAGTATTGTGCTTAGTAAAAGCCTCATAGGCTTCATCTTGGAGTTTTGTGTCCAAGCAAAGAGAGGCAATAGAGCAACCTGCTTCTAAACACATTATGGCAGCTTTACCGACAGAGTAAGTGTTTGCGATAGCTCCCATTTCCAAGTCGTCTGAGATAATAGAGCCTTGGAAGCCAAGGTCTTTACGAAGGATGTCTTGGATAATTGTGGAAGAGAAAGTTGCCGGAGATTTAGGATCTAAGCTTGGGTAGGTGGCATGGGTAACCATTACCCAATCAACACCTGCTTTGATTGTTGCTCGAAAAGGTTGCCAGATTTCTTCAAGTTCTTCTCGAGAGAGGTCAACTATTGTTCCTGTATCATGTGTATCTTCACGAGCTGGGCCAATTCCAGGAAAATGCTTTGCCGTGCACTGCACTCCTGCTTCTTGCATACCTTCAATGAAAGCGATAGCCATTTCTGAAACGAGAGTTCCCTCTGTCCCAAAGCAGCGATCGATCATACGAGGATGAGAGTCAGGTCGTAAAATATCGACGACGGGAGCAAGGTTTAAATTGATCCCCCAGTCTAGTAAAGCTTCGGCAGCTCGCCGAGAATATGAACGAACTTTCTCAGGGTCTCGACTTTCTCCGAGAATCCTAGGAGCAGGCAACTCTGGGAGAGCTTGGGGGAAGCGAACAACTCGACCTCCTTCATGATCGACAGAGACAAGAGTGTCTTTTCCGAGAATAGACTTAACATCCTGAATTAGTTTTTTGATTTGAGGAGTGCTTTCATAGTTGCGGGCAAAGAGGATAATTCCTTGCGGACGGATAGTTTTTAAACGTTGGTGATCTTCTTCACTTAAGGTCAATCCTGGTAGTCCGAGCATGAAAGGTGTTTTTTTTAACATGGAGATTCCTTTGTTGAAAATCTTTGTTGGAAATATTGGCAACATGCCTCGAAATAAGAGATATTTTAATGAGCAAAGATGCGAATGTCCAGAGGACTTACTTTTTTCTATGGACAACTTTTATCATTTCTCTATAATCAGCTCTTGAAATTAGGAACACACGCTGGAAAAACATATATGAAAGGTGAATGTATTGAGAAAAATTTTAAAGATGACAGGCCTTCTTTGTTTTAGTATCTCTCTATTGGCTTGCAACAAAACATTTTTTACTCCCGAGCCTCAAAGCTTAAGAAGTTACCAACATTTTGAAGAAAAGAAGACTTCCTCTTTCTCTAAAGGGGAAAAGCAAGAAACTTTTCTTTCTCTCCAGGAAAAGGCTCTCTTTAGTCCCGATGGAAAATTTTTTGCTGAAATCCAAGAGGAGCAAATCATTTTGTGGGAGGTTTCTTCTGAGGGAAAACTCGAAAATAAAAAAAACTTACGGGGACACTCTCAAGATGTGACAACTTTTATGTTCTCTCCTCAAAGTAATCTTTTAGCAAGTGTTAGCCCGCGAGGAAATATTTTTATTTGGAATTTATCGAGCGGTTCTTCTGAGCAAACCTTAGTCGGAGATTCTCAGGTTGTCCAAGAAATGGTTTTCAGTGGGGATGGAAATTTTCTTGCTAGTATCGAACAAGCTGATATCTCTGAGCGCGAACCAGGAAAGATAGTCCTTTGGAATGTTTCTAGTGGTAAAAAAAGACATAGTTTTTCTGGCTTTTCCCCTATTTTTTTTAGTCCTGACAGTTCTCACTTTTTTTACCGAGATGAAAAAGGTATGGTCAAACGAACAACTTTGCCATAGAAATCGCAGTTATTTTTTAAGTATAGGTGAAACATGAAAAAATCAAATTATCTTTTTCAAATGAGAGGAAAGCTACTTTGTTTAGTTATGGCAGTTGGAATTTTAATTTACTCTTACTATCCCTCACCACCACCACCACTTCCTCGGATTACTACCCCTCAAAATATATCTACCTACGGGAAAAGTGTTGCTAAGGTAAATAAAAAAGTAAAGAGAGCCTTGTCTTATAACCCTTACTGGCAATTCATGGGGTATGTTCCCAGTGAGCGACTAGAAGCGTTGGTTCAGCAGCTTCAAGGAAAGCTTTATGTGTTCTGTGGTTTTAAAAGTGAAGAAAAAAAGTTAGTTGTTAGCCAACGAAGTGATATCTATGATTTAAAAAACGATGCTTGGAAGAGACTTACCGATATGCCTGCTCCTGTTACACATGCAGGAATAGCAAATGATGGAGGAAATATTTGGATTGCGGGAGGTTTCCTTGGAAATCATCCTGGTAAAGCGGTTGCTAATGTTTGGCGATATGAAATTAGCAGTGACACTTGGTTCGCAGAAGTACCTCTTCCAGAAGAAAAGGCAAGTGCCCCTCTCCTTTTTTTGAATAAAAAACTCTATTTTTTTGGTGGACTAGAACCTGATCGGCAAACAGATAGCGCTAAACATTGGATTCTTTCTTTAGAAGAAAAAGACAAAGGTTGGAGACGAGCTGCTGATTTCCCTAACGCTCGTAATCACTTGGGAGCGTTAGTTTGGGAAGAAAAGATATATGCTCTAGGAGGTCAACACCGACATGACAAGGATTGTTTGGATATCAACTCTGCTCATGTTTACGATCCAAAAGAAAACAAATGGCAAGAAATAGCGAGTTTACCTTACCCTAGATCTCATTTTGAAGCAGCTATTTTTACTTTTCAAAATGAAATTTTCATTTCTGGGGGACGTAATAATAAACAACGCACTGTCAGTGACATTTACGCCTATAATCCGAAAAAAAACAGCTGGCGTAAAGTAGGAGATCTTCCCTTTGGAATACTTGCTCCCTTTGCCAGAGTTTTTGATAATCGTCTTATCGTGGGAACAGGCGGTGTGGGGGACCGAGATATTGTTTCTATGGGATTAATGTTTTCTTGTGATGTTAAATTCCTTTTTGAGAGTAAAAAATGAAAAAGATTTTTTTTATGGTTTTTGTGCTTCTAGGAGGGATAAGTGCTTTTTTGTTTCTGGAAGAAGGTCGGTCAGGAAAGAAACATGGGAGCTTTACCCAAAGCTTTTTAGAGGGAAGCTACTCTATTAATCCTACCTCTTTGCAATTTGGTCCTGATAATCGACTGTATGTTTCTCACAGAGATGGCCTTATTATTATTTATGCGATTAAGCGAAAAGGAAAAAACAACTATCAGGTAGTGGATATTGAGCGTATCAAAGAAATTCAAAAACTTCCTAATCACAATGACCAAGGGAAACTAGAGCCAGAGGTTCTTGGGAGATTAGTGACGGGAATTTGTCTGGCAGGAACTTCTGAAAACCCACTTATCTATGTTGCGTCTAGCGATCCTCGATTCCGAAATGAACAAATTGATACGAACTCAGGTATACTCAGTTTGCTTTCTTACGATAAATCTTTTCAGAAGAAGCGCGTTTGGCAAAGAAAAGATCTGGTTAGAGGTTTTCCTCGTTCTAAATTAGATCATGCTATGAACGGGATGCAATTGGATTCAAGCAAACAAATACTATATATCGCCCTCGGAGGTAACACCAATATGGGAACCTCTTCAAAAAAACTTTACGGCGTTCCCGACTATGCTCTATCAGGAGCTGTTGTAAAGGTTGATTTGAAAAAAATAGAAAAAACTCCTTATGATCTTCCTACTCTCGACGACGAAAGTCGCCTTGGAGATCCTGACTTCAATGACCCTTTCGGAGGAAATCGAGGAAAAAACCAAGCGCACCTTCTCTCTTTTAGTCCTGTATCCTTATATGCTACTGGTTTTCGTAATCCTTACGATTTAGTCTTAACTCAAAACAAAAAACTCTATGTTACCGATAATGGAGCCAATGTTGGGCTAGGAGGTTTACCTGATGAGGTAAATAATCCTGAGAAAATTACGGATAGTTCTTCCTCTATAGGCCTAAGAACTCTTAACACCGTTCATTTAATAGAAAAAGACTATTACGGAGGAATACCAAATCCGACCCGAGCTAATCGAAAAAATACCTTCAATGTGAAAAAACCTCAATCACCTGTTCTTCAATCTTCTCCAAAAGAAGCCTATTTTATTGACCCGAAAACAAGAAAAGATCTAGTTACTTTTTATTACTCACTAAATGGAATAACAGAGTACCAAGCTTCCAACTTTGGTGGGCAAATGCAAGGACAATTAATCGGAATTAATTTAGATAAAAATCTCTATAAAATTTCCTTAAACGATGATGGAAAGCTGATTAATAAAGAAATCTTGACAGACACAAGGCTACCTTTTCCTCTCGATGTAACAACCACCGGAGATAAAGGCCCTTTTCCTGGAACCATATGGGTAATCGACTACCCCTCGGGGAAAATTTCTATTTTTGAGCCTGCTGATTATCTTCAGTAAATGCAAGCTTGTTGCAAAAAAAATATTTTCCTCTGGAGAAAATAGAGCTTTATAGTATAATTTTTAATGTTCAACTAGAAAATCTTTCTAACTATTTTTTGCAATAGATTTGCATTTAAAATGCATTTTTTATTTCACTAGGTCTAAAATTATGAGTAAAATAATAATTCCCTTTTTTCTCCTTCTCTTTTTTTCACTTCAAATCCAATGTAGTTCTCCCAAGGAATCTTCTCCCCAAGCTATTTCTGCCAGTATTTGGCCTATCGCTTCTTTATTGAAGGATATTGTCGGAGACAAAATTCCTGTTCACTGTATTCTACCAGAAGGAAGCAGTCCTCATACTTTTGAGCCTACTTTTGAACAAATAGCCAAAATGCGTAATATTAGATTACATTTTAAGATAGGAAAGGGCCTAGATGATTGGATAGATAAGCTGGTGAATCAATCAAAAAATAAACCCGAAGTGATTACTCTTGCAGAAGGTTTTCCTTTGATCAAAACGACTTTTGGCTGTGATCACGATCACGACCATCACCATCACGACCATGGCATTGAGGACCCTCATATTTGGCTAGATCCGGAAATTGTTCTAACCAAAATTATTCCCACTATAAGCATTGCTTTAGAAAAGCGTTTTCCCAAATGGAAAGAGTATTTCCAAGAAAATAGAGAAAAGCTAGAAAAAGAAATAGAAGAAGCCGATAAAAAAGTGGCAGAGCTTCTTCGTCCTCTTAAAAAAAGGAAAATAGTGACTATTCACTCTGCTTTTATTTATTTTGCCCGCAGATACAATCTTGAAATGGTTGCGGTTTTAGAACCTTGGCCAGATAAAGAGTTGACTGCCCGATACTTACAAAGAATCATCAAAATAATGAAAACTCATTCTTGTAATGTTATCTTTGAAGAGTTACAATCAAAAAGAGGCCCCAAGTTTTTAGAGCGCGATGAGGGATTTAAGTTAAGTAGTCCCCCTCTTGATCCGATGGGCGGACCACAAAATTCAGCTAAATCCAAATATAGTCATTTACTATTATACAACGCTCAAATTTTCCGAAAGTTTCTCGAATGACTCCAGTTATCTCAGTGGAA
Source organism: Planctomycetota bacterium (assembly GCA_029260735.1). Lineage (GTDB taxonomy): Bacteria > Planctomycetota > Uabimicrobiia > Uabimicrobiales > Uabimicrobiaceae > JAJDCR01. The sequence continues at coordinate 182,397 of JAJDCR010000093.1, forward strand.
AACGTCTCTTTTGCTTTTCCTGGTGCAAGTAAAGTTTTAGAAAATGTTTCCTTCCAACTACAAGCAGGAGAGTTTATTGGCTTGATTGGACCAAATGGAGGAGGAAAAACAACTTTATTGAAAAACATTATTGGATTTTTAGGAAACTACCAAGGAAAAATTGAAATTCTCGGGATGAATCCGAAAGCCAAGCAGGCTCGTCAAAAAATGGGTTATGTTCCTCAAGTCGCGAGCTTTCCTAAAGATTTTCCTGCTACTGTTGAAGATATTATTTTGATGGGAATTTACGGAAGAAATCCCTTTGTCTTTTTCCAGTCAAAGAAATTTCGTTCGGAGCTTGCGAAAATAACAGAGTTTTTAGGATTGGAGAAAACTCTTTCCAAACCGATCGGAGAAATTTCACGGGGACAGCTAAGGAAAGTTCTTCTAGCCCGGGCTCTTCTAAGAGAACCAGATGTTCTTATTCTTGATGAACCATTAGCAGGGGTGGACAGCTCTGGGCATATTCGGTTTTTTGAAATCATCCATGATCTTCAAAAATCCAAGGGACTCTCTATTTTGATGAGTTCGCACCACGTGGAGAGTTTGCGCCGTCATGCAGATGCCATTGTTTGTTTGAACCGTAAGGTTCATTTTTGTAATAGTGCTGATTTAATTACCGACAAATTGATTACCCACACATACGAGTGTGAGCTAGAGAAATTTTACCATAACCGTTATTTTCACATTTTACCAGATGAGAAACACTCTTGCCAAGAGGAGAACGCGTCCTAGCTTACTTTTAAAGGAAAAACACCATGGAACTACAAGAAATCAACATCAATAAGCTCAAAGTGCTAAAAGGAGATAAGCGAAAAAAGACAAGAAAAGAATACGAGGATGAAAAAGAAAAGATGATTTTGAAATACATGGAAATACAAGATATTTTAGAGGACTATAATCAAAGATCTTATGAATTGAGTTGTAAAATAGAGCAACTCAATATGGTTTTGAAAATGCTCGAAGACTAAAGGTCTAGCCTTTGTAGCCTCATTTGTCAGCCGTAAATAGAAGCACAGCCTAAGCAAGTATCCTTTTGATAGAAAACAGCAAACTGCCCAGCAGCAATCCCCGTATCTTTTTCTTCCATAATAACTTCACCAATGCCCGGCTCTAAATCTAGCCGCTCTTCGCCTGCTATTTCGAGACGAGCTTGGTAATACTCTTTTCCATGGCGTATTTTGATTCGTAGGGGTTCTTTTTTTGAGGGGGCTTGGTGAATCCAATTAAACTTGGTCACAAGAAAACGATCTCGAGCTTTTTCTTCTTCTTGCAAATCTCGGCTGACATAAACAATATTTTTTTTGATATCTTTTTGAACAACATACCAAGGCCCCCCTGATAAACCTAAACCCCGGCGCTGTCCGATAGTGTGATACCAAAAGCCTTGGTGTTCACCTAATTTTTTTTTGCTTTCCCACTCCAGAATTTGCCCAGGCCTGTCCCCTAGATGATGACGAACAAAGTCGTTAAATTTAATCTTGCCTAAGAAACAAATACCTTGGCTATCTTTGCGATTTTTATTTGCTAAATTATAGTGGTTAGCCAACTCTCGAACTTCTGACTTACATAACCCCCCAATAGGAAAAAGAGCACGCCTAACTTGTTCTTGGTTCAAATGCGACAAAAAATAGGTTTGATCTTTCCAATCATCTTTTGCCGTTTTTAGCAGAGAATAGCCATCTTGTTCTGCTATTCTGGCATAATGACCAGTGGCTACTCGTTGGTAACTTTTGTCAATGTGATCAAAAAAAACACCAAATTTTATTCTTTGGTTGCAAAAAAGATCGGGGCTAGGGGTACGACCCTGCTGAAGCTCTTCAACAGTATAACTAACAACCCTTTCATGATATTCTTTTTGAAGAGAAATTACTTTTAAAGGAACAGAAAATTTCTCACAAATAGCCTGAGCGTAATGAAGATCTTCTTCCCAAGGGCACTCACCTAGAAAAGAAAGCTCATCTTCTAGCCAAATTTTCAAATAGAATGCACTTAGTTCATGCCCTTGTTCCTTCAATAAACTCAAGGCGACAGAACTATCCACTCCTCCAGATAGCAAAACCGCGATCTTCATATTTTTACCTTACTTTGTTGCTGATTTGGACAAAAAATTACCTAAATGGGCTCACAATATAGAATGTTTTTTATTCTTTGGCAAGAAAATTGCATTATACAAATATAAGAGCAACACAAAAAGTTCAAGTTAGAGTGAAAACTTACCAAAAAGGAGATCACAGTGAACATCAATAATTACACAATTAAAGCCCAGGAAGCTGTGCAGTTTTGTGAAAAGTTAGCCCGGACAAAGTCCCATCAGCAGTGTACTCCTGTTCATTTGATGCTAGGCCTACTTTCTGATACAAAGGGAGTAGCTAGGTCTATTCTTGCCCAGCTTGGGGTGACTCCCGAAATCATTCAAGAGAGCCTAGAAAAACAAATGGCTAGTTTTCCGGAAGTTATTGGAGCAGATGGGGCTTATCTCTCTTCAGATTTAAAGCGGACTCTTGACCAAGCTAGTGACGAAGCTCAAAAAATGAAGGACGAGTACGTAAGCACCGAACATTTGTTTTTGGCCTTACTCAGTAATAAAAATATCGAACCTCTTTTCAAAAGCCGAGGGGTGAATCGGGAAATGGTTTTTAAGGCTCTCGAAAATATCCGAGGAGGAGAAAGAGTGACTGATCAAAATCCAGAAGAAAAATACGAAGCGCTTCAACGCTATAGCCAAGACTTAACAGATTTAGCTCGAAAAGGAAAATTAGATCCTGTTATCGGACGAGACGAGGAAATTCGACGAGTTATGCAGGTTCTTTCTCGCCGGACAAAAAATAACCCTGTTCTTATCGGAGAGCCTGGTGTGGGAAAAACAGCTATTGCAGAAGGACTTGCGCGGCGCATTGTCGAAGAAGATGTCCCCGAGGGATTAAAAAACAAACGTGTCCTCTCCTTGGATATGGGGGCTTTAATTGCAGGAGCAAAATACCGTGGAGAGTTTGAAGATCGTCTAAAGGCTGTCCTGAAAGAAGTGGGAAGAGCAGATGGGCAGATAATTCTCTTTATCGATGAGCTTCATACTGTCGTGGGAGCAGGAGCCGCTGAAGGGGCTCAAGATGCTTCTAATATGCTCAAACCGGCTTTGGCCAGAGGAGAGCTCCGCTGTGTTGGGGCAACTACTCTCGATGAGTATCGCAAGTATATCGAAAAAGATTTGGCCTTAGAAAGACGCTTTCAACCTATTTACGTTCAGCAACCCAATGTTGAAGACACCATTGCTATTCTTAGAGGGCTAAAAGAACGTTATGAAATTCATCATGGAATTCGGATCACGGATAATGCTCTAGTTGCCGCGGCCACTTTATCTAATCGTTACATCAGCGAACGTTTTTTGCCTGATAAAGCGATTGACTTAGTTGATGAAGCAGGTTCACGCTTACGCATCCAACTTGATAGTATGCCCCTAGAGATTGATGTGATGGAGCGCCGTATTCTCCAACTGCAAATCGAACGGCAGGCTCTCGTTAAAGAAAAAGATAGCATATCCAAGGAAAGATTGAGTAAACTAGATCAGGAACTTGGTGGTCTTAAAGAAAAATCGACTGCGCTGAAAGCGCAGTGGAAAGAAGAAAAAGACAAGATCGCAAGCATTCGGAAACATAAAGAAAAAATCGAAGAGCTCAAGCAAGAGGACGGCATTGCTCAGCGAGAAGGCAAATTTGAACGAGTTTCTCAAATTCGCTACCAAGAAATCCCTGACTATGAAAGAAGGCTTAAGCTAGAAGACGCTCTTCTAAAGGAAATGCAAGTTAGACATCAAATGCTCAAAGAAGAGGTAACGGAAGAAGATATCGCGGAAATAGTGAGCAAATGGACAGGGGTGCCTGTAACAAAAATGCTCGAAGGCGAGAAAGAGCGACTTTTGAAAATGGAAGAGAGAATTAGAAACCGTGTTGTTGGACAAGATCCCGCAGTCGAAGTAGTTTCTGATGCTATCCGGCGTAATAAAGCAGGGCTATCCAATCCGAATCAACCCATCGGTTCTTTCCTTTTCTTAGGTTCAACGGGAGTCGGAAAAACAGAATTAGCCCGAGCCTTAGCGGAGTTTCTTTTTAACAGCGAGCAATTGATCGTGCGCGTTGACATGTCGGAATACATGGAAAAACACAGTGTCAGTCGTCTCCTTGGGGCTCCTCCTGGCTATATAGGCTACGACGAAGGAGGCCAATTGACTGAGGCAGTTCGAAGAAGACCTTATTCTGTTGTTCTTTTTGACGAAATAGAAAAAGCCCATCCAGACGTTTTTAACGTTTTTCTTCAGCTTTTAGACGAAGGACGCCTTACGGATGGTCATGGGCGGACTGTCGATTTTCGCAACACTGTGATCATTATGACATCTAATATTGGAAGCCAAGAAATTCGAGAAGCTGTTGGGCAACCTAGCGAGGTTATCCAGCGCACCATTCAAGATCTCTTGTTTAAGTATTTTCGACCAGAGTTTATCAACAGGATAGATGAAACCGTTATTTTCCAAAGCTTAGAGATGGAGCAAATCAAAAAAATCGTCGAAATCCAACTCGAAAATTTTCGTCAGGTTTTGGCCGAACGACAGCTAAACTTAGAGATTACCGATGGGGCCAAGGAGCAGCTAGCAAAAGAAGGTTACGATCCTGTTTTTGGAGCGCGCCCCTTAAAAAGAGTTATCGAAAAACGTCTCAAAAATGGTCTGGCGAAACAACTCCTTAAAGGAGATTTTCTCCCTCATAGCAAAGTAACTGTAGATTATGAAGGAGAGAATTTTGTTTTTAATATAGTTGGGGAGGAGGAGAAAAAAGAAAGTGCTCAGACTGTTTAGGTAGGCGTAGTAAATGGATTGGAAGGCGTATTCGGACACCCATGTGGGGTGTCCCTACGTCTGTTTGTTTGCGGTAAGGTTGATTATTCTCTAACTTTGGCGAGAGCGATATCTCAACATAAAAAGACCCATCGCGAACAGTAATATGCTTTGGGGCTCAGGAACAGTATCTTCTAGAGGGGTTCCTTCCAGTCCGCTTCCTGTTTTGAAGTAGATTTTTCCATCAAGCTCATAGAACTCTCCGAGTTCGATTTGCCCTAGGTCACCAGGTAAAAACTCTTCGTCTAAGAAGCGCCAAGATACTCCATCCACAACAATAACAGTTCCTGTGTTACGCGTTTCGACTAAATCCAAAACGGCAGCAAATTCTTGCTCTAATGAAAGGTCAACTTGAGACTCTGTGGTACTTAGCTCTAAAGAGAGTGCCTCTAGTTCGTCTAAAATAAGATTGACTTGTTCTTCCAGCAAAGCAAGATCTTCGGGACCCAGACCTAGTAATTCCCCCAGTCCTCCCGGACCAAAAAGAGTATCGATTTGCTCTTGGATTACGTCACGGTTTTCTATTAATGCCTGAATTTCTGCAGAGATGAGATCTACTTTCAAAATGTTTGCTAATCCTTCGGCTAAGTCAATATCAAAACTAGTGATAACACCAGGAACAGCTCCTTCATTTTCGTTGTTACTACTGAAAGTACCTAAGTTAATGCTGCCTCCGGCACCTAAAGTTGACTGCTCGGTGACCACATTTCCCCCAGCTAAGTAACCTTCATCAACAGCACCAGTCGCTCCATCGGTGGTAAGTAGAGTGTAAGAATCTCCCAAGAAAGAAGTTACGGAGAAAAATTCTCCTGTATTCCCTGCGACTAAATTTAACTGATTACCACTGACTTGAGCGTTTCCTGCAATCAAGCTATTGGTAGGGTTTAGCACAGCATTCACACCATCCGAAAAGACAGTCAAATTCCAGTCTAAGGTATTTCCTGCGACGGAAAAAACTCCATCTGTTCCAGCGGTAAACTCAATTGTTCCTGTAACGTTGGCATTCGTAGTTGCTCTATTCACATTAAAAATGGGTCCCGCCCAAAGTAATGTGGAAAACAATAAGCAAACCAATAATGAGCAAGAAACTCTTCTCATTCTCTTCTCCTTCATCAATCATAACCTATAAACTAACAATTGTCTCTATAGTACAAGTTTTTAGAGTGACTTACAACGACTATTCTTCGTTTGAGATAAATTCTACTGTTTTTTTGATTTGTTATGGGCAAGGTAGGTGAAAAAACAGATGCCACTTAGATTAGCAAGCATATCTAGAAAACTAAAGGAACGGACAGGAGAAAAGTACTGTATAAATTCATCTGTTGTAGCTAAAACGGCCAGAACAAAAGGTCCTGAGGGAAGAGAAAGAAAGAGAACTTGAGTGCAGTGCCTTTGGCAAGCTCGGTGGAGTAAAAAGGCGGCTATCCCCAAAAGAAGAAAATGACAAATGGTGTCGTAGTAGGGAATTTTTTTTAGCTCTGTCGGAATCATTTGCTGGTAGGCAAGAATATCTATTAAAACAAGAGTGGCTAGGTAAAAGAGAAAAATTTTTCGATAGAGCCGATGATTGTCTGTGGCTGTCTGGATTTCCATTTTGTTTTGCTCTCAAAATTGAAGCTTTTTCAAAAAAACAACATTAATCACTCGTTATCTTTAAAATAGTGTGCTATACTAAATTAAGTTCAAAAATAACAATTACGAGGTTTTCTATGCTAAAAATACTTTTGTTTTTTATAACATGTTTTGTCATAAATTTGCAAGCTTCAACCATTGCCCATTGGAAGTTTGATAATGACTTTGCAAGTGAAGTTAACCCTAACTTCAACGGGACTTCTATTGGTAATGTCGCTTTTAGTAACGATAGTTCTCCTGCAACAGCAGATAACACCTCGCTTGACTTTAACGGTGGTTATGTTCGTATGGATAACACTACCAACATCACTGGTGGGTTGACTACTTTAACAATTGAAGCTTTTATAAAACCGGACACAGCGAATCAGTTTGGAACAATTTTTAGCGAAGATATTCCATCAGAACCCAGAGCTATTTATTTAGGCTATATGGGAACGAGTAACGCCATTCGATTTTTTGTTAATGTCGGAGCAGGATTTGAAGTTCTGGATGCAATTGTTCCAGATTTGTCTGATGATTGGCATCATGTAGCAGCAGAGTTTGATGGAAACAACCAAACGATTTCAGTCTTTTTAGATGGCTCTCTTGTCGATTCTCGTTCTGTTAGTATTTCGACTCTCAGTGTCTCACCTGTAAATCCTACTATTGGCATTTGGTCAGGCGATCAATCATCCTTTGCCTTCGATGGAAAAATAGACGAGGTGAAGCTAACAACGAGCACTTTTAATGCTCCTATCCCTGAGCCTAGCAGCATTATATTGCTAACATTTGCTTCATTTATAGGCTTATTTTTCTCCCATCTTCACAGAAGAATCTAGGCAACCCTAAGAGCTCTTAATAAAATTAGCGATCAACAGTGAAAAAGCCGGAAGTTCTCGGTCTTTTTTTATTTCACACAACATATGCAAATAAGGACTGCCATGCTGTATTACACCATAGCCTTAATTTTTATTATTCTTTCTCACTATCTTTACATGGACAACTTAGATGGGAAAATTCTTAACCTCATCGCTGATAATGAAAACTATCTTTCAGAGCGAGAGAAATTAGAAAAAAAATTGCACCTGGCTAGCGTGGCTTATGTTTTACTTGCTCTCTGCGTTTTTGCAGGCTTTATCTACTGGATTAATAACCATTATCTAGATCAAATATACAAAGACTTCAACATGGCTTTGCCTATTTTTACTCGTCTTTTGATAGGTCAAAAACTGCTATGTTGTCTTTTCCCTGCTCTTTTTCCTCTTTTTGCTGTCCACTACTTTTTTCACAAAGCCGAAAACAAATACCATGAAATCTACTTAGTTTCTTTTGTCTTCTATCTTTGTGCTGTGCAACTAGCCTATAATGCCCCCATCGAAGCTTTGATCAGATCCCTCGGAGGATAAGAACTTTTCCTTGCCAGAAATATAACAAAAAGGTATCAAAAAGTAAAAAGTTTGACTTTATCTTTAAGGAGCCTTATAATTTATTACAAATATTAGCTCTTTTTCTAAAAAAACTTTCATTTGAGATGGGAAGCTATGATGAAAATCTATTGGTCTTTTCTCTGCTTATTTGGGTTGGTGCTTGCGAACACATGTGCTCTCACCCTAGTGGATGATTTCAATAACAATAGCCTGAGTAATTGGACGGTTCAATCAGGCAACTGGTCTGCTGCCAATGGAGTAGCGACCTCCAGTAATGCTCCTGGGACTTTTGAGGCTTTTCTTTTAGAGTTTAACGGAAATGCAGGGAATGATTTCTCCTTCCAAGCAGATGTTCGTACAAGTGGTGGAAATTCTGGGCATAACGCAGCCGGTTTAGCATTTCGGGTTCAAGATAAAGATAATTTTTATGCCATTTGGATTCATCCAGACTTTTCTCCTACTCCTGGAGCTTTACAGCTACTAAAAAGAGTTAATGGAGTTCAAACATTCTTAGCCGCAGATGTTACTCTGGGCTTTATCCCGAGCCGCGATGTTTTTCACACTATGCGCTTGGATGTAGTAGGATCTGATTATACTATTTCTGTTAAGAATGGAGCAGGAGATTCTGGTTTTGATTTTGTCACGACCTTCTCTGACACAACTTTTACCGGAGGTGGTGTTGGCCTAACTCACCGCGAAGGAACTTCTTCTTTTGATAATGTAAAGTTAAACTCAACGGCAGTCCCTGAACCTACTAGCCTATCCTTGTTTTTGCTATGCCTAAGCTCTTTTGCTTTAAGAACTTTTCTCTCCAAAAACTAAACTTTGGCCACTCAATTGCTATGAATTTGGTGATTGCCAAACTCATAGCAATGAAATTTTTTTTTGTCCGAAGTCTAAGAGACATCTTCTACACGAACAATTAACTTTCCTTGATTTCCACCTGTATAAAGCTTCTTCAAGATTTCCAAAGCATTTTCTAGACCATCAAATATATCTTGGCGGACTTTGATTTTTCCTTCCCCCATCCATTTTCCCAAATGAGAAAGAGCCTCAGGGTAGCGCTCCATATAGTCCGTTACAATAAAACCTTCGATGCGTAGTCTCTGCATCAACATCATACCATAGTTATAAGGCCCAGGAACCGGATCTGTCGCGTTGTATCCTGAAATTAAACCACAAGTCGGGATGCGTCCTTTCAAGTTCATCAGCTTGAGACAAGCGTCGAGTATTTCTCCCCCGACATTGTCAAAATACACATCAATACCATCTGGACATGCTTGAGCAAGAGCCTCAGCAACATTTTCTGTCTTGTAGTTGATAGAAGCGTCGAAACCAAGATCATTTTTTATCCAGTTACATTTCTCTTCACTACCGGCGATTCCGACAACTCGACAGCCTTTAATTTTAGCGATTTGACCAACGATAGAGCCAACCGCTCCCGCCGCTCCAGAAACAACAACTGTTTCTCCTTCTTTGGGTTGCCCGACATCTAGAAGACCAAAATAAGCCGTTGGTCCGACTAAGGCAAAAGTTCCAAAAGCATCAACAACAGGCATAGCTCCCGTATCGCCCATTTTGTTCATAGTCGCAGGACTACCAATCTGATAGTCAGCCCAAACTCCTAAGCCACTAACAATATCACCTTCAGAAAAACCTGTATGCTTCGATTCTTTAACTGTTCCACAGATCAAGCCACGCATCGGCGCATTCAATTCGACCGGAGGCATATACTGGACCATATCGCTCATCCAGATACGGTTAGTCGGATCTAGAGAGAGATAATTCATCCGCACTAAAAATTCCCCTTCACTTGGGGCAGGAATAGCTTCTTCTTCTAAACTAAGGACATCATTGGCTAGTTCACCAACAGGACGTTTGCGCAAACGCCAAACACGGTTAATTTCAGACATTTTTTTCCTTTCTAAAAGAGATTTTTATTAGAGCACTAAGAAAACGATCTTAGCATAATCTTAAGTGTTTTAGTAAAAAATATTGGCCTTATGAGTTTTCCTTGGTAGCAGCTCATATTCTCTAGCAAATGCTGTTTTGTTCAGTTACAATTAGAGGTAAGCTTTAAGCTATGAAAGAGATTTCAGAATTAGCGGAACAGTTGTTTCTTTTGTCTCGGGAAGTACAAAAAAATTAAACTCTCATGTTGAATCGTGGTGTTTTTCTGGGTAAAATTTGACAAGATAAATTTATAGATAATGGGGTTGATCACTACTGTTGAAATAAGGATATCCGATTTTGAAAAGTATCCCCGAAGGGGATTAACGTGAATAGCCCTGGGTTCTTAACCCAGGGGAAAATGAATTACGTCTAAGATTCACCCTGAAGGGGTGATACTAAAGATGTTTCGCCCCTTCAGGGCGATTTGGTGGGGTGTTCTTAAATTTTCCCTGGGTTGGAAACCCAGGGCTATTCACGTTAATCCCCTTCGGGGATACTTTTTCTCGAAGGCCACATCCCAATGCCTAAATCCTTATTTCAACAGTAGTCGAGCCAAAGCCCTCCAATGAACCTGGTGATTAGAATGTTTTTAGATAATGAGGCCGTTTTGTTAGCAAGTAGAGAATAGAGACTATGAAGATGAGAATAAAAGAGATTGCCCTTAAGATTTTGGTCTTAGTGGGAGTGAGCATGACATTTGGGAGTTGCTTTTACTATAACTCCGTTGTGATGAAACCTTTTCAAGAAGTGAATATGGAGACTTCTTTGGCAAGTCTTTCTCCCGCTTTTTTAGAGGAGATGGAAAAGAAAATTGCTCAGGCAAAAACTCCTGAGGAAAAGCTCCACTTGGAGTGGGAACTTCACCAAAAAGCTTATAGGTACCCTTCGGCTGCTTTATGCCAAAAATGCCATCCCCAGCACTATGATCAGTGGGCGGTTTCTCAACACGCTTATGCTCAAATCAGTCCCATTTTCCTTTCGATGCATGGAGCGACAGTAACTCTGACCAATGGAACCAATGGGGATTTCTGCATCCGCTGTCACAACCCTTTGGGAATAGAGCACGGGGAGTCAGTTTTTAATGACCCGATGAAGCTAAACCCTATTTCTTTAGAGGGGATCACTTGTGTGGTTTGCCATCGTTTAAATAAGGAGTATGGCAAGCAGAGTGGCCGATTAAAGTACGAAAAGGGAGATGTTTTTCAACCTATCTATGGTCCTTTAGGCAATGATATTTTGAAACGAGTGATTGACGACCCTGATTCTGACGTAACTACGCAAGCGAACAGTGCGGGAGAAAAAATCCACACCCAAGCGAAAAAATCTGCTTTTCTGGAAGCCTCCGCTTTTTGTGCAACTTGCCATGATGTTAACTTGGTCAACGGTTTTCGTTTAGAGGAGGCCTTTAGCGAGTATAAAAATTCTCCTGCTGCCGCCAAAAAAATTTCTTGCCAAGATTGTCATATGGGCAAAATTCAGGGGAAGTTTTTAGAAGAAGGTAATTACGAATATGGTTTTGCCAGTAGCTTAGCGAAAGATCCTAAAAAAGACCGTCGCAAAATCACTAGCCACTTTTTCGCGGGGCCTGACTACTCTATTCTCCACCCAGGAATTTTTCCGCATAATCCCGAAGCCAAAAAAATCGCCTCTGCAGAAGATTGGCTTTGCTTTGATTTTAAATCAGAGTGGGGAAAGAAGGAGTATGAAGAAGCTCTGGTTGGAATGGATAGCAGTAAACTTTTTCCACTCGCCTGGCAGGATTCTACTCGCCGCCAAAAAGCTCGTAAAGTTATTGATAAGCAAATGAGTCTCCTTCACTATGCTGAGCGGCAACGCCGCATTGTTTTGCAAGAAGGCTTTGTTTTAGGAGATGTTCAAGTTCATGAGCCTCAAGGGGAGAAAATTTCCTTTACCGTTGATATCCTTAACGGAACAGATGGGCATGGAGTTCCCACAGGTTTTTCTGCCGAAAGGATTACTTTTCTAGAAGTGACAGTTTATGATCGCGAAGGAAAAATTGTTTTTCAATCGGGAGACAAAGATCCTAATGGAGACTTACGTAATGCCCATTCTCTCTATGTCCATAACGGAGAATTACCCCGCGATCCTTATCTTCTTTCTCTCCAGTCTAAATTCATCACAAGAAGTATCCGAGGGGGAGAAAAAGAGCAAGTTCTCCCCATAAACTTCTCTACCGACCCTCTCCCCTTTTTGCGTCCTGCCACTACTCCCAATATCTTGACCGGTCGCCCAGGAGGAGTGCGTATTCATAAAAAAAATATATTGCCAGGAGATAAAAGACAAGCCTATTACGAGTTTGAAGGAAAGAAGGGGCCCTTTCGAGCACGTCTTCGCCTTATCGCTGGAATGGTTCCTCCTCACCTTATCAATGTTATCAAGGTAGTCGGTTTTTCTTACAACTTAAGCGCTCGCGAAGTTAGTGACCTTGTCGTCAAGGGTTATATGACTATTTGGGAGAGAGAGCTTGTCCTTGAGCCAGGTAAATATCCGAAAGACGATCGTTATAAAACACCTCATCGCCCTGAGGAAGAATGGCCCTTGCAGTTTCGTGATAGTTGGAAAGATTAATATATTAAAAACTTAGGAAGGGGGCAGTAGAGAAAATTCTTTTTTGATCTCTTCTTTGCCATTGATGATAAGGGTCAAAAAATGTTTCCCTGTGTACAATTTTCGAGTAGAAGTGAGTTGAAAAGATTGTTTTTTGGAGAAAGACTCACTCGTATTTTGGAAATTACCTTCCTTGATTTTGAAAACTTTAGGCTGGTTTTTGCCATTGGCTTTCCTGTAGTAAATAGCATACTCCAATCGGAGTTTTCCCAGATGTTTTTCTTTTGTTTTTAAATCAAATGAAAAATGCAAATCCTCTCCTACCCTAACTGCTTTACTACATTGAAAATTCTTCAGTGCAATGTGTTTTGCTTGGCTATATCCGAGCATTGCTAAGGCTTTGACATTACCGTTCTTTAAAAGAGTTCGCAAACTATGCTTTATAATAAAATCCATTTCACTGGAGCTTTGTTTTTTGCTCTTTTTCCACCTCTGCAATGTTTTTAAAACTAAGTCTGCCTCAATTTTTGAGATATCGTTTAGATTATTTGCCACTGAGCGTGTAACATAGCGCGTAGGATCTGTATATAGAAAATCCAAAATGGCAATAATATCTTGCAAGCTCCAATGAATTTTCTGGGACCAAGGAAGACTAGGACGCGATCCTTCGCTCGCTAAACGACGTTGGTGGTAGTTCTCGCTCATTACCAGTTGCTTCATCACTTCATATGTTTCTTGGGAAAAGGCGTTGATAAAATATCGAATAGCATCTTCAGCCGAAAATCGCTTCGTTATTTCCCCTAAGGCTTCTGTGGAAGTTTTGAAATGCTTTTTACTGCACCCATTTTGAACAATAAATTCAGAAAAAGGCGCGAGGATAAAGTCTCCAAAATCATTGTCTGTTTTTGTCGGATCAAGTTCAGGAGGAAGAGCAGCCAGAATAATTTTTACTGCCTTCCTGTAATCTTGAGGCAAAGATTTTTTGAGCATCTGGGCTATGTGATAGATCCTCTGCTTCAACTCCAACTCAGGAAACCTCTCCATCGTTTCTTCAATGAAAAGTTCTTTGGGAAAGCTAGGATAAACGCTTTCTATCTGCGAAGCTAAGTAGGTGACTTTTACTTCGTTGAAAAGCTGATCTTTCAGAGAAAATCTCTTTTCTTCTTTGTGGTGCTTTGTCATAGAGCTCATTGTTCTACTGTTTTTCTGTGTACGTCGGTTGCCTGAATAAAATTTAGGGTTTAGTGTATCTCGTTGTTTTTTGCTTAATAAAAAGAAACAAGCCTATAGCAAATAAAAGAATGCTGTTGGGTTCAGGAACGGAAGATGCTGTTCCAATGACTAGTGGATCAGAAAGAGATGCTGCGACTACCACATTACCAGAAGCATCAGCCACTCTACCATTACAGTTTCCGCAAGCAAAATCAATAACCCAAGCTAAATTAAAGCTACCGCCGGGAGTCAATGAACTAGTTAAGACGATTTCATCGCCGCCGTTTTCTACAACTCTGAGTTCATTGCCATCGGATTGAAGACCACTATTAAAATTAAAGGTGGAATTTAGCTCGTTCAGATCGACGGCCCCTCCATTGTTTTGCCCATCATCAATATGCAAAGAATAGCTAAGGATGTTTAAGGGCTGAGCAGCATCCGTTTCGATAGTAATGGTTCCTGTTACTAAGCCGCTACCAATAGAGTTATTGATGTTATACACAGTTATCGCTTGAAGAAAACTGCAGGACAGCACTAGACTTAATAGAAGGTAAATTGCTTTTGTTAAAATATTTTGTTTTGATGTAAACATTGTACTTTCTCCTTATCGAAAATTTTGTGTTTTCTATCCACTAACCTGTAGTTCATGATATATCTTTTTCCATAAAAAATCAATCTTCCTAACTTATATCTTAGCGAAAAGCCTGATGAATCATAACTCCTTTACCATAGAATGTAAGCCGTTGGATAGAGTGACTCTATCTTTCTGATAGTTCAAGCTACAAGTACCTCATCAAACAAAACTTCCCCACGATGGCGTAGTTTTGTCCCTTTGCCTGGTAAAATATTCTTGTCGTAACAAATTCAAAAAAATAATTGAAATAAAGTTCACGAGCAGGATAAACTAATAATATCTTGCCAAGCATTATGAGGAAAGAGAATAATGAAATTAGGCATAGATCCAACAATAGATTTGGTGTTTAAAAGACTGTTTGGAAGTGCAAAAAACAAAAATATCTTAATAGACTTGATCAATGCAGTTATGAAAGAAGCAGGAGAAGATCTCGTCGAAGAAATAGAGCTTCTTAATCCGTATAGTACCTAGGATTTTTTGGGAGATAAGCTGTCGATTTTTGATATAAAGGCGAAAAATGAGCTGGATGAATGGTTCATCATTGAAATGCAAGTCAATGTGAGCGCTTATTTTCCAGAGCGTCTTTTATACTACTGGGGTTTAACCTCATGGTTATCATTAAAGAATAGCGCTTTGGTTGTTCTTCGTAGCCGTAGCCGTGATCGTAGTCGTCGCCGTGACCGTTACCGTGACCGATTTTAATCTCGGTCACGGTAAC
>JAJDCR010000094.1 GCA_029260735.1 Planctomycetota bacterium
CCGTTTTGTCCTGGGCTTGGTTTCCTTAGGACTTCATCCTAGGGAAACCAAGCCCAGGACAAAACATACGTACTCGTCGTATTCAGCACAAAACCGCGTTCCATGAATCCATCGAAAAGAATTTCGAAATTTTAAATGGTAAAGAGGTTATGGAGTATTTTCGGTATTTTCCGAAATGGTGGGGTTTCATCCAGGCATGGTTACCAAAACGGTGAGGTTTTGTCCCGGGCTTGAATTTTCCTAGGACTTCGTCCTAGGGAAGCTTGATAAAACTTTTCCTCACTTGCCAGTCCAACGCGAATCGAGCCGAAAGATATTTATCTTTCCGTCCTTGGCCCCTGAAACAAGAACCTGCCCATCTTGGCTTAAAGATATTCCTTCTAAAGAACCGCTGTGCTCTTCAATGGTCATGAGAGGAGTGTCAATGACTTTTACCCCTTCCACTATTTTACCTCGAATTTCCGTTGACCATATCCGAATGGTACGGTCTTTACTCGCCGAGATTAGGCGCTGGCCGTCGGGAGTGAATAAGCATTCCTTTACTCCTCTGGTGTGTCCTCGAAAGGTCACTAATTTCTTTCCGGAGGGAAATTCCCAGAGGTGGATTTTGTTGTCTAAGCAGCTAACTATCCTTTTTCCGTCGGGGCTAAAATTACAGGAATCTCCTTTCACAGATAAAACCGGTTGCATTTGAGAGAAGTCTTTTAGATTGAGTTGCTGAAGATCCCAAATACGGGAAAGTCTTTCTCTGCTTGATCCCACGGCATATCGGCCGTCTGAGCTAAAAGAAGCATGGTCAAGAGTGTCGTTGTAGAGAGGAAATTTTACCAATTCATAGTAAGATTTCTCCGGAAAGAATTCTTTTCCGGGAGAAGTATTCCAAAGCTGTAGACTATTTCTATAGCCAGAAGTAAGGATATATTTTCCAGAAGGGTCAAAAGCGCAGTAGAGAAAAGGATCTCCAACAAAGCGAAAAATTTCTTGATTTTCTGGGAAACTAAAAATACGCATCAGTCCCATACTAGTGGCTAGAGCAATTTTTTTCCCGTTAGAACTGTAGGCGCAGCCAATAATGTTGGGGAGCTGTTGCTCTTTGGAGGGGATTATTTTTTTCCCGCTTTTGGTATTCCAAAAGTCTGCCGAAAAGCAAAGTTCTTGGAGAGATACTAAGCTTGTCCCGTCAGGAGAAATATCCACTTGTCTAATCGATTTTTTGTTTTTGATTTGAATGGGTTTAGCGAGAGAATCTGTCGACCAAAGTTTCACACTACTGTCTTTACTGCCTGAAACAAATGTCTTAGGAGAAAGAAAATATAGACTGGTGATATCGTTGATATGCCCTTGGAAAACACGCTTTACTTTTCCGCTATTTTTTTCCCATAAAATAATTTTGTGGCCTAAACCTCCTGAGATAATATGCTTTCCATCGGGAGAAAAAGCAGAGGCCAAAACTTCTTCTGAATGGCCCGAGAAAGTATAAATATTTTTGCTCTGGACAAGATCCCAAATTCGAACTGTTTTGTCATTGCTACTAGAAACTAAACTTCGCCCATCAGAACTAAAACTACAGCTAGTCACAGACCCCTTGTGTCCAGAAAGGGTCTTCCATAGCTGGCCACTTTGTGTCCGCCACAGAGATATTCGATTGTCTTCTCCCGCCGTGGCAATCATCTTTCCGTTGGGACTTAGACTGCAATATTCAATATCGTTGCGAAAAGGGGCGTCATGGCCAGCAATTTTATAAGTAGCTTGCTTACTCTTTAAATCCCAAAGAACGATATTCTCTTTGTCTTTGTCATTCTTTCTCTTCGACTCATCGACAGCTCGGTAAACGGCAAGAATTTTTTGACTATCAGGAGTAAATGCACAAGAAGTACCCGCGTTATGATGAACAAAGGAATGTAATTTTTGACCGTTTTTGGCATCCCATACAATTAGCTCTCCTCGGCTTTCTTTAGGCAACCAAGCATAGTAGGGGACATAGCTGTCGATGGTGGCGACAAGTTTACCATCAGGACTAAAAGCACAGGCCTTAATATCGTGTCGATGCCCTTTCAAAACATGCTCGGTTTGTCTTGTTTCCAAGTTCCAAATAATGGCTTTAAGGCTTTCGCCTACCGCAACCAATCTTTTTCCATCTTTTGAGATGGCCGCTCGTTCTATTTGGTATTTGGGGTGGTCTAAACTCACCACTTCTTCGTGGGCTTTACTTTTTAACCATTGCCATTCCCATTTTCGTAGAAAAGAAGGGCAAAGTTCTTCCGAGTCTAGAATGGCATCTGCTTTACGAATTTGCCCTTCCTTGCAAAATTTTTGAGCAAGAGTAATACTAGAGTAATATAAAGTGATTTTAGCATTTTGCTCGGCCTGCTGAGCCCGTTTACTTTCCTCCATAATTTTACTTTGAGCAGCGGCTAATTCTTTGAGAGCATTTTCTGCTCGTATTTTTTGTTGTTCTGTTGCCTCTTTTTCTTTTTTGACTCGCTCTGCTTCTTTTATCGCTTTTTTCTCGGCATCTTGGGCTTTTTGAGCAAGAATAGCGGCCTTCCGAGCTGATTGTTCTTGGAAGAGGGCCTCTCTCTTTAAACTAGTGTAGCCTAGAGCAAGACTTCCCATAATTACGAAAAGGATTACGAGAAGAGCTGCGCTCAGAGCCTTGTTCCGCAAGCACCACTTTTGTACTCTGCTCCAGTGGTTAGGAGGCTTTGCTAAGATAGGTCTGTCTTTTAAGAAATTATCTAAATCTTGAGCAAAAAGAGCCCCTGTAGAGTAGCGTTTTTCGGGAGATTTTTCCAAGCACTTTAAGCAAATCGCTTCTAACTCTGGAGGTATATCAGGATTTAGAAGACGAGGAGTGAGAGGATCTTCTTGGGCAATTTGGTAGATAATTTTAAAAACCGTTTCTCCCTGAAAAGGAGGTCGTTGGGTAAGAGCTTCGTAAAGACTTGCTCCTAGAGAGTAAATGTCACTACGGTGATCGACCTTACGCCCCTCTGCTTGCTCCGGGGACATATAAACAGGGGTGCCTAATATTTCTCCACTCCGAGAAAGTTGATTATCGACTACTTTGACTAAGCCAAAATCCATCAAGCGGGGTTTTTCTTGTTGGTCGAGCATAATATTGGAAGGCTTGATATCTCGGTGAATAATGCCATGTTGATGGACTTCATTTAAGGCTAGGGCCACTTGCTGAATAATCCAAGCACTTTTACGAGGAAGACACTTTCCCTTCTTTATCATGTGAGAAAAGGGCTCTCCTTGGATGTAGTCCATAGTAAAGTAATTACGAGGAGTCTCCCCTACTTCGTATACCTGAATAATATTGGGATGCTGGATTTTTGCCATCGATCTAGCTTCGAGCATAAATCGTTTGATTTGGTCGGCAGTTATGTCCTTGCTTTCGAGAATCACCTTAAGGGCTACCCAACGATCAAGCATATCGTCGTAGACCTTATAAACCGCTCCCATCCCCCCGCGTCCTAACTCTTTTTCAATCCGATAACGTCCAAAATATTTACTTTCTTCGATCGCAGCGTAAATAGAGCTTTCTGATAGATCCAGGGTCTGCTCTTCAGGAGATAAATCTGCCGTTTGCTCTCCTGAATTCATTAACGCTTCTGGACGACCAGGTAAGGGATATTGAGAGAGATCAGCCGTTTGTTCTCCTGAATCCATTAAATTTTGTTTTAGCTGTTGGGTGTTTGAGGAAGAGGAAGAGCCTTCTTCCCAATACCAAGGCAATTTAGTTTCAATGGCATCTAGTTGGGCCTGGTTTAGGACACGTTGCCGAGCTAGTATATTAATTAAACGAACATTTTTTCCTCTTTGATGGGCTTCTTCAATTCCCTGGAGATAGTATTGGGCTTGCTCTAAGGTAATAGCTTTATTTTGAACAAGAGCTTTAGCCAGAAGCTTTTCTTTTTCCACAAAGAACCTTTCTTTAACAAAATTCAATAACGAGCTAGTCTAAAATCTATTTTGTTTGTTTTGAGAAAATGGACAATTGCTTCGTAGGTAACAGCATGACGCATAGCTGTATTAGAATCCCAACTGTTATGCATAGCAACAATCTCTCCTTGGTGATTAAAGAGAGGGCTGCCTGAGTGTCCCCAGAAAGTCCAAGCATCGTGTTTGGTACGACCAAGACTTTGTTTTCCTAAAGGATCGGAAAGAAATCCACGAATTTTTCCCCGAGAAACGCAAAAGCTTGGGTATCCTGTCGGTTTAGATTTATAAGTCTTCCCTGGCTGCCCAATACAAACAACACGAGTTCCGACGGAAGGGGCCCGCCGAGCTAAAGAAGCATAAGGAAAAGTTTTATCTCCTGTGTTTTTTAGAGCTAAAACAGCTAAATCCAAGTGATTATTAATATGGGTGCAAGTAGCTCGAAAGGAAGAACCATTGGGAAACTTAACATCTACTTCGCGCCCTATTTTTTTAGCAACATGCCCTGCTGTGAGGATGATTCCTTGTGAAGATATATTGATACCACTACCTCGATCTACATCGACACAAGCGATTTGTACTTGGCGAATTTTTTTCCGAACAAGTGGATTGGAAATTTTTTCATCGACTTGTTTTATATAGGGGTTATCAATAACGGAGGCTCGTCTTGCTCGGGATTCTGTTCTGGAAGAAGCCTTGTTTACAGAAAAACCTTTTTCTTCTGCAAAAGAAGTTTTCCCTAATACCTGATTGGCGAACCACTGAAAATCGGGTCCCTTAGCTACGGCAAACTGATATGCTTTCAGGATATGTATAATGCGCTGACTTCCTGGTAACTTAGGGTAAAAAATTGCTTGAAGAAGGCCGTCGGCTCGGTTGACCATAAAGTAGCGTGCGGTTTCAGCTTGGTCTTCCCCCAAATTTTTCGAGGCATAGTCACTAACCCAATATCGTAGTACTTTGCCCTGAGATTTCTTTTTTAAACTTTTTCGATCAGAGGAAGAGAGGAAAGGTTTGCCGTAAAGATTTTTTCCTTGGATGATTTTTTCATAACGAGGGTCGTCTTTCCGAAAATACATTTGATAGTTAGTCGTCCCTTGGTAAGTGCCATCCACATGATGAAAAACTTCGTGATGAAAGGTGAGAGGGAGCTGAGTTTTGGTATAGTACGCCGCTACGACAGCATCTCGGCGGTTCCAAACTCCATAGTAAAGGTAGCCACTATATTTTTGATTAAAGGGGCGAAAACCATCTCCCCTGGGAGAAACACAAGCGGCAAATACCCCGACTTTTTTCAATCCTATTTTTCCTAAGTATTGAGAAGGATATTTTTTCGCTTCTTCGAGTAAAATTTGGCAAGCTTCGATTTTTTTTTCTGAGCTGAGGGGAACCATTATTTTGTAGTAGCCGCCACGAGGGAGCTTGTCTCGTTGAAAAACAATTTGAGAACCGCTATAGTCTTCAAAAGCCTGCAATAATTTGGGTAATTCGTTAGCTGGTACAGTACCGCATGCGAGTATGGTTAGAAGAAAGAGCATTTTTATCATGAATTAGTCCCCTTGGTCTTTGGATAATTTGCCTAGCTAGCCCCTTGTCTTTTTTGGACGTAGGAATTGGCCTAAGAGTTTGTTTTCTTTTGGACTGTCTTCATAAATTATACATCGCGTTTTTTGAAATGGTGTAACTGGTTTGTAACAATTTTTGTAACAATTGAGGAAAGGACTTGGCAATTTTAGGTTCTAAACACCTCAATGAATAACCTTCATACGCACAGGAGGCCAGAAAACAAAAACAGCCTGCCCGATCAAATTTTTTTGGGGGACGTAAGCCGCTTCTAGATGATTGAAATGCTGACGACGCAGGCTCTTTCGAGGGAGATTATATTTTCGTCCATAGATATCCGAAAACTGACAGACTAGACCGTAAGGATAGTCCCTTTGGTCTCCTTGGAGAGCCAAGCCATTCGCTTGAAAAAAACAGAATTTTTCCCAACTTCGACTGTCTTGGCTATTAGGAGGATTGTCGCCTAGGCCAAACAAGTGACCTGGAGGCACTTCCCAGGTATATTCCCCGGCAAAAAGGTCTTTTTTTCCTATGTAATAGATATCGCGTTTTAGGAGCATTTTTTGCCAAAGAAAGTGTCCTTCGCTAATTCCAATACGGAAATTGGACTCATAAGTTTTGGCTTGAGCATCAGAGTATTCCTTTTGGTAATCCAAAGACGCCACTAATTTATTATTGAGGTAAACTTGAACTAAGTCGTCGAGATTACTAAAACGAATCTGCGACCATTTTTGAAGAGGTAAACTCTCGGAAATTTTTAAGCTCTGGTGAGGATTAGGGCTCTCTTGTTGATACCAGAAAAGGGTACTTTCTTCTGGCTTAGAGGAAAGTTGGCAAACAAATCGGTTTTGATCTTCCCTGATCGAAAGCAAGACATTGCCTTGTTTTTCCATAGGCTTTACTTCGCACTGAAAAAATAGCTCTCCAATATTGTAGTCTCCTCCAATAGGAGGAGCAAGATTACTTCTGTTAAAAAACAGTTTATCTCTTTTGGGGCTGTACTCATTTGTAATAAGACGAGTATAGTTGAGCCAGGATTCTTCTGAGCTTTCCACCGCAATTTGCTTTTCTTCCTTCTTCCAGTGCTCAGACTCTGCATTCCAGTGTTTTGTAAAGTTGAGGTTTAGCTGATCGTCATAAAGAGGATAGAGGAGGGCTTTTTGAATATGAGCAGGTTTGCGAGCCAAAAGACCATCAATATAGATGTCTCCATTTTTTATTTGAACGGTTTCACCTGGCAAACCAATAAGTCTTTTAATGAAATTGCGTTTTTGATTTAAAGGATACTTAAAAACTATGACATCCCAGCGTTTCGGTTTTTTGAAGAGAAAAGCTGTTTTATTGACAATAATTCTGTCTCCGCAGCGAGGATCTCCTATCAAAGTGGGTTCCATAGAAGAGGTGGGAATTTTGAAAGCAGCAAGGCAGAAATGTCGAATGAGGAGAGCAACTATGACAGAGAGGAAAATAACTTCAATATTAGCAACGAGCCAGGATCGATGGCTTTGTAATTTGGGATTATTTTTTGGCATGAAGTTTCCTAAAAAAAATCAAGCGAATGGTTTATCCAGCGAATCGCCTTACCTAAAATAGGAAAGACATAGCAGCCCAAAACAGCTAAAATTTGAAGAGAAAAGATGATGATTCGCTTTTTCCAAAAACCTTCCTGGGCTTCTCCTAACTCCATTTGCCAGTAAGCAATATAAAAAAGTCCGGCCGCCTGAACATTGGCTGCTAAGACCAAAATAGTGGTGAAAAGCCAAGATTGGCCAGCTCCCATTGTTTCCGCATTCCAAACAAAAAAAATCATGGCCAGGACTAAATGTAGGCTATAGTCTAGGATACTTTCATTCAAAGGCTGGTCAAAAAAATTATTCACCAAAACCAATAAAGTAACCAGGGAAAATTCTCCCAATAGAATCCAGAGAAGAGGGGAACCTGCTTTTTCAAAAAACTGGGATAAGCCAAGGTGTTCCTCTAAGCCAAAAGGGAGAAAAACAAAGAAGAGCAGCCAGCTTGCAACAATAGGAAAGATGGGGGATAAAGGATGGGTATCTTCTCCCCAGCCGAAGAAGAAATCAGCCCCTTGGGCAATACTCCACGAGCTAATGAAAGAAAATATAGTAAAAAGAATACTATAAAACCAGCAACTAATAGGAGAAATTTCTTGGCCTGAAAGAAGAAGAAAAAATGCGATTCCCAAAAGCAAAGAGAGAACATTTTCGATATAATATCCCGTCTCTTCTTCTAGAAAAAGCCCCTCAAGAATAATTTTTCCACTCGAAATTATCCATTGAAAGAAAATAGCCAAGAGAATTAAAGTTAAAGGAGACATTTTAGGAAGTTCCCATGAAAAAATTTTGACATGTATTGCTCTAGTGCAAATTAAACTTATTCATGATGTACCAACCGCAAAACCAACCCAGTAAAATGGCAAGAATAGCAACAAGTAAGAATCCTTTATGACGTCGAAAAAAACGTCGTAAACGTCGAAGCCATAAAGGGGCTTCTTTCATAACGACTTCTTGTCCATCTAAATATTTTTCAATATCATCGGCCATAGCTTCGGCTGAAGCATAGCGATCTTGAGGATCTTTAGCTATAGCTTTTAAAACTATGTAGTCCAATTCTCGGGGCAATTGAGGGACAATTTTTCCGGGAGGAACGGGTTCTTGGTTGTTTATCTTGTGATAGAGCTCTATGCTGGATCGACCAACAAAAGGCAATTTCTTAGTTACCATTTCATAGAGAATAATTCCCATGCCCCATACATCGGTTCGGGGAGTGATTAAATGGTTGTCCCCTCGGGTTTGCTCAGGAGCCATGTAAAAAGGAGTACCTATGATGGTGTCACTTTTCGTTAAACGAGAGCGAGTGTCAAGGATTTTAGCTAAACCAAAATCTGTAATTTGGGGATGCCCTTCCATGTCAATAATAATGTTAGCTGGCTTTAAATCGCGATGAATAATGGATTGCTTGTGGGCATAATGAACGGCTCTGGCTAACTCCGCTGCAATGTTAAGAAGATCTTCTAACTCGACATTTTTTGTCTTTTGCATTAAGACACTCAGAGGAACCCCATCAATGTAGTCCATCGAAAAATAATGCCGATCTCCTGCTTCTCCACTTTCATGGATTCCTACGATGTTAGGATGTTTGAGCAAACTAGCAGCATCTGATTCGCGACGAAAACGCTTAACTCTGTCTGGACTATCATCTTCTTCATGAAGCACCTTCAAAGCAACGATTTTATTTAGATCGACTTGCCGTGCTTTGTAAACGGTTCCCATTCCTCCTCGGGCAATCTCTTCGATAACTTCATATTTTCCAAAAACTCTAGGCAAAGCAGAGGTTCGTCTTCGGGAAGGTTTGGGCTTAGTGTGGCTCTCGGCTCTAAAATCATTAACGGCTTTTTGAATTCCAGGACGAAGGCGACCAGAAGCACCCGTATTTTCTTCTCCCTCTTCTCTTCCTGGAGAGCGGAAAGTATTTGCTAGGCGCTCTTTTCCTCGAGCTAAAGCCACTATTTTCCGGTGATAAAAGATTTGTTCCCCGGATCTCTTGAGTTCAATAAAGGCATTCCCTGGTATATGCCCATCTTTTAAGAGTGCTTCTGAGGTAGGGGTTCTGCCTACTTCTGTTTTCTCAGATAGTTCATTTTCATTGTTCTCTGAGCCCTCTC
Organism: Planctomycetota bacterium; assembly: GCA_029260735.1. GTDB lineage: Bacteria > Planctomycetota > Uabimicrobiia > Uabimicrobiales > Uabimicrobiaceae > JAJDCR01. The sequence goes on from JAJDCR010000094.1 coordinate 9,191, forward strand.
GCCGATAGGAAGAAACTAGTTCTGGACTAGCAATATCTTTTTTGATGGCTATCTGACAGATAATAAAATCTAGTTGACTAAGGTTTTCCTTACTCTCTCCCTTAACAGCTAGTTTTTCGACAAACATCATAAGGCCACGGCCTTCTTCTTCAGAAATAAGCCGTTCGTCAATGGTCATTTCCAAAAGAGATTTGGGAGACCCTTGATGCCATTTTAATAAAATATTAGAAAGTTGGGCTTGGGTTATTGTTCCATCTGTCAGTAGAGAACGAGCCAATAAGTAATCTTCTCGCCGAGCCATAACAGTAACGCACGAGTTGTGCGTTCTCCTTTCTTGCTAGGGGTTGCTCATCGAGCACCTCTCAAGGTAAAATTGACAAAATTGACAAAATTGACAATACTATGAAGGATCCCAATCGGGATATTTACGCTTGACTAGTTCTTGAAGACGCTTTCCTCTTGCTCGGTAGTCATTTTCGTCATTGGCTAGTTTTTGAAAACAGTTTCCTGCCAGATAATGAGCTTCCGCAGAGGTTTCTCTGTCTTGGTCATAAAGTGAAGCGACACGTAAATAGCAAAAAAGGGCTTTTTTGTAGTCCTGTTCTTTGTAATGGTAATGGCCTAAACCTAAATAGGTGTAAGCCATTACTTCTCCGTCAACAATATCCTTGTCTAAGGCCAACTTAATAAATTTGTTCTTAGCCATAGATGCATTATTTAAACCGAGAAAACAATGTCCTATCCGAGCCATAGCGAGAAGAGAAATTTCGGGAGTTTTCCGGTAGTTTTTTTCAACTATTTGATATGCCGCAAGAGCATTTTGAAAGCGTTTGGCCTTTTCATAAACGAGAGCGTTCCAGTAAAGAGCGGTAAGAGCTTTTTCCATTTTGTTTACCTCTCGATATGTTTTTTCCGCTTTTTGAAAGTTTCCACTCGCCGACTGCCATTTCTTTCCAATAAAGTAGCACTCCCCTGTATAAAAATACGATTCGGGCAAATACTTAGTTTCGGGGAATTCTTTCCGAAGTTTTTTATAGGCTCCAATGGCTTTAGGGTAGTTTTTCAATAAGCGATAGCTTTCGGCTATTTTAAACAGACAATGTTGTTTTGTCCAGTTATCGCCACGCAGTGTTCGCCCATATTCTTTTATTGCCCGTGAATAACTACCTGCTTGAAAAAAATTCTCTGCCGTTTTAAAGTCATTAGGTACTTCATCGTAAACAATCTCTTTGACTTGGTATTGATCGAAAGTCTGTTCGCTTCCTCTTTGGGATTTGAAATAGTAGTGCACTTTTAGGTAGGTTTCTTTGATGATGCTAATACTTTCGATCTTGTTGCCTTTACTGGTGATGATAACATCTCCCATCAGAGGAAGGAGTCCCCACAGTAAAAGTAAGCAATTTATCTGAATATACCTAGTCATTGAGATAAGCTCCTTTGTTTTTTGTGTCGCCTTCTTTAAACGGTTGTTCCTCTTCCTGTATTCGTTTACGATGTTCAAAGCAATTGGAAAGGCGTAGAGGAAAAAAGAGACATTTGCCATAGGTACAAGTTTTGGGAGGGCAAAATGTATCCGTTAACTTTCGTGTCCGATCGATTTCGGAAACAGTTAATTCAACAATCTCATCAAAAGGAATACTCGAAGGTTCTCTAGATGCTTTGGGAGAACCGTGGAGAAGCAAGCGTTCGGATTGGTGCAAAAACCAGCCGCTTAACTCTCCGATTTTGTAGAGATCATCGATCTCTGGCATTTCTATTTCTTTATTGAAAAACATCTCGGCCATTCGAATGCGCGCAACCAGGTGGCCTAGTCTAAAGTTCCTTAGCCTTCCCGTTCGATTTAGGCAAATACTAATATGTTCTTTTTTCTCGTCTCGAAAGATTGTCAAATCTACTTTGTCTTGCCAACGAGCGACTTTTACAACCACACCTCGTTTTGCTGTAATAGCTGCTATTTTTATTTTTCCCGCCTGGTGCAGTTGTCGTTTTTCTTGGTATTCATTAATAGCCATTTGCCAGTCGTTTTCATAAGCAACAACAAAATCAAAAAGCCGAAAAGTGGCCTCTACTGCTTTTTGGGGATCTGAATCATATTGATGGAAAAATCCTTGGGCAATATTTACCAAGCTGACAGACTCATCAAGGGGCTTACGTGAATCAAGGAGGTAAGCAGATGGTTTGAGATTCTCGACTAAAGTAATTATCTTGTTTAGCTCTGGGCTTTGAAATATCCCTAACTGAATGAGTAGTTCCTCAATATTATGGCTTATGTGGGCTTTAGCTGGAGGAGGAGAAAAGGATAGAGACACTTTACCTTTTTCTGAGAACCTAGTATAGAAAAAAGCGGCCAAAAGACAAATGAGACTTGGTTTTTCTGAAAGATATAAGCAATTATTAGCCACAGAAAATAAAGAAATGGAAGGAGAATTTTTTGAAGTCAAAAAATTCTCCTCAGAGGAACTTTCCGCAAACTCAATAGCTTCGAAGACCTGAAAAAAAAACTTTGTTAATTCTCTAAATATAAGATCTAAATCACCATCATATTTTTCGTCATAATAAAAGGAAGCTCCTCTAATTATATTAGGAATAGCGACGAGGTGGTCGATGGGGTTTTTTGAGGTCAAGGAACGGCCTTCGCTATCATGAATACGAGAAAATTCTAGAAGATGTAAAAGACTTTCTTTTTTATCGACCTTAAGATCTTTAGCAACTAAATTAGCTGCGGAAAGTGTTTTTTTAGATTCTTCGATTTCATTTCCGTCGGGATGGGTATCTAACCGTCCTCCTCCGATATCTACTGGTAAAATACCTTCTTCTTCCAGTTCAGAAGGTGTTTTATCTCCAGGTAAACGTCCTGCCGGACAAAAAGCAATTTTTGCTTTAGCAATGTCAGGGTAGTTTTCCTCACCGTATTTTTTCAATAAATAGCAACACAACATGGCATCCAAGTCAGGGTGCTCATGTGTAAGAATTGTGTGAAAATTCATATATAATCTTCTGTCTAGATTTTACCCTTAAGGTTAGTTTTTGCGGAGTGGGGGGTTTTGGAAAAAAGTATTTCTCGGAGAGCTTCTCCCCTGCAGAATTGGAAAAAATACTTGACACTTGCTAGCGATATTTTAGTATAATGCCCCAAAAGTTTCTCTTTGTATATAAATTGTATATAAAAATTTTAGGATAATTTTCCTGAATTGTCAACAAAGATTTGACAAGGAAATCTGTAATTTAGCGAGTTCCGACCCGGAGCTCCCTTAGAAGTAAGGATCTAAAAATATGATAAAAACGAAAATAGAAGAAGCACTCAATCAACAATTAAATTTAGAGTTTTACTCTTCTTATCTTTATTTGTCAATGTCAGCTTATTTTGACTCAAAACATTTAAATGGTTTTGCTAACTGGGCTATACAACAAAGTGAAGAAGAAAAACTTCATGCCATGAAAATTTATGGCTTCCTTTTGGAAAGGGGAGGCAACGTCGTCTTAAGCTCTATCCAGGCTCCTCCTGCTCGTTGGGATTCTCCTTTGAATGCTTTTGAGGATTCTTTTGCCAACGAACAAAGAGTAACTAATACAATTAACAACCTTGTTGATTTAGCGGTCGAAGAAAAGGACCATGCTACTCATATTTTTATGCAATGGTTTGTTACAGAACAAGTCGAAGAAGAATCTATGACCTTCGGAATCGTAGAAAGACTCAAAATGATTAGCGGAAGTCATGATGGTAACGGCTTATTCTTGATGGATCATGAATTAGGTCAAAGAAAAGAAGCCGAACTGTAAAAACACCTTAAGCACTATCACTTTCAGGGAGAAAGAAAAATTTCATTATGACCTTGACGCAAGAAAAACCCCTTTATTCTAAAGAAAAAAAAGTATGGCCCGATGGAGTGGCTTTCCACAGCTTGTCAAAACTTAGTGTTTTGGAGTTAAAAGGGAAAGACACCCTCAGCTTCCTCCATAGAATTAGCACCAATAGTACAAAGGGTTTACCTCCAAAAGAGGGCATAGTAACCCTGTTTACAAATGAAAAAGGTAGACTCATAGACCAAACTTTTATCCTTAACTTAGAGGAAAAACAGGTTCTTGTTTGTAGTCAAGGTCATCGAGATAAACTTTGTCAGTGGATTAACCGGTTCATTATTTTGGATGATGTGGAAATTAAAGAAAATACTTCAGAGTATGAAATTATTGAAGTAGTAGGAGAAAAAGCCCAAGCTTTTTTAGAGCAAGGAAGAGAAGAGCTTCTTCCTCGAAAGATGTATCCCTTCTTTGCTTCTTCTTGTTTCTGCATAAAGTGGCCTCATCAAAATCTAGAAGATCGCTTTTGGATTTTCGGGACAAAGCTTCAAGGAGAAAGGGCTTGGGAAGAGATTATGCAAAAAATATCTCACCCTGTTATCCTAAGTGAAGCGGAGTATGAACATTTTCGTTTAGAAAAAGGTTTTCCGCAAGCTCCTCAAGAAATTCATGAGGGGATTAATCCTCACGAGCTTGGCTTAATCGAATTTGTTGATTTTGAGAAAGGCTGTTATATCGGGCAAGAAGTAATTGCTCGCTTAGAGGCCTATGATAAAGTTCAGAAACATCTCTTCCAAATTGTGATTAATGAAGACGAAGTAGAGCAGACTGTTTTAAATGATAAAGAACAAGAGGTAGGAGTGATCACTTCTCTCTCTTCTGTAAAAGAAAAAAAACAAATAGGTCTGGCCTATCTAAAAAAGAAGTTTCTTTCTCCCAACATTAATTTATATATACGAACCAAAAGTGGTAGTTTGGCTTTGCTAGAAGTAAGGTCTCTTCCCTCAACACATAGAGATAACCATGTCAAAAGATAAGTCACAAGTCCCTTCTCCTCTTATTGAAGGTAAAAACTATCTCGTCTTGGACGACAGATACCTGTTAGGAGAACAAATCGGATCGACGGGATGTTACCAACTTTTTAAAAGTTTCGATATCTACGAAAATCATCGTCAACTAACGATAAAAAAACTTTCCTCTCGTGGAGGAGAAGAAAGTAAAAGGTTTGAAAAAGAATTTGAAATTTTAGCGAACATTAATTATCCACACCTTTTGCAAGCTTATGACTATCTTGAACATGGTAACAGTCAGTACATTCTTTTTGAATTTGTCGAAGGCTTCTCTTTCGATGAGTTGCTCCAACAAGAGAAAAAACTTTCTTTACCAGAACTGTTAGCAGTTGCTCATAAAGTAACCCGTGCTTTAGAGCTTCTTCATATGACTCAAACTCTGCACTTGGGAATTACTCCTGGAAATATCATTGTTCATCCAGAAGAAGGAACGGTTAAGTTATTGAGTTTGGGAGAGCAAATCGATTTAGTAAAAGACAAAGATGAGTTAGGACAACGTGAAGATTTGAACTATTTTCTTCCTTATCTTAGTCCTGAGCTAGTAAATAAGAGCCCTCTTGAGCAAAGTGATATATTTTCTCTTTGCGCAACCTTATATCAAATTTTTTTGTGGAAAAGGCATTCCCCTTTCTATTCAGAAAATGCTTTTTCCACGATTTTAAAAATCGAAAGCTACCAGCCTCCTTCTCTTCTAGAGCAAATTCAAAAAGAGTTCCCCGAAGATCTCTCTTCGGCAGAAGAAAAACTTTGGGGGGAAATTTCGACCATTATTGCTGGGGGACTAGAGAAGGACCCTGAAAAAAGAACAAAAAGTGCTAGTGAGCTAGCTTCTTCTTTCCAAAAATTGCAAAAAAAATCACTTTCCATTGGCCACTTAAAAAAATCAGTCGCCCATAAAAAACTCCTTGCTCCCTGTGAAAAAATAGGACGCAAGCTTCAACTTGATTTGAAAAAACTCAAGGCCGGAGAAAAAATTACCGAGGAATCTCTCCGACAGTTCAAAGTAACTCCTGTTCGCAACCGCTCCTTCGCAATGGGGTTTTTAGCTCTTGCTCTTGTTATCAGCGCTATACTTTTCTTTCTCTCTTCACAGAATAACTTAAATAAATTGATCCAAGAATTTCGAGATTTAAATACCGAAAAGCGAATCGCCTCTATCCAAGAAATTGGAGAGATCGCTAGTGAAAACCCTGAAGCCATTCGTTTTTTAATCCCTGCCTTAAACGATGAAAATGAAAAAGTAAAAAATATTGCCCTTCAGTACATTGAAAAAATCGGCGATAAAAGTACTTCTGCTTTTGTTCAATTTTTGAGAGATGAAAATAGCTGGGAAAAACGCTACAATGTCGTTTCTATATTAGGGGAAATAGGGAAAAAACAACCCTTTGTTATCCCTATCCTCGCAGAAGCTCTTCAAGATCCTGATACAATCATCCGCTGGAAGGCTTCGGATACATTTTCTCTTGTCCCCTATACCGAAGAAGTGATTTCTCACTTAGATAAACTTTTACAGGATGAACGAGAATACGTTCGTTTGCATGCCACTCATACTCTCGCTAATTTAGGGCCTAGAGCGGTTTCAGTGATTACCCAGCTTAATAAAATACTGGCAGAAGACCCTAGTGAAGAAGTTAAGCAAGCAATTATAAGTGCTTTAGGAGAAATGGGAACAGAAGCGATTCCAACAATCATTAGTGCTTTGAGCAACCAAAGTGAAACCATTAAGCAAAAATCAACGACTATACTAGGCGAAATGGGCGAGAAAGCAATTCCTGCTTTGAAAGAAGGACTTGGTGATGAAGATTGGGCTGTTCGTTACAATATCGTTTCTGCTTTAGCCGAAATTAGCCAAAAGTCTTCCAAGGCAATTCCTGCTCTTGTTGAAGCGATTAAAGATAGCGACCGAATTGTTCGTTGGAATGCGGCGGAAGCTTTTAGTGGAGTCAAAAAACAACCCGATGAAGCAGTGAAAGCTCTGTTAGAACTTTTCGATGATCCAGAAATATATGTTCGGCTTTATGCTCTCTACGCTCTCAAAAACATGGGAGAAAGTGCGCAAAGCTCGCTTCCTTCACTACAAAAGCTAGTGAAAGAAGATGAAAATGGTATTTTAACCGAAGCTGCTGTTGAGGCCATTACAAAAATTAATGGCGGCTAAGATAGAGCCTTTTTCTCCAAAAGAAAAATATTCCTGTCAAAAGTAAAACAAAAACACGGGGTTCTGGAATGGCAAGAGCTAAAACTCCTTGATTCTGCACAACCTGAATTTCGGAGAGAGAAAGAGCCCTGTCAAAAAAAGCAACTTCATCCATAAGACCAAACATTTTTTGAACAAGAAAGCTGCTCACTCCAAAGCGTAAAGGTGCTCCTGTTGCGTTAATGCTCCCTCCGACGATACTACTTTCAAAAACACCATCAACAAAAACACGAGTATTGCTTCCATCAAAGGTAAAAGCAACATTGTACCAACGGTCAGCATCCCATGAGTTGGTAGTAGTTCCGACCAAACCATCACTAACACTTCCCCCAAAAAGGCGACCATCGTTGTTAAAAAGAAGGCTATATCCTTGAGGATTAGCTTCTTTATTGATAGGACGCTTAAAAGAAGAGCCCGCACCATGAAATTCACTCAGGTTTATCCACATGCTCATAGTGTAGCTACCTGTCAACTGAATTTCAGAAGCACTAGCTATTTCGACAAAGGAGCCTCCTGCCCGCAGATCAAAAGCTTGCCCAAACTGTCCAGCTGTGAACCCAGCCCCGTTAACTAAATTCCCATTATTGTTGTTTCCACTACTGTCATTGGCATTGCCATCTCCTGACCAGTAGCCGACTAACCCAGTGGGTAAACTCCAGGTCAAAGAAGAGAAAAATAAAATAAGAATAAAAAAGATTTTTTTCATTAGTTTCTCCAAAATAAATAAGTTCATGAGTATTTCATCTTATCCCAATTTTTTGCTTAAAACAATGAAATTTTTTAGATATTTTTAGGCAAACTTATAGATTTACTTGAAAATTTTCTAAAAATTTGGTAAATTTGATGATAGGAATATGGAATGAAATTATAGAGAGGAACTTTGAACGCTATGAAAAAAATAACGAGCTTGCTTTTGGGAGGAATGTTTTTTCTTTTATCTCCTCTACTCTGGGCAGGCAGTATCACTAACTTGAGCAGTAATATCCAAGTTTTAGATCCGGCTCCTCCAGATGTAACAGGAAACAACTTGATCAGTGACACCACAGTGTTTCTTTTTCAAGAGAAAAGCAATTTTACTTTGCTCCAGGATGTTAATGTCGATGTCATTGATACAGGATCATTTGGAGGAAATAATCCAGATAATTCTCCAGGAGTTGTTGCCTCGGGAATAGCAGTGGATGTTTACTATGTTCACTCGAAGACCTCGGGAGGTATTGATTTTCTCGCTACGCTTCAGTTTGACACAGAAGTACTGGGGATTATTGCTTCTGCGGAAAACCACAGTGCGACAAATAGCTCTTTGGGACTAGCAGGAGTTACTTACGACAACACGAGTAAATTCAATTTACCTGCAACAGATGACTCTTTAACCCTAAGTCCCGATAGGAAAAACTTAAGTCTCAACATTGATAACGGGGGCGGAGTTGATAAGGTAAGAATTTTAGTCGCTTCGACTAGCCAAGCTTCTGTTATTCCTGAGCCAGGAAGTTTGGTCTTGTTATTGTTAGGGATAGGATTGTTTCTTCGCAGGCGATAGGCGGACACCCACGAGGGGTGTCCCTACAGACAAGATGGATATTAGGGCGTGCCCTAATATCCGTTAAGATATCTAGCCTTCCTCATGGCTCAAAAATTCCTCCGCAGCCATCGCGGCTTTACATCCCATTCCTGCTGCGGTAATGGCTTGTTGAAATTGCCAATCGACAACATCTCCCGCGCAATAAACTCCAGGAATAGCAGTGAAGACATCGGCGGTTTTGCAGTGTTCTTCCTTTTGGTGAGGGACGATGTACCCTTCTCCGTTTGTCGGAAGTTGCCCTTCTAAAAACTCGATGTTCGGGATATGTCCAATAGCAAGGAAGAGACCGTCACAATCAAAATCCGTCTTAGTCACTCCGGCCGCTTCTAGGGAGCCTGCTTCTGCTAGATGTTGGGCAGGATTTCCTTTAGGGTGCTGAATTAACTCTAATCCTGCAAAGACCCCTTCTTCGTTGGTTCTAATTTGAGAAACTTGGGTATTCCAATGAATTGTTACCTTGGGGTTTCCTAAAACTCTCTTTTGCATGATCTGAGAAGCTCTCAGGGTATCTCTCCGGTGAACAAGATGAAGTTCGGCTGCAAATCGGGTCAAAAAGAGAGAATCTTCCATAGCGGTGTCACCGCCTCCAACTACAACGATTTTCTTATCACGAAAAAGAGCGCCATCGCAAGTCGCACAAGTCGAGACTCCTTTTCCAAAAAGATCTTTTTCTCTAGGGATACCAAGTAATTTGGCCCGAGCTCCTGAAGCAATAATTAGTGTTTTTGCTAGATAATTTTTGCCTTCATTTGTTTCTAAAGAAAAAGGTCTTTTCGATAAATCGGCTTTGACAATTTCTTGCATCTCATAGCTAGCTCCGAACTTCATCGCTTGTTGCTTCATAGAATAGATTAGATCAAATCCTCCTACGCCATCAGGAAAGCCGGGATAGTTTTCCACGATGGTAGTTAAGGATAATTGTCCTCCTGGTTCTTTTCCTTCAAAGACCATAGGTGATAGATCGGCTCGAGCAGCATAAATAGCAGCGGTGTGTCCAGCGCATCCTGATCCAATGATGGCAACTTCTAATTCTTGAGTTTCTGTCATTTCTGATGGTATCCTTATCTTTGTTTCGAGTTTTTCTAAAGATCTATTGGGCAAAGATCTTTAGAAAAACAAAAATCAAAATTACAATTTCTTGACTTTATTTACCGTCCTGTTGTAAACTATGTACAGAATTGCTATACAAAAGGGATTATAAAGTTCCTTCTATTTTGAAATTATTTAAGGGTATGCCCCTTGTCTTTGGAGAAAGTCCATGAAAACCCTGATTATACTATGCATGCTTTTCTTAGGCAATTTGATTTATGCACAAAATGCACCTTCTTTTACAATAGAAGATTTAAAAGGTGTAGAATATACCTCTGCAGAGGATCAAAGCGAAGTAAAAATATACCTCTTTTTTGGATTAGCCGAGAAAAGTAGTCAGGAGCTTTTGGCCAATCTAAACATTTTTGCTCAAAAATATTCTCCTGAAAAACTAAATGTTTTAGCCTTCTACTCCCCTCTGGAAGAAGGAAATATTGACGACTTAAAAAAAATGAGCGAAGAGCTTGGTTTACGCTACTCTGTTTATTTGGATAGAGGGCGAAATCTGGCGGAGAAATTAACTTACCCTACTCTTCCCACTACTTTTTTACTGGATAGGGCAGGTAATATTCGTCATATTATTGTAGGACCTCAGAAAGACTACTACGGTGTTGTCACAAGCTATCTTTCCCATTTATATGGCTATAGTTCAGAGAAAGAAGCCCAAAACAGAGTTGCTATACTAAAAGCATCTTCTAAGCTGAAAGCAGATACTCCTGGACAAACAGATGTAATGATCAAGGCCGCTGAGGAAGCGAAAAAGCTTGTTTTTTTGGTAGAAGAAACTCCAGAAAACGAAACCACCGAAGAGACTACCCCGGAGGAAGAAAACTACCTAGTTGAAAACGAAACCACCGAAGAAACTACTTCGGAAGAAGAAAATTATCTAGCTGAAAACGAAACCACCGAAGAAACTACTTCGGAAGAAGAAAACTACCTAGCTGAAAACGAAACCACCGAAGAAACTACTTCGGAAGAAGAAAACTATCTAGCTGAAAACGAAACCACCGAAGA
>JAJDCR010000095.1 GCA_029260735.1 Planctomycetota bacterium
TCGTAGTTGTCCCTACAGGATAATTACGCGATAGGAAATAATTTGCAGGCTGTATTGGGTGGTATTGGGCAATTTTGGATTTACCTGAATTCTACCATGTAATGTAGGGACAACTACGAGGGCCGTCCGCAAGGACCCTCGTGGTTGTCCGTTACGCCTGCTTAAACCCCATTCCCAAAAAAACCTAATCTTCTGGATAAACGCACATATTAGCTACTTTGTTTTCATAGATTGTAAAATTTGCACTGCCTCATCAAAATCGTTAGCTTTGCGAAAAAAATTGAAAAGATCCTCTTCGAATCTTTCATTCAGACATTTCACTTGCTCTTCTTTTACAATCAATACAATTCTGTCTTCAGCACATGCTACATCGTTTCTAGCATCCAGCCATCCCCAAACTCGATATCCGAGACCTTTTGCTAATATGCTTAAGTATTCTGAGTTGGGAAGCGGGGAGACATCGATTGCAATATTATAGATATTGTTTTTTTCCATCAGCTCCTGTAATGCTCTACCAAATTTTGGAAATAGATATTCTACGTCATCCATTTCTCTTTCTTCTCTGGACAACTGTCTTAAATCGATGCCATATATCATTAATACATCGTCTTTAATTTGATGAGAAAATCCGTTCATACAATTCCTTCCTTACTGGAGTCTGAATCCCTTGGTATAGTAACGTACGCTAAGTAAGTCAAAATCGACAAGAAAAATTTGATTTACTACGGCATTAAATTCTTTAATCAACTGAACTTGCAAAATATATTTTTCGACCTGTGCAATTAGTTAGATAAAGTAGCTACTTGATTGCGAAAGGTGACAAATTCTCTCAGCGAAAGAGCAAATTGAACAATGGAGAGAGCAGAGAGTGGTGTGAGAGTCTTAATCAGCGGTGAAAACATGAAGTAAAAAGAACGAAAGTATAAGGGGTAGCAAAAAAACTTCGTGTATGTCTGAGTTCAATATTAAACCTAGAAGTGTACCAATTATAAAGTTGAGACAGATTATCCCGTGGGATCTTTCGCTGGATTTAGCATCGGAAATTTCGTAGGATTCTTCATCGGATTCATCGTCTTCTTCCAAATGATAAATATAAAACAAGAGGAACGAAAGCATAAGAGGTACTAAAAAAACTTTATGTATGTCTGAGATCAATATTAAACCTGTAAGTATAGCAACTATAAAGCTGAGCAGGATTATCTGGTTGGATTTTTTGTAGGATTCCTCATTGGATTTATTATCGGAAATTTCGTCTCCTCCAAATGATGTATGAAAAATTTGTGCTTTATTAGACCAGATTATTCCAGTGATTTCAAGGTAGGAGAAAAAACAAATTGAGCAATGGAGAAAGGAGGTGGTGTGAGATTTTTCCTTAGAGAATGCAATGAATGTAGTGAGCTGGGAGGAATTCACCGAAATGATTGATTTTGGTTAAGTGAAAAAAGTGACCACTTGATTATCGAAGAAGTTTGTCACATCCACAGTTAGTCCAAGATGCAGTAACTGTGGAGTGTATAAAAAAGAGCTACTTGATAGCTTTATTCATTAATATAAATCACCATCAATATAAACGATCCCAAATAGTACGAGCAGACCTATGAAACCTGTATACAAGAAAACTGGTACCAATAGTAACAGAAAACCGCCTTTTTTACAAACAAGACAAAGCAGAGCCAAAGAAACCAGAATACACATAAAGCCGTCATATAGCCTTTTACCTAAACCACTCATAATTGTCTCCTTTTTATTTATGACTGTTCTCAGTGTACAGCCAGATTTACTGCTTTTCCGTAACAGCTTTGTAACAAAATGGAGCGGCTATGATACCAGTAGATAACTACACCAGGATACAGTATATAGAAGATCACCAAGTACTTGGAATGATCTTCGATAGCGATGGAGTCTATGCGCTTAGGGAATACCTGACCATCGAGGGCAAGTTGTACACCGTGGACACTGTTTTTGGTACTGCTGAGGAAGCACAGAAAGCTTTGGCTCAGTAAAGCCAAGATAAGGCTGCTCAGTATATCGCGGAGGTCAATGAAAGCTTGGGTCACAAAAAAACTGCGTGAATTGAGCAATATTTTGTACAATTAAGTAAGTATAGCGGTTCTTTAGTTTTTTGTTTTGTGGCACCATAGAGAGTTGGTTATGTTTCGTGATCAATAAAACTGTTTTTGCTATTTTATTTTACTATGTACTGTCTGTTTTTGCTCTATGGGGATTTCTTTTGTTTGGAATGTTTATTCATTTAGGGGCTCTTTTTCTTTTGATACCAATGTCTTCACCTCTCCAGTTTATAATACCCATAACGATTTCTATTTATGCTGTTGCGGATGAAATCATTGTAGAAGAAACTAAGTGGAGTATGATACTTTTTTTAATTTTAGTTATACATCTTGTTACTTTTTTTAGTATGTATCTTAGCATATCTATCATTGAAATCATTGTTTCTGACTAGTCTTTTTTCGAAATAAAAAAGGAGACCAAGGTAAATGAATAAACCAGCATTTAGCAAAAATCGCTATTCCCGATCTAACTGCGGATCGCATTGGCCAGCGAAAATATTGTGCTTAGTTTTACTTTGGATGCTTTAGTTTTACTTTGGGTGCTTAGTTAGGGTCGTTTGCTATGAAAAAGGCTATGCTGGTTTTGTTTGTATTGGTTGCTTTGGTGAACAGTGCTGAGGCTATTGAGTTTATGAACAGGAAGGAATTCGTAAAATCTTTCCAAATAACACATGGCGAAATTTTTTTGTCTAGTGTTAGGAATCAGTTTCCAAAAGTTCATACACACATAGTTTTTCCCTATAGGGGAGAATCTTTAGGAGTAGTAGTTATTGTTAGCTTTGGCAAGGAACAAAGTGCAATATTCCTACATCTAGTTTTCGTGTACGTACTTCTGTCCCCAGTAGAGCTTGGATTGATTATTTTAGCAGTAACTATTTTAAGTATATCAGCTTATACAATGTTGAAAGATGGAAAAAAGGAAAGCAAAGTAAATGAATAAACCAGCATTCTGGCAAAGGTGGCTATTCCCAGAACTAACTGCGGATCGCATTGGCCAGCGAAGATATTGTGCTTAGTTTTACTTTGGATGCTTTAGTTTTACTTTGGGTACTTAGTTAGGGGGGGCTATGAAAAAGGCTATGCTGGTTTTACTTGTGTTGGCTGCTTTGGTGAGTGGGGCTGAGGCTATTGGGTTTACGTTTGGCAAAGAAAGTTTCTTTGATTTTTGGGATGATGACGGGACTGCAGGTTGGTCTCGTTTTTCATTTGACGACAAGTTCGCTTTAAGTAGCGAGGAAGATCTTAGCATGCTTGGAATTGTCTTTCCAACAAACGAAGGAAAAGATCGAAGCTGTGTACTTATATGCTTGGTTTATGTTTACATATTTTTAACTCCGATAGAATTCGTTGGTCTAATTTTACTAATAATAACACTACTCATAATTGGCTTAGTTGTTCTAAGCAAAAAAACAAAGCAAAACGAAGAAGAGCAGGGAGCTAAGCAATGAAGAGAGCTACGCTGATTTTGTTTGCCTTGGTTACTTTGGTGAGTAGTGCTGAGGCTATAGAAGTTATGAATGGCGAGGAGTTTGATGTTTTTTGCAAGACAATCATGGTTGTTTACATTGAAGGTTTTGATTATAGTGGTGGTAGATCAGGCGATATGTACAAGTATGGGGTATATATTCAATCTGGATCTTTGGGGGTTATCTTTGCAAAAGAGGACGGTGATAGGAAAGGGTGGATTTCAATATGCCTAGTTTACGTCTATATTGTGTTAACCCCAGTAGAATCCATGGGTCTAATTTTGCTGATAATAACACTACTCATAATTGTCTTAGTTATTCTAGACAAAAGCAAAAAGACAAAGCAAAACGAAGAAGAGTAGGGAGCTGAGCAATGAAGAGAGCTACGTTGATTTTGTTTGCCTTGGTTACTTTGGTGAGCAGTGTTGAGGCTATTGAGTTCATGGATAGGGAGGAATACATAAAAGCTTTTGTGAGGTCGAGTGTTTTTTACTGGCAATGAAAAATATTTCATATCCTTTTCTTTTAAAGGTGGTGGCCTTGTTGTCGTAATGAGTGGGAAAGAATTTTTAGCTTCGATATTTTTTCTAGTAGTGATGTTAACTATTGCATTGTATTTGTATTTAAGCGGACGTAAAACACAGGAGACCAAAGTAAATGAGTAAACCAGCATTCTGGCAAAGATGGCTATTCGCAGAGCTAATTGCGGATTGTATAGGCCAGCGAAGAATTGTACTTAGTTTTACTTTGGGTGTTTAGTTCCGGTTAGGGTAGTTTGCTATGAAAAAGGCTATGCTGGTTTTGTTTGTGTTGATTGCTTTGGTGAGTGGGGCTGAGGCTTGGGAAATATTGAATGATAAGGAGTTTGATAATGCAATGTCTTGGGAGTTTGAACCATATGATTACACTATAGATTTTTCTAATCAGAATTATACCAAGTCAGTTGGTTTCATTTTTGTGAGGCCAGTAACTTTTGTGAACCCAATATATAAAGATGAAGCTTGGGAAGTGTTTATATGCTTATTCTGGGTATACATAAGGCTAACTCTAACAAAGCTTATCTGTTTAATTTTACTAATTATAATACTGTTCGCTATTATATTTTTACGAGGTAAAACAAAGAAAAACGAAGAAGAGCAGGGAGCGAAGGAATGTCGAAGCTAAAGTATGGGTATGGGAGTTGAAGACGCGTTGCGTTAGCTTCAGTGTACGCAGTTTGGCTTGGATGTGTTTTACGGGGGCAGGAGAAGTGATGAAGGTCGATTACAAAGAGTAAAAATACGATCATTGAGCAAAAACTCTTCCATATTTTTTACTTTCATTGGGAATGTTCTTTACGTCTTGGACATTCGCTTAAAGTCACTGTAAATAAAAGTTTAGAAATGTCTGGTAAAGAGCACTCTCATCAAACTTAATGTGCCAAAAACTCCTGCTAAAAAATAAGCCCATACAAGAAATGACACAATTGTTATAATACCTCTTCCTCAACTATTTAGAGTGTTTAGTTTTAACAAAAAATATTCATGTAATCCATTTTTTTGTCTCTACTGAAATCAATAGTTCATAGAAAAAATTATGAGTTTTGTGCCACGATGCTCAACAATAATCGACATAGAAATAACGGAGGTATGGATGTGACAGTCATTGGAACTATCGAAAGTTTATGGCGCTACCCTGTAAAGAGTATGGGTGGCGAGACGCTAGAAGAATCGTTCATGGGGTTCTCTGGCTTTTACGGCGACCGTTGCTATGGCTTCAAGAATTCAGCCGCACGGAAAGGATTCCCTTACCTCAACGCCAATGTGCAACAGAAAATGCTTCTCTATCAGCCGAAGTTCCGCTATCCAGAAAAAGCTGCCAAACCACCAAATCTCCTCGAAGCGATGAGTATTGCGTCTGGTGCTAACCCGGCAAACCCTGAACCAGAGGACATGCTTTTAGATGTTCTGACACCTTCAGGCACAACCATTGCAATTGATGATCCGGCATTGCTAGAGATGCTGGGGGAAGGACTACGCGGTGAAAATCACCTCACACTCGTGCGCTCAGACCGGGCGTTGACTGATTGCCGCCCTGTATCACTAATTAGCCTGCAAACCGTAAGCCAGATTGAACAGGAGTTAGACAAACCAATTGATAAGCGCCGTTTTCGATCTAACATCTATCTCAATCTCACGTCGGATTGCGGTTTTGCTGAGGATGAGTTGGTTGGTCGCAAACTGCGCCTGGGGTCAAAGGCAATGATTGCCATCCTGGAGCGCGACTTACGTTGTAAGATGATCTCACTTGACCCAGATACGGGTGAACACAACCCAGAAGTTTTACGTAAAGTTGCTCAAGCGCACGAAGCCTTTGCCGGTGTGTATTGCGCCGTTCTAGTCGAAGGGATTTTATCGATAGGTGATTCTATTGAAATTATCGATTAAGAGCATTGCGTGGTAAACGACCGGGTTTACGACGGTATAACAAGACTCAAGTTGGCCTTCGCAATTTATTTAGAATTTTTCGCTCTTTTCCTGTAATATTGTACTTACATTTTGTTTTCATTATTCTTCGTTAAGGAAAAATAGTATGCTAGAGATTAACCAAATCGTACTACTAGGCCTGGGGCTTTCCGTTTTAGGAGTAGCCGGCTGTGGACCTAATCCAGATGATAAACAAAAGGTTTCGGAGAAAGAGCGTTGGAATAGTAAATTTAGTAAGGAAGATTATATCTACGGTAAAAAACCCGCTGCTTTTTTAGAAGCGAATATGGATCGTTTAGTTAAAGGGAAGGCTCTTGATATCGCTGCCGGAGAGGGTCGAAATGCGGTTTATTTGGCCGAGCAAGGTTGTCAGGTCGATGCTATTGATATTTCAGATATAGGTTTAGCTAAAGCTACTCAATTAGCTCACGAGCGAGGAGTAACTATTAATACTATCGTCGCTGACTTAACTCGCTATGTTTTTCCAACAGAAGAGTACGATTTGGTTGCTAATTTTTATTATTTGCAGAGAGATTTGATTCCCCAAATCAAAAAGACTCTTAAGCCAGGTGGGATTGTCATTTTTGAGACCTACACTGTGGATTACTTAACTTTACCTCAAGGCAAGAAATTTAAGCGGGAATATTGTCTAGAAAAAAATGAATTGAAGGAATTCTTCCAGGACTTTGAGATCATTCACTACGAAGAAGTAAAAGACGAAAAAAAAGCAGTTGCTCAAATAATAGCGCGTAAAGCTGCAAACAAGTAATTAGCAGTAGATTATTTTTTAGTGCCACCAATTCATTATTTCAACGAGGATAGTATGGACATTGAGCTACCAAAATTACCCGGAAGATTTTTGGCAAAGCAAGCAGACAAAGAACTTTATGAAAAAGTTAGTGGTTTAATTAGAAGTGATACCTTCGAAAAAATAGGCTACTGTGCAAAAGGAGAGAAAAATTTCCTGAATTTTTGGGGAAAAGTCGACAACGATGAAACTCTGGAAAATCTGAGAGAGTGCACTTTCCTTCGGGAAATAGACTTGTCCTCTACTCAGATAACTAAGGTTGGTCTCAATCACATATCCCGTATTACTTCCCTGGAGAAGCTTATCTTGTACTTATGTGGTCTTGATGATAAGGCACTTCTTTGTCTCCGCAATTTGCCTTCTTTGGAAGAGCTTACGGTGGAGGAGTTATCTTTGACCGATGCTGGTTTGCAGTATATCAGTGAAATAAGTTCTCTTAAGAAAATAAAACTAGGGCATTGCTCTCTTACCGATCTCGGAATTCAGGCCCTCTTCCAAAAGCCTTCCCTAGAGAAGGTAGCGATGTCCAATATAAGTGGTCTTAGTGACGAGGCCTTGAAGGATATTGGTGAAGCTTCTTTAAAGAGCCTGGAGTTTTCTTTCTGCGATTTTCTTACCGATAAGGGGCTCGAATATTTGAGCCGCTCATCCACTTTAAAGAGCCTAGAGTTTTCTTTCTGCGATTTTCTCACCGATAAAGGGCTCGAACATTTGAGTCGTTCATCCACTATTGAACATCTCCACTTTTCTTTTTGTCCCTCATTAACAGATGCTGGGATAGAAAATCTAAAGCGTATCCCGACTTTAAAGAGCATCACAATTAGTCTGTGTGATAAAGTTACGGTGGATGACTTTGAGATCGAGGAGAAAAATGAAAAGAAAGAGAAAGATGATTGGCTCTCTTTTTCTCTTTGCGAGCCAGTTATTGATTTTTCTAATCGTTTACCCCTTGCCACAGTTCGGGCCATATCTTGCTTTATCGGCAGCTTAACTATAAGCTCCATCATGAAGAGTATAGGGCTGCATTTTATATTTCTTTTCTTTTGGATCGATTCTTTCACTGAAATTCTTTACATGTCTGCTGGAGTTGCTGCTTTAGGTGCCGTGTCCGGGCTTTTACAAAATTGCTTCCTCAGCACTCTTACATTTCTTTTGGCAGGTGGAGGAGTTGCCTACTTGGCTATGGATCCCAATCTGCTAAACATGAGTGAGCGGGAGTTAGTCTTTACTTGGTGTGGCATTGTGATCTTCTCTTTTTTCTCTGCTTGCTTTGGATATTGGTTAAGTAAAGACGATTTTTAGGATCTAAGTTCTAACTGTGCAAAAAAATATTTTTTTTTTTGTCAGAAAAAAACAAAAGTTTGCTCTATAATTTTATGTAGAGCAGAAAACGAAGTATTCTAAACTCAAAACTTTTTCAAATATAGGGCACACCCTAACCAAAAAAATGAAACAAAATAAAAACAAAACTAAGCTTATCCCCATAACCTTTTACCAAGAAGAGAATTTTTCTCAGAGAGGAGGAAAATTGCTCTTTATTTAAAGCGCAATGAATATAACACTTGATCGAAATACTGTGGTCGAGAATCTATACCGAGATTCTTCTCTTTGGAAACGTACAGTTTACTATGCAAAAGAGCAAAGTTTAGCAGAAGATCTATTTCAAAATGTTTTGCTCATCGTTTATCAAAATTTATCTCAACTGAAAAACCCCGAAAGGCTACGTCCTTGGGTTTACACAATCCTCAAGCATGAATTCCTCAAACAAAAACTACCCTCTTTTTTACCCTTAGAAGAAAATAGCTTTCCCTTTCCTCAAAAAACAGATCACCTAGAAATAAAAGAGCTTCGAGAAATCCTTCGATCCACCTTAAGTCAGTCTGGATTCTATACCAAAACGGAAAAAGCTCTTGCCGACTATGTTTTAAGAGAAGCCTTCCGTGGTTTAAATAGCAAAGAGATTTTCCGTAAAATGGAGAAAAAATTTTCTCATTCCAGCGATTACCTCTATACCATTCTTTACAGGATTCGCAAGAAGTGGCAGAAACACTTGGTTCTACATGGATATCATAATTTTATTAAGAATTGACCGCTGTTTTTTAGAGTTCTTGCCTTTCTATTTCCCCTGAGTAAGTCCTGGTAACTACAGTACATCAATTTCTGTAATCCATCAGGAGAAACTTCTATCGAGTAAAGGTATAAGAGTGTTTGAGATTTATTTTCTTCGGAGTACTCTTCTCGGAGAAAAGGCTCTAGAGAGTAAGTCTTTTCTTCAGTAAGCAGGACACTCTCGCTTTTCCAAACTAGATTTTCCATACAGGATACTTCCGCCAATAATTTTGAGAGGAGGAGGGTAAATCTTTCGAAACGGAGAGAAATATCCTCTTCCCATAACTTTTGTGGTTGATTACTTTTGTGAATCGTGGCAATTTTTCCTAGAAGGCGAATGTTTTCTAACTTTGTCAAAAAAGAAAGAAGAGGAGGGATTTCATCAACTAGGAGAAAGCGGACAGTTTTATTTGCTAAGCGAACCCATTCTCCTAAGCTTACCTCTTCTCCTTTAAGAAAAACTTGCTCGAGTTGTTGATCGTAGCGCGAATTACGAGCTTCCCCTTTTTTTTTGAAGTAAAGCGAAAGAGCTAATGAGGCCAAAAGATGAACTATAAATTCCAAGACCACAACCAAACATCCATATCTCACTTCTAGTGGTTGATCTTCTTGGGAAATCGTTTGGTACGAGTTAGGAATTTCAGAGGGAAAAGAAGCAAAAGGATTTAGGCTAATTTTTTGAGACATCGCTTTCCTTCCAGAAAATAGAAAAACTTTACTTTTTTAAAAAAAAATCTACGGTATAATAAGACAATATTTAAAGATCTAGGTCTTATATGACCAAATAGAAACTGAAGTGAAAAACCAAGGAAATAGAATGAGTAAGCGAAAAAAAACATACCTCATTGGCATAACACTGCTGATGTTCTTTTCTTCTTGTAAAGAACCCCCTCCTCCTCCTAAAGAAAAAGTGGTTAAGGTCGTATTGGCCACTCCTCAAAAAAGAAATTTCCAAAAAAAAATCAGCCTTCGTGGAAATGTAGAACCCAGAGAATTTGCTCAAATTTGCGCTAAAGCAGATGCTTCCATTGAAAATTTATATGTTGAAGAAGGGGACATCGTTAAAGGAGGAGACATTCTTTTCTGCCTGGAAAAAATAGACTGGGAGAGTAAGGTAAAAATAGAAGAGTATAATCTACATCTTGCCCATAGATTTGTCAAAGAACAAGAAGTTCTTATGAATATTGGCCAAGCCAAATTAGCTAAGGCAGCAATTGATTTAAGGAGATCGCAGGCCTTACGAAACCAAAACCTAACATCTTCAGATGAACTGGAAAGTCTCGAGTTAAGTTGGAAGATTACCCATCGAGAGGCTCTTCTCAGTGAAGCTAAACTAGAATCTAGCCAAGCCAAAGTTGCCCAAGCTCAGAACAATTTAACCATTGCGAAAAAGTATCTCCAAGACTGCAGTGTTACAGCGCCTTTCTCAGGGACTATCACTAAACGTTATAAAGAAAGAGGAGAGTATGCTCGGAAATCAGAGCCCATTCTCCGACTGGAGAATCATGAGGAATTAGAACTCTCTTTTTTACTAAGTGCCCAGTACTACCATGAAGTTCATCCCAAAAAAACAAAGGCTATCATTTATCGGGAAGATAAGAAAGAGCTTACTCTCATTACTTACAAATCGTCGTATATTGATATGAACAGCAGAACTTTTGAGGTAAAAATAACTCTTCCTCAGCAAAGTCGTTTCATAAGTGGCATGATGTGTAAGGTAGATCTTGTTTTAGAAGAAAAACAAGGTTATGGAGTGCCTCAAGAAGCCGTTCTCCTGCGTCAAAACAACAGACATATCATATTTATCTCTCAAAATCAAATTTGCCAAGAATTGGAAGTCTTTCCAGGAATTCAAGACGATGGGTATATAGAGTTAAAGAACTTAGCACACCCGGAAACTTTGCAAGTGATTGTGCAAGGACAAAGTTATCTCAGCGAAGGCAATAAGATTTCGACTCCATTAACGCCTAGCATTAGTCAAACCGAAGTAGAGCAGAAAGAAAACCTATGAGCCTCGTTTCTTTCTCACTAAGACGTCCCGTGGCCACTATCGCATTCATCATTCTCTTTGTTATTGCCGGGATAAATTCCTATCGAAAACTAGAGCATGAAAACATGCCCCAAGTAGAAATTCCTTTTGTCACGATAACAACGACATATCCAGGGGCTGGGCCAAAAGAAATAGAAGCGGCTGTGACCAAAAACATAGAAGATGCCGTCAGTGGAGTGAGTGGAGTGAAGCATATGTACTCCACTTGTATGCAAAATATTGCCCAAACTCTCGTTGAATTTCAAATGGAGATGGATATTGATGTTGTCGCAACCGAGGTTCGCGAAAAGATAGATCTTATTATAGACAATCTCCCGGAAGAGGCTGAGCAACCTCAAATCCTCAAAGTAAACGTAAATGCTAAGCCCGTGGCTAACTTTATTTTGGTGGGAACCCAATCGCTCGATGAATTGTACGACTACGCCGATGAAATTCTTTCCGACAAACTGGCCTTAGCTCCGGGAGTAGCAGAAGTTCAGATTGTTGGTGGCGAAGAGCTAGAACTACAGGTTATTCTCGATGGAGAAAAACTATCTTCTCACAACTTAACTATCGCTCAGATTTTAGATATTTTAAGAAAACGCAATGCCAAAATTCCTGCGGGAACTTTGCTCAACGAAAGTCAGGAAGTCAATGTGACTTTTGCTGGCAACTTTAGAGGCTTGGAAGAAGTTCGCAATCTAGAGCTTACTCTATCCTCTTCTCGTTCTATTCGTTTACGAGATGTTGCTCAGGTCTCCTTGGCAGCAAAAGAGACCCGCAACCTTGCCTTTTATGACGGAAGACCAGCCATAGATTTAAAAATTGTCAAAAAAGACGATGCCAATGCTGTAAAAGTGGTTCAACATATTCGGGAAATCGTTCGCAAAACTCGCCCTCTTCTTCCAGGAGGTATGGAACTTATTTGGTTTAACGACGATGCTGATTTTATCGCGGCAAGTCTTTATGATGCTCGCAATAACATCTTTTTAGGCATTGCTTTGACTTCCTTAATTCTCTTTGCTTTTCTCCAAGAAATTCGCTCTGTTTTTATCATCTCTTTAACTATGCCTATTTCTGTCATCATCAGCCTCTTTTTTATTCATTTTTTTGGCTTTACTCTAAACATGATTACTTTACTCGCTCTGGGAACATCTGTGGGAATTTTAGTGGCTAATTCCATTGTTGTCATTGAGCATATATTTAAAAGATTAGAAGCAGGAGATAATCCCAAGGAAGCAGCCTTATCAGGAACTCACTCTATCCTGGTTACAGTAGTTGCCAGTGCCGGAACGAATATCATTGTTTTTGTTCCCGTTGCCTTTATGTCTGGCCTGGTCGGACGTTTTTTTTATCCTTTTGCTATTTCTATGGTAATCGTTACGCTAGTTTCTCTTGTTATTAGCTTTACCTTAACTCCCATTTTAGCGGCTAAGCTTTTACGACAGAATATGCCCAAGCCCAGTTTTTTCATGAGAGGTTACCAATTCGTTTGGAATTTACTTTATGGAAAAACTCTAAGGTTCTACTTACGCAGTCTAAGATTTTGCGCAAAAGCCCCTTTGTTTTTTTTGTTTTTAGGTTTTCTTGGGTTGGTTTTGACTCTTGTCTATATTGCTCCTCTAGTCGGGATGTCATTTTTCCCCAACAACGACCGGGGAGAGTTTTTAGTCAAAATAGAATACCCTACAGACTATAACATAAAAAAAAGCGCCGAACGCACTTTGATCGCTGCTCAGCGTATTCGAAGCTTACCAGAGGTCAAAAGGACTGTCTCTCTCATTGGAAAAGTCCAGGGAGTAATGGGAAAAGTGAACCAAGGCGTTCATCTTGCAGAAATTTCTGTTATTACGAGTCGAAAAGACGAACGCAATCAAACCATGACTCAAATGCGCGAATTGATGCGACAGGAATTTCTCAATGATACAGACTGCATTGTCGGGGTGAATGTCACATCTGTAGTCGGAGGATCAGAAACCGATATTGAGCTAGAGGTAACCGGCTATGATTTTAAAACTCTGGACCAAATAGGCGACTCTATGGTAAATATTGCCACAGAAAGTGGAATGCTTGTCGATATGGAGTCCACTGTCCGGATCGGAAAAACGGAAATTCAGATTCTCCCTCACCGCGAATTGCTTCACGATTACGGAATATCAGAAGAGCTCTTGGGCTTAATGATCCGAGGCAACATCGAGGGAATAAAAGTAGGTTCTTATAGAATTGGCGCTCGTTCTCTAGATATTCGCGTTCAGTTGGAGCATAAGGAAGGACTGGAGCAGCTGCGTAATTTTAGCTTGATGTCAAAAGAGGGAAAACCCATTAGCATAGAAGCCATTGCTTATTTTGAGAAGCAAAAGATTCCTATTCAAATTGTTCGAGCGGAGAAACAACGATCGGTTAAACTCTTTGCGAATATGGCTCCTGGAGCAGCTCTTAGCGACGCCATTGAGTACCTCAACAAGCACATCCAAGCTATTCTGCCTCCTGGCTATGAAATGAACTATGTTGGTCGAGTGGAAAAGATGGGGGAAGCCCAAGTGAGTTTTGCGGAAGCTTTTCTCACAGCAAGCTTACTTCTCTATTTGTTAATTGCGGCAATTATGGAGTCGTGGACCCAACCCTTCATCATTATGACAACTTTACCTATGGCCTTAATAGGTTTATTTCTCATGCTTTTCATTATGAATACAACCATGTCTCTGATGGGAATGCTCGGCACCATGATACTCATCGGAATAGCTGTCAATGACGCCATTCTTATCATGGAAAATGTAAAAATGCTACGCGACCAAGGAACTCCTACAAAAGAAGCCATGTTTGCTTCCGTTGAGGAGAAATTCCGCTCCGTCATCATGACCAGTCTCGCCGCCATTTTGGGAATTGCTCCGATGGCTTTTGGACAAGGTTTGGGTTGTGAAATTCGCAATAGCTGTGGAATTACAGTAATCGGAGGGCTGATTTCTTCGACTGTTTTAACTCTTTACTTTGTGCCTTTAATTTATATTCGCTTTAATCGAAAGTCTTAAGAACAAAACTAGTTTAAGCTTTTTTCTATGAGTTCTTTACAACTCTCAAACCAAAAATAAGAGATAATCCCAAAAGAAACATACTTTGGGGTTCTGGAACTGCAGTTTCAGTCGTTTCAGCATCCAAAAGAACATTATCAAAATTGCTTTGGATACCCAAAGACACTAAACGAATCTCTAAGGCCTGTCCCAAATTAGGATCACTGGAAGAAGTCGAGAAATTTACAGTAGAAGTGACAAAACTTCCGGGAGTAGGGCTCAGGGAATTATTATCTTGAGCAAGAAGAACTCCTCCTGCCAATAACTGAATTTGATACCCGACAAATCCTGTCGAATCGTTTCGATTACCAATTCCCACTTGTAGAGTATAGTCTGTATTGGCCAGTAGATTATCAGAAAGAACTTGGCTGATTGTTGTCACTCCGGTGTGGGCAAAAGCCACGTTGACTCCATCAGGTAGGCCTGTGACATCGTATCGAAAGCCTGCCGGACGAAAAGAGCCGACAAAACCATCGCCAATCCATCCAGGAATAGGATCATTGGTAATAGTTCCACTACAAGGAAATTCACCAGAGCAAGTAAAGCCGTCGACGCCAAAAACAATATCTTCAAAGGAATGGTTGGTTACATTTAAAGAAACCGCCGATATTGAACTCAGACAAGTAATTAATAGTGCGATAAAAAGTAGATTTTTCATGATAGATCCCATCTCCGCTTTGCATAAATTTTAAATATATATAAATACTATAAGGTAGAATCGTTTAAAATGAAAGAAAAATTTGCCAGAGTAAAAAAAATACCTAGAAAAGCGGTTATTTTTGATCTCTACGGCACTCTCCTTTATATCAAAGAAAAAACAAATCCTTACTACCGACTCTTTAAAAAATGGAAAGTCGATTTACGGAAAGCCAAAGACTCTGCTTTGACCAAGAACTGGGAGAATTTACAGGAGCTAGCAAAGGAATGGGGAGGGAACCAATCTGTTAATCTAGAGCTATATCAAAAAGACCTAGAAGCAGAACTTGCCAGTACCCAACTCTATTGCGAAACAAAAGAGGTCTTAGAGGAATTGCGCAATAGAGGGATAAAAATAGGAGTGATCTCGAACCTGGCCTCTCCTTACCGCAAACCATTTTTTGATTTAGGTCTAGATCAGCTAGTGGATCATTACATATTTTCCTGCGATGTCGGTGTGAAAAAACCAAGTCCGGAAATTTATCAATTGATGATAGACAAATGGTCATTTTCTCCTGCGGAGATTCTCATGGTCGGAGATAGCCCTAAGTGCGATTTTTTAGGGCCAAAATCTCTCGGAATAAATGCTATTCTCCTGCAAAGAGAAAGAACAAAGCCTTCCTCGATCTCTTCCTTAGAAAAAATTTTGTAAACATTCATATCAGCTCAATTTGCGGTCGATTAAGTTACTAAATATATCCTCCAATATCCTCGACTGAGTTTTGATATTGAAACTCTCCACTATCTTTTTTCTTCCTCTATTTCTTTCTGTTCGATAAATTTTGGGAGACTCTAAACACTCTAAAATTGCCGCAGCTAGCTTTTCAACATTTTTTGGCGGAACAAGTTTCCCAACCCCTTCGTCTAAAATCTCAGGTATTCCAGCGTGCTTAGTTCCTATGACTCTTATCCCCATAGCTAACGCTTCCATCAAAATAACAGGTATACCTTCCATGTCTCCATCCGATGCCTTGAGGGATGGCTGTATTAGTGTGTCTGTTTTTGACAAAATATTAGGTATTTCATTTCTGGGCAATTTACCTATAAAATCTACGAGGTTTGTAATTTCTAGACTCTGGACTAAGTCCATATACTCATCGAGGAGTTTTCCTTCTCCAACAACTGTCAATTTAAATTTACGAGAGGTTTTTTCTTGAACAACTTTAATAGATCTCAATAAGATATCTAAGCCTTTTTTCTCAACAAATCTCCCACAAAATAAAAGATTCCCTCTGTTTTTTTTTCTGACTTTAGCTAAAGGAAAACGACAAATGTCAATGCTCGAATGGTGGATTAACATTTTCTCTTTTGGTATTCCTAAAAGAAGGCACCTTTTCAGCATTTCTTCAGATCTAGTTAAAAAGCAGTCGACATATTCAACTATATTAGAGTAGTCGTAGCCATTTGTATCTACACAAAGGGATACATCCGCCCCCCTCAAAGCAACAACACAAGGAACGCCACAAGGCATGATACCTTTACCAAGGAACCGATAAGCATCGTAACCAAATTCAAAATAAATCAAATCGGGCTTCATTTCTGTTAAAACATCGACAAGTTCTCCCGTATTTTTATTCCGAACCCAAGGCAAACAAAAACTTTGGGGAGGCAAAGAAAAGATATCTATATTACTTAATCTATTTGCCCAAACTATAGGCTTCACTTTACTTAAATTAGATAACTCATCAAAAATAAAGCCTTCTGAGAAAGGAAGATATTCATTTTTTATGACCAATATGTTTTTCTTCATGCTACCTGCATATGATGTGATGTAGAAAAAAAAGGTTTAGGTGCTTGGAAAGAAATAATCTCTCTAGTTGCGCAGCAGATTTTGTTTGCTAGCAAGGCGCTTTCGATGGCGCATAGTTTTTTCTGTAACAAAGAAGCAACGCAGCTAGCAAACAAAAGATCAAGCAAATAGGGAGATTATTTCTTTCCAAGTGCCTTAAGCCAAGAATCTAAAAACGGGATTGTTTTATTGTGTGATAATCGACATTTATAAGCAAGAAAAAATTTAGAGCTTCTTCTCTTCTTCTAACCATTCTCTTATCGACTCAACTTCCTACAAAGTGAGTAAAATTTGAGTGGTAAGAGTTGAGTTCACTCCGCGCAGCATCTTTTCACTTCGCGAGCCCTAATCTGAATTTTTTTGGAATGCTCAACATCGTTCGTTTTTCTAAAAATTCTAAGCTTCTTTGTTTTTCTTGAAGTAAAAAAGCCACCGTGGTTATAATGTTATCTTAGATAGATTTTGATGTGCGAGAAAAAATCAAAATAACTGTTGCCAGGAGAAGATCTATGACTAAAAAAAATATACAATCGGAATGGAAAAGTAAGACGCTAGAGTATGCTAAAATGATGAATGCTGCTGGCGGTGATGAGTTTTGGGAAACCCCGCCATTTGAAGATGACGGAAGAGAAGAACTTGTTCCTCAATTGATAGAAGTAATTCGGGCAGCAAATAAAAACGCTGAGCTTGAACAATTAAGAAAAGATTGGCCTTTCGCTTACGGTCCCATTAGGCCTTTTTTAAGAGGAAGCAGAATCCCCAAGATATCTCTTTTAGAAGATGGCTCTCTTGTTGCTAAAATTGGGGCACCTTATAAGCCTAGTTATGTCATTAGGATAAAAGGACTGTCTGTCGATGTCGTTGCTGATATAGAACATTTTGGAAAAAGTCCCAATGGAAAGTACTTTGCTTATCCAAAAGAAGAAGGCATTAGTATTACCAAAGGCTGGTTAGGCGAAGAGGTCACATTTTGTCCTTACCCTATAGGAACAGAAGGAAGCCCTCCTGGCTACAAAGTAAAGAAATTTGAGCAACCTCCTGTTTTTAGAAAACTTATTCCTTTTCCCGATGGATCTCGAGTTCTTTTTATTAGCACCTTGGGAATCTTTGTTCTCTCAGCAACCCAAGCCACTCGCTTACTTCCTTCGACAGAAAGTATGAAAGATTACTTTGGTCCGCAAAAAGAAGATGATCCTGATGAAAATGAATTCATGCTAACTATAGACATGGAGCACGGAGCCATTTCTAATGATGGAAAATGGATAGCCGTCGGCTATCAAGATAGTCGACATTGTATTTTCAATGAACAATTAGAGATGGTGGGAGAAATTGAACCTATGGAAGGGTATCCGCACTATGCTATTTTTAGTCGCAATGGAGAAACAGTTGTTTTCAACTCTTGTTACTTTCATAACGGCTCCACCCTGGGAGTATCGACAAGTCTTTTGCCAGGACTAGAAGCAGAGCGCTGCGACGAAAGAATTCCCATGCTAGAAGACTATTCGAGAATATATGCCGGAGTGCATAGGCAAGGAGAGTTCATTATTGGAAATGCCGATGGGCATTTGCGAGCTTTCGACGAAAAGGGAGAGCCAAAATGGCAGCACTATATCGGAGCAAATATCGAAAGTATAGATATCTCTTCCGATGAAAAAACCTTGGTTTGCTCTACATCGGCAGGATCTATCTCTATTATGGACTTAGATGCGGGCAAAAGCGAAGAGTATGAAATAGGTAACGGAGGCCATACAGAAAAGCGCCGCTGGTTTATTTTACCAGAGGAAAATTTGGCTTGGTAGAGCAAGGACAAATGTGTCCGCAAGTCCTTGAAAACTGTAGTCGTTATCGTCACCGTAGTCGTGATCGTCACCGTGACCGTGTTACCGTGACCGAGATTAAAATCGGGCACGGTAACGGTCACGGCGACGACTACGATCACGGCTACGAAGAACAACCAAAGCGCTATTCTTTAATGATAACCATGAGGTTAAACCCCCTAGTTATAGTATGTTACCGCTCTGCGGCAAAGAAAATACAAAAACTTATGGCTTAAGTTGACACATATGGGGCTTCAGCCCTTACTTTTATACACAAGATTTGTAAAACAAAAATTTGGCATTTCTAAGTTTAGTGTATTTCTTTTATTAGGCAAACAAATATTGTTTTCAACTCCAGGCTATAACATATTACCGCTTCGCGGTAGAAAACATATAGATGTACTTATCCTTAATTTAATGACAGTGATTCCCGCCTTCCCTTCGCGAAAATGACATACAAAGCCAAAGAAATGATCAAGATCTATTTTATACAAAAAAAATAGGGCGTGCCAGCATTTAACTTTTGTGCAAAAATTAAATGCCGATACGCCCTATTTTCTAAATACTTCACTCTTCCGAAGATTTACATATTATTCTCTTGCTCTAACCATTCTCGCAACCGATCAAAACCCTCTTCTATACCAACCTGAGGAACGTAAGCAAAATCTTTCTTGGCCGCACTGATATTAAACCAATGAGAGGTTCCTAGTTCACCGGCTAAAAATCGGGTCATTTTGGGCTCTCCTCGCAAGCGAAAGATTTTATAAATCGTTTCTAGAATTGCTCCCACTCGGTAAGCAAAAGCGACAGAGACCTTGCGTGTTATAGGTGGCTTTCCTCCTGCCGCAAGAATTTTATTGACGATTTCCCAGAGGGGACGAGGGTCGTCTTGGCTAATGAAATAAACTCGCCCGGATAGCTCCGGTTTTTTCTCTAAATGATCTGCTGCCTGAATATGGGCATCGGCGGCATTGTCGATGTAGATGGTGTCTACTTTGTTTTTTCCATCGCCTACTTGGCGAAGGGATTTAGCTCGGGCGAGAATTCTTGGCACTAAATGATTGTCTCGTGGTCCCCAGATAAGATGAGGTCGCAGGCTAATTGTTCGAAAGTCTTCTTCGCTCGCTTCGATAACATATTTTTCTGCGATGG
Organism: Planctomycetota bacterium; assembly: GCA_029260735.1. GTDB lineage: Bacteria > Planctomycetota > Uabimicrobiia > Uabimicrobiales > Uabimicrobiaceae > JAJDCR01. Next base: position 19,469 of record JAJDCR010000095.1, read on the forward strand.
CTTTAGTTTTGGGATAATGGGCATGGTAGTGCTCTGGGTAAGGTACGGATTCATCGACGTTCTCCATGCCTTGCCCATTAAAAACAACACTCGGTGAGCTTGTGTAGATGAAATACTTGATCCCTTCTTCTTTGCAAGCTTCCACCAAGTTAATCGTGCCTGTGACATTGGCTTCGTAATAGTCTTCGTACTTTCCCCAAACACCTGGTTTGGCGGCTACGTGATAGACGATGTCTTGTCCTTGGCAGGCTTGGCGAACAGATTCTTTATCGGCAAGGTCGCCTTGGACCACTTCCACTCCTAAGGCTCGAAGCTCTGGGTAGTCTCCTCGGGAGAAACTACGGACTTTGTCTCCGCGGGCTAATAGTTTTTCGGCAATGGCTCGTCCCAGAAAACCACCTCCCCCTGTTACAAGAACCTTTTTCATACTTTTTTCTCCGCCCATAGGGTTAACTTTTCTCGGAAAATTTTTGCATTATGCCGAATATCGACAGGAAAAGAAGGGTGAAAGAGAATCGTTTCGATTTTTTCGGTCAAAGGGTTTTTTTGGGCCATTTCCAGGAGCTCTTGTTTTAGGGTACTAAGATCGCGGCCAGAGTCCTGCGCTTCTCTCTCTATGCAAATAACAGGCTTTTTATTATTGGCCGGACCGATGCCGACTAAAGCAGAACGATAAATCCTCTTGTGCTGGTTAAAAATGGCCTCACAAGGAATAGTAAAGAGGGTTTCTTCCTGAGTTATCACGCGGTGGGCTTTGCGTCCGCAGAACCAAACCCGGTTTTCTTCGTCCATCCATCCCAAATCTCCCATTCGGTGCCAGACACGATTTTGCCCAGATTTTTTTTCGTAGATTTTAGCTGCGGCTGTTTTCTCTGGTTTGAGATAGTATTCTTTTGTCACAACCGCTCCGGTTACAACAACCTCTCCAATCTGTCCTTTGGGGAGAACAAGGTCATCGGACCAATCTGCTATGGGGTCATCAGAAATCTTAATAATGTGCACCTCGCGGTTTTTGACAGGATGCCCGACGCAAATTCCCTTGCCCTCAGCGGTCATTTTTTTTGTTTCCCCGAGGATTTCCCTTCCTTCAATAGCACAAACAGGAAGAGCTTCGGTCGCTCCGTAGGGAGTAAATATATTCGCTTTTTCAGGGAGACTCTTTTGAAATTGCTCTAAAATATCATGAGGAACTGGAGCACCTGCTGAAATAACTCGACCTAAAGTGGGAAAAGTGATTCCCCGAGGAGTTATATACCGAGCAACTTGTTTGAGAAGAGCAGGAGAGCCAAACATAGTGGTTGCTCCGTGGTTGTGGATTGCTTCGACAATTTTTTTCGGATCAACCTCGGCTGGTCGGGTCGGGTCCATGTCGGGAATAACCGCCGTCATCCCTAAAGCCGGGGCAAAAAGAGCAAAAAGAGGAAAGGTCGGTACGTCGATTTCTCCTGGTAAAATTCCAAAGGATTCCTTGAGAGATTGGACTTGGGCATCAAAAGTAGCATGTTCGTAAACAACTCCTTTAGCAGGGCCTGTACTCCCTGTCGTAAAAAGAATCGCTGCCGTTTCCTGAGGGTCGGTCGGAGCCATTTGGTAGGGCTCTTTTTCCCAAAGAGGGACTTTTTCTAGAGTAGGACCTCCCCAAAACCACCGCTTTCCTACCGTGACGTGAGTTTTAATACTTCGAAAGTACTTCGGAAAAAGCACTCTTAGAGCATGGGCAAGAGGAATACCAATAAAAGCTTGGGACTGAGTTTCCTGAAGGCAATGGAGCATTCTCTTTACTCCCATTCCAGGGTCAATTAAAACAGGAATAGCTCCCACCTTAAACAGAGCAAAAGTCAAAGCAAAAAACTCTAAGCTCGGCTTCACCATCAAAATAGTCCGAGTTTGCCGGCGAATCCCGATTTTTTCAAACCCACGGGCGTAAGCATCAGAAAGCTCATCGAGTTGTTTGAAAGTCAAGTGAATATAAGAAACACGCCCTTTTTCATCCCGACCGTGGGGAAAAACGACTGCTCTAGTATAAGGTTGAAGCTGGGCCATCCGAGGAAGATGCGAAGCAATGTTCACACTGCTAGAAATTTCTTTTGCTCCTTGGGAAGATGAAGCCTGGTTAGCTGAAACCATTCTTTACTCCTTTTTCTCTAAAGGATTTTTCTCTAAGAAATCTTCCACCAACTGGGTTACTTCGGGAGCAGAATCTTCTAAAATATAGTGCCCCGAGTCTTCAAAGGCATGAGCTTCTGCTTGGGGGAAACGTCGTTTCCATTCGGCAAAATAGTCTCGATCAAAAACAAAATCGTGCATTCCCCAACAAACAAGCATAGGAGTTTTCCCAAAAAGCTCGGCCACTTTATCATCAGTCTCTTTAGCTAAAGCATAGCTGGGATCTTTAGGATAAATAGGAATATCTTGGACAAAGCGAAGAGTGGCGATGCGGTTTTTCCAGGAGTTATAAGGAGCAACTAAACCTCGTTTTACTTCGGGAGCAAGTCCCTTTTTGCTGGCCATAAAAGTCGCAAAACCAGAGAAAACATTAAAACCACGTACAGCCACCGTAGCAAAAGGAAGAATTTGCCGGATTAACCACAAACGCCAAGGAAGTTTTTTTCCTTTGGGCATTAAAAAAGCCGATGTATTTAAAATGACAAGGCGCTTAATTTTTTCAGAATTTCTCACGGCATAAGTCATGCCAATCATTCCACCCCAGTCATGAACGACTAAAGTAATATCTTTCTCTGCCCCCAAATGTTCGAGCAATGCTTCGAGGTTTTCCACTCGGCTTTGTAAGCGGTAGCTGTAATCCTTGTCTCCCGGTTTATCAGAAAGTCCGCAACCGATATGGTCAGGAACAATGACTCGACACTGAGGGGAAAGCTTTTTTACCAATTCGCGGTAATAAAAAGACCAAGTGGGATTGCCATGGAGCATCACCACCCAAGGGCCTTCCCCTTCATCAATGTAGTGATAACGATGTCCCTGCACTTCGAAATAATTCGAACGAAACGGGTAAAGAGAACGATGAGATTCAATAGCAAAGGTCATTACCACTCCAATCCAAGCATCAAACAATTTAAACCACTACCAATTCCTAAGAAAGCGACCCGGTCTCCCTTTTGGAGAAACTCCCGTTCACTGGCAATTGCTGCCGTTAAAGGGAGAGAAACTGTTCCTATGTTTCCTAAGAAAGGATAGGTAACAAAGTCTTTGGCCGGATCAATTTCCAAAGACTTTAAAATAGTATTCTGGTGAGCAGAGCCAACCTGATGGCAAATCACTTTATCTGGTTGCTCCCAGCCAACATCTTTACGAAATGCCCGGAAAGTTTTTTGCCCTAAAATAATTCCGTGCTTTAAAACATTGACCGAATCGGTCTCCATCGTATGAAGACCACTGGCAGGCATACCTGTGTTGGGACCCCAGCGGCAGAGTTTGTGATGCTCTGTCGCATTTAAAAGAGCTCCTCCCGCCAAACGGTGCCCGTCAGGCGAAGAAGAGAGAACAATTCCCACTGCTCCGGAACCTCCTGTCATCGTAGCAATGGAGAGCTTAAAGTTCTCCATATTTGGCTGAGTGATCATTTTTTCAATGGTCGATTCAATAATCTGCCGCGAGGATTCACAGGAAACCACTAGACCCGCCTTAATTTGTCCTAGCTCAATGGCATTGGCCACTTGGAGCATTCCGTTGAGAGCCCCCAAACAAGCGTTTGATATGTCGTAAATGATCGTTTCTTGGGAGACCCCCAGCTCGTAAGCAACGGCACAGGCCGTAGCCGGTTCTAGATTATCTCGGCAGACTCCCCCGTAAACAAGCATTCCGATATCCGAAACAGGAATTCCTGAGCTTTCCAAAGCCTTACGCCCGGCCAAGGCTGCTTTTTCGTGCATGGTGTGCTCTATGTCCCAGAATCTTCTTTCTGCAATACCTGTAAGGGCTTCTATTTGTCCGATTTGAAGATGAAACTTCTTATACAAAGGAGCTAAACGCTCTTCCAAGTCTTCGGAAGAAACTACATTGGGAGCGAGCTCGTAGCCAATCGAGTTGACATAAACATTCTGATAAAGCATTCTTTCTCCTACAAAGGCTTACACTTTCGCGTATTTATAGCGGCAGTAAACGTAAGCCAAAATCTCGCATTTCATAAATAATCCGCCCATCAACGCTCAAAAAACCATTTGCTTTGATCGTAGGATGGGGTGTTTCTCGAATCTCCGTGATAACCGCTTCCACTGTCACGGTATCGTCTGTCGGAATAATCTGTCCGCGGTAGATCCATTCGTGAGGTTCGCCCAAAACGATGGTTTCAAATTGGTGACTGGCACCAAACTCTTCTCCAAAGCGATAAATAGCAACATGCTTAAGAAGCTGGAGAAAAGACTCTAGTCCCAGAGATCCTGGGCAAACGGGGTCTTGATAAAAGTGAGCTTTAAAAAACCATTCCTCTGGGTTGACTTTCTTTGTTCCTCGGATAAATCCCAGTTGATGAGGTCCTCCCTCGGGCAAGAAAGCAGTGATTTTATCGACCATACGCAAAGCTCGGCCTGGCATTTGCATTCCTCCGATTTCTCCCTGATAAGGCTCTTCGGGATAAAAAGGAGCTTGGTCCGGCAATTGATCTTGCTGAGCTTCGATCCAATCTTCTTCCTTCATTTGATACATTCTTCCTCCGGCATCTCGGATTCCTACCTGGTTAGCCAGAGCGCCCTTGGAGAAAAAGCCAAAATAAGTGTTACCTTCGTAAAGTAAACGTCCTCCTGCCAGAACTTGCATATCAAATTTTTCGATGAGCATTCCCCCTGCTTCGGAAACATCTGTCATCCGCACACGAATCGTCAGAGTTCCACTTTGCCTGTGAATGTATTCACGTAAAGTTGCTTTCCCGCCTAAATTACGAAAAGAAAGATCACTTTCACTTCGCAAAGCAGAACCTAGATAAGCCGCTAACCATCCGCAGGGCTGCAGAGCAATCTCTAGAAGAATGCAAAAGGGCATAAGAGTTTGGCGATTGGCTTCAAAGAACCAAGCGTCTTCAGGAAGATCGTACTCCCCTTCAATCCAGTCGCTTGCTTTTAAAACCCAAGGTTCATCTTTAAGAGAAGTCACTCGGTCGAGAAAAAGATAAGGAGGACCAGGCAAGCGAGCTAAAATGCGACCTTGGTCAAAGATTTTGTATTTGTCTCCAAAACCTTCTGATGGGTTTCCCACAGCATAGGCCATAATTTGCTCCGGCGTAAAAATAGCTGGGCTTTGGGTAATCTTTCCTGGAAGTAAAGAAACTGTTTCGGGAGCCAAAGCACTGCTTTCCCACTCCGCTTCGACCTGGGCCCGGCTAGAGTTTGTCATTTGCATAGACATATTTCCTAGCGAAACTATGCGCTTACCATCGCCATAAATAAAAGCATCAGCAATAATGTATGGTTCCGGCCGGTAGCCTATTTCTTTAAACTCAATTTCGTAGACAATTTTTTTCGTTTTTGCAGTAACAGGGCCTCGGCACCGAAGAGCACATTTTACCTCAGGAACAGGCTCATAAGCAATATCATCTTCTTGGCCTACCCAGCCCATCCGCAAAAGAAAGGTGCGAATGGTATGAGCACAACATTCATACATCAAAGTTCCGGGCATAACTTGATCGTCAACAAAGTGGCAAGTCAAAAACCAAGCCTCTGGATCCATATCAGCTTCGGTCTGGATAAGTCCTATTTGGTAACGACCTCCCTTTGGATCTATTTTTAAAATACGATCGAATAACTCCATACGACCTTGGGGTAAACAATATGGTTCACTCAATATCTTCCCCTGAAAGAGCGGGCCGAAGGCTTTTTCTAAATTTCCTTGGCGCAGGGCTAGAACGGACTCCTCTTCATAGCTTTCGACTTTCATCGGAACAAGATCTCTCCAATCAGCAGGCTTTTTTCCCTGTTCAAGGTCGCGCTCTCCGGGAGCAAAAATAATCCCTCCTGATTTTTCATTTTCTTCTTTAGTGAAGAAGCCCGCACAGCCGCCTTCCATTGTAATAAGAGGAGTATCCCCTATTTTTCCGACATAGTTAAAGAAAAAGAGATAGACATCTCCTTGGTTGATAAACTTATCTATTTTTATATCATAACGTACGGTTTCATGGGGCTGAGGAAGACCTCGATGAAAATGAATCGTCGCGTCAAGCAGTCGATAAGCTCGTTTTCCCTTGGCAATCAAATCAATTCCCAAATAAGAGCACAAAAAGAGATCGGCCTGACCGGCTTCTACGGTAATACAAACCGGAGCTCGGTTTCCGTCAAGATACCAGGCACCAGGAAAAACATCGTGTTCCGTGACGACTCGCCCTCCTGTCATCGAAGCCTTTTCCCCTTGAACAGAAATAATACGATCTACGAGCATAAGAGGTTCATCGGGTAAACGCACTCTTATTGGATAAGTATCGACGATAGCAAATTGTTCCCCCAGAACTTTAGCTAAGGAACCAATGGCAAATTCCATACACATATCTCGGGGAAAAGCTACTTCCTCTGGAATCTGAGGAAAAAATGTTTCTGTCGGTGAGTTTATCGGAAAAGGCAAAGTCTCTTCAGGATTTGCCGTTTCCAGAGTCGCTTCAGATAAAGTAGCAGGAGCAACTACGTTTGTAAAAGGACTTGTTCCTGTATTCATCATGGTTTGCAAAAGCTGCATTTGCTGAGTATAACTCTGAGCCATAGCGTTATTTGTTTGCTCGGCCAAATCCAAAAACCTTTGGTGAGCTTGGGCGGTAGCTTGTACAGTTTCCTCTAGAGGACCAAGTAATTGAGCAGCAAATTCACTAATAATGGGAGTTTTCTCCGGTATAGATTCCTGGGGAGAGGAGTTTTCGCCCTCATGAGCCGAAGGAGATGTCGGCCGAGAAAAATTTTCGTTCATAGGAAAGGAATCCTCTTGAAAAATAGGAGTCTCTTCTGCCAGGGAAGAAACTTCTGGTAACACTCTTTCTAAAACAGGCAAAACGGGTAAAACAGCCGAAACCGTTTTCTCTTGAGCAGGAACAGGTACAGCAGGAACAGCAGGAGCAGGTACAAAAGACGAAGGAACCTCTATCATACTTCCTGCGACCTCAACTAAAACGGAGCGAGAAAAACTTTTCTTGGGTTCTTTTCTTTTCGGGAAAAGAGAGCTTAGGTTCAGAGGAATTCTTTGGGCGAAGCAGGCCCCTAGAAACTTATGAATAGTGAGAGATTCATCCTCTCCCCGAACACAGGCTGACTGGGCAAAATGATCTTTTCCCTGGAGAATCTTTCGAATCATTCGCGTACAAGAGTTATTCGGCCCCATTTCGAGAAAAATACGGACACCGTTTTTGTAGGCTTCTCGAATTGTTCGAGTATAATCAAAACCATGAAGCGCTTGGCCTAGGATCGAGTCGGCCGCTTTTTCTCGGGTAAGCTCATATTTCCCTCCAAAAGTATTGCTATAAAAGTCAATTCCTGAAGGAGGTGTTACTGGAAAGAGGTGAAGATCACGATACTCTTTTTGCACAGGAACAACAACCTCGCAGTGAACAGTAACAATTCCTCCGAGATACAAAGCATGAGGAAAAGAAGCTTCTATCGCCGCTTCCAGGTCGACCTTACGCCCTCCAATAACACATTCATCGGGAGTATTTACAATGAGAAGACGTACGGTTTTAAAGGAGGCGATTTTCTTTTTGACTTCCTCAACCTGTCCTGAAATTAAGGCCACTTCCCAATCCACTTCCTCTCCTGAAGGCACCTTCCAAACATCGCGAGCACAGCTACATTTTCCTGCTAGTTGGCTTTTAAATAAAGGGGAAACCTCGATTCTCTCCAGCATATTTCCTCTCTCGGGCCAAGCTCCTAGAGCAAATAAAGCAGCGGACTCTCCCAGGCTATAACCAATAGCTGCTTGAGGCTGAATATCAAAAGACCGAATTAAATTCGTCATTAGGCAACCATGAGTGACTTGGCCAAAAATAACTTCCTCAGGAGACATGGCGAGTTTTTTATGAGTTTCTTGTTGCCAACGAGAGGGCCAATTTTTACGCCAAGGAATAAAATCTTGGGGTAAAAGTTGGCTTTGTAATCTGGCTGTTTCGGCATCCATATCTCGTAAAACATCTGGCCAGTAGCAACCTATTCCTTGCCCCATCGCAACATATTGGCTCCCCGAACCAGGGTAAACAAAGGCCACTTTACCCTGAGGGAAAAGTGGTTTGGGAGAATAAAAAATTCCTCCCTTTCCTTTGATTTCTTTGTCGGGAAATTGAGTAAGAGAGGTGAAAGCTTCTTGAACAGCATTTTGAATTTCAGACTTTTCTGCTCCGACAATGGCTAAGCCAAGAGTATCTTCAGAAGAGAGAACAGAGGAAGCAAACCAGTTTTCCGATATTTCTGATATATCCGATATTTCGACCTTTGAGTCAAGTGTTTCTTCTAATTTCTGTAATTTCTGAAGTAGCTCCTCGGTAGTATTTCCACTGAGAGGAAAAAGAGTGTACTTCCCTCTTTTTAAAGGAAGAGCCTCTTCTTCTGGAGGAGGATTTTCTCTCCCTTCCAAAACAACATAAGCACTTGCCCCATCAACACTCAAACAGCTAACTCCTGCTCTTCTTGGCCCCTCACTACGATCTCGGTACCAAAATTGAGCTTTTTGGGGAAGATGAAAACCCTCTTTCGACCATAGATTTTCATTGGCTAACTCTTTAAAGTTTACCAAAGGAGGAAGCATCTGCTGGTACAGACAAAGACTCGTTTTTACGAGAGAAGCAAGTCCACTCACGGCCCCAGTATGACCTATTATCGGTTTACTAGACCCAATAGCACAGTGCTTCGACTTAGAAAAGAAACTCTCCAGAGTTTGCGCTTCTTCTTCATCTTGCTTTCTAATACCGCTACCATGAGTTTCTAAGTAGCTCACACTGGAGGGATCAAAGGGGGCTTCTCGGAAAACTCGCTGAAGAGATCTTTCGGTGTTTTCTTTCCAAGAAGAAACTTTCATTTCTCCTCCCCCAGAGTAACCTACGCCCTCAATCGTAGCGTATATACGATCATTGTCCGCTTGAGCCTGATCGAGTCTTTTCAAAACAAGGGCAACCGCTCCTTCTCCCAGGGCAGTTCCTTCACCTCCCTTAGAAAAAGGGGATACTTTTCCTTGTCCAGAAAAGGAAAGAAGTTGACGGTAAACTAAACTAGATCGAATTTCTCCGGGAAGATCAACCGCGCCGACGAGCATGCTGTCAACTTCATTTTGCTGGAGAGCTCGCAAAGCGATTTCCAAAGCACGAAGTCCTGAAGCTTCTTCTGAGGAAACGACAAAACTCGGCCCTCCTAAAAGAAGTTCTTTGGCAACACGACTAGCAATAATTCCCCCTAATGCCCCTTGGGTTCGAGTAGCATTTAAAGCGGGTCCTAAGCCCTCTCTTAGCTTTTCAATCCATATCGTTAGCTCTTCTTCTGTCAAATGAGGAGCTTTCTCTCGGAGAAAATCTTTTTCATTGTCCAAATTCCAGCGCAGGTGGAAGTTCGTGCTTTCCATGTCGAAAGCCATTCCTATGACCGTTCCTGTTCGGATTTTTTTTTCGCGTAAATCAATTCGAGCATCTTCCATTGCTGCGGCAGCGACTTCTAGCATAATCAACTGCTGAGGCAAAATTTCCGGGATTTCATTGGGAGGAAGGCGAAATTTTCCGAGAGGAATTTCCCAGTTGTCTAAATAGGCCCCAGGTAAAGGGTGTTTTTGAAATATTTGAGCAACAGCCGAATTCACTCCCTTCCATCTTTGAGGAGGAGGAGAGGAGATACTGGATTTACCTTCAAAGATAGCTTCTTGAAAACTCTCTAAATTAGAGAACTTCCCGACATGAACCCCCATTCCAACGATAGCAACAGAAGGAAAGGTTTTCTTAGAATTACTTGTTTTTGTATTAATCGAGGACGGACTTGTCTTTGTGCTAATCGAGGAAATGCTTGGATTTTTTTTGGCTTTGCGAAAGGCAGGAGACCATTCTTCTAAAAGAACATGAGCGTTTATTCCTCCAAAACCAAAAGCACTAATAGCAGCTTTGCGAGGTACGTTTGCCTTTCTTTGTTTCCAGGTTTCAGGCTCCGTTTGCACATAAAAAGGTCCCGATTGTAAAACACCATCTTTAGCTGCACTTTTATAGTTCGCAGTAGGAGGAAGGGTTTTATTTTTTAGAGCCAGAAGAACTTTCATCATTCCGGCAGCCCCTGCTCCTGTCAAAAGGTGCCCGACCATCGATTTAACCGATCCAATAGCGCATTGTTTTTCTCGCCAAACTCCTTCTTGCCATAGCATGTAGAGGCTTTCCAGTTCGCGCTGATCTCCCATAGGAGTGCCGGTGCCATGGCATTCCACTAAATCAACGTCCTGTGGCTCCCAACCAGCTTGTTCGTAAGCACTTTGCATCGCTCTAAGCTGGCCTTCGCTATCCGGGGCTAGCAGATTTCCTCCGATATCGTTGGAAAGTCCTATACCTTGAATAACCCCATAGATATGGTCATTATCTTGAATGGCATCTTGAAGTCTTTTTAAGAGAAAGACACCGGCACCTTCCCCCACAACCAGACCATCGGCATTTTTATCAAAAGGAGAACAAGAACCACTGGGAGAAAGAGCGTGAAGTTGGCTAAACCCGACTTGGGTGTACAGGCACTCTGGTCGAGAAACTCCCCCTGCCAAAACAGCATCCAATCGTCCGGCCTTAAGTTCATCGCAAGCTAGTTTAAGAGAATAGAGGGAGGAGGCACAAGCCGCGTCTAAAGTATAGCTTCCTCCTTGGAGCTGTAAGGCTTTCGCCAGAAGAGCTGCCGGAAATCCTGTCACATGGCTATTGAAGCACTCTGTTCGCGAGAGTGTTGGAATCCGAGATTTTTTTTGATCTCCCGGAAGAAGAAAACGCCAACTCTCCCCTAGTATTTTCCGAGTTAGAGCAGAGGAACTGTCTGTTGGCAAAGCAATTGCCGCCAGAATAACTCCCACTCTTTCATGATTCAGGTGAGAGGTAACTGCTTCTTCCCAGGCTTGTCGTCCGGCCTCTAAAGTTAAATGGTACAAAGGATCTAAATCTCGAACCAGAGACTCGTCTATATCTAAGCCACGCGGATCAAAAGTAAAGTCATCGATTAGGCATGCTTTTTTGGAGTAAGCGTGATCGGGAGAATAGCCTTCTCGGTAAACCAAATTAGGAGGGATAATCCATCTGTCTTCAGGAACAAGGCGGGAGCTATTCACTTTTTGGCGAATATTTTGCCAAAAGGCTTCGGGATTTGGGGCATCTGGAAAGACCCCTCCTAATCCGACAATGGCGATCGGATTATCTTCTTCTTCATCTTTCTTTGTCATCTAAAGGGTCACCTGTTACTAGGAAATGGGGAAAAAAAGGTATTTTAGGGGTGGTTTTGGTGGTGAATTTTTTTGCTAGCAGAGAGAAATCTCTGCTAGCAAAAAATACCTAACTAGATTTTTTTTGGAAAACCTGATGTAAACTAGCATCCATAGTGCATTCATAGTTTTTCAATTGAGCAAGCACTTGATTTTTTTGGTCAACAAAAGTGAAATTACCTCGCATCATATGATCACTTACCTCTTTAACCTCTAAATAAGCAACTACCCCTGTTTTTGGAAATTTTTTGGCAAACTGGGTGTAGGTACCAACATAGCTTGGTAAAGAGACTTTTCCTTGCTCTTGGAAGCACCATAGAATCGCCATTTGAAAGGCACCATCGAGAATCATCGGGTCGTTAACCCATTGGCTACGATGAGCTTCTTTCATCCAAAATTTAGGAGCAGGACTTGCTTTGAGATGAGCAACCATTCCTGCTTTAGAAAAACCAACTAGTTTTTCAATGGCGTGAAGATCTTGTCCATGGAAAAGAATATTTTGATAGGCCGATTCCACTTTATGAGGGTATTTTTCTTGGCTTAGTTTAGCGGGAATATCAATCTTATCCGCAGAAGAAAGGGCATTTTTCAAAACTGCTTTAGCCCGAGCATGGATAACTTGGCTGTGATTTTCTCCTGAACCAACCAATTGGACTTCTACCTCAAAACTTCCCTCTTTTTTCTCTGTCGAGCTAACTTGAAGTTGAATTTTTTGGGGTTGTTGATCTAGGCGAATCCCTTTCATTACCCTGAGGTCTTCATAGCCATCAAGAACAAGGCCAGGATTTTGATGTAAAGCACCATGTCCCAACCACTCTATCATTAAGGCTAAGGGAACAACTGGCTTGCCTCCAATGACATGTGATTTTAAAATAGGGTAGCGAGCGACATCAATTTCTCGCTCAAAAACAACAGCCATTTCTCGATTTTTTTTCGGAGTTGTACTAAGAACGTGCGAGGAAGGAGAAGACTTGGCTTCTAAACCTGAACCAAGAACTACCTCCACTGAGTTTTCCGGACTTGTCACTAATTCATCAATAAGGCACTGGGCCCCTGCTTTTAGAGGTATTAGCTTAACCCCTCGTTTGCGGAATTCTTTTTTTAGACTATCTGTTACCATACCACCATCCCAAGGTCCCCAGTTGAGAGAAACCACGCGGCACTTGGGTTTGTTATGAGCAAGAACTTGAGCGGCTTTGTTGAGAACTTCATTGGCCATGGAATAGTCCACTTGTCCTTGGTTTCCCATACGTCCGCTAACAGAAGAAAAGAGTACGATGTATTTTAAGGGGTCTTGGGCGGTGCTTTGGAGTAGACGACGTAAACCTTTAACCTTAGTGCTCATCACTTTGTTAAATTGGTCTTTTGTTTTATCGACAATAAGCTTGTCTTCCAAAACCCCTGCTCCATGAATGATCCCTGTAATGGAACCACACTGAGTGCGGATTTTTTGGAAAGTACGCTCGACACTTCTTTCTCCTCGAACATCCAGAGAATAGTAGTGAACCTTAGCCCCAGTAGAAGCAATTTGTTCTAAAGTACGATGAATTTCGCGCTGGGCCATATGAATACGAAATGTTTTTTGAAGCTGAGAGGGAGAAATTTTTCGTCCCTTGAACTGATGCTCTAGAATCGCTTTTTTGATTTCCCCTTCTTTTTCCAAGGGATCTAACCACTCTGGTAGTGAGTCCGGTATTTCAGAACGACCTAAAAGTACTAAGGTTGGTTGTTTTTCCTTGGCTAAAGCCAAGGCAACTTCTGCCGTCACCCCGCGAGCTCCTCCTGAAATAACAATAACATCTTCCGAAGAGATTAAACTCTCTCCCTTAGGAGCATCTCTTAAAATTAAATCCAGCTCATAGCGTTTCTTTTGGCTTAGACCTACTTCTACTGGTCCGGACGAAACAAGCTCGGCAACCACTTCACGAGCAGGCCATTTTTGCTTCTCTCCCCGAGGGTCTATATCCAAAGCTCGCGAGATAACATTTTTCCATTCTATGGAGGCGGTTTTTGCTAAGCCTGCTAAGCCTCCATGAATGGGGTTAAAAGAACGTGATTTTGTAAAGCCAAAAGCTCCATCCATTTGAGTGATGGTCGCAAAAACAACCGCCCCTTTTTGGGTCGATCTTTCCAGAACAGGGGCAACTTGCTGGGCCAACTCAAAAGCATTGGTCAAACTATCTTCATGATCTTCATCCCAAGAAGAATCTTCTTTGGCATTCTGCTCGGCAATGTAGATAAAAGCAGATAGAGTCGTCGAATCTTTCAGAGGAAGTTTGCTCTTAGAGACAAGACGGGCTTGGTATCCTTGTTTTTTGAATTCCTCGACAATCTTTGAAGAGAGTTTGTGGCTTGTTTCTGTTACCCAAAACTCACCTTCCTGAAAAAAATCTAGCTTTGCCGAAGAACGCTCTCGCTCTACTAAGGAAATGACTTGTCGGTCTACTTTTTCATCGGAAACTTCTTCCACAGAAGGAACACTTACAGGAGTGCTTGTTCTCAAAGAAGTCGTCTCTGAAGAAACCTTTGTTGTTTCTTCGCTGTACTCTAAAATTTCGCGGAGAGTTCTTAAAGTATTCAGGTGTTCTGGGTCGAGTTTTTCCAAAGCGGGTATTTTTTGTTTTAAAGCAGAGAGAATTTCGACTCGTTTAATCGAATCAATTCCCAAATCTCCTTCTAAATCCATATCCCACTCCAGCATATCACTGGGATAACCGGTTAACTCGCTAACAACTTGTAAAAGCTCTTTTTCAATAGCTTGTTTTGAAGAAGAGAGAGAAGATGAAGAAGATGCTTTATTTATTGAATCAGATATCGGCTCAGAAGAGCTTTCGCTAGGAGAGGTTTCCGTCGCAATTCCCTGATAGTAATCAGCAATTTGTCCTAGAGTGCGTAAAGTTCCCATATGATCAGGGTCTACGGCACTTAATTCCGGCATTCTTTGCTTAACAGAAGAGAGTATTTCGACTCGTTTAATCGAATCGATTCCCAAATCTCCTTCGATGTCCATTTCCATTTCCAACATATCCACAGGATAGCCCGTTAACTCACTGACAACTTCGAGAATAGTTCCTTCTACTTGGGCTCCGTTATTGCTCGAAGAAACGCTTGGAGAAGCACTATTTGGGGATGAAACTGAACTACCTTGCAAAGAAAAACAGTACTGAGCCATTTCTTGGAGGGTGCGCAAAGTTCCCATATGGTCAGGATCAATAGAATTCATTTCGGGCATTCGTTCCTTCAAAGAGGAAAGAATTTCGACTCGTTTAATCGAGTCGATTCCCAAGTCTCCTTCTATATCCATTCCCATTTCTAGCATATCAGTGGGATAGCCCGTTAGTTGGCTAACTACCTCTAAAATAGCTCCCTCAATTAGATTTTCATTCGGAGCATCAACAGTTGATTCTGGTGCAGAAGATGATGCAGAAGTAGAAGATGAAGCAGAGCCACTTAAACCAAGCGAATAGTCGGCAATTTCTTGGAGAGTGCGCAAAGTTCCCATGTGATCAGGATCAACCGCACTCATTCCAGGCATTCTTTGCCTCAAAGAAGAAAGAATCTCGACACGTTTGATCGAGTCAATTCCTAAATCGCCTTCTATGTCCATGTTCATCTCAAGCATATCAACAGGATAACCAGTTAGCTCACTGACAACCTCTAGTATGCTCTGCTTCATTTCTCTTTCTTTCATTTCTCTTTCTTGGAAAGAAGCAGTTTTGATTTCAGATGCAGGAGAAGAGCTAACTGCACTCACCGATGAGCGAGAAACTTCTTTTCTCTCTTCAGCAACAGAAACAACAGAAGCGACAGGTACAGTAGGAGCGACAGGAGCGACAGGAGCGACAGAAACCATAGTCTGTGCAGCAGGAGCTGTAAAACTACTAATTCGATTGACAGGAGCAACGGAGGTAGCGTTTGAATCTTGTACTACCCCTGCCGTTGTAGTTGTAGTTGTAGTTGGTGCAGGAAACATAGGAGTAGCTGTGCCTGCTACATTAAGAGGAGCTCCTGCTTGCCAAAGCCCCTGGCTACTGGCAATCATTGATTGGAGAGTTTGATAGGCTTTTTCTTGGCCTTGCAAAAACTTTTCGTGAGTTTGGGCAGTTTGCTTTTGCAAAGTCTGCATAGAGAGAAGACCTTGCTGAGCTACCTTAAAAGCTTCATTAAGAGAAGCGTGGTGGGCAAAAGTCACAGGCGGTGCTACGGGAGCATGGTGAGTACCATTTTTTTTGCCGTTTGTTCCAGATATATTTGTGTTCATAGGAATTTCTCGGGAAGTTTCTCGGCGCGTATTACGAGAAACTTCTGGGGATATAGTCTTATTTATATTTACTTCTTTTGCGTTTTGTTTAGGTTCTACGCGGAGTACTTTTTTAGAAGTAGACTCTTGTTTTTTGGTTTCGGATTTCAGTTTTGTTGTGGCTGTATCCACTTTTTGAGGAGAACGATAGTTCGCTCCAACCAAAGGAACAGTCATCTTTTGTTTTTTGCGTTGAGGAACTTCTTCCCCCCATTTACTCAAATCCACGGGGTAACCTAAAGCACTTAAATGAGCAAGAGCTTTCGCCAGATCGTTCAGGTTGTCTTTTCCTTGGGAAGCATCCAGAGTAACAACATGACATTTTTTTCCTTGGAGAGTCGATTTAACCAATCCGCTCAAAACAGAGCGGGGTCCTACTTCGACAAAGGTAGCAAAACCGCTTTGAAAAAGCTTCTCGACAATGTCAACAAAATTGACAGGAGAAGTTAGTTGTTCAGCTAAAACCTTTTGTCCTGCTTTTCCTTCGGGATAAACATTTGCCGTCGAGTTTGCCCAGACAGGTATTTCGCTCGAATGAAACTTTTGCTGGTGCAAAAATTTCTCAAAGGGAGCCTGAGCATCTTTGACCAAAGGGCTATGAAAAGCACGAGAGACTGGAAGTTTCTTCGCTCGGTGGCCATGTTTTTGAAAGCATTCTTTTGCTTTATCAATTTCTTCTTCTGATCCAGAAAGAACTCCCTGGAGAGGAGTATTCCGATTGGCCAGGACAAGATCTATCTTTTCTTCTGCGATGATGTTTTCGATACTAGAAAGAGGAGCGCTTACCGCAAGCATTGCTTCCTTTGCTCCAGAACTCTTTGCCATCAAACGACCTCTTTCTTGAGAAAGTTGATGAAGAGTTTCTTGGTCGATCACTCCTGCCGCGAATAGAGCCACTAATTCTCCATAGCTGTGACCAGCGGTTGCTTCGGGAGATACACCAAATTTTTGCAAAGTTTTTAAGAAGCCAACACTAACACTTCCGATGCTCGGTTGGGCAATCTCGGTTTGAGTTAATTCATTTTCTTGTTCTTGACGATCTTCCTTACTAAAAACAGGCTGAGGATAGATGTAATCAAGAAGTGTTTTTTTGGTTCCTTTTTCTTTTAAAGAAAAATTCCCCTCTTCTAGACTCTGAAAAAACTCTGAAAAAAGACAAGACATTTCTTGTCCCATAGAGACATATTGGCTGCCTTGTCCCGGAAAAAGAAATGCCATTTTTCCAGGCAACTTAGAGGTGCCATAATAGATATTTCCTTCGTTCCAAGAAGTGGCATGGTTTTGAGCAAGTCTTTCTTGAGCTCGCTTAAGAAGTTGCCCTAAGTTTTGCTTACGTTGCCAGACTACCAACAAACGCTGAGGGTGTTCCGCTGTAAAATTCAGTCGCGATTCATAAGCTCGGCGAGCCCAATCGTCAGGATGAGAATTTTTTTGAATAAAATTTTGCCACTCCTGCAAGCGAGCAATCAACTCCGCTTGGCTACTAGCCGTGAGAGCGATAAGCTCGATGTTATGATTCCAGAAGGTTTCTTTCTTCTCAGAGTACTCTTCCAGTACCATATGAAAGTTACTTCCTCCAAAGCCGAAAGCACTAACGGCACTACGGCGAGGGGTATCCGACGAAGCCCAAGGACGTGTTTGAGTGTTCAGATAAAAAGGGCTCTCTTCGATTTTAAGCTTTTCATTGGGTTCTTTGACTTTAATCGTCGTAGGTAATACTTTGTGGTGTAAGGCCAAGGCTGCTTTAATTAACCCGGCAGCTCCGGCCGCTGCTTTAGTGTGGCCGATTTGCGATTTAACAGAGCCTAAGGCACACCATTTTCCCTCTTCTTGGTTTTCTCGGTATACTTCACTTAAGGCTTTAAATTCAGAAGCATCTCCCACTTTTGTACCAGTTCCGTGGGCTTCTACTAGCTGTATACTGCTAGGCTCAATACCTGCTCCTTCATAAGCTCGTCGAAGTGCTTTAGCCTGACCTTCGGAACGAGGAGCATAGATACTTTGGGATTTCCCATCACTGGAAGTCCCTAAATTTTTAATCACAGCATAGATTCTATTCTTATCCCGCTGAGCATCTTCTAAACGCTTAAGAACAACCATCCCGATGCCCTCTCCAATAATAGTGCCATCAGCATCTTTAGAGAAGGGACGAGTATCTCCTGATGGAGAAAAAGCAGGTGTTTTACTAAAACACATGTACATAAAAATGTCATTGAAGGTGTCTACCCCACCTGTAACCACCATATCGCAGCTTCCATTGGCTAGCTCCAACATAGCCAAGTTGCACGCACTTAAAGAGCTTGCACAAGCGGCATCCACAACGCAGTTGGTTCCACCCAAATTTAATCGATTGGCTATTCGACCAGCGACAACGTTGCCTAAAAGCCCGGGAAAGGAATTTTCCTGCCAAGGAACGTAGGAGTCAGATATTTTGGCGACAACTTTTTCCGCGGTCTGTGCATCTACTCCAGAATCTTCTAGTGCCTTACGCCAATAAGGATGCCCCAGTCTAGCCCCCAAAGGGATAACTAGTTCTAGAGTTCCTGTAACGCCTAAAATGACACTGACCCGGTCTCGGTCAAAGTTATGCTGATCATCGTATCCAGCATCTTTGAGTGCGTTTTTGGCCACAACCAGACTCAGAAGCTGAGAAGTATCCGTTGCTTCTAAAGCAGCAGGAGGTATTCCATACTCAAGAGGATCAAAATCAATAGGAGAAAGAAAGCCTCCTCGCCGACAATAAGTAGAGTCGGTCTTCTTCGGATCTTTATCAAAGTAATCTTCTGGTGACCAATGGGTGGACGGGACTTCACTAATTCCATCTTCGCCCTGGCATATCATGCGCCAATATTCTTTTAAATTGCCCGCTTTGGGAAAGAGGCAATCCATCCCAACAATAGCAATTGGGGGATGGGGGCTAGGGGTTTGGTTTTTCTTACCCACCGATAATTTCCTTCCATCAGTAAATAGAATGTTTCTTTGTTTTTTCAAAGAAACATTGATAGTGAATTTATTTTCACTATCATTTGGAGCTTTTTCATTTGGTTAAAATTGGTAACATATTCTGACCCCAGAGACAAGGTTTTTTTTGGAAAAAAGCTCCGGTTGAATGCCTAAAAAATGGAGTAATCTGCCTGAAGAGGATGTATAATCTTTATTTCATCGGGGAGAAAAAAATTTATCCAGCGGACAGCCTTGAAAAACATATAACGCAGTGCATTACAAATAGCGCATTGCGTTATCATTTTGAGGGGATTTTCTAGGAAGAATCTCAGGGTGGAGCATTGTAGCAAGTGTTTTTTTAAATAGCGACAAAAAAGAGAATTTTTTTTAGGGAAAAAGATCTATTTTGGGAAGACGTTGTGGACGCCTACAAGGGCAGTGTCAACTTAAGGCAGAAGTTATTAGAATATCCATTTTGTAGCATAGCTTAATAGCTGGCAAAGTCTTTTATTTTCAGCGTGTCCCCCCTAAGTTCGTCCCTCGCTTCTCCGCCAAAATGGTCTGAGTGGGGTAGGTTTTTTGTTTTTGGCCTGAAAGGCCTATACAACCTAGCCCAGGGCGTTGCCCCAAAGCCATTAAGTTAAGGAATAATCAGTAATAAAAAAGGATAGAAGGCGATTTCTCGTTTCTACGCCTTACAGCATGGCAGTTTGTTTTTCCTAAAACAATTGACGAAGATATATTTCACCAGACG
>JAJDCR010000096.1 GCA_029260735.1 Planctomycetota bacterium
TTGTCCGTTACGTCTGGTGAAATATATCTTCGTCAATTGTTTTAGGAAAAACAAACTGCCATGCTGTAAGGCGTAGAAACGAGAAATCGCCTTCTATCCTTTTTTATTACTGATTATTCCTTAACTTAATGGCTTTGGGGCAACGCCCTGAGAATACAACGCCTAAAGAACCCAATCCTCCCCGCACTGAGGGCAACTACATTCTCCATTTCTTCGCATTAAAATAATTGCGAATTTTCCTCTGGGCCAGGTAAACATAGAGCCAGATCCAAAAGATATAGAGAATAATCGGCCCGATAAAAGCCGCTTCTCCTAGACTAAAGGCGAAAGCTAAGGCTGTGATGTTGATCGAGTAGATGATAAGGCCATAGAACAAAAACCAGCAAAATGCTTTGACCAGGCTGTCTCTGCTTAAAGAGAGGAAAATGGCAATGGAGTACAAGATAAATAACTGGACCAATAGGGTGGCTAGTATGATAAGAATGGGAATTAAAAAATCTGAATCGTTAGATAAGGCAGCCACACAGGAGGCAAGAGTGGCGACAAAAAAAGGTAGGTTCGAGTAAAAAATGGCTTTGACTTTTCCCCAATAGATTTCCTTCTCTGATAGCCCAGTTAAGAGGATAAGCTCCCACACTTTGTTTTGTCTTTCTCGGAGAAAGGCGTTAAGGCATTGATAAAGAATGATAAACATGGCGAGAAATATTAAAGTCCCCCATACTCCTGCTAATAAATCTATGTCTCCTGAAAGAATTGGTATGAGGAGAAAAGAGCACAAGGCCCACTTGAGTTTATGGAACCCGTAAACTTGGTGGTAGTCTCGCCAGTAGATGGGATTTTTTGTAATGGGGGAAAAGGGTTTACTTGAGGAAGGTTTTTGGGAGGGACTTTTTTCTCGCCGAAATATTTTACGCCAAGAAAACTTATTTTTACTGAGCCCTTTTGTCGAAAGCAAATAGCTGCTAAAAATGAGAAGAAAAAACATCACAGTGAGTTGGAATAAGGTAGATGAATAGCAAGCATCTACCTTACCTTGATATAGACAATCATTTATAGCACCTAAGGGCGAAAAGTCTAGCTCCAAAGAGCGCATAACTTCATCGTAAAAGAAAAGCCCTACTCCTACCATCAAAAAAGCTGTCCGGGAGGAAAAAAAAATGGCGACAGGGATGGTAAAGGCAATACTCAAAGCAATGGTGCTAAGAGTTAGGATAAAGATGGCTCCTATCTGGGGAGCGGAGATCCCTCCCATGCCGATGGTGAGTATTCCTAAGGGCAAAAAAGCGGCATAGACCATGCAAACAAAAAAGAGGCTCCCGGCAAATTTTCCCCAAACGATCTTACTGGGAGACATTTTTGTTAATAGAAGCAAAAGTAGGGTGTTATCATCCTTTTCTTTGCTAATGAGGGGAAGGGTCACTAAGATAGAAAAAAAGACTAAAGTGATCAGAGAGAAGGGGGCGTAAAA
The DNA here is from genome assembly GCA_029260735.1 of Planctomycetota bacterium. Classification (GTDB taxonomy): domain Bacteria; phylum Planctomycetota; class Uabimicrobiia; order Uabimicrobiales; family Uabimicrobiaceae; genus JAJDCR01. Next base: position 1,469 of record JAJDCR010000096.1, read on the forward strand.
TCTAAAGATGCTGAGCCCATTTAGGTTTGGTCCTGAGTCAAAAAATTCTCCTAAGACAAAAGCAAGAGGGAGAGTGACCATAGCCATTCTCTTTAAGTAAAAGTATTTTCGGCGAGGAAGTGCGTAGATTTCTCGGAAAAAAATGGGATTGAGAGTTTTCAGCATCTGCTTATCCTTAGTGAGAGTTAGCTCCGAGACGTCCGTAAATGAGTAAGGGGATGGTAAATAAATAGGAAGGTGAAAAATAGAAAAATAAAACCGATACCTTCTTTGGGAACGCTTTTAAATGCTAATCCCCAAAAGAAATGGCCTGTGGTAAAAATCCCTACTGCTAAATAACTGGCTTTTCGCAAGTTTTGGCAGACAAAAGAACAGAACAGAGCGCAGCTGCAAAAAACGAGAGCATAGCTGGAAAGAAAAAAGCTGATATAGAAAATGGTTTCATGAAAATCAGAAGGGGAAGAGTAGCGAGGCTTCCACATCCAAATTATGTAAGCTCCTCCTGAGATTGCTAAAAACAAAAAAGGAAAAGCACTTTTTAAAACGGCGACCACTTTCCCCAAGATAATTTCTCCATTGGAAAGTCCTGTCAAAAGAAGTAGATCCCAGCTTTTACGTTCTTTCTCTCGAGTAAAGGTTCTCAAAAGTTGAGAAAAAATGCTTCCTACAAAAAAAACTAACATAAAAACAGAAAAACCTGTTATTAGAGCTATGAACTCGCGGTGGTATATCACTTTTAAAGGATTAGAGAAGAACTGAGCAAAAATAGAAGAAGGGGGACTTGTTAAGCAAAGGAAAGTTAGAACACCTGTTATTCCAATTAAACTAACCAGTATTTTGATATTGCGGACAAGTTTTCCTCCATACATTTTATGATAGTCATGCCACATAATCGGGTTGGGGTAAGAAAAGAGAAATAGCATCGAAAAAAGAACGCCGATAGAGAAACTATAAAAAACGGGAAAACGCATTTTGGGGTAGGGAAAGTTATTGAAAAGAGCCCAGGCGCAGGGGATAAAAAGAAGAGTTAAAACTGCTGCCCGTCTCAAAAAGGTGGATAATTTTAGAGGGGCGAGACTAGATGGAATCGGGTTATTCTTGGATTGCCCTCGTCCCCGCCAAATATTTTTGAAGTAACGTTTGATCCGAGTCTTTAAGGGAGCCTTTGTGCTTTGGTTGTAAGCAAAAGGCAAACCATAGGAGGAAACGCTTAAGAGAATCAAGGTTAAAAGAAGTTGATAGCTCATGTGGCTATAGCAACTGTAGAGCGAGTTTCCTCCGGCGAAAGCTCTTTGTAATGCAGTAAAAGGAGAGAAACAAAAGTAGGTTGTAAAGTAAAGGCTAAATTCTCCCTCTCCGATATAGAACTTGAGGTACCCTCTTGCTGCAAATTGATCAATGAGAAAACCAATTCCTACTATCGCAAGAATAGCTAAAGAAGAAATACCTTGGGCATTCTTGCTGGAAAGAAAAGTAGAAGCACAAATTCCCACGGCATTGGACAAGAGCAAAAAAATGCATGTCAGGGAAGAAACAATGAGAATTTGTTCGCCAGAAATGCCTCCCAAACTAAAACAAAACATAAATAAGGGAATGCAGGAGAGATAAACCATTAAGCTGGCAAAAACCGTAGAAATGAATTTCCCCAAAACAATGTTAGAAGGTTGGAGGTTTGTTAACAGAAGTAACTCTAAAGTTTTTTTCTCTTTTTCTTGTGAAATTGTTTGGCAAGAGGAAAGAGGAGCTAAGAACATAAGAAGAGCTGTCATAAAATAAGAGAAAATACTAAAGATCTTTAGCCCTATAACTTGTTCTTTATCATAGACTTGCCCCTGAAAAATAGACCAAAAGAAGAATCCGACAACTGTTATCATTCCCATACGAGTTAAATAAAAAAACTTGACCCTACTGGAAAGTTTGAGCTCTCGTAGAAACAACGTCCACAAAAGCCTCATGCCACTCCCCCTTCTGTTAGAGACATAAAAACATCTTCTAAGTTTGCTGTTTCTTTGAGAACTTCTCGTATTTCGTAGCCTTCGTTGACTAAGTATTTGATTATGCTGGGAGTTTCTACTTGTTGTCCATCATAGTAAATGAAGACTGTATTTTCTCCTTCACTGCTAGTCTCTAGTACTCCTTCTATATTCTCTAGGGCAGCGGCCGCTTGAGCGGCTTTTTCTTCTAGCTCAAAGCGCACTCTATTTCGATCTCCTGAGACTACTTTAGCCGCATCTGCAACAGTTCCGTTGTAAATCATTTTACCTCGCTCAATGATAACAACTTCATCACAGAGATCTTTCAACTCTGCTAAAATGTGAGAAGATATAAAAATAGTTTTTCCCATGCTGCGGAGTTCTCTTAAGAGAGCCATAAGCTCAATGCGAGCTCGGGGATCTAAACCAGAGGCAGGTTCATCTAAAAGCAAGAGCTTAGGGTCGTGGACTAAGGCTCTTCCTAAAGAAAGCCGTTGCTGCATTCCACGGGAGAGCTCATTGACTAAAGCATTTTCTTTTGCTGTCAAGTCAAGTAAAGCTAATATATCTCCGACCAACTGCTTTCGCTGAGAGCTGGGAATGTGATAGGCTGCGGCAAAAAAATCCAGATACTCCGTCACTTCCATGTCATCATAAACTCCAAAATAGTCGGGCATGAATCCAATTTGGTGGCGGATTTGTTTGCTGTTTTTACGGACGTCTTGGCCAAAGATAGAGACGCTTCCCTCTCCTGCAGTAAGAAGAGTGGCCATGATTCTTAAGGTAGTTGTTTTTCCAGCGCCGTTGGGTCCAATGAAACCTGTGATGCTGCCTTGTGTAATATTGAAGGTTAAGTTCTGTACAGCCCATTTGGAGCCAAACTTTTTATTCAGCGATTTGACCTCTACTGCAGGGCAAGGTTTTTTTTCTTCGGTCATACTCTTTCCTTTTTAATCCTCAAATCTTTTTAATTTATAAATTCAATGGGAACTAATACTCTGATGACATTGATTTCACGGCGTTGGGGGACTTCATTAGCAATTTCAATAGAATTGAGAGGTGTTTTTAAAAATATGAATGCTATAGCATAGCCTTGTTCTAAAAACTTAGACCAATTGAAAAATTTTTCCTGAAAGCTAGGGGACTCTTGATTATAGGTGTTTTCTCGAAAGGAATAGGCACTCAAAAAACTTAGCCTATAAGAGAAGTCTTCTCCTTTGTAATGTTTAGGAATAAAAGGAGTATCTGTTATTTTTTTAGCATCCCATAGCTTTTCTGTTCTAGCTAAAAGTTCATAGCTAGCATCCTTAGTGATCAGATAACTGGTGAGATAATCTTCTTCGGGAACAAAAAGTTGGAGCTTCCCAGATGTTCGATTTTTCTTCAAACGAAATAAGGTTTTTTCTCTTTCCCCCAGAGGATTCTCCATTGCAAAGCGTCCTAGATAAGTAGAAGAGGAATAGATCGGTAGCTGTACTCGAAGAATATGTTTTTCCCCTTCCTGTAGAATAGAGGTCGGAGGAGAGTAGCCCTCGTTGGTTTGAGAAGTTAAAAGCGGAAATAAAAAAGTGACACGCTTTTTTGCAAAAACCTCATAGGTCGTGTTCCGAGGAGAGTAAAAACCAAAAAAACTACTTCCCTGAACAGTAGTTTGAGAAGGAAGAACATCTAAACAATGAATAGAGCTCATTTTAAGCTCACCAGACTTAAGCCAATATCCTTTTAAATAGGCGAGGAAAGTAAACAGAGCAATCATCGCAATAAAAATAATCCAAGTGAACGCCGGGGATTTTAGTTTTTTGCAAATATAGTAATCAACTGGTCCAATACATAAGACATAGGCAATGAAAAGAAAAATCATCCAAGAGTACTCAGGAGTTCCTTCTAGTTCTTTTCTTAGGTCGTCTCGGAAATAGCTTTTTTCTTCCCAAATATCAGTCTTGTTTTTTTCAGGGCGAATCCATCGGCGCATAGAGTTAACAAAGCTAGAAGAATCAAAAGATTGTTGCACGACAACAACTCGCCCTTGTTGGTAGTAGTTTTTTCCATTTTTAGAAGAGAGAGTGTCGGAAAAATTTTTTCCTAGCCCATTAAAAATTCTTTCTCCTAAGAAATCTCCGTTAGCTAAAATAAGAGTGCCACCTAAAGATACCCAGGTCAAAAGAGCTTCTTGCTGAGAAGAGGTCAAAGTGATCTTTTCAGGCTCGGCCAGTAGAATAAAATCTACCCCGTCTAACCCCATATATTGAGAAGGAAAACGACGAGCACCGATGGCAGCTTCTGCGAGTTTATAAGAGGCTTGGGGTTCGGAGTATATTCCAAAGGTTTTCCTTCCTTCCTCTTTGCCATAAACGCTCACCAAAAGAGGATCTATGGATACATCCAAGTCTTTAGACTCTTTAATAAGAACTCCTTCTGAAGAACGAAACTCCACCCAGAGTAACTGCTGAGGAATGAGAGGAAGGTAGAACTCAAAAAATTTCGTCGAAGGAGTTGGCAAATTAACTCTTTTTTCATAACTATAAGAAGGAGACTGAAAAATATTATTGCTTTGGTAAACCCGGAGAATTCCTGCAACAGGATTTTTCCCTTGATTTCTAATGGTAACATTCACAGGAACTAAGCTTGCGTTACACAAACGATCTTGAAAGCCATAATTGAAGGAAAGAGAAAGATTACTCTCCGAGTTTCCCCAACACAAAGAAGAGAAACTTAAGAGTAAAAGGAGAAAAAAGTCTTTCATGAATATCCTTTCCATAAACCTCATTCTTTGATTTTCTTGATTTCTATAGAGGATTTAGGATGCGTTTTGATGTAATTAAAGTTGATTTAAGGTGCCTTAAATGTCAGGGTTCTCTTAGGAGATAGAAGGGGGGGAGATGGCAAAAAAGAAGGACAGAAATTTTGCAAAAGAGAATTTAGATTACAGGAATAAAAGCAGAGGTTAATCTAAGTGGCAACCCTAAAGAAATTTTTCCCGAAACTATAATTTTTTATAATTTTTTATTAGTTTGTCAAGAGTGAAAATGTTTTCGACATTTCCACTCTTGAGTTCTAATATTTTATGATTTAGGCTCTTTTTCATTTTCATTGAGAAAATCAACAAAACGTTTGTTTGGTTTGACCTTGATAGGAGTGCTCGCAATAACAGTACTAACATCAACTGATCTTGCTTTACACTGGTCAATTTTAGATTGCAAATCTCGAGCTTTTTCATAGAGTTCTTCTCGGATAGAATACTCTAGTTGTTTTTCCAGTTGTTTTAAAAGATGTTTAGTCATAAGATAGCCTCTTTAATCCTTGTGAATCTTATGCTGATAGCACAGAGCCCAGCTCTTGTAGACGTTCTTCTCTCTCACACTGCAGTAATTTTTCCACAAATTCATCAATTTCTCCGACCATCACGCTAGCCAGATTATAAATGCTTTGTTGAGTACGGTGGTCCGTAACTCTGTTTTGAGGATAATTATATGTTCGAATACGTTCGTTACGATCTCCTGATCCTTGCTGGCTCTTACGTAAAGTGTTGCGCTCTTCATTTTGTTTTTCTTGCATTAACTGGAAGAGGCGACTACGTAAAACTCGCATAGCTTTCATTTTATTTTTGTGTTGCTCAGGAGTATCTTGACAACTTACTACTAAACCTGTTTCAAGGTGAGTAATCCTGACTGCGGAACTTGTTTTGTTTACATTTTGCCCACCGGGACCAGAAGCACAAAAATAATCGATTTTGATATCATTTGTCTTAATGTCAACTTCAACTTCTTCCACTTCGGGAAGCACTGCGACAGTACAAGCCGAAGTATGAATACGGCCACCACTTTCTGTAGCAGGGATTCTTTGCACTCGGTGCCCGCCGCTTTCAAATTTCATATTCTTGTAAGCGTCCTTGCCTTTAACAGAAAAAATAACTTCTTTGAAGCCACCTATTTCTTTTGCTTGGCTTTCCAGAACTTCTATTCGCCAGCGTTTTCTTTCTGCAAAACGAGAATACATTTCAAAGAGGTCTTGGGCAAATAACCCTGCTTCATCTCCTCCCGTTCCTGCTCGAATCTCAACAATCACATTGCGTTGATCTTCTTCATCATCGCCGATCAAGGTTTCTTGAAGTTCGTTCCCCAGAGTTTGCTCTCGCTCTTTGAGACTTTCTGCTTCCTCTGCTGCCATTTCGCGGAGCTCTGGGTCTTCTTCTTTTGCCGCCATTTCTTCTACGTCTGCTAATTCTTCGCGAGCAGATTTTAGTTCACGGTACTTAGTGACAATCTTCAGCATGGAGCCATGCTCTTTTAAGTACTTTGCGTAAAGACTTCCGTTTTGCATAACCTCAGGATCTTGGATAAGTTCTTCAAGTTTTGAAAACTGCGCATCCATATCCTCTAAATTCTTACTCATATCTATCCTGTCCTAGTTCATTATGGGTTAAGGGGAAAGTCTTTTTTTGGCAGTTTCCCAAACCATAAATTTTCAGCATTATTTCGGCATTCTCTTATCATTATCTGGGGTCTATCCATAAGACTTAATTATACAACTATTATTCACAAATTCAAAAATAATTTGATTTTTTAACTATTCTAAGTTAAATTCACCCTCGTGTTGGCAAACACAATTACGTTTTTTTAATAGCGAGGCGAGTATAACAAATGTCAATAGAAATTACAGCAGAGCAAAGCAAGCTATTCAAAATGGCTCTGGAGTCATCCACTACTCTTGATATGCAAAATCTATCCACTCAAACCGGGGTTGATTTGCCTATGGTTATGGGAAGTATGACTTTTGCCCAAGACCAAGGGTGGATTAAAATTACAGAACAGAGCAGAGAAGAACTCATTGCTCAAGAGGGAGCGAGGGAAGCTATTAACAAAGGTCTTCCTGAAAGACAATTTTTAGATGTTCTCCACCAAGAATCTGGCTCTATGCCCATGAAAATGGTCGCAAGTAAATCCCAAGAGTTGGGGATTAAGGTTAATGATATTATAAAGTGGGGAACCATGAAAGAATGGTTTGAGAAAGATAAAGGAAATTTATCCTTAGGCAAACAAGCTGAGCAGGCTCTCCAAGAAAAAGCCGATGACGAAAAAGCACTGGCTTTAGTTGTCGAAAAAGAACGATTGTTTATCGATGAACTCCCTGAAGAGATAAACCCAGATTATGTGAAAAGGTTCTTAAAAAAGCGAAGTGATCTAGTAAAATGTAAAGAAAGGACTCTTCGCTTTGTTGAAGTGACGAAAAAGGGAAAAAAAGAAATCCCTTCTCTTTCTGTGAAGGCGGAAGAAAAAAATATTCTAAGCTCAGAAGATATTGTTTCGGGAAAATGGAAAGAAATAAAGCTACGATCCTATGACGTTACTTTAGCAGCAGAGCCAAAGAAAACTGTAAAAAACCATCCTCTTCAGAAAATCATCCAAGAAACTCGTAGAACATTTTTAGAAATGGGTTTTACAGAGTTAGTTTCATCTCATTTAGAAACGGGCTTCTGGGACTTTGACGCTCTTTTTCAGCCCCAAGACCACCCTTCTCGAGATATGCAAGACACCTTTTATATGAAGCGTCCTCACGAGGGTGATTTGCCTTCGAAAAACATTGTCGAAAAAGTTAAAAAAACTCACGAAGATGGTGGAGACAGTGGATCTACTGGATGGGGTTACAAGTGGCAGACAAAAGAAGCTAAGCGGATGATTCTACGGACTCATACCACCGCTACAACAGTACACTATTTAGCCCAAAATCCTAATCCACCAAGTAAGGTATTCTCTGTTGGTCGTGTTTTCCGTAACGAGACCATCAGTTTTAAACATTTACCTGAGTTTCATCAAGTGGATGGAATTATTGTTGATAGCGAAGCGAGTTTTCGCAACTTACTGGGAACCATCCAAGCCTTCTATAATAAAATGGGCTTCAAGAAAGTGAAGTTCAAACCTTCCTTCTTCCCTTATACCGAGCCTTCCGCGGAGGTGTTTGTTTGGATGGAGCAAAAAAACTGTTGGATAGAGTTAGGTGGATCTGGAATCTTTCGACCTGAGGTAACTATTCCTCTTGGTTGCAATGTCCCTGTCTTGGCTTGGGGTTTGGGTTTGGAACGTCTTGCTATGTTACGCTATGGGGTTAGTGATATCCGAACCCTTTATGAATCAGATTTAGATTGGCTACAGGAGGTACGGTTGTGCCAGTAATAGGAATTCCCGTAAAACATCTTCATAAGCTCCTAGGAGAAGAAATTGCTCTAGAGAAGCTCACCGAAACAGTAGAACAACTAGGTTGTGACTTAGAAGATGTCAATAAAACAAATGTCTATCAGTGCCCTGGGTGTGGTTCTTTTTCTGAAAGACTAGAACATGAAGATGCTCCTCAGCGTTGTTTGGCCTGTGGTAACGAAGAGGAAAAAGCTTTCCCTCTCATCAGTAGTGACGAAGTTATTCGCTTAGATCTATTACCCGCAAGGCCTGATTTGTTCGATGCTGCGGGCTTAGCCCGCGCCATTAAAGGCTACATGAGAATAGAAACGGGTCTTGTTAAATATGATGTTGCTCCCGCAAAGTTAGTTGTCGAAGTTGACTCTACTCTGAAAGAAAAAAATAGCTATCGGCCCTACATTGTCTGTGCCGTTGTCGAAGTTCCTCCTATCGAAACAGATGTTCTTCGGTCTCTGATGAAGCTCCAAGAAAATCTCCACTGGGGAATTGGTCGAGACAGAAAACTCTCTTCTATTGGAGTTTATGATCTTTCTACTATCAAAGGCCCTATTCGTTATCGAGCTGTTGGACCAGAGGAACTGACCTTTTGCCCTTTAGGAAACCCTGACGAAGAAATGACCCCGAGGGAGATTTTGGAAAAACACTCTAAGGGTAAAGCTTATGCTCATTTACTTCAAGAGTTTGCGAAGTACCCTCTTCTCGAAGACTCTCAAGGACAAGTTCTCTCTATGCCCCCCATTATCAATAGTCACGAAACTAGGGTAAAAGAAGGGAGCTCTCAACTATTTATCGATGTAACAGGAACCACAAAAAGCGACGTAGAAAAGAGCTTGAACACTTTGCTCGCCTCTTTAATGGAAATGCAAGGCAAAGTTTCCGCGGTAGAGATTGTTTGTGAAGGAACCTCTAAGACCACTCCTCGACTCGATAGTGGTAGTATAAACATTAATTTAGAGACAGCTCGTCGCTGGCTAGGTTTAGATATTTCTCTAGATGATTTTGAAAAGGATCTTGCTCGAATGCGTTTAGGGGTGGCAGGTGAGTTTCCTAATTACACCATATCCTACCCCGCTTATCGAACAGATATTAAACATGAGGTTGATATTTTTGAAGACTTAGCCATTGCCTATGGTTACCAGAACATGAATCTGGACCTAGTTCCAACAATGACAGTCGGACAAGCTCGTCCGGAAGAAGAAATGGCCCAAAGAGCTCGGCAAATCATGCTCGGTTTAGGCTTTGTCGAAACAATGTCTCTCATGCTGACAACTCAGGCAGACCATTTTAGCAAGTTGTGCCTAAAGCCAGAAAAAAATCACGCTCTTATTGAAAATCCGAAATCAGCTGAACATAATATTGTAAGGATGCATTTGATGTCGGGGCTAATGGGGAGCCTACTCAAAAATCGCCGAAAGGCCCTTCCTCAAAAATACTTTGAAGTGGGTAATGTTGTTCTCGTGGATAAAAAGGCTGGTAACCACACCCACACCCGAGAAGAAAAGCGCCTCGCTTTCACCATCGTCGATAGCGAAACAGGCTATGCAGAAATACGTTCTATTTTAGATGCCGTTTTTTATGAACTAGGGTGGGAAGGTCAATACCAAGCTTATGATCATCCCAGCTTTATCCCCGGAAGATGTGCCCGAGTTACTCTACCGAGTGGCTTTTCAGCTTGTTTGGGGGAAGTGCATCCTGAGGTTCTCAATAATTTTGGCCTAGCAAACCCGGTCGCTCTAGCTGAGCTTACAGTGGCTGAAGTAATTGGCAATCACTACAAAGGAGAGTCTCGTGAAACTTAAACAGGATTTTTTAGTCGGTAGTATCTTTGTTGTTGGTATGGTTCTCATTGGGATATTTACCATCATTGTAAAAGATTTTTCTCTACTATCTGGAAAACAAGGTGGCACTATGTCCATTGTTTTCGATCGAGTAGATGGCTTAGAGGTAGGACACAAGGTTCTCGCTTCTGGGATGGAGGTGGGAACCGTTTCTGATATGGAGCTCCAGCCAGATGGGCGAGTTAAGGTTGAGATCAACCTAACAAAAGCTTTGCAACTTTACGATGGATACTCTATCAAAGTGAAAGATGCTAGTGCTCTGGGAGGAAAGTATGTCGATATCGAAGTTCGTCGTAAAAAAGACGACCGAGCTCTTTTTCGACTTTCTCCTGAACACGAAGAAACTCTTCAGGCAAAAACAGTCTCCCCTCAGCTTAGACAAGAGTTCATTGATAACGGAGCAAATATTTCAGAAGAAGTCAATGTAACTCTTGCCTCGACCTCTGGTGAATGGCTTTTAGAAGACAAAAAAGAGGACCGAAAGTACAAGATCAAAGCAGGAGAGCAAGTTCTTAGCGTTTTTTCTGCGACAGAAGAAAAACTAGAGCCAGTTGTTCAGTTTCCTATCACTTTAGCCTCACAAACGGAATCTCTTCCTACTTTTGAGGGGGAAGCTAAACCTTCGATTTTTGATAACCCTGACATCGGAGACTTAGTTAGCTCGCTCAAAAGAATTGCCCAAGACATAGAGCAAGCTGAAGGAACCGTAGGGCTCTTGATTAAAGAACGAGAAATCTATGACAACATCCTAGCTGCTTCTGACAATCTAAAAGAAGTTACGGAACAACTGAGAAATCCTGATAGCACCATTGGGAAACTTCTTTATGATGACAAGCTTTATGGAAAAATCGACAGTATCGTAAGTAATGTCGATGATATCACTTCTAAAGTGAGAAATGGACAAGGCTTAGTCGGCCGACTGGTTAACGATGAAGAACTGGCAAATGAGTTCGAAAGCACAATCAAAAACGCCGATGCAATGATGGCGAATATCCGAGAGTTGACTGAGCGAGTGAAAAATGGAGAGGGAACAGTGGGGAAACTTTTCACGGACGACCGTGTTTATGAATCCTTAGACCAAACATTAATTGATGCTCGTACTATGATTCAAGGTATTAACCAAGCTGTGGGTAATATCAATGAAGGCAAAGGTACTTTAGGAGCGTTGGTCACAGATGAAGAAATGGCCAATAATCTCCGTTCCACTTTGGAAAGCCTAAGTCTAGTTGCTGGACGCTTGGAAAAAGGAGAAGGAACCATTGGTAAACTCATGAAAGACGATGAACTCTACCAGGAAATCCATCGCTTGATCAAGAGTTTCTCTGATTCTATTGAAGACACACGAGAACAAGTTCCTATTACGACATTCACTGGTATTTTATTTAAGGCATTCTAAGGATGGGAAAAATACCATACCGAAGATACTTCTATGGGAGTATACCTATCCTCCTTATCGTTTGGTTCATTTCTGCACTCGGAGCCTCTGAGAAGACAAGCAAAGAGCCGAACGATAAAGTTAAGGAAATTCATTTTTTTTATACGGGAGAGCTTTTAGGAGAACTAGAACCTTGTGGTTGCAGTGGAGTTAAACTAGGAGGGCTACAACAACGAAGCGGATGGATAAAATCTTTATCTCAAAAGTTGGGCTCTCTCTTTCTAGTAGATGGAGGCTTTGCTCCTCTTAAAACAGGTCTCCAAACAGAATTAAAGCAGGAGACCTATAAAAAGATCTTAGAGCAACTCCAATACAACTATCACTACCTAGAAAAAAATGAACCCCTAAGAATAATCTCTTCCGAGATAGGTCCTATACTTTTTTTTAGTTTTTCCGAAGAAAAAACTTTTTCCTCTGAGATAGAAAATTTATTGAAAAAAGAGAAAAAACTTCTGCCTAAAGTCCTCTTTATTTTAGGAAGAAAAATCACTTCGGCGACTTTTTCTTCTTTTCCCCAAGGGAATTTTTTTAGAGTTTTTCTTGATGTCGCAGCGCCAGAACCGAAACAAGCTGTTGTCGTCGATTCACAAACAATTTTTTTGACTCCGGGAAACCGAGGACGCTATGCTGGTTTGCTAAAACTATCCCTAAGCTCATCAAAGATAACTTGGGAAAACCAAAATATTGCTCTTACCGATAAACATCCTTCCCGGAAAGAAACCACCCTTGCTTTCGATGACTATCTAGAGCAAGTAAAAGAGAAAAAACTCTTGGATTTGGTTATCAAAAAAAGCTCCCCCATGGGTTTTATTGGTTCAGAAACTTGTTCTATGTGCCATACTTTAGAATATGAGAAGTGGAATGAAAGTCTTCATGCCCATGCTTTTGATACCCTAGTAAAAGTTAAACGGCAATATGACCCCGATTGTGTTAGTTGCCATGTTGTCGGCTATGAGTTTGAGGAAGGGTTTCGCAACTTAGAAGAAAGCGACTATCTTATTCATGTGGGCTGTGAAAGTTGTCATGGCCCGGGAGCTAATCATTTTTCTAACCCCTCTGCTTCTTATGGCAAAACTCAAGGAGCACAATCATGTGCTGCTTGTCATCATCCCGACCATAGCCCCGATTTTGATTATCCTTCGTACCGAGAAAAAATTAAACATTGGCGTTAGGTACTTGTTTTTGTATCGGCCATACCTGAATCAAAAGGGAATCTCCACGATTCCCTGTTTTCGGAGATCCCCATGAAATCTATTTTTCCCCTAATCTTGGTTTTCCTAATGTCCTTTGGCCAAGCTCAAGAAGTTTCTTTTCAAAGTGGCATTGTTGTGGAACCATCTAACCACCATTTCGGAAAAATTCCCGACAACGAAAAAACTTCTTTTTCCTTCCGAGTTTTTAATCGTTTAAAAGAGAGCTTTACTATTACCCGGGTGGAAACTTCCTGTGGCTGTGCTGTAGCGACCCCTACTCCTGCTCTAGTTACTAGAGGTGGAAGTTCGGAAGTAAAAGTTACCATAGATCCACATGGGCGAAACGGCTACTTTCGTTGGGAAATTAAGATACTAACAGATCATCCTGAGGTTCCTCTTGTTTTTGCGGCAACAGATGCCACTATTCTCCGTAATGCCGTTCTTTCAGAAGAGTATCTTTACTTTGGAGAGTTTCGTCGAGGCGCTTCTATAAAAAAAGAAGTTTGGGTCGCTCCCCAAGACCAACCTAACTTCGAAATACTGAGCGCTCAAGAAGAGCTCGGAGGAAATCCAGAGCAGAGATACTTTGATATTCAAATTAAAAAAGGAACCTATGCTGGCTTTTATCCAGGGCCTCGTTCAGCTTACCTTGTCTCCGTTCAAGCTCGCCGGGATATTCCTTACGGACGCATCAATGGAAAAATTGTTCTAACAACGAACTTACCTCAGCAAAAAAAACTAGAGATTCCTTTACTGGCTAGAGTTGCAGGAGAAATTGGAGTAAAACCCGACTATATTTCTTTGGGGATTATCAAAGAAAATCGCCCGGTCACACGTAAAATTTATATCTATCATCGCAAAGGTCTTGATTTTAATATAAAAAAAATAAGCTCTTCTTGGCCTCATCTGAAAATAGAAGAAAAAGTAAAGGTTCCTGACTCTTACTATGAGATTACGGTTTCCGTTGATCGAAGTCAAAAAATGAACAAAGGAGAATTTCGAGGAAATCTCATCATCGAAACCTCTGACCATGAACAGTCCACGATAAAAGTGCCTCTCCAAGGATTTGTTACAAATTAGGGCGTGCCCTCATTCAGCTTTTTTACAATGTTTTGAGAGAATAGAATTAAAACTCTCTACTCTAGTTCTCGCAGTATAACGTGGTGGGCTGAATGAAAACACGCCCTCATGGCGAAATTTAAAATCAAAAATACAAAAAATAAGCTGAATAAGAACACGCCCTAATTTTTTATTGTAATATGGAAAACATACGGTTATACTAAAGTAGAACTTACGGTTTTTTGAAAAAAAGGAAAATACTTTAGATCCCTTTTTTTATATATTGTTCTACTGTTAGGATGACAATTTTTGCTAGATTTTTCAATCATTGGCAACAATACATTCCTCACAAACTAAACTCAGAATTAATAGACTTCTTTTCAAAAAATTATTGGAACAAAAAATTGTTTGGAACAAAGTCTTAAGGTATTTTTTACAAATATCTCAACTAAGACAGATAAGAGGCATGGATGATGAAAATTACGCCAAAACAAAAAAAGCTACTAGAATTTATTTATGAGTTTTCTGTTGAAAACGGATACGCACCTAGCCAAAGAGAAATTGCTAACCATTTCAATTGGAAATCGTTAGGAACTGTTCAAGATTATTTGAAAAAGCTAATGGCAAAAGGCCTCCTGCACAAAGAATGGAATGCAAGGCGGGCTCTCGAAGTAGATCCTTCCTTTTTAGAAAAACAAATCAAACCTAAGCAAGCCACAGCCATCCCTCTTTTGGGAAAAATTGCCGCAGGTAAGCCTATTGAAGTGATGACTGAAGACGACTGCACCATTCAAATTCCCAATGAAATCCTTGGGAGTGGAGATTTCTATTGCCTAGAAGTGGAAGGAAGTTCCATGATAGAAGATGGTGTTCTCAGTGGGGACTATGTTGTCGTGAGAAAACAAGAAAGTGCCGAAAATGGGGAAACTGTAGTTGCTCTTCTGGAAAACAGTGCCACAATGAAAAGACTCTACCGCAAGGGAAGGCAAGTAGAGCTAAGACCAGCTAACAAAGATATGGAGTCTTTTATGGTGGCCCCCAGTAAAGTAAAGGTCCAAGGAATTGTTGTTGGACTTTATCGTCGATATTGAGCATTTCTATGATTATAATTTTTTCTGATATCTAAAAAAATAAAAAAAGGGCGAGCTAAGTCTCGTCTTTTTTTATGGAAACTCGCTAAGGAAAAGAGATGATCTTCTTGTAAAAACTGGGCTGTAGACAAAAAAAAATAAAAAGTTATTTTATTTTCCTTTGCTTTTAAGCGGTTTACTATTATAATAAAGATGAAAGTGATTTTAATAAATTTAATTTTATCAAGACCTATGGTTATTGCTTTTAAGTTTTTCTCTAATAAAGCTTAAATAAGCCCAAAAAAAAAGAAATACTTTTTGCAATTCTAGAAATTTTTTGTTAAACTGTTATCAGTTTAAATAACCATTTGTTTCTAGGTATTATAAAAAACTTACGTTTTAAAGTAAGAAATTACTCCTGATCTCAATAAATACATCTAAAGCAATACCTCAGAAATTAAGAAAAAAACTTAGTTTTTAGAGAGATTTTTAGAGGGAGAATTCAATGTTGAACAAAAAAGTAACTTGCATTTCTATGCTTTTTATTATGGGGTTTGTTGGCTTTGCCTTTGCTGACCCACCTCCACCTGCGGTGCCAGGTATTACACACATACCAGCATTTTGTTTCCGAATAACGGATATACAAGCACTTGATGATGGTGGAAATGAACTTGGCGCTGGAGGCAATGTACTTGGCGCTGGAAACACTACTCTTGATGATTACCGTCTCACTTTTGAAGTGCTCAACTGGACAAATGTAGCTGCTCATGGTCTTTACATGGCGGTTAATGAAGGCTCTGGTATAAACGGGCAAAGAGCTGCTTTAGCAGGATCAGGAGTTAAAACAAACGGAAGTACACGTACCAGTGCTGGTGTTGATACTCTTGCTGGTAATGTAAATAACTTTACTAGCGAGCCCTTCCAGGCTGGTGACACTCATGTTGTGTGGACTGCTGCAGCAGGTAACGAAATTCAAAATCATGATTTGCTTGGTGATCCTATTCTCTTGGAGACAACGCTCAACGGTGTTGGACAAGGGAATCCACAAAACGTCCCTGCTCCCATTGATGCTTTAAACCAACTGACTTACGATGATTCCATCAATGTAAGAGATGGTTTTACTGTAGATGTGACTAGCTTTAACACCAACTCAGCTATTTCTATGAACTGGTGGCTTCTTGACGCTGAAGGTGCTCCTATTGGAACAACTACCAATGGAAATGCTATGGCTTTCGGAACTTTCAACTTAGCTCTTATTGATGAGTTGAATCCGATTACACCTCCTTTCTCTGGAAACACTGGTTACACTACTCTCGACACTCTTTTCTTTGACGGACAAAACGTGGGAGACAATGCTGCGAGTAGAACAGGTATTAATTTTGACGCCACTCCAGAAGAACGTCTTGTTAATACCGAGATTCTTCCAGGTATTTTTGCTGACGTTGCGGTAGAAGTTCGAGAAAAAATTGTGGGTGAAGTAGGGGTTGCGGTAACAGGAAGTTTCTTAACAGAAACTGATGCTGCTGTTCCTGTAACAACACTAACACCTCCTCCTCCCGGCGGTGGTGACCCAACGCCTATCGTTCTTGAGCCTACTTTAACAGGGTACACTCTCGAAGAAAGTGTCTTCGAAAACCCTCCACCGACAAACGAAGATCCTATTGTTCCTGAGCCAAGTACTTTTGTTTTCTTTGCTTTAGCTGGTTTGTGTATAGCTGGCAAAAAAAGAACTAAGTAGAATATTGTTAGTAAAGAAGATTAAAAATGAAAAACTATAGCATTTTTCTTATCCTATTACTGACAATATCTTTGTCAGTGATACACGCATTGAGTAACCCTGTTGTGGTTACTCCGCTAGAGAATAGCGATTCTGATGCAATAGCCTTGGCTCTAAAAAATGAAATTGTCGATGTAGTTGATACTTCTGTGACTCACTTGGAAGTTGTTACCCAAAGATTTTCGGGAGTGAGTACCGGTGATTTCTTTCCTGCTGTGCCTAACACGTTTAAATCCTCTCAGGTTGGAACTTTTACCGGAGGGTTAGATGCTCAACTCGGTATCGATAGTGGTATCGTGCTGAGTACAGGACGATCTCAGACAGCTGGAGTGAGCGATGCTCTCTCTAATGCCCAAAACGGATCTAACCTTGGGGTAGTGACAAGCCCTAAAGATACTGATTTGCAAAACGTTATCGGAGCACCGCCTAGTCAACAAGATTCCGTCTTTCTTGAGCTAGATTTCAAAATCAATAACTTGGAAGAGGGAGCTACTGCAACAGTCTTCTTCAACTATGTTTGGGCTTCTGATGAGTATTTCCTGAATACCACGGAAGACTTTAATGATGGATTTGGTTTCTTCGTTGATGGACAAAATGTGGCTTTGCTGCCTAATAACGCTGCGGTGAGTATCCAAAACGTAAATGAAAGCGCTAACAATGCTTTGTTCCGCGATAACGAAACAACAGTTTCTTCTGGAACAGAAGATGTCGGAATTAGTTTTAGTGGTCTAACTCAAGTACTTCGAGCAGAATTCGATATAACCAACAACGTAGGGGTTGATGATGAAGGGGTTGATGTAGGAACAAAAACTATTAAAATCGCTTTAACTGATGCCATTGATGGTTCTTTTGACTCTGCTGTATTTATTCAAGGGGGAACCTTCTCGGTAACTCCTCCTGCTAGTCTGGGAGTTTCTGACACGGATTTTGATTTTGGAGATATCCGTCTTGGTACAAGTGGAGGGAGCCAGGCTCTTACCATAACCAACACTGGTGGAAAGCTTTTAACTGGAAATTACATTGGTACATCTGAGAATGGTTTTAATAGCTCTAACGCTGGCATTAATTTAAATGCCGGTGGAAACCTAAACAGAAATATTTCTTTCAATGGAAACACTGTTGGTCAGCAAACGAGTTCTGTTCAAGTGAACACGGATGCGGGTAGTCAATTAGTTACCTTGGAAGCCAATGTTGTCACTCCTATTTTCCAAACGGTTGTCGATAGCAACACTTTGGAAAATGGAGACACTGTTGATTTTGGAAGCGCTGACGAAACGAAAACTTTCAACATTACAAACGATATCGTTGCCGATATTCAAGACCTAACAGACTTGACTATTCTAAATGTAATCTTAAGTGGTAGTAACAGTTTTACTTTAGATCAAGATATTCTAAACGGAACTGTTTTAACTGCATCAGATCTAGAACAACTGATTGTGAGTTTTGATGAAAGTACTAACTCAGGACAGCAAAATGCTACCTTGAGAGTCTTCACAGACCAAGGCGCAGCACTAGGAGCAAGTGGTACAACTTTCACTTACACTTTAACAGGTACTGGATTCACTCCTTTGGAGGATCCAGAAAGTAATGAAGGGGGATCAGCTGTTCCTGAACCTAACACTATTGCTCTAATGGTTATAGCTCTAGGGGCTTTTTTCGGACGCAGAAAAAGATCTCTATAGTTCTGATATAACTTCAAATAAGAGTAAGCAAGGAATATTTTATTTCCTTGCTTACTTTATTTTTATTTCCATTCCTAACTCCACCTCATGAAGCAAACAACCTTTCTTCTCCTAAAAAAGCAGCCCCCTTCCTTAAGGATTCCTTCCTTTGCTTGAAAAACTCAATGCCAACAAAAAAACTCCTCGTTTAAAAATAAGGATAAAGAGCTAATGACACTCGCAAAAAAAACCCTACTTGGCTTTCTCGCTCTGATGACGATTGCCTTAGTCGCTCTAACAATAAACTATCTACGCCCCTCCAAAAGAATGTTCCGCCACTACGAAAAGGGAGAAATTTACTTTAAGACGGGAAAATATTTTGAGGCTACTCAAGAATATCGAGCTGCTTTGGAGATTGCCCCTAATAACACGGTTATACGCTCTAGCTTGGCCAATGCCTACCAAAAAGAAAGAAATTTGGAAAAGGCAAAGGAACAATTTATTATACTTATAAAGCAAGCTCCTAAGAGTGAAGATTCATATAAATCTTTAATCTCTCTTTACGTGGCAGAAAAAAAAAATCAAGAAGCCTTGGATGTGTGTGATGATTTTCTTTGTACTGTTTTTTTAGGGAAAGAAAAATCAGAATTAACGCGAGAAGATTTACAACCTAATACGAATGGTTGGGAAGAAAAAAAGCGGGAATTATTCGCTGATTTCCTTAATCAAAGAGGGGTTATTTTAGCTCAGCTCAAGCAAGATAAGTTATCAGAAGAGATGCTTCTCAATTCGATTGAGGTTTTTCCCGGCGAGGCTACGAGTTACCGTTTGCTTTCTTCTCTCTATTGGAAAAATAAAGATCAGGAAAAAGCAATTGAGATGCTCCTTCGATCATTGGAAATAGAACCAGAGAGCTATGAAAATAATTTTCAAATAGGATCTTTTTATATGATGAAGATGGAACACGAAAAGGCCGTGAAACATTTTCGTTTGATCCATCTTAAGTACCCAGAAAAAAATCACGAGATTGCCTCCAGTTTGGCTCTGTCTCTCTTAATTACAAAAAACTATGAGCAAGCAATTAAACTAGCTCGAGAATCTCTTAAGAAAGTCTCTAGTCGGGCAGTTCAAAATCCTATCCTTGTCTACATTGACGGAGTAGGATTTTTCCAAGAAAAAAAATATGAAAAAGCCATTCAACTTTTTGAGCAAGCGAAAAGAGGGCATCTTCAATTAGAAGGCCTTCAGTATAACCTAGCCCTTTCTTACAAAGAAATAGATCAAAACCTTTTGGCGATCAAGGAGCTTAACGAGCTTCTTCAAAAAAGCTCTTTTCTTCCTGCTATTACTTTACTTGTGCAGCTATTAATAGAAGAAGGAAGGCTGGACCAAGCAGAGAAACTTTGCGAAAGAGCCGGAGAAAAATATCCTAAGAATCTCGAATTCATTAAATTAAAAGCCTTTATTTTAAATGAAAAAGGGGAAACCGAAAAGGCTGTGCTTCACTTTCAAAAAATAACTTCTCTCTCTCCTAATTCTATTGAAGGACGATTGGGATTGGCAAGTGTTGATATGAAAGAGAAAAAGTATCAAGCAGCCATTAACAAACTACTCCCGCTCTTGAAAGAAAAGCCAAACGATGCCTATCTTCATTACTTAGTTTCTCAAAATTACTTTGCTCTAAATGATATAAAAAATGCTCTTAAGTACATAGATATATCTTTGAAGCAAAACTCTCAATCCGTGGGATCTTCGATTCTTTTAGCAAAGATTCGCTTTGTTCAAGGCACTCCTCATCTCGCCATAGAAGAATATGAAAAAATTCTCATGGCCATGCCTGAAAATACCATCGTTCGAGTTGCTTTAGCCGATCTGTATCGAATTGTAGGGCAAATAGAGGAAGCTAAAGAGACGTTGGATGAAGTATCTCCTGAAGAGCGTAAAAAAGGAATATACCTAGAGAGCCTTGCTGCAATCTATGTTCAAGAAAATAAATATCGTTTGGCAGTTGAGCTTCTTGAACAAGTTGATCCCAAAACTCCTGAGGCTTTAGCCCTCTTGGGACACGTTTATCGACATTTAGATAACCAAACAAAAGCAGTCGAAGCATACAATGAGGCAAATAAGCTTATTCCTAATGAGGAAATGAATCTGCAGATTGCAGTTTCTCATTACCTGGATAGAGAATCCGGACTAGCCCTTGAGGCGATTGATAAATACCTAGGCTCATCGCAAGGAAATAATCTCGTTCGTATTTTCGGAGCCATTATCCAAATGGAGAATGATTTAGAGAAAGCTTTAGCCATTACTGATGAGCTTGTTGGAGAAGTAGATCATTGGCTATTTTATTTTGTCCGCGCAAGTATTTTAAGCCAAAAAGGCAAAACCAAAGGAGCCTATCAGGAACTAGAAAAAATTTCTACCCCTGGAGGAGCCCTTCAAAAAAGTTTTCAAGAGATTATAGCTCTCAGCCAAGAGAAAAATCTACACTTAGAGTCGCTCTTAGCAACTTGCACTCTTTGGCAAATGGGACACTCTCCTGCTGCTGCCGTCAAATGTGAAGAAGCTCTTAGGGTTATCCCTGATCATCCTTTTGTTAAGTACCTCCAAGCTTCGGTTTATCAAAAGCTAGCTCGTTATAAAGATGCTGAGAATATATTGAAAGAAATAGTCTCCTCAGAATCTTTTGTTCCTCTCTATGTTTACTCTAGTTTAGGAGAGCTATTTTTACGGCAAGGAAAATTTGCAAAAGCAGAAGAGTATCTCCAAAAAATAGTTGATGTGGCTCCTGATGTTTCTTCCTCTCTTCTTTCTTTGGCTATATCCCAGCAGTCTGCTAGTAAGTTAGAGCCTGCGATTAAAAACTACCAAAAAGTACTTAAACTAACAGAAAAAGAGCCTAAAAATTCTCAGCGCTTAGAAGCTTATAAAAACTTAGCTTTAATTTTTTTAAAACCTCCTCATATTGATATAGAGTATGCCATAGAATGTGCAGAGGCTGCTTATTTACAACTACCAACGCACCCGAAAATAGCTGACACCTTAGGTTTGGTTCATTTCTACAATGGGGAAGCGGAAAAAGCTATCGAGTATTTTCGGCATGCTAACAATTTATCTCCTAAAGACCCCAGCATTCTGTACCACTTAGGGAATATGTATTTTAAAAAAGGGAAGATCAAATTTGCCCAAGATATTCTGGAGCAAGCTATATCTCTCTCTGGTCGTTTTCCAGAAGTAAAAGAGGCAGAGAAACTATTAGGTCTTATTTCTAGGATTCAAACAGATAAAATTTCGGTTGAAGACTCTCAATCGCAGTCGGAGAAAAAAATTTCCCCCGCTCAGCTGGAAAGCAAACTTAAAGAGGAAATCAAGAAAACTCCAAAAGATCCCTCTCCTTACCAACAACTCTCTCAGCTTTATATCTATCAAAAAAAACCTGATAAGGCGGAGAAGATTATTTTAGAGTACTGCAAAATAAATCCTCGTCACTTTAATAACAACTACAGCTTATCCAAGCTCTATGTAGATACAAAGCAATACGATAAAGCAGAAGCTTTGTTTTACCAGCTCTATAATGATTTTCCTAGAACTCATCCTCGAATTGTGCCAAGTCTAATTCTTTGTCTTCTAGGGCAAGAGAAGATTCAAGAAGCAGCTAGGGTGGCAGGAAAGAGTATTTCTTCCTTTCCAGAAGAGGATCTTCATCCCATTCTTTTTTACGCTCGAGGTTATGGTTATCTTCTTGCAAAGGACTACGAACAGGCTATCGATTATTTAGAAAAATCTCGCGACCGAGGTTTTGTTTTTCCTGATCTGTACTATCGCTTAGCCCAAGCTTATGCCCAAAAGAGAAAAATTGACAAAGCTATTGCCGAGCTTCAAAAAATCCCCGTAAACAAAGAAACCCCTAACTACATTCCCGCTCACCGTTTTTTGATAGAAATATGGCAAAATGAAAGACAGCCCGTTTTAGCTATACAGTACTGCGAGAAAGTTCTGAAAGAGCATCCAAAAAACATAGATATTTTAAATAGCTATGCAGAAGTGTTGAAGGATAATAAAAATTATGAAAGAGCAGAGAAAGTATACGCAGTCATTCAAGGTTTAAAACCAAAATCAGTTAGTGCGAGTTTGGGGCCAGTTCGTTTAGAGATGGCCCAAAAAAATTACCAAGGAGCTATAGATAAACTTGAGCTCTTAAACAAACAAGAGCCTGAAAATGTTGAAGTGCTAACTCTTTTAGCTAATAATCACATGAAGGCAGGGCAGTTAAAAAAAGCATTAGAATATGCAAATAGTCTCCCTCCTCAAGCTGTTGCAACTTACATTGTCTTTGCTGAGATTCGTAGTGCCCAAGGGAATTTGAACTTAGCAGCAAAAGAGTACGGAAAACTCGTGGAAAATTTTCCTAAAGATGTTAAGTTAACCCTTGCTTTAACGAATCTCTATCTTCTCATGAAAAAGCCAGATTTAGCCATGGAAACTCTTGTTCAATCGGGATTGGATAAAAGTGAAGATCCTCAGGTATGGGAATACAAAGGTCGTATTTTCATGGAAAAAAAAGAGTTTGCTAAAGCCCGTGATTCCTTTCTTGAAGTTTACGACAGGGGAGTTAACTTAGATTTTTTATTAGGAGATTGCTACCGAGGAGAAAAACAGTACGAAGAGGCCATCAAAACCTATAGAGAATTGGAATCAAAAGGGAGTAGCCCCCTTCTTTCCAGCAGAATAGGTTTATGTTACTACCTCAATGGGGATATTGAGAAGGCGATTGAGGTTTTTGAAAAACATGTCAAAGATTTTCCTCAGCAAAACCAATTCCGTCTTTTCTTAGCTGCACTATTAGAGAAAAAAGAACGTTATAAGCAAGCTTTGGACGTTACAAATCCTGATTTTTTTATTAATAAATCAACATCTCTATGGTTACTGTATTCGACTCGATGTATTCTTTTAATGGAACAAAAAAAGTCACTGGAGGCAAAAAAAGAATTAGATAGTATACCTGAAGACCAAAAATCTTTTCGCAAGACCCTTTGGGATTATATAGAAGTTACTCAGAAAAAGAATGTTGGCCTAGGTAATCTTTTAATGTCTTTGGTTTTAAGAGAAATTGGAGAAACTACTCAAGCTAGTTGGGTGGCCAAAAATATTCCTCTCCAAGAAGAGCCTCTTACAGTTAGTTTAAAAGCCTCTCTCGCTTCTGAGCAAGGAAACATACAAGAAGCAATAAATTTATTGCGCCCTTTCACTCGGTCTTCTGACGCACCAGCTTATATCTATCGCCGCTTAGCCGATTTACTTTATCTTCAAGGAAAATATGAGAAAGCCCAAGGGTACTTTTCTCGTGCTTTGCAATTGGAGCCAAAATCTGCGGATATCTGGATTAGCTTAGGACAGTGTTGTCAGTTCCAAAAGAAATTTGAACGAGCAGAAAAAGCTTATAAAAAAGCCTTAAGTATAAGACCAAAATCTGTCGACATTTTAGAGAAGTTGGCCTACTGCTATGAAGTCCAAGATAAACTATCTCCGGCGATTCAATTCTATAAACAAGCGATTGATAACTTAGTTTCTCAGGATAAAAGCGATGCTGCTGTTCGAGTTCATAACAACATAGCGGTTCTTTACTTAAAAATAACTCCCATGGATGTTAAGATGGCTCTACAACATGCTCTTGATGCTTACGAAAAAGCTCCTGATCAGTTCTATGTTCTAGATACTCTCGGGTGGACTTATTTCCATGCAAAAAAGTACGATAAGGCCCTCAAATATCTGACCGATGCTCACAATCTTTATCCTGTTGAACCAACTATCTTATACCATCTGGGAGAAACCTATAGTAAAAAGAGAAATTTCAAAGCAGCTCAAATAGTATTAGAGCAGGCTCTTTCTCTATCCCAAGATTTTCCTGAGGCTGTTCGAGCAGAAAAATTACTTCAGGATGTTTTCCGGCAAAAGTAAGGGAGAATTTTGTGATAAGAGTCTTTGTCATCCTAATTTTGACTGTCGCGGTAGGAGCTTTCTATTACTTTGTTTCTCTTTTAGCGATTCCTCAGGTAGTTCCTCAGGTAATTCCTCAGAAAACGAAAACATCCTCTTCTGAGAAAGCTCCCAAGTTTGTCTCTTTAACGGGGAAGCCTTTAGATTTAAAAAAGATTTCTTTCCAATCAGCAGAAACTTGTAAAGCTTGCCACACGGATATTTATGATGAATGGAAACAGTCTTGGATGGCAAAATCAAGCCAAAATAAGATGTTCCAGCTTTCCTTCCAGCAATGGAAAGCCTTCGCTCAGAGATCCTCTAAGTTCGATGAAAACTCTTGTTTGAGCTGCCATGCTCCTATAGGCTATATTACAGAGGATTATCAGCTTCAAAATTCCATTAGCCGAGAAGGTGTTTCCTGTGACGTCTGCCACCGCGTGGCAGACGTTCAGGAACATGATTTTTTCTATAGTTTAGTTCTAGATCCGGGTGATACCAAATATGGCCCCTACAGCGATGCCATTGAAAACCCTTTTCATAAAGCAAAACAAGGTCGTGCAGTGAGTAAATCAGAGTTATGTGCGACATGTCACCTAGACTCTCTCCCCACGAGTACAGATTTACGAGTTCCTTTAGAGTGGACCTTCCAAGAATGGAAGGAAAGCTCCTACGCTTCTGAGAAACGCTGCCAAGATTGCCATATGCCTACTCTTAAAGGGAAATCAGCCGATTTCCCCAATGCTCCCGTTCGTAAAAGATTTTCTCATAAGTTTGAGGGAGGACATTCGGACTCTAGCTTACTTGATAAAGCAGCTGAAGTAAGGGTAGTTTCTTGGTCAGGGACAGAGCTTTTAGTTGAAGTTCATAACAAAAATGTGGGGCATCACTTTCCGACCAAAGGAGCTCACCCCACTGAGCTAATCTTATGGGTAAAAGCCCGAGATGATATTAATGACATTGTTTTTCAAGATCGACGTTCTTACAAGTTGCATTATCTAAATGCTCAAGGGAAAATAGCTGGGGCAACTGAAGTCGTTAAATCCTTACGCGATGAAACCCTAAAGCCAAAGGAAAAGCGACAGGAAACTTTTTCTACTTTATCCGTTCCCGAAAAAATTGTTAAGTGGGAAGTGCAATTGTGGTATTTTTTAGTCCCCCCTCAATTGGAGAAATTCTTAGGAGAAGAGAATTATCAAAAACACTACCGGCCGGTTTTAATCGACAAGGTGGATGAGGTGGTGGGGGATTAAGAACTGGATTCCTGCGAGTGGGAATGACAGCACGAATAGGTTTTATCCGAATATTAAATGGCGACACGCCCTAACGAATAGATTAAATCTTTACACGAAGAACTTTGCCCGACAAGAGACAAGTCGTTTATCGCTTTTTTGATATATTTATCAGCAGTATCCATGCTAAATTGCTTGCTTTTTGTTTGGTCTAAAATTTTTCTAAGTTCTATAACATCTTGTTCCGAAATTTTTTGTTGCTGATATATTTGTAAAATCTCTGATTTTCTTTGGTTTTTATTTAGATTTAAAGCATGAATTAGAGGTAAGTTTTTTTTGCATTTCTGCAAGTCATTGCCTGTTTTTCCTGTTACTTGATCCAGGCCCCAAATACTTGAAATGTCATCTTGGATTTGAAAGCTAATGCCAATATTTTCGCCAATTTTTTGACATATCAATGCTACCTCTTCATCCTTTGTGCTTATGTAAGCTCCGAAGTAACCGGCTAATCCCCACAATGTGCTTGTTTTTAGACGAACCATTTGCAAATAATTATCAATATCTATATTTGTTTTTTTCTCAAAGCTTATATCTAGGTATTGGCCTTTGCAAAGTGCTAAACAAGCCTCATCCATTAGTTCAATACATTTTAAAACTACTTGATGATCAATTTTATGGTCAACTTGATGATCAATTTTATAATCAACTTTATCGCTCAATTTCAAGAGAGAGTTTCTGCCGATGGTGAATAAAGCATCTCCCGCATTTATGGCTTGAGCTTTACCCCATATAGCCCATACTGTTTTTCGACCCCTACGCATCAAGCTATCGTCTTGGATATCATCGTGGATTAATGAAAAATTATGGATCAACTCAATTGCGGCTAGCCCTAAAGTAGTTTTTTTCATATCTCCATCGACCATTTCACAACACAAAAGGCCAAAAATAGCACGCATCATTTTCCCAGAAGAACCTACAATAGGAATAGAAGTATGGTTTTCCCATCCTAGGTGATAGTAAATCATATCGTAGAATTCTTGTGGGAAATCAGTGTTTTTTGGAATCAGTAATTGCATTTGGGAAAGTATTTCACTGCGCAAGTGCTCTAATTTTTCTCTATTTTGCTTAATCATTTAGATCCAAACTATTTTAATGGGAAAAGTCGTTATGGTCAGAGGATCATAAAACAATCTAGAGAGAGTTTCAAGACGAAAGATTTAAATCCCACTTTGTACTTCCTTAGGAAATTTTCCGTTGTTTTTTACTGAGGAAGTAGACTATAATTTCCTTTTTAAAATATGGAATATTTTTAAATTTTTAATATAAAATAAAGGTACCTGAGAAAGTGAATGAAAAATTTACCATAGAAACTAAGAGTTTTCTGTTAGGACAAAAATTTTCTTTTTGGATAACTTTAATCGCTATACTTTTGCTTAATCCGCCGTTGTTAAAAAGAGTCTTTGTGTTTCATCGAGATCTGGGTGGCATTGTAGACTTAAAGATTATCTGTGGGCAGATCTTTTTTCTGGTAATTTTTATTTTACTACACTTTCTTCTCCCAAAAAAATTGAAGTATCTTTATTTGTCGATAATGAGCTTGGGTCTATTCTTTTTTCTTGTGGAGCTAATATTGACTGCTTTTCCACTCCTCTTGGGTCAAGATTTTGCCAATATGGTTTGGAGTCAATACCACGACTACGATGATGGAATATATTACTTTGATCCTGAGCTCAAAATTAACTTTATGAAAAAAAACTACGAGACTACTTGTTACTTTAATGGCTATCAGTGGAAGCATCAAACAGATAATCGTGGTTTTCGAAACCAAGAGAACCATCAACAAGCTGATATTGCCCTGATGGGAGATTCTTTTGTTTATGGACATGGTTTGGAAGAAGAGGAAACCATTGGCCATTTTTTAGAAAAAAAATCTAATCTTTCTACTGTAAATTTAGGTTTCCAAGGAAGTAGCGTCTTTGAGGGGTGCTATGTCCTGAATCGTTTTACTTTTCTCTATAAACCCAAAATAATTTGTTATTTCTTTTGTTCAAATGACCTAAGAGATCTAGAGCGAGCGCTTTCTCCCAAAGAAATGACGGCTTTTTGTGAAACACCTCTTTCCAAGCTTTCCTTTACTCCCTCTCAGCTCGTTCCTCCAAAATTTTTGAGTTACAAGATGTGGAGTTTTTTTTCTCAAAGACCATACTTCGTCAAAGCCCTTCGCCTGACCTATCGCAAATGGCAGCTTAAAGATAGTCCTATAGCTATTAAGAAAGAAAACTCAAGTTCCCTAGTTTGGCTTTATACTTTCCATGCTCTCAAGCAAATGAAGCTTATCAGCGAACAGCACCACACTCGCTTTATTTTGATTCCTCTACCCTTAGAAAACCCTCATCAGTTTGAGATACTAAGGCGGTTTGCGGAAAAAGAAGAGATAGAGCTCATTGATACTAGGGAAATGGAAGGGAAACCTCATTATTTTTTGGCTAAGGACGGTCATTTTAACTCACTGGGAACGGAGAAAATTTCAGAAATTATCTGGCAAAAATTGTCTGTTGATTAAAAATTAGCTTTGGTGTGAACCTTAAGCCGCAAGTCTTTGAAAATAATTGCTTTTGTAGCAAATTTCAAACCGTTGAAAACCCTTTTTGTTCCCTCTTTGAGGGCTGAGTGGTTTTTTGTTTTGGGATTAATTTTGTAGCCTAGTTTAGTTGTGTGCCAAGTCTTTATTTTCAGCGTGTCCCCCCTAAGCTCGCAAGCTCATTCAGTTAAGGAAAACACAGTAAGAATAATAGGTAGAAGATGATTTCGTTTCTCTAGCCCTTGAAAAGCGGAAGATTAGGTTTTCTTGAAAATTAGGTTTTACCA
This sequence comes from Planctomycetota bacterium, assembly GCA_029260735.1. Classification (GTDB taxonomy): domain Bacteria; phylum Planctomycetota; class Uabimicrobiia; order Uabimicrobiales; family Uabimicrobiaceae; genus JAJDCR01. Next base: position 29,742 of record JAJDCR010000096.1, read on the forward strand.
GGCGTAACGGACAACCACGAGGGTCCT
>JAJDCR010000097.1 GCA_029260735.1 Planctomycetota bacterium
CCTACTGGATTCTCCTAAGAAACTTCAATATCTATGAGAGTTGTACCAGGATAAAATCGTAACTCGATTCGTAATCTTAATCGTAAATCTTAATCGTAATCTTTTCTTTTTTTTCGATTACGAGTACGATTAAGATTACGATTACGAACCGACTCACGAGCTACGAAAAGCTCAAAGTTTCTTCCATTTTTTACCCCGAAGAAGCCGGGGTTCGATGCTGGATTCTGGATTCCATTTTATTTAACTTACAGCCCGATTAAAAAAAAGAAAAAGTACTCTCACTTGACTGACGAAAGTGGGATAAGAAGAGCTTATTATAGCAAAGGAGACCGACAGAATAAATATTCAAGATCAGATTTTTTCCGTCCAATATTATGAGGAGTCGTTATTGGGGATAAATTTTCATTGCTCAAGTAACCTCTTAACAAAGAAAACCTATCCCAAACAAGTCAGCTAACTATCCAACTACGAATGCGGCGATATCCTTGGCGAGAAATACGAAGATGACCATCTTCGTAAAAAACTCCTAGTTTAGCCTGCTGTAAAGTACTTATGTCTCGATGGATAGTTTTTTGGTTGACTTCATACTCTTGAGCTAAATCCTCAACTGTAATCTGAGAATGAGGAGAAAGATGTCCTAAGATGTTAAAGAGGCGGGCTACTCTAGTTTCCCACATATCAAACTCCTTTTCTTTAAGATAAAACACTCCGGGAATCTTTACCATTTGGAATGTCTTAGTCTGTAATTATTTTGATAATTAACTTAATGAAAAGGATATAAGCAAAGCTCGTGCCAATTTCCAAAACTCAATAAAATCAACACTTTGCGAAAGACACTAGTAAAAAAAAGAGCGAAAACGCACATTCAGATGTGCGTTTTCGCTCTTAAAAAACAAATTTTACTCTTCTATTTTGTTTTTTGTTTTTACTTCTCAATAATAACGGTTCTACAGCCAATAGAAACCGCCATTCCCGGAATATTAATTAAAAAATCTAAAAAAGTAAACTCACTAGTTATCATGTAGTTGGGAGAATTGGCTACTTGAGCAGCATCAAGTTCAGCCCCAATAGGAAGCACTCCCCAAATGGCATACCATTGAGTATAACTTTCTTCAATGCCCGATTGAGGTCCAGAACCAAATTTGTACTGGTGGCTATAACAACTGGGAAAAAAGATTAAGAATGCTATAAGACATAGCCACATTGTTTTTTTCATAAATTTCTCCTAGCCTATAGAGCGTGTCATCAATTAAATCTTGTTTAGTTTTGAGGTGCCTATCATAGCAAGCAGCTTAAGGAAATGCAAATCTTTCCTCTTAAGAAAATGAGCCTAGGGCGCACTAATAAATTCCACATGGCTACACAAGCGGAAAGGCCGTCCCTTTTTTACAAAATGGGCTTCTATAAAAATAGCCCGATTATTATAGTGCTTTAAAGGTACTTTAATTTTACTCAACACTACAGGAATTTCGCTCGCAGTCCATTTAGAATCGCGAAAATCTAAGTTTAATGAGCTAGATCTCCACATTTTGATTTTTTTTGCTTCCTTTGCTCGAAAGGAAATTTCTAGGTTTTTCTCATCTGTCTTAAATTTGCAAATAAACTGTGGGAAAGAGCTTTTTTCTTGAGAATAAAGAAGAGCTGCCACAACTGTCTCTTGCACGCGCTTTGCATCTACTCCGTGCCCATTATTTGCCTCATAAACAATATAATTTTCTCCTTTAAGCTCAGAGTAGTATAACTTTAAAGCATTGAGAGGCCAATAAGGATCATTTGTTCCATTGACAATGATCTTAGGAATGGTAATTTGATCTAAATAAGAATAAGGATCAATATATTGAGCAAGTTTTTCTCCTGCGGGCGATTGTAAAATTTGAGGCAGTCCCTTTTCAGAGTAATCCCCAATCGCAGGGCTATAATTTCCCCATTGAGTGATTTGATTTTTCATTTGTTCCTTCAAGTTCAAATTGTCATATACTATCGGAACAATTTTTTCGACTCTCTTGTCCATTGCTGCACATAGCCAAGTAGTCCAGCCTCTTTTTGATCCTCCCGAAACAATAAAGCGAGAGATTTTATGACTGTACTTTTTTTCTGAAAACTCTTGAGCAGCATCCATTGCTCTAACAGCAGCTTTGGTCATAGGATACAAAGCTAACCAAGTAGGATCTTTCTTTTTTAGATATTGCTGCATGGTATAAGAAATAAGAGCATCTTCCCAAAGGTTATCAAACAAAGGCTGATTAGGAACTCCAAAAATTAAAAAAACAGGACTTCCTGTTGACTCCATAATACTTTGGCAGAAAGAAATCGTTTCCAAGGGTTTCTTTCTTCCACTAATAAATAAGAGAGCGCAATCCGTTTGAGGACTTTCTGGTAAAAAAGCGTACAAACGATGCTTCCACACGGCACCTTGCCAAACCTGAGAGATCAACTCAATTTCATGATAGTCTTCATCTATAACATCCACTTCTTTCCATTGAAAGTGTCCATCGTCAGAATAAACGTATTGGGATAAATTGGCCCAAGTAAAAGAAACCAGGATCAAAGAAAAAAGAAAATAGGTAAGAGTTGCTCGTTGTTTCACAAATTCTCCTTAGATGCTTAGAAAAAATTTTCTTCACTTTACTAAATTACTTCTTAAGTAGAGTTGCCTCTTATGATAAAATGAAAGATACTATTTAAATTATTTATTTCAAAGAAAAAAGTGCTTTTTTTCAGAGAAGCTAGAAGCAAACAGCAAAGCGTTGTTTAAAAAGCACAAACAAAAGGGGAAAGCATGACTACAAACGTGCTAGATATAGTAGGAAAAACACCTTTGGTTAAGCTTGAAAAGATCAATCCATACAAGCATGTTGAAATCTATGCCAAGCTAGAGTTTATGAACCCAAGTTGTAGTATTAAAGATCGTATTGTTAAACATATAGTCGAAGATGCAGAGAAGCGAGGCACTCTAAAGCCCGGAGGCACCATCGTCGAGAATACTTCAGGCAATACAGGTGCTGCCGTTGCCATGATCGGAGCCATGAAAGGCTACAAGGCTATTTTGACAATGCCTGACAAAGTCAGTATCGAAAAACAAAACACTCTCAAGGCTCTGGGGGCAGAAGTTGTTATGTGCCCTACCGAAGCACCTCCAGGAGATCCAAACCACTACGTGCAAAAAGCCCGCGACATAGCCGCTTCCATTGAAAATAGTTTCATGATAGATCAATATGATAACCCCAAAAATGCCGAGGCTCATTATCTCACAACAGGGCCTGAAATTTGGGAGCAAACAGGAGGTCGAATTGACTACTTTATTGCTAGCGGCAGTACAGGAGGAACGATCTCTGGTAATGGTAAATACCTAAAAGAAAAAAATCCCAACCTCAAAGTTGTTATGATAGATCCCTTTGGTTCGATATACTATAAATACTTTAAAACTGGTGAAATAGATATGACTGAAGTGGATTCTTACTTTGTCGAAGGAGTAGGAGAAGATCACCTTGCTAAATGTATGGATTTTTCAGTATTAGATGATATGATCCAATTCAACGATAAAGATGCTTTTGCAACAGCTCGAGAAATTGCTAAAAAAGAAGGTTTGCTTGTCGGAGGTAGTTCTGGAGCAAATATGTGGGGAGCCTTGCAAGTAGCAAAAAATTTAACCCAACCCGCTGTTATCGTAACAGTTTTCCCAGATAATGGGATCAAGTATCTATCAAAGATTTACAACGAAGAATGGATGAAGGAAAAAGACCTTCTCTAGAAATTAGAAAGTTACAGTTTATGACAGATTACGCTTTTTCTACTCGTGCAATTCACGCTGGACAGAATTGCGAAAAAGAATTTGGAGCGGTTGTTCCCCCCATCTATCTTACCTCTACTTATGCTCAAGAGTATCCAGGAAAACCAAAGAAATATGATTACTCGCGTGGAGGAAACCCTAATTTTGCTAATCTCGAAGCTTCTTTGGCTAGCTTAGAAAAAGGTGAGTTTTCCACAGTATACAATTCTGGCCTGGGAGCTATTTCAAGTATACTAAGTCATTTAAAACCAGGCAATAGAGTTGTCTCTATTGATGATGTTTACGGCGGTAGTTTCCGAGTTTTACAACGAGTCTTCCAGAATTTTGGAATAGAGTCCGTTTTTGGTGATATGAACGATTTTAGTTGGATAGAAAATGAACTAAAAAAAGGTGCTCAGATAGTTTGGCTCGAAACACCCACCAATCCTCTTTTGAAAGTGGTCGATATAAAAGCCGTTGCTGAATTAACTCATCGATATAACGCAGAGTTAGTTGTTGATAATACCTTTGCCTCCCCTTACTTTCAAAATCCATTGGTGCTAGGCGCCGACTTGGTTCTACATTCTTCCACTAAGTACCTAGGAGGACACTCTGATATTATTGGAGGAGGGGTTATTACAAACAATGCTGCTTGGAAGGAAAAACTAGACTTCTCTCGTATGGCAATGGGCTTTAATCCTTCTCCTTTTGATACTTGGTTAACTAGTCGTAGCATCAAAACTCTAGCTGTGCGCATGGAGAAACATCATAGCAATGCGATGACCTTAGCCAAAAAACTTGAGCAACACCCTAAAGTCAAAAAAGTTTTCTATCCTGGTTTACCTTCTCATCCTCAGCATGAAATCGCAAAAAAACAAATGTCTGGCTTCTCTGGAATCATTTCTGTAATCCTCGACATGGATTTGGAGACAACAAAAAAAGTAATAGCTTCTTTCCAACTCTTTATTTTAGCAGAAAGCTTAGGAGCAGTTGAATCTCTAGTCAATCATCCTGCTTCCATGACTCACGCATCAATTCCAAGAGAAGTGCGTTTAGCCACAGGAGTGGAGGATGGTCTGATTCGCTTTTCTGTAGGAATAGAAGATCCAGATGATTTATGGAATGATCTCAATGAATCCTTGAACCGGTCTTGAGAAGCAGGTAAAATTTAGAATTGTCATTGACAATATCCTCAAATAAGTATATCATTTCTATATAGTTATTGAAATTTAGAAGTTTGTGTTCATCCACTTGACAATTATTTTTTCGATAATTTTTTGTCAAAATCATCTTACAATAAAACAGGTGATAGCTTTTCTAAGGAAATCCTGAAAAGCTACCACCTAAACTTAAGTAATCGACAATTTAAAAACCACTGGCCCCCCAGGTAAAACTTTTGTCTGTTTACTTAAAACTTGGTATAGAGGGAAGGTTGATATGCAGCAACCCCACATCCTTGGTATACTGGAGGATGTCTCTCAGCACGAAGCATTAAGGTCAGCCTTCGCAAAATACGACTATGACACGCAATTTGCAACTCATATAGAAGAAGCAAAAAAGTTTTTAAGCCAAGATGAGTTTTCTGTGGTCTTGCTAGATTTACCAGTAGATGAAAACTTTTTTATCCACCTGGAAAAAGCTCAACAGAATCATCCCACAAGACGAGTTATTGTTATATCGTCAAACCCAAAGGATGATTTTTTACTACAACTACTCCAAGCGCAAATATTTGCTTTTTTACCAAAACCATTTGAGGTAGAGGATCTTCTTACTCAAATAAAGGCCGCTCTAGAGCTACCTTTATTTGTTCCTCAGTGGAAAGTTGTTTCAGCAGTCCCCCACTGGATAGAAATTAATATACCAGCACATGATAGCTTTATCTCTGCTTTAAACAGCTTCCTTTTTCATTTTCTAAAAGAACTCCCTCGTAAAGAAAGTAGACTTCTACTTTATGCTGTTCAAGAGTTAGTTCAAAATGCAATAGAGCACGGAAACAAACGCGATCCTCATAAGAAAATCAATTTTCGATGTCTTAAGTCAAAAAACACTCTCGTTTTCCAAGTTCAAGATCAGGGAGAAGGCTTTTTAATCGGAAGTCTTCCTCATGCTGCCATTGGCAACCTGCAAAATTCTCCTATCCAAGTAGCAGAATATCGTAAAAAGAAAGGGATGCGGCCTGGTGGACTAGGTATATCCAGTGTTTTAAGAATTGCTGATGGCATTATTTTCAATGAATCGGGCAATGCTGTTATGATGATAAAAAGGTGGGAAGAAACTGGCGAGGAAGTTTAGGCTACTTTTGAGTGCCCTAAGGAAAAGTTAACAAAAAAAGGGCGTGAGATAATTATCTCACGCCCTTTTTTTGTTAAGAGAGCTCTAACAATCTATTTTTCTAAGTTCCCAATTATTTAGTTAGTTAAGGGGTCATAGAGAAATTCAACCCGAAGACTGTTAAAGGTATTTTCACTATCGACATGCAAATCCAAAAAAAGAAAATTTGCTGAATCGACATGATTGGTTTCATCCCCAATATTAATAGCAACAGGTTGGTTAAAATCATCAGCAGCAATACTTGTATTACTAGTATTTTGATTTAGCTTAAAAGCTCCTGGATACGCTGCTTGGTTTTTATTTTTCCGGCCTGCATAACTTATTTCGTTATTAGAATCTCCCGTCTTTATTTTATCGTAGTTTTGCCCCGACAAATTATCATCGGCGGTAGAAGGACAAATAAAGATAGTGTGTTCCTGAATCTGAAACTTACTTTCCCCATAAATTTTTAAGAGAAAAACCGATCCATCAAACTCTGGATACAAAACACCTCGACCATTATCCTGCTGGTAAAGCTTTAAAGCTCTTCCCATTTGAACAAGTTGATTTCGGCAGTTGGTCTGCTTTGCTTTATCCAGAACTGTACTCAGAGCAGGTAATAGAAATGAAGTTAATATACCCATAATTGCAATAACGACAAGTAACTCGATAAGGGTAAAGCCTGTTCTTTTATTATTCTCGGCCATTTTCCCTTCCTTTTTTTTTGTTAGGGGTTAAAAAAGCCCCTATAGGCAATCTTTTAAGACTTGGAATTAGTAAGATTCATTAGGACGCGCCCTAATTTTGAAAATTTTTTTCGAATTAATAATCCAAGAAATAAAGAGTAAAGTAAAGAATATAATTAGTTTTATTATAAGCTAGTTGAGGAAAAAATATCAAGAAGTATTTTAATTGATCGTAGGAAAATGAAAAAAACTTTGTTTTTCCTTTTTTGTCAACTAGAATATTAGAGAGATTCTTGCTACTCAGAACTTTATGAAGAGAATAACTTTGTAAGAGAGAGAAGGTATTATAGTGCTTTACCCCAAAACGATTTTGCTTTTGGTTTGTTTTTTCGTATGTATTTTGCCTACCTGGGGACAATCCATTTCTCGTCGTAATGCCATTGTTGATGTTGTTGAAAAAACTGGTGAATCCATCGTAAATATTAGTACCGAGCAGCTTATTCGTAATGCCCAACAACCTCTTCAAAATGATGAGTTTTTTGATGAATTTTTTGGTCTTTTCCAACCTAGAGTATACAAAACTCAAAGTTTAGGATCGGGTGTTCTTATCGATCCAGAAGGTTTTATCATCACAAACGAGCACGTTGTCAAGCGGGCTCGAAAAATTACTGTTGTACTCCAAGATAAGACTCGCTACAGTGCTGAAATATTAGCTATTGATAAAAAAAATGACCTTGCTCTTCTTAAAATTAATTCATCCAATCTTTTTCCTTATGTTAAGTGGGGAATTTCCTCTGACATTATGATAGGAGAAAATTCTATCGCTTTGGGCAACCCTTTCGGATTGCAGAATACAGTTACTACGGGAGTAATTAGCGGCACAAATCGCTCTCTTGCTGTAGGAGGAAAGGTTTATTTTCGAGACTTTATTCAAACTGATGCAGCTATAAACCCAGGAAATTCAGGCGGTGCCTTGTTAAATATTCATGGACAGTTGATCGGTATTAATACGGCCATTTACTCCAAAGGACAGGGTTTAGGTTTTGCTATTCCTGTCGACAGGGTTCGGACTATAATCGGGCGACTTTTAAACTATCGAAAAATCAAAAAATACTGGCTAGGCCTAGAGCTTCAGGAAATTGTCAAAAAAAATGTTTCCTGGCAAGTGCGTATTCAGTCAGTTGCTCCCAACTCTTCCGCTTCAGAACAAAATTTAAAGCGGGGAGACTACATCATCGGCATAAATGGAATCCCTGTAAATTGCCTTTTCGATTTTCGAAAAACAGTTTTTTTGAAAGACTTTGGAAACTCGATCTCCCTAAAGGTACTTTCTGGGGAAAACGTTCGTAGTGTTACTCTAACTGTGAACTCTCTCCCTCTTAGCGAGATGGAGAAAAAAATTTGGCAACGTTTAGGAGTCCTCATTGAAGGAACTCGACGAGGAATGAAAATTATTGCCGTACGTAAGGATAGTCCCGCTGCACGGATTCATGTCAAAGAAGGAGATATTATTCTCTCTGTTGGTCGCTATGCTGTAAAGCAAGCAATAGAACTGAACAAGGTTCTCCGCTTTTATCCAAATAAAGAGATAATTCCCGTTGTTATAGTGCGCAACGGCACCCACCTTGAGGGAAAACTAATACTAGAATAGTTTTCTCTTTTTGAAATGTTTTGCTTTCCCTTCCTTCTATTATTATAATGGATAGCTAACGGCGCATTTGAAAACTCCATACCCGAGTACAAACATAATTCTTTACTCTTGAAGAGGCGCTCCCATGATGGTAAAAATAAGAAGAGACACGGATTCCGTAGATATTCAAGATAAACTCGATAAATTTCTGCTCCGCATACTGAAAAAAGTTGCTCCTGCCAATCATGAACTCAAGAAAACTGATCGCATTAAACTTCCGGAACGTTTTCCCGAATACCAAGAAGAAACCTCTCCCCCAGCCGAAACCAAACAAATCGACTTCAAAACTATTTACAAACTGGGATACGATTCTGAACTTTTAGCTAAGCTAAAAAGCTTCCTTGCCTTCATTAAAGAAATTTTTAAAAAGTAAAAACAATGGATGATATAGCGCTCCACAGAAAATTGCAACAATGTACAGATCTCGGCCTTAGTGCTGTTCTTATAACCATCGTAGAATCGAAAGGGTCCACCCCTCGGGGAGCAGGAGCTAAAATGATTTTACTAGAAAATGGTAAGTTTATGGGAACCATTGGAGGAGGATGTGTTGAAGGTAAAATAAAAAAAGAAGCCTTAGATATCATCCTCTATAACCATACATCTAAAGTAGTGACAAGTTACCTGAATGATAAGCTAGGGGTCACCGATGGAGATATTTGCGGAGGAAGCTTAACTGTACTATTAGAGTACATTCCGCCCGCCAAAGAGAAAACTCTCCAACCATCCTAAGGAAGAATAGATTCATGGAATTCTCGAAGAAAACCGAAAAAATTTTTCAAATCTATGAAGATATAGATCAAAAAATCACGGGTATCCAAGAAAACTCCTGTGTTTCCTGCGTAAAAGGCTGCGGAAAATGCTGCCAACGCTTTGAGCCCTACATTTCCACCCTAGAAGCAATCCCCCTTGCCCAATTCCTAGAAAAAAATCCCGACCGAGAGCAACAGTTTCACAAAGGAGTCGAGGAAAACAAAAAAGAATGGACAGCTTGTCCTTTCTATGACCACGACAACGACAACCACTGCACCATCTATTCCATTCGTCCTCTCATTTGCCGCATGTTTGGCTTCTCCGCTCATCAAAAAAAGAATAAAAGAGAGTTTTCTAGCTGCAGCCTCATCGAAAACGAAATGCCCGAAAAAGTAAAAGTAGCCCAGCGCCTAACCCAATCTGGCTTTCCCGTCCCCATCTACCAAGAAGTAGCCAAAGAAGCCCAAAAAATCGACTTTGACCTAGCGACAGACTATCACCCATTCTCCCGCAGCGTAGAGATTGCCCTCGATATGCTAAGAGGAAAACAAACCTCCCAAGACCAAGCCGAAGAAAAACTCAAAGCCCACTTCACCCAAGCCGTCCGCAAAAACGCCCTTTCTGAGTAGCAGAAGTCTCAAACAATTGGCAGGATCGCCCCAATGAAAAAAATACCAATTATCTTTCTCACTATTTTTTTACTCCTTGGACTTATAGCTCTTTTTCAAAATTCAGTGAGCATCAAAAAAAATACTCCAGAAGGTAATGCAAAAAATCCTTTGTACCTCACTGCAATGGGACAAGGCCTATTTTCTAACCAAGTTATTTTAAATCAAGATAAAGACGAGGATGGCGAGTACGGAACTCTAAGAGAGTTAAGCGGATCCTCAAGTTCTCGAGTAAAAACAGCGGCAAGTAGCCTAATTCCAAGAACATTCTGTCCTCCTGAAAAAAGTACGCGATTAGTTCGTCACGGCTACATTTTTCAAATGTTTTTACCAGGAGAAAAAGGATGGGAAAGCGAAAAAATCAAAACCACAAACAAGCAAGAAATTATTGACGCCCAAGAAAAACACTTCATCTGCTATGCTTGGCCTAAAAAAATCTATAACGGAAGCCAAAGAATCTTTGTTATTAATGAAGAAGGAGATATTTACGCCTCCGACAACGAAGGAGCAAAACAGGGATATTATGGAGAGAAAAAGGCTCCTCGTCCTGATGCTGCCATTGATGAGAAATTTAAAGATCTAAAGAATCCTTTTTCTGGTTCGCTTGCCGATGGAGTGAGAGGAAAAGATGGGGGTATTTGGCGAGCAGTTGACTAGAAACTGCGATTTAAAATCTACGTCTGGCACCAATGGCATTCAATTAAGCAATAGATCTTAAAGTTAAAAGAAAGAAAGAAAGAGAAGAATTTCACGCAAAGATAGCAAAGAGAAGATATAAAAAGTCTTTCTATTGATATTGATAAAACTCTGCGAGTTTATCTTTTGTCTTGATTATTTCTCCCCTTTGCGTCTTTGCGTGAAATTCTTCTCTTTCTTTCTTTCTTTCTTTCTTTTAACTTTAAGATCTATTGCTTAAAAAAAAATAAATTACAATCTATGCCTGGCGCCAAAAAAAATTCACTCAACAAAAAAAAAATTCACTTCAGGTAAATCATTACCACTTTTGGTCTTGTTGAGTTAGAGAGAAATCGTTAATACAAAAAATGAAAATTGTTATTTTTTTTGCAATAACCTGAATGTATAATGAATTAGTGTTAAGTTTCTAGAGTCAATAGTCTTAGCGTCACTAATAGTAACCAAGATTCACGATTGAGTTATTTATAGTTATCTTTCATTGAAAAAGGTTATTAAGGTCAATACTCTTGAATACACCATAACGGGGCGCAGGAATTGTTATTGACTCTGTTGAAAGTAATTATATTCCTGGTTTTTTATGATAGTTTTTTTAAGGTGCTGGAAAATGAATAAAAGTATTATAATGTTCACTCTTTTGCTCTTTGTGAATTTATTGCCATCTCACGCCGACCTTACGGCTCTAAATTTCTCTCCTAAATTTCTTAATGACAATGCCACTTTTGTTGCTGGTAATGTCACGAAAACATTAGCAGGAGATGAAAGTTTTTTAGACTTAGAGGCTTTAGCTGGAGTTGGTAATGACGATTTAATGTCGATTCAGTTGATTGGTGCAAACCAAAATGTATCTAGTGTCGATATCACTTTAGATATTGAGAATGCTACACCTGGTGGAGATAATGATCTTATTATATATTTAACAGATGGTGTCAATTTTATTGGTCTCCAAAGAGCTGATAACGGCGGCGGGCGTTTGGAAATATTCAATAGTAATCCTCCAGGAGCAAACGTTAGTGGTTCATTGTTTACAAGTTTTAATTCGCTATTCCAATTTAATGTTGACATGACAGCTAGTTCTCTTACTGCTACTGGCGAAATGAGTAGTCAGAGTCTTGTTGGAAATTCGAGTAATTTTTTAAATCCTGATAATGCTCTAAGTTTAATTATCAATGGAAATAGTGCAGGAGAAATTTTCCGTGTTAAATCCATTTCGGTAGAAATTACTTCCGATCCCGCTGTTCCCGAACCTACCTCTATTGTATTATTATCATTAGCGATATTTGGTTTTGTTGGTTATCGCCGACGATAAATTCTTTTCCCAAAGAATCTAATTGAGAGTCTGTTATAAATTTTTTTCCCATTAATTTTATAGCAGACTCTGACTTTCCTTAAATTCTAAAAATTACCATTTTCGCTGCTAAAAGTAGGCTAATTCTTCCAAAAAATCTACACCTGGCACGAATGGCATTTCAACTTCAATTTTGGTGCCAGACGTAAATTGAACCAGACGTTGATTTTACGTCTGGTTCAATTTTGGTGCCAACGTAAATCAACCCAGACGTAAAATCAACGTCTGGCATATGTCCAGATCAACGTCTAGCATCATTCAATTTTGGTGCCAGACGTAAATCAACCCATTTACTAAAAGCACAAAACTCCGGTAAAGCTTGGGGACATGACTATCAAGATGGTAATGATAATGCTCTTGTTTCTATTTGGTGTTTACTGGCACTAAAGACAGCCAAAGCAGCAGGATTAGATGTTCCACAAATATCACTCGAAGAAGCAAAAAAAATTTTCCTTTTTAGCAAAAAAATTTCTAAAGAACTCCCAACAGCTTTATCTATAGTATCTCTCTTACACCTGGAAAAAGATCGCAGTAATATCGACCTAAGCAAAGAAAGCAAGCTACTAATAAACCGTTTGCCCAAAAAACTTCTGATCACTATTACTTGTATTTTGGAACCTTGGCAATGTACAAACTAGAAAAAACTTATTCAAAACAATGGAGCAAAAACATTAAAGATATTTTAGTCGCCCAACAGGATAAGAAAGATGCTTGCAATAAAGGCTCCTGGTCGCCAACAGAATTCCAAAGTAAAAAGAACGGCCGAGTTTATTCAACTAGCTTGGCAATAATGACTTTAGAGATATATAATTACAATCTCATAAAATAAGAGGGATCACAGAAGTCTTCTCTTTCGCGGTATCGTTTATTTACAAATGGAGAGCAAGTATGTCCGAATTATTAATAACAGGTGGTTGCCGCTGTGGCAAGATCCGCTTTGAATTTCATACCGAGAACCTGTCGGGAGGGGCGATTTGTGCTTGTGTTGATTGCCAACGTGCTAGTGGTGCTGTACTCAATCATGCAGTGGCGGCCAATAGTCAAAAATTCAAATTATTGCAAGGACAAGACACTATCAAAAGCTATGATGATATCGGCGAGTCTGGTAAAAAAGTATCCCGATTTTTTTGTGGCGAGTGCGGCTCCCAGTTATTTGCCAAACCACAAAGTTATCCCGACTTTGTGTCCGTTCGTGTGCCATCCTTAGATAAAAAACCCGAAGTAGCCCCTAAATTTGCCATTTATCTCAACAACATTCCTTCGTGGGTCACACTTCCAGAAGAGATGATTGAAGAGGGCAAGAAATATGGTGGCTAACAGATTGACTGAGCCTGCTTTAAAAAGCCACACGCATCTCCAGTTTAAACCAAATCATGGAATTGACTAACTAAAGAGAAAAGGCTAAGTCCTGTCGAAAGAAAACTCGTATCAAAACCTAGCCAAATATGAGGCAGCGATGAAAAAAATCTACGTTTTGATTTTTCTAGGAATGGTTTCTTGTAATCATAATCTACAAATTGACAAAAAAATAAATACTCCCATCACAGCAAATAAAGCAAAACCTATCTTTGTAGAAGAAGATAGCTATGATGATACAGAATCAACCGAACTTCATTATGCCCTTTTTAAGTTACGCTACCGTCCTTTAGAATCATTTATCTAGCTAATTTTCCACCATTTTGGGCAACTTCCTTTGTAAGAATGTTTAGTATGTATAAACTCTTCTCCCTTAACTGAATCAAAACATCCCAGAACTAGTGCAACAACAGGATCGTCATCTATGGCTCCTATTGTGCTGCCACATTTTGAGCAAAAAGCTCTACTTGAAAAATCTGAAGATCTATATGTTTCCGGAGTCCCCCCCTCACCTATCCACTCAACTGATGCACTGGGAAACTCAACCCAAGAAACAGTCAGCGCGCCAGAATGACATTGGCACATTTTACAGGAACAGGTATGTGGATTTTGTGGTTTTCCTTTTGCTAAAAATTTAATATTTCCACATAAACAACTGCCACTATAATTTTGTTTATTCATAACTACTTACCTTGATTCTTTATTAAATAAAAGACTTCTACCCATTAGTTAACGAATAGATAAAGCATTTGTAAAAAACCTTCAATTATTTGAGGCTAAAAGAAAAAATCTACGTCTGGCACTCTCTGGCACCAAATGCCACCGAGTTTATCTTTTGTCTTGTTTTTTTCCCCTTGGCGTCTTTGCGTGAGATTCTTTTTTCAGCTATTAAGGCTCTTAACTGAATGCCGTTTACGTCTGGTACAATAGCAATAAACCTCATTGAAGATACAAATATTATTTTTTTGCCCATCAGTGACCCAGGATATCGCTCGCTTTTGGGGAATTTTAATTTTTAAATGAACTTTTGTCAAAAATTTGTAAAAATATAGAAAAATATAGTACAATTAAAATTGAAAATTATTGAAAATCATGTAACTCTGGCAATACAAGAGGATTAACTATAAAATGACAGCAACATGCAGCAATCCTGAAAATATTTATGTTTATAGGATTAACGGTGATGACAAGATTACCTATGTCAGTGACAACTGGAACAAGTTTGCGAAAGATAATGGTGCATCTAAATCGTGTTTATCATCTTTTGTATTAAATAAATCTCTCTGGGATTTCATTGAAAACACAGAGACTATTTATCTATACAAACTATTAGTTGAAATGATTAGAACTAAGAAGAAATCTATTACAATCCCTATTCGCTGTGATGCTCCAGATTTGCGGAGATTTATAGAGATCATCATAAAACCCTTACCAGAAAACTATGTTGAATTTTCAAGCCAAATTATTGGTATAGAGCAGAGAGATTTTCTTCAAATCTTGGATAAAACCATAGACCGGTCAGAGGATTTTGTAACTATATGCAGTTATTGCAAAAAGATTGAAGTATCAGAAAATGAGTGGCTAGACACAGAAAAAGCTGTTGAATTTTTGGGTTTATTCAAAAGTACTAAACTACCTCAGCTTACACATAGTGCTTGTCCGGTATGCTATAAATCAGCTATGGCTGAGTTTATATAGCCATTTATCTTTGATCTACCAATTGATTAATATTGGGACAATTCGTGGTAAACTCAGTTTAAATTTTACGTCTGGCTCGATTTACCCCTGATTAATCCCCCATCACTTCTTAGGAAGCTTCTTCAACCTCTGAAAATCTTTTTTCATATCCAAAGCCCACTGCGGCCCCCAGTGATAAACACTAATAATTTCGGCGATGATACTTAAAGCAATCCTTTCTGGGGTGCCTCCTCCCAAAGGAAGACCAACAGGAGCATGAATTTTTTTCAGGGTATCCTCTTGGTACCCTTCCTCTTTTAAGAGGCGAAATACTCCGGCCAAACGACGTAGGCTCCCGATCATTCCAATGTAAGCGACTTCTGTTCCTAGGATTTCTAAGAGACAGTCTTTATCGAAGGTGTGTCCTCTGGTCACTAAAACAACGTAGGTGAAGGAGTCAAAACGAAGTTCGCGTACTTTTTCGACGAAGGAGCCCACTATTATCTCATCTGCTTCGGGGAAAAGTTCCTTATTCGCACAATCTGCTCGGTCGTCAAGGACGATGACTCGAAAGCCTTGCATTTTGGCTAAGGAACAAAGAGGAATCGCAATGTGCCCTGCTCCGATAATGAGAATGGTCTTTTGGCGGGCGATGAACTCCCAAAAAACTTGAATTTTACCCTCTTCAAAATTTAGATTTTCGGTACGAGAGACTTTTTTTTCCAAGTAGTGGTGGGCTTTTTTTAGGATCTCCTTTTGCAATTCGAGAGGGAGAATTTCTCCCCAGAAATTTTCTTTGCTCACGATCATTTTTGTTCCCACGCTAAGAGAGGGAATATTTTCGACTTTGTATATTCGCACAGCAATAAAAGAGAGCTGCTCTTCCATCAGTTGAAGGCTTTTATCTATTAAATTCATCTTTTCGGACTATTCCTTGTTTTTCTAGAAAATCGAGGGAAAACTTTAAAAAAAGCTTGACATTGCGGTTCGTTTTGTTATTATGTGCCCATCATTTGGGGGATTAGCTCAGTTGGGAGAGCGCGACAATGGCATTGTTGAGGTCAGGGGTTCAAGTCCCCTATCCTCCACCAAATTTCCTACCTTAAAATCACACCTAATCTTTACTTCATCACCCTAAGCATGTTCTTGCAAAAAATCTTCAATTAACTCTGCTAACTCTTCTGGTTTATCGGTATGAGGAAAATGAGAAGATCCTTCCATTGTTTTTGTTATAGCCTGGGAAAAAGCTTTCTGATGGAGTTCTTCTTGGGTAATTTTATAAGGACTCAGTGAGCCTTTTATCCGCAAAACGGGGCAAGTTATTTTGCGAAAAAACTCCAGCGCTTGCTCTGAGTAAAAAGCCTGCGGAGCCATTGTTTTATGCAAAGGGTCAAAAATCCAAATGTACTTTCCATCCACCTTCTTTGTCATTTCTCTGGCCAGATACTCGGCAAAATCATCAGGAAGAGTCCGGTTATAGACTTTCAATTTTTTCATCGCTATATCTAGGCTTTCCATCGGTTGATGGAATTGAGGCTGGATCATTTGGCTTAACCATTTCTCTAGTTTTTCGGGAGCTTCCGAAAACGGTGTGTTCCGAGGAGGCCCTTCTCCTTCAATTAAAGTCAAAGTTTTTGCTTGCCCTGGTTTTGCTCCTAAATAGTAATTTGCAACCATTCCTCCCATCGAATGAGCAACTATATGGGTAGGCCCTGAGCTAATCTGATTCCAAAGAGCATCCAAGTCAGCCACATAGTTAAAAAAATGATAGTAGCCCCCTTCTTTAACCCAAGAGCTTAAACCATGCCCTCTAAAGTCAAAAGCAACCACTCGGTACTTTTGCTTCAAGATAGAAGCTAGTTTGACAAAGTAGAAAGCTGAGCAAACAAAGCCATGTAAACAAACAATGGTCTCTTTTCCTTCAGGGTTCCAAATTAAAGTGTTGTGCCTTATGCCATTTGCGGTAATAAATTTTTGTTCGTGTTCGCTTTTCATAAAATAACCTAAATGTTGATATTGATTTCATAAACTGGTATTTTAGGTACTAAATCATTTTCTAAGCCATCATATTTCCACATTGAAAGAGAAAAAATACCATGAACAACATGCTCTTTTTTGTAACCTGGATAATACTATCATCAGGAGTAATTCTCGCTCAAGACTCAGAAAAAGAATCTAGTTGGTATAAACGTTATATAGATGGTGAGGTTTCCGGATATCGCCATGATCAGTGGGAAGAGATAAATTACAAGGGAGATCTTTCTCACAAACAAGTCATGAGTATATATGTCTTGGAAGAAAATAGTAAAGAATATTTTTTGGTTTATCAGCAAGATTTTCTTTGGGATAAAAACATGTTACCTCTGGCCACAAAAGCGGTATCATACAATGGAGCTATCGTAGAAACGACTCAAGCCACTATGGAAGAGGATCAGGTAGTGCTAAAAAGAGATATCTGTGGTATCCGCTCCGAATATCGGGTCAGAAAAACCCCCAATCTACAATTTACAGTAGCAGGTCGAGTTTTAAAAAAGATGGGTTTGCTCAAAGAGGGGGCTGAATGGGTCATGGATACTCTTGATCTGGGGAACGGGAAAATTGCCTCTTTTCAATGGAAAGTGAAAGAGAAAAAAGGAATCTCATTAGACTCAGGAAGATATAAAGTTTTAGCGGTTGAAAAAATTTCTCAAAATTTTGACTATTACCCTCCTAGCACCATTCATTATGATTTACAAGGAAAACCTATTTTGGTAGAAGGGGAAAGTAGATTAGAAATCACTTCCTTACCTCCTTCCCCTAGTAACTTAATTGATATCCCGCTCTCTCCTTCTCCCAATGCCATCACTAGCTCCTTCATTTCTCGCTCCCGTCCTCACTACTCCATATCTTTACCAGAAGGAAAATGGCAAGAAAATAAGCTTTCTCTCCCGAATATTGATATTAGCTACAAAAACTCTGAAATAGGCATGGTTGCTGTTTGCGTCCTAGAGGGGAACCAACTGGTCTATGGTCTAACCGAAGAAGCCATTAGCTTCCTTAAGACAACCAAGAAAGCTAAGCTTATCGCTAAAAGATCTATGGAGTTAGGAATTGATAAAGGAATGGAGTGCCTTCTTTATAGCAAAAAAGGAGAGAAGGTCTTCTACTACTATGTACTTTGCTTAGCAACCGAGACAAAGAGCTACCAAGTTTTTATTTTAGGAGATAGCAAAAAACACTATTCTCCCCACTGGCCAACTTGGTACTCTATTGCCCATAGCCTTTATCCTAAGAGGTAGGAGTTTAAAATCTTTTATTCGTTTGGCGACGTCCTAGGAAAGAAAAGCAGAGCATTCCTAAAAAGAGAGAAAACAAAGTTCCTGGCTCAGGAATAGGCCCAGTTGCATCGAATTTAAAAGTCCCAGCTCCAAAAGCAAAACCAGCGGTAGAGGAAAAGAAGCTAGTAGGAAAAGTCCCTAGTGTACCTGCGTGTAAGCTAACAAAGGGAGAGACAAAATTTAAAATCCCTCCTCCGTCATTGACAACAGGAGCAGGAAAACCACCGGTCGTTATATTTCCATTAAGATTGGAAGAGTCAAAACCTATAGCATTAATGATATAATTTCCCTCTGCCAAAACAAAAGGGCTCACTAGATTTTTAAAACGATTGGGGGTTCCTGCTTCTAAAGTTCCTGAGTCAGAAGAATTAAAGGATACTCTAATCAACTCGCTTAAACTAAAGCGATCAAAGATGCTCACATGAATAGTCGTCGAGCCAATAACTCCATCTAAGTTATGATCAAAGTAGCCTAGTGCCGTTACTACCGCTTGTTTTCCTGAATTCACATCAAAATTCATCGATAAATTCTGTCCAAAAGCTTGGCTTCCCGTGTTTCTTTGGTCGGTAAAGGCGATTACAGGAGCGGCCATGTTACTTTGGCATAAAAAAGTAGCAAAAAGTAAACCCATGATCCAAATTTTTTGCATTTGTAAGTCTCCCCAAACAAGTCTTAAGTTTTAATATTTTTTTTACTTTAGTAATTCTACTATTATTTTTTCAATTTTTCAAGAAATATAAAAAAACATACGAACCTAAGCAAGCCACTTATACATAACTAGAGCATCGATATACTCTTCTCGATAGCAAAAAGCCTTAGGAATATGCCCGACCACTTCAAAGCCTAGTTTCTTCCATAGCCTGATAGCTCCTTCGTTGTTTAATACCACTAAGTTGTACTGCATGGCTTTATAACCTAGCTCCAAAGCCATTTTTTGAGAATGCTCGCACATTTTACTCGCTATTCCCTGTCCACGTGCTATTGAGGAAACCATGTAGCCACAATTACACACGTGAGAACCTAACCCAGGCTGGTTTTTCTTGATATAGTAGGTTCCCAATACGAGACCATCTTTTTCGGCAACATAAGTTTTATGGGTTTTCTTCATCCAGATATCATAAGCTTCTTCTTCTCTTGTCTCAGAAGAATAGGCATAGGTATCTCCGGCACTGACAATCTCTTGAAAAATAGGCCAAATTTGGGCAAAGTCTTTTTTTTCGGCTTCTCTTATCTTCATTTTTTTCCTTAGAGAAAATGTTTCTGCAAAAGGCGTTGGCAGAGGTAGCGTTTGCGGAAAATCTGAGCTTCTTGCCAGCGATTTTCTTTTTCTAAGGCGTCTGGGTGCTTCCCTATTTTATCTAAGTTTTTTTCCACTTCTTGGCTTAGCCATCTCTCCCACTCCCAAGTTGTTTGAGGAGAAAACTTCTCGATATCTTTTTGTCGCTTCATTTCACACAATAAATCCCAGCGAGTCCATTTTTGACAATAGATAAACTGGGCAGGATTACACAGCGTCTGTAATATTTTTTGTAAATGATTTCGGTTCTCTTGGATATAAGCTTCGATTCTTTTGGAGCTTTTTTGGGCGAGTCTTTCATTTACTTGAGGAAGATGCTCTTCAAAAGGAGTTAGCTCCAGAAAAAAATCTGCTAACTCAGCCTTTTGCTCTTCGCTCCACTGGGAACTATGCCGTAGCTCTTCGAGCATGTCTTTGTATCCGAGGACTAAATCCGCATACATTTTTTCGATATCTCGGCGAGGGTACTTCATCCAAAAAGCGAGAAGAAGGACATCCTTCCATCCTGCAATCAACTCAAGGGGATTAGGGATATAGCTCATCAAGGAACCAATGACTGTCTGTTTTGCTCCTTCCCGAGCCTCTCGCACTGTCAGAATAGACAAGTCTCGCTTCATATCGTCCATCAATCCGCGTACTTCGATTACAATTTGTAAAGCAAAGGCAGGATTCGTCGGATCTTCCTTTTCGGGTAAAAAGGAGTCATTGTGTTTTTCGGATTGGAAGCCTGCAAAGGAAAAAATACGAGCGAGCTTCATCCGACAAACAGCCATGTCCCCGAGAACCCCTCCGAGCAAAGCCTTAGGATCACGGCGGGCTAAACGCCTTTGGATCATTTTTCCGACTTTCCAAGTTTGATAGATCCCTCGAATATAGCTCGTTACAAGATCTATTAATATATCAAAGGCATTGGCAATGATCAGAAATTTTAATCCCATCGTATACTGAATCCCCTTCATAATCAATTTAGATTGGGCGACCATTCTTTCTACCGGTCCTGGGCAACCCGCACTGTCACTGAGATATTTTTCAAATTTTGCTTCGGGTGCTTTCTGCTTTTCAGTCGGAAAAACAATTTCCTTTTTGGGAGGTGCTTTATCTTCTTGGACCTCTTCAAAAATTTTCTTTTTCCTAGCTAGACTTATACGACGAGCTCCGCCTTCTACCTTCTTTTCTTTTCTGACTTCTCCCAGCTTTGCTTTTTGGCGTTTCTTTTTCATTTCTGGCTCTTCACGCTCTTTTTCGACCGCAATAGGCTTGGCCAAAGGCAACTCATCTGTTGTTGGCTCTAATTTCCCTCTGCCCGCTTTCACTTCTTCTAGCTGCATCGGAGGAGGTGGGGGCGAAGGAGGTGCGCCAGCAGCTGGTGCTGGTGCAGATGGAGGAGGGGGAGCTCCAGCACCCGGCGCTGGCCGAGGAAGAGGCTTTGCTTTTTTAGGAGGAGAGGGAGCTTTTATCGCAGGAGGTGGTGGTTCAGCTGAAGAAGGAGCAGCTTCCGTGTATGTGGATTCACCATCTTCTGCTAAAAACAGTCCATCCAGCATAGCTGATTCATCAGCTTCTACATCACTTAGATCTTCTTCGTCTGAATCCTCATCTCTTCGAAAGGAAATCTTATCTTCTTCTCGATACTCAAATGTTTCTTCAGACTCCCTATCGAAAACTTCGCCAGCAGGAGCAGCTTTCCCGAAAGCTTCTACCATATCATCTATAATATCACCCTTTACCTCCAAAACCTCATCGAGTAACTCTTCTTTTTTCTTATCTATCTCCATCTCCAAAATAGAGTCAAAGACATTCTTATCTCTACTAGCAAGAGGAGGTGCTCCCGTTTGGGTAGTTGAGCCAAAACCTTCCATATCTAGGAGAGCTTCCGAAATTTCTGGTTCAGGGAAAGGTTCCTCTCCCCCTATCATAAAGTCCGTAGCAGCGGTAATTCCTTCTTCCTCCTCATCTTCATCTTCATCTTCCTTTTCAGGAGAAGAGGGAATCTCAGGGGAACAAGAGAAAACTCGTCTCCAGTCGTATTGAAACGGGTCAAACTCAAGCTCTCGTCGAGGTAAGTCTTGGTCTAGGTTATTTTCAACAAACTCCTCTAATTGCTCGTTGCTGTAAAAAGCTTTCCCCTCTTTTTCGACAAGGCTATAAAAAGAATTTTCTAGTGAATCCATCTGTTGGCGAAGATAAGAACTAAATAGAGAAGGAGAAGGGAGAGCTATTTGCCGAAGATTTTGGGTCGCATGAGCTCGAAACTCCCGATCAGGATCTTGCAAGAAATGATCCCACTCTTTGGGAGAAAAAAGAGAATGAATGACTTGAGGGTGGGCATGGAGTTTTCCCAGAAGAAACAGAGCCGCTAAACGTTTCTCAAGAGTATTCTGAGGCTGGCATTTTTCCATTAGCTTAGGAATGACTGAACTCGCCTGAGGAAGAAGAAAAGGAATGAGAAAATAGGCATAGTCTTCATTTTGGGCGTAAGGCAAAACGAGAAGATCGTCTACGGAAGGGTTCCATTTTTCCAATAACTTTTGCGAAGCCATAGCGAACCAAGGTTTTAGAGAGTGCTTTGCAATATTATTCCAGGAAACTAAAAAAGTAAAGGCTAACTTAGGGTCCCAATCTAATTCCGTTAAAGTCCACACCGCATACTCTAGAGTGCCTTCATCAAACTCTATCACATTACCATCTAAACAGTTGATAGTATCAGGAGAGCTATCTTTTATTTTTCCCAGGGCCCAGAGAATATAACACTGAGTTGTTCGGTCAGATGAGTCAAAACGCATGGTTAATTCAAAAACCGCTTCTTTCGCCTCTGGGCCAAGAAGACCTAACTGATAAATAGCAGAGATAACTACTTGCGGATCTTCATGACCCAACTGAGAACAAAGCTTTTCGATATCTTTTTTCAACATCCCAATCCCGCCTTTAGTGAATTTGACTTGTTAAGAAGACTCTGCTTAGTTTTCAACGCTTTTAGCACAGCTTTTGTTTGAGTAAATTTTTCTAGCCCGAAACTTAATAGTCTCTTAGTAGTCTATGGAGAAAAAGGAATTGCAGAAGGATCTATACAAATCAAAAGTTTTCCTCCTTGCTTTTCAAATTTTTGACTATAGTCTCGCAAAGAAGCGAGCGTATCTAAAGAGAGATACCCAGTTTCGTTGAGATGAAATATGATTTTGCAATTTCCTAAAAAGGATAAAAGAGGATTAAGGCTCTCAGAAAAAGATATTCCAGGTTTTTTTTCAAAGGAAATTTCCAATGGATTTTGAGAAATAAAGCCTGGAGTGCTTTTTTTTTCTTCTTTGCATAACAATGGTTCGTTTTCCGAAGAATTAAGATTTTGAGGTGTAGAGAAAATGCTATCATCTAGAGAATGCTTCCCTCCTCTTTTTAAAACTTCTTCTTCATGAGCACTGATAGTATCTTCAATTTTTTGCCTACTGGTAGAACCAAAAGAATGTCTTTTCTTTGGATAAGTAGACTTTTCTTTCTTTTCCTTTTCTTCTTCTTTGGCTAAGTATACTCCGCTAACTCGAATAGTTTCACCAGGAATAGAATCTTCTTTGTCTAGAACAGATGGGTTTTTTGCAGAGACCACCAAATCTATATCATTTAATCGAATAGTTTTGTCTATAACAGCTCTATTTCCTATAACTCTATCCATGTCTGGTGCAGTCGCAGCTAGTTTACGAGTTGTTTCTGCTCCTCGTTTAGAGAAAGCCATTTTCTCTTTGAAGATACCACTCCATTTTTCTGTTTGATTATATTCATCGAGAAAGTGAGTTCCCGTAACACGGGAAAAAGAATTAAGAGCCTGATTTAAGTCTTTTACCAAGAAGTCTTTATTCACTCCCGAATACTCCAACATTTTCATCACAACAGAAGATATATTGCAGCTAACTATTTTTCCTCCTTGAGAAAAAAATTTTTTTTTGTATTTAATTAGACATTGAATGGCTATGGGAGAAATATATTTTACTTGTGCCAAATTGCAAACCACTCGATAAATCCTCTTTTCATAAAGAAGCTCTAAAACATCTTCTAAGTCGCTGATATCTGTATCACTGATACTATTTTCAAAATCCATGATTTTGATATTTTCCAAATCTCGATAGTTTATCTTCATTACTCTCTCAACCTTAATCTAATGACTGATCGTTCACTCAAAAAATAAGCGAACGATCAGTAATCAACGTAGAGCTTGTCTTTTTAAGCCTTATTTCGGGCGTATAAAAATTTTTCAGAAGAGTTTGTTTACTCCCAGTTTTCCCAGATTTCATTCCACTCCGCAAGATCGGTGGAAAGAGCCTCATACTCATCTTTTAGTTTTTTCATCTTGTCTGCATCTCGGCAAACTTTTTCTTCGGCCATCTCGGCAGAAATTTCTTCTAAGCGCTCTTCCCCTCCCATAATTTTTTCTTCTAGCTGTTTCAGAGTCAATTTGCGCTTATTTCTTTTACGAGGAGGTAGATGCTGAGGTTTCTCTTTGGTCTTCGTTTTTTCTTTAATCTCTTTTTGTGGCAAAATTTCATTTTTATGGCTTTGGAAGTAGGCATAGTTGCCATAAAAATTAATCCAATTATGCTCATGATAGATAAGTAAACGAGTGGCCACTTGGTCAATAAAGTAGCGATCATGAGAAACAAAAAGAATAGTTCCTTTGTATTCTTGAAGAGCTATCTCTAAAGCTTGCCGAGAAACTATGTCCAAGTGGTTGGTCGGCTCATCAAGGATCAAAAAGTTAGGCCCTTTCATAATGAGACAAGCTAGAGCCAGTTTACTTCTTTCCCCTCCCGACAAACTCGAAACTAACTTAAGAATGTCATCTCCTCGAAAAAGAAATCGAGCTAAAAAATTACGAATAGGTTCATCGTTCATTGTCGGAACAATATTTTTGATGGTGTCAAAAACTGTATCATTTTCATCCAAATATCTTAGCTCTTGGTGATAAAAGGCCATTTTCACACTTTCTCCAATCCGAGCTTTTCCTTTGGTCGGAGAAGTGTGACTAGCGATAATATGCAAAAGAGTAGACTTCCCACATCCATTGGGACCGATAATGGCCATCTTATCTTGGGAGCTTAATATTAAATCTAGCCCTGTAAAAAGTAGTTTATCTCCAAACGAATGCTCCAGCCCCTCTGTTTCGACGATTTTATTACTCTTATGTTCAGAGGTTTCGATTTTAATCTTAAGTTTATCTTGCTCAGGGGAAGGAGGAGCTTCTATTTTGTCGATTTTTTCCAGCATCTTGCGCCGAGAAATAGCTTGCTTATATTTTTGGCCCTCGATATTGCGCCGGATAAAATCTTCCTGTTTTTTTATTTCACTTTGCTGTTGTTCGTATTCCTTCTTCCACTGCTCCATTCTCTCCTCTCGGGTAGCTTCGTATTTATCAAAATTCCCCTTGTAAGAGCTTAGACAGCCGTCAAAGATCTCCCAAATTTCTCCCACTACTTGGTTCAAAAAATAGCGATCATGAGAGACAATAATGTAAGCCGGATGATTATCTTTGAGCTCATTCTCTAACCACTCGATGTTATCTAAGTCCAAATAGTTCGTCGGCTCATCCATAATTAAAAGATCTGCTTTTATGGTTAAGATGCGGGCTAAAGCTAAGCGGTTTTTTTGGCCTCCAGACAAATTTTTGACCAGAATAGGATACATCTCTTTACCGAAACCGAGACCACTTAAGATAGCTTCCGTTCGTCCTCGGTAGTAATAGCCTCCCGCTTTCTCAAAGTCTGTTCTCACTTGGTCTTGTTCGTGGATCAACTCTTCCAAGTCATCCATATTGGCTTGCGCCATTTTCTCTTCAATACTTTCCAGTCTTTCTTCTAAAGCACGCACGTTGGAGTAATTCTTTAGCGCTTCTTCCCAAAGAGTGGACTCTTCATCTAAATCCATATGCTGAGAAAAGTACTGCACATCCATTTTGTTACTTCGGATAACTTGCCCAGTATCAGGCTCTATCTCTCCCATAACAATTTTAAACAAAGTCGATTTACCAATGCCATTTCTTCCGACCAAACCAATACGACTTTCATTGAAGATGTGGAAGCTAAGATCACGAAAAAGTTCACGGTCGCCAAAAGATTTTTTTATGTTATTTGCTTGTATCAGGGCCATATTTCTGTTTCTATTTTTTGTATGTAGGAATCCTGCTTTTGTCAGTCAAATGAAAGTATTTTTTCTTTTTTCAAATTGGACTGTAAGTTAAGCAAACTGGAATCCAGAATCCAGTAGTCAGAATCCAGTAGGGAAATCCAAAAAACTTTATAGAGATGTTTTTTCTGTTTTTTCTACTGGATTCTGAATTCTGGATTCTGAATTCCAGTTTGCTTAACTTTGCCAATATTAAACCGAAAAATACACTCTTTTCGCTGCCAAATGTAGCGATTATTTTACATTAATTTCAATAAGTTTAGCTCTTTGTCTCGATTTTTCTGCTTCTTCCTTCATTCCTAAGCGCCACAGAATTTGCTCTTGTAAGTGCAAAGATTCTTTTTTCCAAGGCTTCTCTTGTAACACTTCCTCTATAATCGAAAGAGCTTTTTTATCTTGCTTCATTTCTGTGTAGGCAAGTGCTAGCCAGTGTTTGTAGACAGAGAAATGAGGGCGCTTTTCAAGAGCCATTTCTATAAAAAAAATACTTTTTTCATATTCTTTTTGTAAGAAATGGAGAATTCCTTTTTCAAAATGATAGTCAATGTTATCCGGATCTAACTTCACTGCTTTTTCAAAGTAGCGAAGGTATTTTATCTGAAGCTCTTTTCTTTTTTTTCTTTTCCGTAGATTCTCCACAATCATATGGATAAACTCATTATAGTGAGCTTCTTGATTCCAAATAGTACTAAAATTCTGACGCCGTCTAACGACAGTTTTATAATAATGAGTATTATAAAGAGGCCAGGCATAAGCTGTCGCCGCAGCCTTCCCCAAATAGTCATATCGCTGTATTATCTTAGGAAATGAAGGGAGTTTTTTAGGATTAGCTTCGTACAAATAAACTAGATTAGCAACCACTGCCTCTCTTACCATACGGTTTTCATCTTTCAGAAGTTTTTTTAGGGTGGGAAGCATATAAGATTGTTCTTGTCCTAAAAGGCCAGAGAGAGCTCCTACTTTCATATAAGGATCGGGATTGGACAAAAGGCTGTGTAAAAAAATAGCTCCGGTTTCTTTTCCTTGGTCTTCGAAAAGAGCAAGAATGAGAACTCGTAAGCGAAAATCAGCATCCTCCACTAAATTAAATAGCTTAAAAGCCATCCCTGCGTTCAACTTTTGGGCTCCCGCATAGCCTCCGATAAAAGAAGCTGCTCGAAAGATTAGTGGTTCGCTAGAGTCTAAAGCTATTGGAAGAGTAAACTCAATACCACCATTGCGAGAAAGAACTGTAATCGCTTGAAAACGAACCTGCTGATTTCTATCTTTGACGCATTTTCGAATAGCTTCACGAACATCAAACCTATCCAAAAAAGGCTCTAAGCGTAAAATAGCAATTTGTCGAGTAGAGAAAGTAATATCTGCCGTTGCTCTCATAAGCTCAGGAAGATATCGCTGAAGACATGTTTTCTTCAGACTTTGTTGAGCTTGTGAAGAGAGATTTTTCTCCCAAACGGAGAAATCCCAGAAAACAGATTGACAATAGGAGCGAATGAGAGAGTCACTATGGTTAAAATGTTGAGCCATAATTTCTCCGGCCACAGAATTACCATATTTCCACAGCTGTTCAGCCGCGTAAAGTTGGACCCGAGTATCCTTATCTTGTAAAAAAAGCTCCAAGTCCTCTTCTTCTTTCAGCGTGAGATAGCGAGCAGCTAAAGCTCGGACAAAAGGGTCTTCCAAGCGAATAGCTTCCCTTAAAGCCTTCCGCGAAGTATCGGTAAAACCTTTGGCCAAGAGAACCACTGTAGCAAAAACTTTAACATTAGAATCCTTTGCCAAGGTCGCCTCTTCTAGAATTTCTTGAGCTTCCGGGAGACATAAATCTCGCAAGGCAAGTCCCGCCAGAAACTGAACTTGGCTATTTTCAGAAGAGTAAAGAATTTCTTTTAAACCAATCAAACTATCAGGAATCAAGCGGTACAAATCCTCAAGTGCTTTATTATCCCGTCCTTGGTAGTAGCGAAAAAGAAGTTGCCTCAAAAGAATTTTCTTCTTTTCCAATTTTTTTTGCTCGACCAGAGCAAGAGCTTCTTTTAAATTACGTAAAGCCCCTGGAGTTCGTCCCTGGGCAATTTTTTCCTCTAGGAGAGGAACAAGCTCAGAGTGCTGATGGAAAGAGATTAAACTAGTTTGGGCCATAGAAATAACAGCCGTAGAATCACTATTCACCAAAGCTTGCAGAAAAATATCCACTCTTTTAGCATCCCAAGGTAGAGGTTTTACTTTCTTCGTAGGAGAGTGGAGAGATTTTTGAATGTATAGAGTTGCCGCATTTTCCAACTCTTCTTCAAAAAGATTAGGATGATTTTCCAATTGATGGCTATCAATAAATATATTAATCCACTTAAGAAGCTCTTTTACTTGGCGGGCAACAGAACCATGAAAACCTTCATCTAGTAGTTTAATTAAAGGATCAAAATTATGAGGTTCTAGATCAAGGCACTTAAAGTAATCTTCTCTACTGAGCTCATACTTCTTAAGTTTACCATAGCATTTGCCCCTTTCCTCATAGTGGGAAGAAATCCAGGGTTGCTGAGCAATACATTTTCCAAATAATTCTATTGCTGGAGAGTAGTCCTCTTCTTTCACATAAAGACGAGCTAAAGTTTGTAAAACCTTTATATCTTGGGGGTTAATCACTTGAGCCTGAGACAGATACTCCTTACTTTTAGGTAAGTTATCCAAATGGAAGTGGGCTTCTCCTAGCAAACGATAGATACTCCCTTTATCAAAGGGAGATTCGATTAAAGATTTTTCGAGAATAGAAATCGCCAAAGAATACTTCTTTTGTAAAAGCAAAGTATAGCCCTGATAAAAAAGACTTTTACTTTTCTCCTCTCGGCTAACTTCAGGAGAGTAATAGCTTTTCTCTAAAAAACCGAGAGCTCTATCATACTCTCTCTGCTCAAAAGCAATCAAACCTATATTTAGGTAAACCTCTGAATCCTCGATCCCTTTAGCCAAAAGTTCTTGGTAAATTTGTGACGATTTGATCAGCTCCTGCAAAGAAAAATAGGCATGCCCAGCTTTTTTCAAAATAGTCATTTTTTCTTTATCATCTTTGGCTTGCTTTAGTGCCACTTCAAAAGTTTTAACGGCTTCTTTTAAGTAGCCTGCTTCCAAAAGCCAATCACCTCGCCAAAGAGAGTACTCCATAGACGAACTTAGCTCTACAGCTTGAGATATCGAGTTAAGAGCTTGGTCTAAATCTTTTCTCTGGTAGTAAATCTGTGCCTTAAGGGCATGTGCCCGAGCAAACTTAGGAAAAAGAGAAATAACACTATCCAGAGAAGCTAGAGCTTCTCCTTCCTCTCCTTCTTGGATCAATTTTTCAATGGAAGAAAGAGTTTTTTCCTGGTCTTTCTTGACAATATAGTCTGCCTTTTGAGCATCTCGCTTTGCATTCTCTATTTGCCCGATCTGGCGGTAAACCTGGGCTCGAAGATAGTATCCTTCAGACCATGTTTCTTCTCCACTAGCCTGATTAGTTTCATCGTTAAGAGCTTGGCTCAAAAGACGAAGACTTTCATTTTCTCGACCAGTTTTAAAGTAGACCAGTGCTTTGTAGTAGAGGACTTTTACAGATTTTTGCACTTGTCGTTCCGCTAAATTAAGGCACTGCAGGGAAAGCTCAAATTTTTCTAGTTTTATATAAATTTGAGCTTGTAGAATATGAGCAGGATAAAAGGAAGTGCTTTCAACAAGATTACTGAGTAGAGCAAGAGCCTTTCCATAGTCTTGATTTTGAATTAAGCTTTCTGCCTTCAAACAAGTGAGTTTGGCCTGAGACTCCACTTGTGTTTGTTCTATTCGATTGTCCGTTCCTCTCTTTTGAATAACAAAAAGGGTAGCCAATACAAACAAGATAAGAGGAATCATAATCGAAGCTCGAACAATATTACGTTGATTGCGACGATTCCAACGTTTCCAACCAGTTTTAAGCCCCACTCGATGAGCCCTTTTTACTCTTGTTCCCGAAATATACTTCTGGATATCTTCGGCTAAAGCTAGAGCACTTTGGTAGCGACCTTCTTGTTCTTTGGAGATACTCTTCATGCAAATAGCACTTAAGTCGCTTGCCAATTCTGGAACTCTTGTTTTAGGAGGTAGGGGTTCTTCTTCGCAAATTCTCTTATAAAGTTGAGTTAAATTATCAGCAGAGAAGGGTAACTCTTTTGTTAGTAGCTGATAAAATATCACTCCTAGGCTATAGATGTCACTTTGTTCATTGACTTTATTTTTTACTCCGTGAACTTGCTCAGGAGACATATAAAAAGGAGTTCCAATTGCTGTTCCTGTCTGAGTTAAGGAAGAGTGTCCATCGACAAATTTAGCCAATCCAAAATCTGTTAAGTAGGGAACATAGTTGTGATCGATTAGAATATTCGAGGGTTTTAAGTCGCGATGAAGAATTTTCTTCTGGTGGGCATGGTGGAGAGCTTGACAAATACGGCAAAATAAACGTAGTTTCTTTTTTAAGGGGAGTTCCTCATCAATATAATCTTCCAGAGTAACACCTTCAATAAACCTCATCGTAAAATAGTGATGCCCTCCGACTTCTCCCATATCGTAAACAGGAACAATATTTGGATGTTGCAAAGCTTTAGTGGCCTCGACTTCTCGGAAAAAGCGATCCACTTGACCTTGCCCAGCAGACGCTCCACTCAACAAAACCTTAAGAGCAACAACTTCATTTCGAGCTTGATCCATAGCTCGGTAAACCACCCCCATTCCTCCTCGAGCGATTTCCCCCAGAATTTTGTAATTGCCAAATTCCCCTTGCTGTAAAACATCTCCTTCTTCAGAAGGGGCATCTCCTCTTTCTCCTTGAGAGATCTCCTTCAATAGGCGAATTAGATCGGACATCTGAAGATGGCGGTTTCGAACTAGAGTCTGACCTAAATTATGTAAACTCTGATTACAATGAAGTAAAACGTTGTTCAGTAGCTCACCGCGAATCAAGTTTTCTTGTTCAATCTTAGCTGCCAATAAATTATTACTAGACTGTAACTCTTGGGAAGCACTTGTTGTATCCAACTCAGGAGATTTAGGTATTGACGAGGGCGAAGCTAGAGGAGCAGTTGTCGCCCCTGGTTTAGTATTGAGCTGACTAAAATGAAAAGCTTGTTTCAGTTGTTCTTCGGAAATTCCATGGTAGAGGAAAAACTGTTGAGCAGGAACTTGTTGATGAGATTTTCGATATAAGCTCCACTGCTGCCAAATAGAGGCCGCTTTTTGAGGAGAACAAACCCCCATTTTTGTTAGATTTTGGAGAATTTTTTGGCACTGTTGATCTTGATTGGTTATTTCCGAGGGCATGGTATTTTAGTTTTGTGGGGGAAAAATTTAAAAAAATTATGAAAACAACTTTGACGCCGGGAGACGTTGTAGGCGCTCAGTAAATCCTTCAGCAATATAGAAGAACCATGGAGAGCGAGGCTTATCTGAAACCGCTTTTGAAAAAGATGATCGAAAACCTTTCTCAGCACCATGTTCCCTGGAGGGTGAGGCTCCTGCCGAACAGGGGATGTGCTTTGTTCCTGATGGTATTTAAAGCACATTTATTTTCTCATAGGTTTCATACTTGAAAAAACGTTTTATATCGCGGGTGCTCCTGCCGAGCAGGAGATGTGATTGGCTCTTGATATTGTATCTAGGCACATCCCCTGTTCGGCAGGAGCCAAAGCCCTCCACTCTCGCATAATCTAAGGATTTAGCTCTTAGCTTAACACAAATGGGTTAAAAACCCAGGGCTATTTCCTTACTCTTCTTTGGAAACGGTGTCAAAATACTCTTTGACAAATTCTTGGTATTCCTGTGGGATTTTTTCATTAGAAAGCCCACTTTCCGCTTCGTTTACCATGCTACGCACATACTCTTCATACTCAGCTTTGGCTTCTCCCTTAGGAGATTCTCCTCGGAATTTAAACTCGGCGATAATCTTACCTTGAGCATTCTTGCCTTTTAATTTCAAGGTTTCCCAATCTCCTTTGCCATCGTCCACTCCGTTGGGACTTTTCCCCCCTCCTGGACCTTTACCTTTACCTTGCCCATTGCCTTGTCCTTGTCCATTGCCTTGTCCGTTTCCTTGGCTAAGCCCATTGCCTTGTCCCTGTCCCTGTCCCTGGCCTTTTCCAGTTCCTTGGCATTGTTGGCATTTTTTCTGGCTTTTTCCTTGGCACTGTTGGCATTTTTGTTGGCCTTTTCCTTGGCAATCGGCGCAAGGCTGTTTATCTTTGTCTTTCCCTGTCCCTTTACATGTGGCACAGGCTTTCTTTCCTTTTCCCTGGCACTGTGGGCAATTTTTTTTGCCTTTGCCTTGGCAACTTGTACAAGGTTTGGTATTTTGATTTTCTTGGTTCATTGTTGGCAAAGGTTGGTTATTACTATCAGAGGAGCTGCTGTCAGAGTTTTTAGAGTCCTCTGGAAATAGTTTCGAAAGATCTTTGTTCTTATCGGCAAGATCTTGGCGACTATCTTTGAGTGTTTTGTACATTTCTTCCAAGGACTTCATTTGTTCTAACTGTTTTTGCAAAGCCTCTAGTTGATCTTCCATCTTTGCGATCTTATCGAGGTTTTTCATCATTTCATCGAGCAGTTTTTCATCCTGGAGAAGCTTATCCAGATCATTGCTCTTTTCGAGTTGTTGGGCTAAATCACTGAGGAGCTTTTCCATTTCTTTGCCCATTTCTCCATTTTCGCCCAATTTTTTCGCCATCTCAGAAAGTTCTTTTTTCAACTCCTGAAGATCTTTTTTATCTTCGGCACCGAGTTCTTTTTTATCTTTCGTTTTCTTTTTCAAAAGCTTTTTGATTTTTTTGCGAACTTTCTCCATTTCTTTAGAGGTTTGAGAAAGGTTCCCCTTCTGAAAACTCTGGAGCATCTTCTTTGTCTGTTTTAAGTTTTGCCCCGCCATTTTTTCACTCATAGAGCTATTCAAGTCAGAAATTTTTTCTAGAGTTTTTTCTTCAAAATGTGTTATTTTTTCCATCAGTTGAGACATTTTTGCAATATCTTTACGATGATCTTCGAAAGGTTTTTTTTCCATTTCGGCACTGATTTTCTTCATATCCTCTAAAAGCATTTTGAAATCTGGCTTTTCTGATAACTCCGGAAATTTTTTGCGGATAACCTCCAGGCGTTTGGCCATTTTTTCAGAAACCTGCTTTTTTTTCTCAGCATGTTTTTCCTTCTCTTTTTGGACTTTTCCCCACTCCATTACATCTAGAGAAGGAAGATACAAATAGCAAAGAAAACCGCTCAACAGAAAAACAGTCAAAAAAGAGAGAGAAAAAGCCATTTTTTTAGGAGACACAGAAAAAACTTTCGTAAAATCTAATTTTTCCGTATGTCTTTGGGCATCTTTTACTATTTCGTCGTAAATCCCTCCTTTTTCTTTTACAGCCAAAGCACTCGAAAGTCGTTCTTGTAAATCCCCTCGCATATCAATTTGTAAAGCAACTTTTTCCGCTGTGATTTCTGCTCGGTAAACTTTCCAAAAAGGCCATAAAACTATTCCCAAAAGCAAAAAATAGACAGGTGCAACCAAGTCCAAAACTGGATAAAAAATACGGGCTGAAACCACAAATACAGTATAAAGAATACTAAAACCAATTCCAGCTTGGATAAGAGAACGTAAAAAAATGATCGAAGCAATTCGGCGCTGGGCTTGTTTAATTATCCCTTGGATCTTCTCTTCCATTGTCATCTCTCCGCTTAGGGTAAATTCTCATAAAAAATTTTCAGTATCTATCTAGGGCGTGTCCCTAATATCTAATACGTTTTTTTTGAAAGAATGTTAGAGACTCTTAGAATATAGATATAGATAGAAATGGAGATAGAACTATTTTCCTAGTCTCCTTAGTCTATCAAGAGAACACCATTAAGATCATTAAGTACATCTGTCATATTTTGATAGCGCTCGTTATGATCTTTAGTTATCATTTTATCGATGATATTACTCATATCTTGATTCATTTCTGGCTCTAACTGAGTAACAGGGATAGGTATCTGTTCTTTGATGTTTTTCAGAATTTCTCGAGCGTCGCTACCTGTAATCGGATATTCTCCCGTAAGCATCCGATAAAAAGAAACTCCCAAAGCATAAATATCGGCACGATGATTGGCTTCTTGAGGATTATGAATCAATTCTGGAGACATGTAGTAAGGAGTTCCCATTGTCGATGCTTTTTTAGGGCTTTTATGAGTTTGAGTAGCTAAGCCCAAATCCATAATTTTTAAAATGCCATCGTCTCGAATGATAAAATTAGAAGGCTTTATATCTCGGTGAACGATGTCAAAGGAATGAATGTGCTCTAGCCCTTTTCCTGCTTGAATAATAAGGTCTAGTCCCTCTTCTTGGTTAAACTTCCCCTCATCCCTAAGACGATCCCCCAAGTTAACTCCTTCGACAATCTCCATCGAATAGTAATGAAATCCTTGGTCTGTTCCCACTTCAAAAATATGAACCAAGTTAGGATGATTTAACATCGCCGAAAGTCTAGCTTCTCGATAAAATTGATTAAGGTGCTTACGTTTACTCGCAAATTGTTCAAAAAGTATCTTAAAAGCCACTTTGCGATTAAGTTCTAGCTGAAGAGCAATGTAAACAATTCCCATTCCTCCCGAAGCGATTTCCGATATAATTTCATATCCCCCCAGGACTCTTCCCTTCAGACCTGTTCTTTGGGGGTCGTCAGCAGAAAGAGCTTGGCGAACAAAGCGACGAATCTCCTTTGCCTTAAGAACTCGATCCACTTTAGATTGGGATAACACTCCATGAGAAACCAAAATATTCCACAAAGGTATATAGGTTTTTTGTTGAAGAGCACGCCTTTGAATTTCAGAGCAATACTGAAGGCGCTCCTCAGGTATCATCTTCATTTTTGTTACATACTCACCAAAAGCATAGTCTTGCAATTTTTTTATGTTGAGTTTTCTCTTTTTGAGTAGAGACTCAAGTACTTCGTCCGAAAGGTAAGAAAGAAGAACTTCTTCAATTTTTTTTCCTTCACTCTCGTTTAAAATCTCAATACATTTGGCTAATTGCTCTTTGGAAATAATATTTTTATCCAAAGCTAACTTGCCGATGTGAGTAGTTTCCAATTTTTCCATTGAAAGCTCCCTTGGTAGTTTCTGTATCTGTTGCTGGCAGCCGGTTAACTTACTAAACTGCTACTTCCTCTTATCAGAATTAGGGCGTGTTAAGTAATCTCAACACGCCCTGATTCAACAACACATAAGGTATGCTTACAGCATGCCTTATCAAAAAACTACTTGAGGGCTCTAAGGGTAATCAAAGTAAGATCATCAAACTGAGGTCTCTTCCCCTGGAATTTCAGAACCCCATTGATCAAATATTTAACACAGATGTCTGATTTTTGAGTGGCTGCTTTTTGAATAGTTTTGCAAAAACGATCTTCTCCATACTCTTCATCATCCATGTCCATTGTCTCTACAAGTCCATCGGTATAGAGAACTAAGCGGTCTCCTTGATTAAGCTGAATGACTTCCTCTTGCAAGGTTCGGTCAAAAGATGGCCCCGAAAGAATCCCTAAGGGCATCCCCCCTTTTTTGGTGAAAGTACATTCTTTGGTATTGGCATTCCAAATAATGGCGGGGTTATGTCCAGCACAAGAGCAAGTTAAAGTTCTGTTGGGCATATTCAAAACAGCATAATAAACTGTGCAAAAGAAACCCGAAAGGATATCTCTTGCCACCATAGGATTCACACTACTTAAAAGTTCTTTAGGAGAAATAGTGGTATGAGCCCAAGCGCGAATGGCCGAGCGAACCATTACCATAATCATCGCCCCAGTTACACCGTGTCCCGAAACGTCGGCAATGAGTAACCCCACGTTTTCATCGTCAATAGGAATAACGTCGTAATAGTCTCCCCCGACCATATCACATGCTTTGTAGTATGAGTAAACCTCATAACCGGGCATGTTAGGAAAAGTACTGGGCATAAGGTTTCTTTGGATTTCTCTCGCCTTGGTAAGTTCAGCAGCGATTTCCTCGGTAATTTCAGTTCCTGCGGCTGTTTCCGTAACTTTTGCCATAGGTGAGTCTGGCTCTTTTTTCTTGGGCGGTTCAGGAGGAGGTGGTGGTGGACATAGTTCATTTGCCGCATCCATGATAGCGGAAATCTCGAAAGGTTTTTTAATAAACTTGAGTTTGGAGTACATTTGCACTTCAAAAGAATTCTCTACACTAACCATTTCCGTTGATAAGATTACAGGTACGCGCATTTTGGACATGTCTAAATCGGATAGAATTTCTAAGCCAGAACGCCCTGGAAGTTTAGCGTCCATGATGAGAATTTCTGGTAAGGCAGGACTTTTTTGCAGTGTATTAAAAAGATCTTTTCCGTTATCAATGCTCGATGTCTCAAAATTCATGCGCCGAAAGAGGTCGTCATATATTTTACGACATTCCTCATCAGAATCAGCAATAAGAACTTTACCTCTGGAAGGTAAGTCTACTTGGCTAGAATCAAGTCTTTGGAGTAGATTAAAAATTTTGTTGAGTTTTTCTTGGGACTCAGTATCCTCTCCGCTAAACTTTTTGCTTAACTCTTCTGCTAACTCAACAACATCACCTTTCGATTTTAAGAGAGAGTCCAGAGCTTGGGAAAGGTTGCGTCCAGATTCAACTTCTTCACTTAAAATACTAACTTTACTTTCGTTAGAAAACTGTTTCAAAACACTTTCTAACTCTTTGGAGTTAGTGATAACCTGGCCAAAAAGAGACTTTTGAACTTTAGGGTCCATCGTTCGAACGGTAGTCAAAAGACTTTGGCGAGTTTCAGTTAGGTTTCCTCCCCCAAAACTTTCGATACTTCTCTCAAAGAAACCCCAAAGCTCTTTGTCTCCATCATCAAATCCTTGGTCAGCCATTTTAGGCAGAATTTTTTGAATAACTGCGCCTATTTGTTTTAAAGCGTCAGCACCTTTTAGATCTTTGAATTCTTCCGTGAAGATCGTATTAAAAAATTTCCTTGCTTCTGTTAGGCTCTCTAAATCTTCTCCTTCATCTAACATAACAAATTCAATTTCATTAATTTTAATCTTCTTGAAAGGTTTTAAGAGCTCAGGGATAACCCGGCCATCTTTGACAACATGATCAGGTTTGGTGCTCATTAACTTAACAAAAGCAAGTAACTCTTGGGCATTTGTCCCTTTATGCATTTTAACACCATTAATATTACGTTCTTGGAGCATTTGAACAAATCGATCAGCAATTGCATTTTTTTCTGTAATTTGCTTGCTTTGAATTAAGAGATGGTTTTGGGAAGCTCCGAAAGTTAAGCTAGGAAGAGAAGCTAACACTTGATCGAGCATTCTTTGAACTTTGAGAGCTCCCTGCTTCACGATAGGATGATTTTCGTTATACATCTGCATGTTACGGATTACCCGAGCTAACTCAATTAAAAACTCAAGAGATTTTTTTTCGATAGGATCCATAATTTCTCTTTCTATTGACACTTTTTCCGACTGTAGAGGTTTTGATTAGAGGCTTTATTATAAAATATTTTCTATGGCAAGCCAGTATTTTTTTTAAAATCCTATTTAGCTACTTGGTGTCAACTTGATAATAGGCTTTAATGTTTATCACTAACCAAAACTGGTGTATTCACCCGTAAATAAGGGTAAAGTATGTCTAGATGATCATCGTCCATACGAATATGATGAGGGTAATTTTTCTGGTGGGAATTTCCTGATAAAACAAGAAAAGATTTATTAGCAGGATCCATTGCTTGCATTAAGACAGATATCCCATAGATGGGATGATTCTCAACTTGACGAATAACAAAACTATCAGAAAACAGTTGAGTTCTTTGGATATAATAAGAAGCTAAAGTTTTTTTTTCAAACCTCAGGCTTATCAAAGACTCTGCTTCATTGATAACCAATTGAACGTTCTCTTGTAAGTGAACACCTGCTCTAGGAAGAATTTTCGAAGAAGATAATTCATTTTTCTCAGATTTAGGAACAGCACGACTATGGAGGCCTGGGTGCAAAATAAGTAGAAATAAAACCAGGAAAAAAGCTGGGGGACTATATCTTTTTACAGGTGCTAAATTCCAAAACTTCCCAAGGAACTTAGAGAGTTTAGAACCGTATTGAGTAAAATACTTTTTTATAAAAAGAAACACTTTACTCACTAAAAAGACAATGTAAGGAGGTTTTTTATTTTTTTTTCTTTGCATCACCTTTGCTATAATGCGAGAGGTCACTCGACCAACAAAGGCTTCTTCGGTGGGGGCTTTATCAGATGATGAATGCTTTTTCATTTTTACTCCTCGCTCAATAACGTTTTGGGAGATTTCTATGTCCGTAGTTCGGAAGAAAATGACTATTCTTACTCTTAGCCTAGGGTTCATTTTAAACGGAGGAGTTCTCGGCTTTATTTTTTGGCACCAATTACAGGAAAAAAAACTTAGTGTCATCTGCCAAGGGCACCTTCAACACCTTTTTACCGCTCGTAAAATCCATTTAGGAGAAAACGATTTAAATAGTGCTGCCATAGAAGTTTGGCCGGAAGATTTAGTTTCCTTAGTTTCCTATCCTCAAGTATTGCATTGTCCGAGTGTTGCCAAACCCGATACGTCAAAAAGAAAGAAGAAAAAAATAACTTATGGTGATAAAAGACTTTATGGAGAAAACCTAGAAAATTCTTTTCCTATTTTCCAAAAAACTTGGCTTTTTGATGCCAAAGTCGATTCTTCCGAAAAAGCATCACCTCATAACTTGGCCAACACCATCGCTTTTCGCCACCTAGGAAAAAGTAATTTTCTTCAACTAGACGGGGCCGTCCTTAGCTTTTCCCTTTCACAGTTTTCTTCAACTTCTAATGTCCTCTCGGACTGAAAACCAAAAGAAAAAACATCACCACAGCCAATAAAACAAATATATGAAAAACTATATCTATCCAGCTAAATTGTCCCCCAGAGGAAATTTTTTCTTCTGGGAGTTCTTTCTCCCATCCTTTTTTCTCCAACAACTCCAGAGAGCTTGCAATTCTTTCGTTTAAATGAATCAGTTTAGCAAAAGATTGGTTTAGATCTCTATGTAAAACAGATACACTCTCTCGGAGATTCTGTCCTTCCATTTGCTCCATGTTTTCTTTAATTTCTTGGAGAATTACAACTTGATTCTGAGAATTTTCCTGGATACTTTTTTGTAAATTCTGAAAAAAATCTTTTTTGAATTCTTCTAAGGTTTCTTTAGATATACTTGTATCAATCTTTTTCTCGTGTTCCAGTAGTAGTTTAGTCAATGTCTCTTCAAATTTACTAGAAAACGTTTCTGTTAGATGCTGGGTATTGTTGCTATGATTTTCCAGAAGCTTTTCAAAGGACGAAAAATCCCAATCCCAAGAGCTTGTGGGAGAAGTGCCTTCTGTCTGAGAACGAGTTTGAGGCAAACTCGTCGGGGCACTTTTTTCGAAACCGGGAAACTCGCTCACCATCTTCTCCTTTGATTATAAGCTTCTCCAATTATCCCCTTGAATCTAGGGGCATTTATATGGGAGGTAACTTTAAAATCTCCTGCACTAGAGCACGAATTTGTTGCGCAGCTTTGCATTTCCGATCATATTGAAAGATCGGTTTACCTGCAGCTGTTGCTTGAGCCATTTTAGCATTGTATGGTATAACTGTATCTGCGAGATAACGCGAATAATGCTTTTCTAATGACTCTTTCGTTTTTTTACTCAGAACTTCGTTTGTTTTGAATTGATTGATAACAATATGAATGTTATCCAAGAAGCTTCCTCTACTCCCTGAATAGAGAGTAAAACCGTCATTCATTCTGGATAACTCAGAGAACAACAAACCTAAACCATCATAAGAAAGATAGTCAGGTAAAACGGGAACAATTAAATCATCTGAGGCAACAATA
Source organism: Planctomycetota bacterium (assembly GCA_029260735.1). Taxonomy (GTDB): domain Bacteria; phylum Planctomycetota; class Uabimicrobiia; order Uabimicrobiales; family Uabimicrobiaceae; genus JAJDCR01. The sequence continues at coordinate 39,634 of JAJDCR010000097.1, forward strand.
GCATTTTTATTTAACATTGTCACGCTGGGCAAAGAATCAATAACAATAACTTTATAGTCTTCATTTTCAATTTTTTTGAGAGCGGCCATTAGTAAAAACTCTCTCATATCTTTAGTCGGGAGCCGGTTCTCTATAACAGATAATTTTAAAGTACCTGGAATGATGTCCAGTGTAGGCATCTTCGTTTTAGTAATTACTTTGTTAATATCTTCGTTGTCAATCAACACCTCAAAAATGCTTTTTGTATCTTTGGAAGTTTCTACCCCTAAACATTTTGTCATATGCTGTTGGGCATCTAAATCAATAGCTAGTACTTTTATTCCCATCTCAGCAACAGCATAAGCATAAGACGCAGAGAGAGTGCTCTTCCCTGTTCCCCCCTTGAAGTTGAAGAACATTTGCACATGCCTGTCTTCAATAAGAGGTGGTTTATTCAGTATCTTTCGATACCTTGAGATATCTTCGACTAAGTAAAAGCGGTGCTCGATCTTACCTCTTTGTTGTCGCCGTGCTTGAGGAACCTTGTTTTCAGACTCTAGTTTCAGGAGATGATTTTTGGATATCCCTAAAGATGTTGCAAATTCCTTGGCAGAGTATATTTTTTCTTGCATGTAAATAAATTGTTTGTTTTTAGTTTTTCTATAAAATCATGTTTTTCAACCTAGACTCAAATAAATACATCTTTCTCCCATAAAGGAAAGAATCCCTCAATCTAAAGTAGGGTAAAAAGGGAAAATGAGTATACTTTAGACCATCTTTCACAATTATAATGTATGTATATCTTTTTGTCAAGTTTTCTCAGATCTTTTCCCCGAAAAACCGTCTTCATTTTTGTCAGTAATTCGTCTTCCAGAAATAGTCACGTTTTCAAAACGATTTAAGACATAACTATAAAACAACTTAAGAAAACAAGAATAAGATATTCCTAAAAAGCTTACAAAAAACTATTGACATTTCCCGCCAGTTATGTATAATCCACCCGACTTAATAAAACAGGTCGGGCGGATAGCTCAGTTGGTAGAGCACTAGACTGAAAATCTAGGTGTCGGCGGTTCGAATCCGCCTCCGCCCACCTTTTTATTTCCTCTTCTTCCAAAACCCTCCTCACAATACTCCCCCAAAAAAAAACTTCACCATAGCGCAACACCTTTGCTTGAAAAATAGCACAACACCTTTGCTCAAAAAAAAAATTGGGAATTTTTAAGTTTAGTGTATTTCTTTTATTAGGCAAACAAATATTGTTTTTAGTCTGGTTCGTGACCCAGGGTACCGTTCGCCTTTGGCTCACTATACCCTGGGCTGTGATGTGTAACACTTTCAGTGTATGGAATTTTGTGAATCGTTTTTTTTTATTGAAGCTGAAGGCGCATCATAGATAGTTTCCAAAAATCTATATCATTATTTCAACAGTAGTGCCCGCCCCCATTCATCACAGCTCCCTATAAATTAAATTTTTTTTTATTTTTAATCAAAAATTTCGTAAAGTACTTGTATATCAAAACAGAAAAATTTTCTTAGGAGTCGTTCAGATGAATTCGGTTGTCAAATTAGAAGAAGTGGAGGCGGGGATTTTTCAGATAACGATGGAAGATCGCGAAAGTAAAAACACATTCTCCCCTGCCTTAATGGAGGGATTGCTTGAATCCTACGAAAAAATTAGAGAAAGTGAGAGCTGCAAAGTAGTGATTCTCACGGGCTTCGACAGCTACTTTTGCTCGGGAGGTACAAAAGAGGGGCTATTGTATTTGCAAGAAGGAAAGGGGAAGTTCACGGATCTGAATGTTTATAGTCTTGCTTTAGACTGCGATGTTCCTGTGATTTCTGCGATGCAAGGGCATGGCATTGGAGGAGGCTTTGTCATGGGGCTGTTTTCGGACTTCGTCATACTGAGCAGGGAAAGCATCTATACGACAAATTTCATGAAATATGGATTCACTCCTGGGATGGGAGCCACCTACATCGTTCCCAAGAAACTGGGTATCGGCCTCGGGCATGAGATGCTCTTAAATGCCCAGACATATCGAGGGCAAGAATTGAAAGACCGAGGAATTCCTTTTCTCGTTTATCCCAGAACAGAAGTATTAGAGCAAGCATTCAAAACGGCCCGTCAACTGGCAGAAAAACCAAAGATCTCTCTCGTTACCCTCAAGCAACATCTTGTCGAACCCATTGTAAAAGAACTCCCTGCTATAGTTGAAAAAGAAGTGCTAATGCACGAGAAAACTTTTCATCATGCAGGGGTTAAAGAGAGAATTCATGAATTGTTTTAGAAAATCCAAAACTCAGTAGAAGATACAGAAACTACATTTGACAATGAGAAGTAGAACGTGTCCTCACAATAAGGACACGCTCTATTTTAATTACAAATAGCAATCCCATCAACTTCCACGTCTACATCTTTCGGCAAACGACTCACCTCCACACAAGCTCTGGCTGGTTTGTGACCTTGCATATGCTCCTCATAGATTCCATTAAATTCTTGGAAGCGATTCATGTCTTTAAGGTAGACTTGTACCTTCACAAGTTGAGAAACCGAAGAGCCTCCCGCTTCCAAAACGGCCTTCAAGTTATTTAAAACTAAATGACACTGGGCCGCAAAATCATTTTTTTGGACTTCTCCACTAGCAGGATCCAAGGCAATTTGCCCTGAGACAAAGAGTAAATTTCCGGCTTGGATAGCTTGTGAATATGGCCCTATCGCTTGAGGCGCAGACTTTGTTGAAATAATTCTTGGCTCCATAAAAATTTCCTTAAAATGTAAAATACTATTAAAATTTAATGCACAATGTTACCGAATTAAAATCCGTAAACTTACATTGGACTTGGTCTATGAACTAGTGTATTTTTTTCTTGTATGTTTGTCAAAATTTAGTTATCATTATCCCACATTTTTAAAGCAGCCTTAGCTTTGAGGGAGTAGAAGGGTCCTGGTGGGCCCCGCTGGCTTCAACCCAGTTGAAAGGCCGTAAAACGTCTTTGGTGGGTTCAATTCCCATGTACTCCCGCCAAATCATTGTAAGTATAAGGAACCGGATATCCTGAGCAATCTAGGCAGTCAGGGAGCTAAATCGCCCCCTATCAATTGGTATATATGGGGATTACTCGCCCTTTCATTTCTTTTGATGGTAACAAACGTTACTTTGGTTTTGAGGTTCCAACAAGAACAAAGAAATCATTTGATGCTGGCCAAAGAGAAAAAGAAACGAATATCCTCAGAAAAAAAACAAGCATATGCCCAAATAGCTCAATGGCAAGCAGAACTACAAGCAGTTCCTCTTTTTGAAAAAGGCCTGACTTGTTTACAAGAAGAAAAATACCAAGAATCTGTTTCTTGGTTTGACCAAGCAGCTAAAACTGATCCTGATAATTTAAACATTTACTACTTTCGTTCCCAATCCCACATAAAACTGGGAAATCAAAAAAAAAGCCTAGAAGATATTTCTAACTACCTTGATCAAACACCTTCATCTATCTATGGCTTTCTTTTTAGAGCAGGTATCTATAATAGTTTAGGAAAAAAAAATCTCGCCGAGAAAGATTTGAAGCATATTTTGGAACAAGAACCAAACTTAAAAAAAGCTCAGAAACTTCTCCAACAATTAGAAAATATCGAGTAAAGTAGAAATGAAATGTCAGAACTTTTTAACAACTGCTAAACAATCTAATGTTGACGTAAAATCTTCCTTGAATGCCCAGAGACAGTGAGCCAATATAGATGCTAGACTCCATACAAATCGGGATGGTTCGTCTGAAAGATAAAGACGAAGCGGTAGGCTACATGCGGAGAACCAAAAAAAATGACCCGCATGGACAAGTTTGGGGATATTTTCGGATTCCTTTGTATGTAGTCTTTGACCAGGAAGGCTACAATAGCTACAAAGAATACGTCAAAAAAGAAAACCCCGAGTTCAAAACTTGGATTTCCGATGTTGTTCTAAAAATCCCTCCTTCGGAAGAAAACGGTAAACTTTGCGTTAGTTGTGGCAATGAAATGTTTTTGGGAATGATCCGAACATTGTCTCAGAAATCTCCTCGCTTCCCCGAAAAATTAAAACGCGATATCGATCAATGTATTCAAAAATATTGGCATATAAAAAGAAACGCACCACCTCCTCCAGAAGAAGAAAACGACTACCAAGAATATGTCAGTCCTGAAATTAAATTTGCTGTAGAAAACGCTATGCGAATTTTTGGGATACTTCAAAGATCTCGATTTGATGCTGGTCGTCCCAACCGCAAAGGAGAATTTCGGATACCTCCTTTTGTTCGTGGAAAAGAGGATAAAACAGCGAAAGAAGTGATCAAAGAATCGACGAATTTGGTTTTCAACTATCTTCTTGAAAATCCAAAGCTAAGTAAGTTCTCGGAGGCCGATGGCAGAGGATTAAAAATAAAACTAACGAGTGTGTTCATGGAATGCTTCTACAAAGAACAGATTCGTTTTATGGCAAAAAAACTCCAAGTTCCTTCTCCTTTTAAAAAACAATAAAAAAATCGGGAAAGAGAATAGGACGTGCCCCATTCTCTTTCCCGATTTTTTTTCATGCCCATAAAATCTTATTCATGCCCATAAAATCTTTACTCACGAATAAATCCTTGCACCTGAATGGGGGCAATTGTCTGTCCTGGATAATCTGTATGAACATTGATAGTCCCCCTAAATTCACCTGTTTGTGCATCATCAGGAACAGAAATAGTTAAATAAAGATAGTAGTATTTTTCGGGAATAGTCTCCTTAATCTCTCCTCGAACAAAAGGAAGTGAACTTTCTACTTTCATCACCTTAAATTTTTTCATTTTATTATGATAAACAGTAATCCGTTTTTCGCGCTCTTTTCCTGGACGAAGTAGCCCAAAAGAAACATAGTCGGGAACAGTGGATATCTCTCCTTGAACATAAGCCCAAAGAGGGACTTCGATACTCTCACTACCACTAATATTAGTTTTAAGAATTATCTTTCCTCTGTGTCGTCCATAAGGAACATTACTTTGAGGCGTAATAGTAATTTTATAACCTCGTTGAGTTCCAGGGAAAAATCCTTCCACTTGAGCTTCTTCCAAAAAAGAAGTCGTAAAGTCAGAAGAAGAAGAAAGGACTTCCAAAAGCTGAAAATCTTTTTGTTTATGACAAGTGAGCCATAGGTTTACAGTCTTAGGAGAGTTCTTTTGAAATATCCCAAAGTCAACCGAACGCTCTGATAAAATATCTTTCCGAAGAACATTAGCCGACATAGGCACCGAGATTTTGGAAAAACCAGGCAAGTCAGAACTTAACTCCACCTTCCACTCATACAAACCTCGTTTTCCTTTGGGATTAAACTCGACAAACACTTTAGCCTCTTCCCCTGGAGCTATTTCCTCTGGTTTTGGAGTGTAAGCGACGCAGCCACAAAGTGTAGGTAAACTGGTCAAAGTAACCGGTTGAGTGCTGTTATTTTTAACTTGTAAATCCGTATGAACAATTGTATGGTCATGGATCGTACCAAACTGCCAATGAGAAGGAGTAATTTCTAAAAGTTCTTTTGTTTCAAGATTAGGAGCAAAGGCTTTTTCCATTTTTTTCTCAAGTTCCGCCTCTTGGGCAAATAGAGAAATAGAAAATAAAAAAAGAGCTATCATATATTTCATTCGTTTTCTTCCTTAGAACGTATATCTTTCTTTTGCCGAGGAGCTGATCCAATGGCAATCATTTCTTTTTCTTCAAGATCTTCTGCAATAAAATCTTCTTGTGAGCTAGCTGATTGTGTCCGATCTACTTCTTTAGCAACATGTTTTTTATAAACTTTATCTGTATGAGGTAAATTCTTTGAATCCTCCCCTAACTCTAAATACTCTTCATCGTCGTCATCATTATTATTATCGTTATCGTCCTCAAACTCGGACAAATCATCGTCTTCTTCATGATATTGAGTTCCCCCGATAGCAATAATTTCATCCAGAAAAAGCTCATCTTCTCGAATATCTTTACTAGCCACTTTTTCTCGAACGCTAATAATACTCGCCTCTTCTTCTTCTAAAATACCTTTTCCGCTTCTATGAAGACCAAACTCTGCTGTGAGAGGGTTCTCTCCTAAAACAATAAAGTTACTCTCCTCTCCACCTTCCCCTTCTTCTCCTTCTCCTTCAAAGAGCTCCTCGTTTAAATCAAAATTTTCTTCTCCTCCACTGTTTGCAAGCCCCCAAGCAAAATTAAAATCTTCCATCAGAACATTTTGGGCCTGAGTTTCTACATCTTCATCCTCTGAGGACAAACGTCCAGCCACCATCTTTAAAAAATCATCGGGATTATCAGAAAGAAAAAGTTTTCTCTCTTTTTGATATTTCTGAGCCAAATGCTCTACTCTTTTCCGAAACTTTACTACTCCTTGAGCCTCGTCTTTTTGGCAAATTCCTTCAGGAATAGATATCGCAGTTTGACAACGAGAGCATTTTATAGAAGAACCGGCATTTAAACCAACCGTGTTGTAGCGTGTGTTACAAAGAGGACAATCAAGAATTTTTTGTTCTTGAAAACTCAAGATATCTTCGACCTCATAAATATAAAGGTATTTCTCGTTAACTAAAATCTCTGGGAGTCGAAAAAGAAGACCTTTTTTAGATATCTGAGCTTGGTACTGTAAGCCTTTAACCACTTCTTCTACACTCAAGTAATCGCTTTGAACAGATAAATAAGCAAAAGCCATGTCCTCTTTACGCTCTTCAATTGACTTAACCGGGCGAGGTAGTTTACGTTTCATTACCTGAAGAATGGCCTTCCACTGACTCTTATTAATACGTTTTGTTTTCCAAAGAATATAGCCTAGAGTAAAGGGAGGAGCTTTTTTCTTTTGGCGCTGCTCGGCTTCTATTAGTTGTTCTTCTGAGATGATTTTATTCAAAACAGAAATGCGGCCAAATAATATGTCCTCTTTCATATGGGTCCTTTTCTTTTGGGGGATTTTAAGAGGCTAAAGACAGGAATATTCTATTACTTTAATTATAGCAGACAAAACAAGAGTTGTCTACTTTGTCACAAAAACTTCCCCATTAGGCTTCGATTAAAATTACTCGACTAGAGGGATTGCTTCGATATAAATCTTTAACTAAATCACTACGATTTTCAAGAACGGCTTGTTGATTGATGTAGCCTTTATCGGTAGTTTCATTTTGATCGAGAGAGGGAGGAGTCAAAAGAAAAGTAAAACGTAAGAACTTCCCAGAGTTTCCCTTGTGGTCTTGATTATGTGCTTGAAAAACATTTCGAAAAAAAGAAACCACAGAGGAAGAAAAAAGAAACTCGCTATCTTCCAGTAAAGATAGGTCTGAAAAAAACTGGCGTAAAGCAGATACATCCGGAAAAACTAATGCCCCCAAGTAAGGTTTGTTAGGAGCAGTCAAAACAAGTTCTCGTAAAAAAGGCTGAGCCCTCTGGTGGATAGACCTACGTAAAATAGCGCTATTAACCCAAGTTCCAGAAGCCAGCTTAAAATCTTCCCCTATTCGACCGTCAAAAAACACTCCTTTTTCTGGTTTTTCTAAGGCAATAAACTTTCCAGCATCGCCTGTTTTGTAGAAGCCCTCCTCATCAAAAGCAAGCTCGGTTTCTTCTGGATTGTTCACATAACCAGGAGTAACATTAGGTCCTTTCACTCGAAGTTCATATCGGTCAAGACTACACTTTGACATCTTAACAACCACTCCTGGCATAGGAATCCCAATATTACGAGCATCTTCTACAAAAGAAGAAACAAGAGTGACACTCGGAGAGGTCTCGGTGCACCCCCACCCTGCAAAAAAAGGGATTTTTCTTCCCGAAGCTTTTTTTCCCAAAAATAAAAGCTCATCAAAAGTTTTTTGGTCTAGGGCTGCAGCTGCATTGAATATAAATTTTAGACGAGAAAAAAAACGATGGTTCAAGCAAGCGTTTACTTTTAGCTCGCGAGAAAGAGAAGAATAAACAAGGGGGACACCAAAATAAATAGTGGGAGAAATTTCTTCGAGATTTTGTATTGTTTTAGAAAAACCTGGTTCCATAGGAGTTCCATCATCAATGTAAAGAGTCCCCCCCTGCTTCAAAATCAAGTTAAAAACAATGTTTCCTCCAAAAGTATGGTGCCAAGGCAACCAATCGACAACAACCTCTTCATTATCCAAGAAAGGCCACATTTGAGCAACGCCTTCTTGATTAGAAGTAAGCATTCCGTGAGTAATCATCACTCCTTTGGGCTGCTTAGTCGACCCTGAAGTAAACTGAATCTTAGCTAGACTATCATAGTTAACTTGAGCAAAGCGTTTTTCTCTTTCTTCTTCCCATTTTTTATTCTTTTTTTCTCCGCTTTTCCTGCAATCAGAAGAAAATCTTTGTAAAGGGAAAATCTCTTGGTCAAAACTCCATGAGTTTATTTTTTTCTCATTTTCTTCTGTCTGAATATAAGCCAGAGCTTTGGCTTGACTTACTAGAAGAATATGCCTAATTTGAGAACCTGTTTTTGATTTTACGCAGTAGGAGTAACTGATGGGAACAATAGGGATTCCAATTTGCATAGCTGCCAGTTGCCATAAAGCCATACTAATAGAGTTAGGGGATAAAATTGCCAGTGGAGTATTTTCAGAAAAACCTTTCTCTATAAAAAAACAACTTAACTCGTTGACTTCTTTTAAAGTTTCCGAGTAACTAATCCTTTGCCAACCTTGGGAACTTTTTTCCCAAAGAAAGTTTTTTTGAGGAAAACGAGCAGCATTTTCCCGAAGCCATACCCCTAAATTTTTTGGGTAAGAAGAAAGAATCTGGGCATTCTCAAAAAGAAAATCTCCACTTTCTCTTCGAGTTGTTTTTAGATGTTCACTCACGCTACACCTTGAATGAATAACATTGTGGGCACCAAAAATAGGAGGTGCCCTACATTACATAATGATTTACAAAATAATACGCTTTAGCTACTTTTTAGACAACAACTTTTGAACCTTTTTTTCAATCTTACCTGACAGAGGTCGTTCCCGATGAGAAAAACGTCCTACCACCTGCCCCTTTTTATTCAAAAGAAATTTACTAAAGTTCCAAGGAATTTCTCCAGAAAATTTAGGATTTGTTTTTTTTCCTGTAAGAAATTTATAAAGGGGATGCTTATTTTTTCCCAAAACAGATATTTTCTCAAACATCGGAAAAGTTACTTGATAACGAGAAGCACAAAAAGCCTTGATTTCTTTGTTTGTTCCAGGCTCTTGTCTTCCAAAATCATTAGCAGGAAAGCCTAAAACAACAAGCCCTTGTTTTTTATATTTTTTATAAAGCTTCTGTAAGCCTTTGTATTGAGGTGTGTATCCACACTTACTTGCCACATTTACAATCAAAACTACTTTAGAATTAAACTCCTCTAGTTTCACTTCTTTTCCATCGATGTCTTTGACTGTAAAACTATAAATAGGTGAAGTTGTTTTATTCTCTTCTTTTTCGGAGCTTTGTGCCCAGCTATTTGGAAAAAATAAAAGTGTAAAAACAAGAAAATGAAAAATTAAAAATTTCATCTTAAAATCCTTTTTGTGTAAACAAGTGAAAATACATAACTTTGAAAGCCACAATACGTCATTATCTCTATGTTAGACAATTCCGTCAACACATTCTTTTTTACTAGACATACGGAAAAATGGAATATATAATAAACCTAAGTCTTCTAATGTCAAAAACTAAATATCTTAGTGTTTTGTGACTAAGGAAAGAAAGGAGGTAGGGCGCCACAGGGCGACCCATACTAACCATGGAAGTTACCTACAGGGATTCCGGAGATATCAAAATAATTGACATCCAAGGACGCATAGATGAGTTTGGAAGAACCACTCTTCAAGAATCATTTGATGCCCTTCTAGCCGGTGGACAGTATAAAATTATCTGCAACATGGAAGCTGTTGAATATATTGCTCCTGCAGCGATTAAAATTTTTAGCGAATATCGTAAGAAAATTGAAAGAAAAAGTGGAAAGTTGCTTCTTTGTGCTGTTCCCTCTGCTGTGAACAAGATGTTCGAATTCGCTGGCTATGCTGGAAAAGGTGAATTCGTCAAAAACTGGAAAAAAGCAGTCAAGGAACTAAAAAATCATAATGTCGTGCAGGCTGCTCCTAGTTCGGCCCCTCCTACAGGACAAGAAATACCAGATATTGCATCTGGTGATTTTGGACAAACCATCCAAATGGGAGGCTCTAATCTCTTCGATGATGAAAATTTTGGACAAACCATTCAAATAGGATCTTCTCCCATAGCGGACTTACCTGTGGACGGGGGCGATTTTGGACAAACCATTCAAATAGGATCTTCTCCACTAGCGGACTTCCCTGTGGACGGAGGTGATTTTGGACAAACCATCAAGATGGACTCTTCTCCATTGGCGGCCATGGGCAATTTTCCACCACCTCCACCACCTCCTCCTAGCATGGACCCTGTCGGACAAGCTAAAAAAGTTATTAGCGAAAGTTCTGTTAGTGATGACGATTTTATGGTGGATACTGATGACTAGCAAGATAGTCTAAAATTAAGATTGGTTTTAAAGCGAGATTCTACAGATTTCCCAATTAGGCAAAGCACTAGCTAAATTTGCTCGCTATAGTTTGCTAAAAGAAAGGAGGTAGGGCAACTTTTGTGGTCTGCCCATACTGATATGGACGTTAGGTATAGAGACTCTGGTGACATTAAAATAATGGATCTCGAAGGACGCATCGACGAGTATGGACGAACCACTATTCAAGAGGCCTTTGATGCTCTTTTAGCTGCTGGCAAAAACAAAATCATTTGCAATATGACGTCGGTTGAATACATTGGCCCAGGAGCGATGAAAGTATTTGTAGACAATCGCAGTAAGGCTAAGCAAAGCGGAGGTGAAATTAAAATCTGCGGAGTTCAACCAGCCGTGATGCGAATGTTTGAGTTTGCTGGCCTTAGTGATAAATCTGCTTTTATGGATGATTGGAAACAGGGAGTCAAGGAACTTAAACAGCTTCAGTCAGTTGCTCCTCCCACTTCATCTAACGAAGGAGGAGATTTTGGCCAAACTATTCAAATGGGAGGCTCTCCTCTGGCTTCTTTTGGAAATGACGATGAATTTGGTCAAACCATCCAGATGGGGGGTTCTCCTCTGGCAGCCTTGACCAACGATGATCAGTTTGGTCAAACTATCCAAATGGGGGGTTCTCCTTTAACACAAACCCCTGTAGAAGATCAGGAATTTAGACAAACCATCCAAATGACAGGTTCCCCCTTGGCATCAGGACCTTCTCCCAAAGCACCTCCTGTGATAGATCCCACAGGAATGGCAAGCAAGTCTATTGACGAATCGACAGTTAATGACGATGACTTTATGGTAGAGAATGAGGGAGATGATGATTTTGATATGTTTGCCGATGAACCAGATGTTCAAAGCGAAGTTCAGGGCATTTCAATTTCTCCTGATCCAGAACCAGCTCCTGCTCCCATTCTAGCACCTGCAACGCCTGTTTCATCTCCTGCTCCCTTATCGGCAACGGAGCCCGCTCCAGCTCTGTTTTTGTCAGAAAAGATAGAAGATATAGAAAAGATAGAATCGTCTGGAGCTCCAGGTGAATCTTTTTCTTTCCAAATAAATTATCGTGTAAAAGAAAAAGTTGCTGATGGAAAAATAGGAATCCTCCACTATGGAGAAGAGTGTGGAGCTCATAATGCCTGTCGTCCGGTTATGCTAAAACATCTCAAAAATGAGTTTGTTCAGAGCCAAGAACACATGTCACTTCTAGCTGAAGAGATCCGAAAAGTTTCTCTTATGACTCATCAAAACCTAGGAGAGACATACAACGTTGTTACCTCAGGAAGCTCTTGTTACTTAGTCATGGAGAGAATTGACGGAGTAAACTTAGCGACAGTCATCGAAAAACTCAAAGAAAATGAAAGACTATTCTCCCCTCATTTAGCCTCTCTAATTATTTATCGTATCTGCCGAGCATTGGAATATGCACGCAAAAAATTAGACCTAAACGGAATGTCCATGGAAATGCTCCATGGGGAAATTACTCCTGAGAAAATTGTTATCAGTCGAGATATGGACGTGAAACTGATGAACTTAGGAGTATCAAGAGCCGAAAATCTATTTTATGTTAAACAAAACCCAGATTACTTTAATAATCAAAGCTATACCGCTCCAGAAGTAAGAGAAACAAAGACTCCTTGCCGATCAGGTGATATTTTTTCTGTGGGAGTTCTTTTCTATGAGCTTCTAACCAATAAAAAACCTTTTACTCCTGAGCAAATAACTCATAATCTTCCTCCAGCTCTACCTCCTAGCCGTACCAATGAAAAAGTAAATGACATACTAGACGGCATTGTTTTACGATGTTTATCTGGAACTCCTGATCGACGCTTCAAGGACTGCGAAGATATTGCTTTACAACTAGATCAAAGTCTAGCGGCAATGGGCTTCATGAACCTTCAAGTGAGCTTAAAAAACTTTTTGGAGCGAAACAACATACTTTAGGCCGCAAATTCCTGGTTTCCTCTTTTTTATACAGACTTCGTCTTACTAAATAAGAGGAAACTATACGGATGCAAAGTTCATTTTTCTTCCAAGCTTCTCAAGAATAAGCCAGTCCCTACCATTGTCTCAAAACATTTCTTTACCTTACCTCTAAACCACTAGATAGGTTATCTTAAAACTATGAGTAATCTCGGTTCAAGAAAAAATGACCACATCAACATTGTTTTAAATGAAGCGGTTGAAGGAGGAGTTCCCACCTTTCAAAAATATCGCCTCCCTTATATTGCTCTACCTGAGTTAGATATGGAAAAAATTGACCTGAAGAGCAAACTTCTAGACAAAGAGCTTTCTTTCCCCTTCATTATATCTTCGATGACAGGAGGCTTAGAAAGAGGAGGAACAATTAATCAAAACCTAGCCATTGCCGCTCAAAGAGAAAAAGTTGCTTTGGGACTAGGCTCCATGAGAGTGATTATCCGCTATCCAGAAACTCTAGCTTCTTTTCAAGTACGCCATCTCTGTCCAGATGTCCCCCTTTTTGCTAATGTGGGAATCGTCCAACTGAATTATGGTTTTGGGCTTGATGAATTAGAAAAGATTGTCTCAGGAGTAGAAGCAGATGGATTATTTCTCCACATTAATCATCTCCAGGAAGCTGTTCAGCCAGAAGGAGACACCAATTTTGAAAATTTGCTACCAAAGTTAGAAAAAATTGTTTCCAAACTTTCTGTGCCTATTTTTGCCAAAGAAGTAGGGCATGGAATTGATAAAAAAACAGCTCAACGTCTAAAAGACATAGGAATAGAGTATATTGATGTTTCAGGAACAGGAGGTTGTTCTTGGGCATGGATCGAAGGATACCGCTGTGTGGATGAAAAAATCTCCCCGGAAGAAAACCTAGGCTACATCTTCCGCAACGAAGGAATACCTACTGATGAAGCCCTTCAATCTTGTTCTCAAGTGGAAGGACTCAAATTAATTGCGGGCGGAGGAGTTCGTAGTGGGTTGGATCTAGCCAAAGCAATAACAATGGGAGCAAAGTATGGAACCTCTGCCAAACCTTTTCTTGGGCCATCTTTAGAGTCTCCCGAGAATGTTGCTTTAGTGATTCAACGATATCGTAAAGAACTTCAAGTCGCCATGTTTAGCTGTGGAGCCGCTAATTTAAAACAACTCCAAGATATATCTTGTCGGGAAATATAATCTCAGGTTATCGTAAGGGAAACTTTAGTGAAAGAAAATATAACCATTGTTGAAGATGATATCACAACCTTAGCCACTGACGCCATTTGTTGCCAAGCAAATACAGATCTTGAAATGGATGATAACATCACTGCTTCTCTATTAAGAAAAGGAGGTGATGAGATTCTCAACAACTGTAACGAATATGAGAACTTGCAAAGAGGACAAGCTGTTATAACTAAAGCAGGTGCTTTATCTTGCAAATATATTATCCATGTTATATTGTATACGATTGGCGAAGAAAATGAAGATGATGGAGACAAAAACTTAATGGATGGAGTTCGACAAGCCCTCCACTTAGCCAAAGAAAAAGAACTCAAAAGTCTCGCCTTTCCTCTTCTTGGCAGTTACAATACAGGAATACCTATTCGAAGAGCAGCCGAACTAATCATGGCTGAAATAAAAAAACATATGGAGAGCGATACCTCTCTGGAAACAGTCATCTGTGTAGGGCATAATCATGCAACCTACAATGCATTAGAAGAAGCCTACAAACAAATAGTGCATTAGAAAAAGCTACAAATAAATCTAGAGGACTATATAGCAGTGAAGTTAAAACCCATCCATGTTTCTGCCCCAGGAAAGTTAATGCTTTTGGGAGAACACGCAGTTCTTCACGATAAACTGTCACTTGTCTGTGCTGTAAATCGGCGCGTAAGAGTCTCTCTTACACCTCGTGATGACCATCAAGTAAACATTGACTCCGCTTTAGGCAAGTATAGCTCAGAATTGGGAAAATGGAAAGAAGAGGGAAAACTGGGCTTTTCTCTTCAATGCATAAAATGCAAAGAAAAACAAATTTCTCAGGGATTTGATTTAGTTATAAAATCTGATTTTTCTGACGATGTCGGTTTGGGTTCCTCTGCCGCTGTAACAGTTGCCTGCACTGCTGCTTTAGAGTGCTGGCTAAAAGGAAACTTTGACCAAGATAAAGTATTTCACGATAGTCTTAAAATTATCCAAGAAGTGCAGGGAGGAAAAGGCTCAGGAGCAGATGTGGCAGCCAGTGTTTTCGGTGGTCTTCTCCTCTATCGAAAAAATCCTTTTACTGTCAAAAAACTTCCCTCTATTCCTACCATAACAGTCGTAAACTCTGGCCACAAAGAAAAAACAACCAAAGTAATCAAAAAAGTAGAAGGCTCGCGCGAAAAATACTCTTACCTTTTTGATAAAATTTACGATTTAATGGAGGAAAGCTGTCTTCTTGCAGAGAAAGCTGTCCAAGAAGAAAACTGGCAAAATTTAGGAGAAATCTTAAACCTCAACCAAGGGTTAATGGATGCCATTGGAGTCAATAATGCCAAGTTATCTGGTATTATTTATACCCTGCGAAATTTTCCAGGTATTTATGGCTCAAAAATCTCGGGCTCTGGCTTAGGAGATTGTGTTGTCGCGATTGGCCAAGCGGACTTACAAAATACCTCCCTCTGTCCACTCGATATAGAAATTTCTCCCACCGGAGTTTCTCAAGACTAAAGAAAGAATCAAAAACAGCAAGGATCAAGATATTTTGGATAAATCACAAATTGTTACTAAAATCATTGGCTCACCTAAAAATCCAGTTAAAGAAAAAGGCCGTGCCTTTGCTCCCACCAACATAGCTCTTTGCAAATACTGGGGCAAAAGAAACGAAAAAATTAATCTTCCTTTAAATCCGAGCCTTTCTATTTCAATGGGAGATCTAGGAACAAAAACAGTAGTTTCAATGAGTGACAAAGAAGATCAGGTTTTCCTAAACGGAGAATATTTAGATCCCAGTAACTCTTTTACCACTCGATTGCAAACATACCTTGATCTCTATCGCCCTTCTCCTAATACTTTTTTCCAAGTTCATACAGAAAACAATATTCCTACTGCAGCAGGATTAGCCTCATCTGCTTCCGGTTTTGCAGCATTAGTTTTAGCGTTGAATGACCTTTTTGGCTGGAATCTAGAGCAACGCAATCTTTCCATTTTAGCTCGAATAGGTAGTGGTAGTGCCAGTCGTTCTATCTATGAAGGTTTTGTTACTTGGCATGCTGGAGAGCGAGAAGATGGTATGGATAGTTATGCTGAACCTTTGGAAGTCCGCTGGCCAGAGTTTAGAGTCGGAACTTTAACTCTTTCAACCGAGCAAAAAAAAGTGGGTTCTCGCAGTGGAATGCGTTTAACCAAAGAAACTTCTTCCCTTTACCAAGGATGGCCTGACAAAGCTCGTTTTGATTTTAATCTTCTTCAAGAAGCCATTACTCACAAAGATTTTTCTCAACTAGGAAGAGTAAGCGAGGGAAATGCTTTAACAATGCATGCCACCATGATCGGTGCTTGGCCACCACTTCTCTATTGGCTTCCTGAATCGGTTGCTCATATGCATAAGATTTGGGAACTACGAGAAAGTGGAGTTCCTGTATACTTTACCATGGATGCAGGCCCCAATCTAAAACTACTCTTTTTAGCAGAAACACAAAGCATCCTCGAAGAAAATTTTCCCAAGATGAAAGTTGTTGTGCCTTTTTAGAATCTGTGATACAATTATCACTAATTGTATTATATAGAAAATTCTAAAATGCTTGCATATATTTTACATTGGGGAAAATTATGTTACGAACATTCCTCTTTTTTGGCCTAGTTATTATTTTTTCTTTATCTGTTCACGCCAATGTCATAACAAGCACCAGTGGTTTAGTAGGATACTGGTCTGCCGATGACCAAACAGCAAATGACTCTTCAGGTTTAGGAAATCATGGTCTTTTACGTAACGGAACCAGTTTTGAAGCGGGAATTTCAGGACAGGCTTTTCGTTTTGATGGGGTAGATGATTTTGTCGAAGTAGCAGATAATAACAGCTTGGATCTAGTTCGTTTTACTGTTGCTGCTTGGGTCAATGTAGATCAGAATAAAAACTTTAACGGAATCGTAAACAAAGGCTTTGATGGTTTAGAAAACTATGAACTCCTTGGTCGCTCAGATGGCTCTAGTCATTTTACCGTAGATTTTCTTGAAACTGGGCGAAGCTTTCCTACTTTCGGTGGTCTAGTCCCTGGCGAATGGGTTCATATTGCAACCAGCTATGATGGTGCGGCCATGCGGGGCTACATCAATGGAATCGAAGTTCTCAATTTTGCACGCACAGGCACCCCTGAAGTCGGAGTAGGTCCTCTTCATATCGGAAACGAACCAGGAACATCTCGGCATATGGACGGGCTAATCGATGAAGTCGCTGTTTTCAATCGAGCTCTCTCTGGCAGTGAAATCGAATCGGTGTTTAATGATGCCTCTCTTTCTTCTGCTGTACCAGAGCCAACAACAGGTCTCTTACTTTTTTTGGGTTGGTTTAGCTTCTTCTTCATAAGTAAAAAACGTATTACTCCATGATTTCATTAAATTGCTTAGAAAATCAGCAAAAAAAAATGGCGACATCAAATAAGATGTCGCCATTTTTTTGTCTTCTGCTATTACTATTCTAATGTTTCTGCTTTTGCAGGAGGAGGAGTATCGTTGGTTAAATCCCATGCTCCGAAAGTCGCTTCATCAGCTACATGAATAGGAAATTCAACAAAGACTTGTTGGAATACTTCGTTAGGTGTGCTGCGGCACCCAAAAAGAACCATCGAAGACAAAAACATTACAGCAAGAACAATTTTATTTAAACTTTTTTTCAACATCTATGCTTCTCCAATGTAATTCTCAAAAGAGCTTATTTTAAACTCTCCTGACTCAGTGGGTGAATCCTTATTATCCTACTATAGTTTTTACCAGTTTAAGAAAAAATTTGCAAGTCTTTTCGATAATTTCTCTTCAGAATCATCGTTTTTTTAATTTTCTTTGTTGAGTAGGACTTAGATACGTCCATGCCTTTTCCATATTTTTTCGAGCAAAAGCATTTATTTTACATAGCTGCATAAGAGTCAAGTTCAATTTCATAAAAGCAGTTCCTTGAATTTGTCTCTTTTGGTCTGCAAAAGGAGCTTTCCTATAACTCTCTATGTCAAAATGCTGAACTTGCAAGCGAGTTGTCGTAGAAGCAACATCTTCTTTGCTGGAAACATACACCTTATTTGCACACTTAACTCCAGCTGCTCTCGCAATCAACTTAGCCAAGGAAATAGTTTTGCTATCAAACCACACTCTGGTAACTTCACGACCATCAAAAAAACCCGCTTCCGTTTTGATCACTCCATCAATGGCCCCAAGCTCCATCTCTCCTGTCCAAAAACAATACATAGCAAAGGCCACTTCCTTAATATTGGGGTTATCATACTCTTGAGAGAGGTTTTGCAAATAAAAAGGGACTTCTTTTTTTGATTCTTCCAGTGTCTGGCACATCCTCTTAGCAACTCCACCAATTGTCCAAATACGATCTCGACGAGGAATAATGTCCTTCCCTGAGCTATCAAAAAAACGAATCACCTGAAAATTCCAAGAGGGTTCTCGATATTTTTTTAGAATTCCAGCATCTTTTCCCGAGCGATTATTGTAAACCAACACAGGAACAAATTCTGTCTCTATCGCTTCTACTAAAAGAGGATGAGAGAGAACATTTTTTCCAAACTTTTGGCAGCCAGAACAACCAGGCACTTCCTGAAACAAAGTCAAAATAGGCTTGTTTTTTTCTGCTGATATTTTAAAAGCCTGATCCCAATTACGATTCCATTTCACCTCACCGACTTCAATTGATTTTTGATTTTCAGCCATGAGAAAACACCAAGAAATAACAATAGTGAAAAGCAATAAAAAAAATTTCATTTTTTCTCCGTTGTTCATGAAAAGCTAAGGTACCTCTTCTTTTAGTAAAGATGCACTCTAAAGTATTTAGAAACATTTTAGACTTAATTACAATTATCGAAGGTCTTAACTATGTATTTCACAAATCATCAAAAGTAATTCATAATTTCATTTTTTTAAGCGAAAACCAACTAGGACGTATCCTTATTGGAAACTAAAATTACTTTTAGGGCAGAAGTAATTTTAGTTTCTATTTCAAAAAGTTAGTTATCTCGAGAGATTAGAGAAATCTAATAAGCTGTCCATATTTTTTCCTCCAGGCCAATAAGTATAGTACTTACTGGCTAGAGCAATTATTCTAACTTTTACAATTTGAATAGATCCTTTGTCTATTGAACCGATGATTTCACCTCTGTCATTTCTTACATCAGCTTTTATTTTGTATTGAGAGGTTCCATCAACAAGAGCAATAAACTCTACGTCTTCAAAACCATTGAAGTTCCAATGTACCGTTCCTTCTCCTTTCAAACCGTATTGGCGAATTATCTTGCTCTTATGTTCTTCAAAAATTTCTTTATGTTTTTTCCACAGAGAATCTATCGCAGCTTTAGAATTTTCATCCCAAACGTAGTTGAAGCGATCATTGCCATGGTCCAGATACCAGCCATAGTAACCTGACCCGCGAATGTATTCGCGAGAAAAATCCTTTATAGCTTTTCCTTTATAGCTTTCTAAATTTTTAATAATGGCTAATCTATTTGCTGGAACTTGCTTTTGTTTTTTCTGAAAGCTAGAAAAACCTGATGCTTTAACTTGTTGAGAAGCCTTTTCAATTTTTGTCCACATTTTATTTTGCAATGATTGAATCTCTGTGTTTGCTTTTTTCCACTTTAGGGCTATGGTTTCGTAGTGCTTTAAAAACTTGTCTAAAGAAGGGTCATTCCCTGCAATTATTCTACTCTTCGCTAAACTTTCTTTTACGTCACGTCCTTCTTCTGCCGAGCTTTTAGTATAACGGAAATTATTTAAAACTTCATGATACTTTGTTCTTTGAGTTGTCAGATTCACCATCTCTTTTGATTTTTTGGTAATGCTCGCTATTCCCGTGAATCCTTGGAGGAACATTTTGATATTATCAACTCTGTTATTTCCCTTATACCAGTTTTCTAGAAGATCTTTCGGTTCTTTATCAACATTAGCCATGTGTTTTTGTATATTTTTGAATTCTGTATTTGCTTGCACAATATGGCCTTCAATAAAAGCGTCTATATCTTTTACTAATTTATGCTCATGGGCCATAGCTTTTTTCCAATTCGCGAGCATAGTCTCTAGTCTTTCAAATATTTGCTCTCTTTCGGGAAAGTGAGCAAAATTTTCTTTTTTGGCTTGTTCTAAAACGTTCTTCTTTTTTTCTAGTTCTTTTATGGTTGCACTAAGATCTCTTTTTGAGTTTCTTATTTCAATCAATACCTGGTTGTAGTTGGAACTTACATTCCCCGAAAATAGAGTTTCACTATAATCTTTGTTTAAAAACTCATAGATTTCGTCAATCTTTTTTCCCAGATAATTAATAGAAGAACTAATTTCTTTCAATGTTTCCTTTATTTCATCGAAAGATTTGTACATTTCTATCCTAAGAGCAAGCTCAGTAAATTTTATACCGAGAGATTTTACCTTAGCGTTATTTGAAACATCTTTTAAGGCATCTAAATATCCTTGTGCTTGTTCTTTCTGTTTTTCTATTATGTGATAGCTATTGGACATGGCTATGTTATGTAAAGTTTTCTCTAGATTTTTGACATTTTTTTGTTGGCCATAATTTAAGGCTTCGATTGCTTTGTCAAAAAGAACTTCCTGTTCGATATCTTCTAATGAGGCGACTTGGATGCCAAGTTGTTTTGCATCGCTCAGCGTTCTATTGACATTATCAATAGTATTTTTAAAACGATTATTATTAGATCGCTCCAAAGCCATTATTTCTTTTTGCATTTTCTGAATGTGTTTTTCCGCCTTAGAGGGATTTTTCTCTCTGCCTTGTTTAACTTTAGAGATTATTTTTTGCACATTCTTGAGAGCTTGCTCGACATTTTTTCTCGATTCTTCTAAGCTTTCTATTTTTTCCAGCTCTATCACTCTTTCCAGAAGAGATTTCACTTCAGGATGATCTGGAAATTTCTTTTTTAATCTCTTTATGTGCCGAGTGACTTTTTTTAATTCTTTGAAAAAAGTTTTGCTATCTCTAGATTTCTCAGCTTTCTCAACAGCATCGACAGCTTTTTCTAGTGTTTTTTTATCAGATCTTCCTAAGTCTTGGGCCAATAACAAACTGCTCAAAAATAGTAAAAGAAAAAAGGTATTTTTCATTTATTTTCTCCTGGTCGAAACATTCTTTGAATTTTTTCTAAAATCTTTACAAAACGTTCTTTTTCTTGGGGATACTTCTCCTTTTCTAAGTGAATAAACTCTAAAAAAACATTTTTTTCCTCAATAGAACAACGCTCCAATCGCAAGATATTAGAAGAACTCGCAAAACGTTCCATCGCATTAAAAAAGGCTTTAGTGTCAAACTTAAGCAACACACTTTGAAAATGATGGATTAGCCTTGGTATGGATATTTGCTCTGGTTTATCAAGAGCTATTCCAGAATTCATCCTGTTATAGGGAATTAGCGTATAGCGATAGCCCATATACGAGTAGAAAAAATTTCCCCGAATGGGGATTTGAGCGCTATAACAAGCTGTTCCACCAACTCTTGTAACAAGAGAAACCGATATTTTTTGTCCATCGACATAGAATTCTCCCGGATACTCAATGCTATCGAAGCGAAGAGCATGGCTGGGTGTGCAAAAATAAACCTTGCGATATTGGCGAGATTTTTGGAGCAAGTTTTTTCGATAGGGAAAACAAGGACCAACAATAAGATTTCTTTTTTTCAAATACTCGTACACTTTTTCAGCGGCATTTTTTGTTTTTATTAAAATAATACTTTGAGGATGTATTTGGTAATTAACTATAGAGAATTCTTCACTGTTAAATATATCAGAAACAACTATCTCAGGTTCTTGTGCTTTCTGATAATATAGTTGAACGTAAAGAGAAAGTGTTTCTTCATTAAATTTAAGTTGTTTAGCTGCAGTTACATTCTGTAAGGTAATTTTATAAGTTTTGGGATTATACTTTTCTATTCGCTGGTAGGGAGTTTCTTCTATTCTCCCTGTGTGTTTACGAAAAAATGTATGTTTCTTATTTTGCTGTGGAGTTTGGCACTTAATGTAAAAATCATCATGAGAGGGTAGTTTTTCCAAACTTTTAATGCTAATTAAAATAGATAGCTGTGAGTAGAAGAAAGCCTTCAAGTGTAGTTCGCTTTGCAAGGAATGAGAAATCATAGAGAAAATATTGTTCTCCCAGTAAGAGGAACTTTCATCCCACTTTATTATTTCAATTTCAGGAAATTTTTTAGTTAGACTATTGATGATTTGTGATTTTTTATACAGATCAATCGTCCCACTTTCGTTCATTACGTTATTGGCAGATAAAATGACAGGCATTATCAATCCATCGGTATCTGCTGGGAAAGAAGGTAATTCTTTAGGAAAAAATTGGCTTTTTAGTTTTTCTACGTCCGCTTCCAGAGAACTATTGCTTTTTTTTAGTAGTTCAATCTCCTGCACTACTTTTGCTAAAGCTCTAACATCAATCCTGACATCGTAATCTTGTGCGCAAAGATTACCCACAAGAACACAAAAAACAAATATATAATTTATAATGTTCATTTTTAGTTTTTGTCTCCAAGTATGAATCTCATTCCTTTATTTTATCATTTTGTTTCCAAAATAGAAATTAAATAAAAAAATAAAGCAAGAAAAATAGAAATTAAATAGAAATCAAAATAGAAATATTAGATTTGCGTAGTTAAGATATTTCATTTATAATATCTTAACTTTAAGACATGTCACCAGTTAAATGCCTAAGTTTTTACAAATTTAAGTAAGGTATTCGCAATGGAAATACAGCAAAAACGTTATGAATGTAGTTTGTGTAAATCGTGGATGATGTTTACGGAGGTTTGCTGCACTAATCCCAATTGTCCTCATCATAAAGAAGCAAAAAAAAGAAATATTTTACCGCAACCTCTTTCGCAACTTAAAGATGATGAGGTTTCTTTGTTATTTTCTTTTCTTTTAAAGGATGGCAACCTCACTTCTACAGCAGGGTTATTAGAAACAACAAAATATCATGTTAAGGAAAGAATTAAAAAGCTTAAAACTAAGTTAGAAGTATTGGCAAGCGAACGTAGTATTCTCAATAATTATATTGATCGTAGAGAGTAAGTTTTTTTATGAAAAATAAGGATATCCTAGACCCTATAGCTGCTATTCGCCAAAGAGATTTAGACCAAAAAAAGAAAAAAATTATTGGTTCTAGGTGGATTTTAGTGTGCATTTCTTTATCTCTGGTATTTTTTGTGTTTTTTTGCCAGAAAGCAAAAATGCAAAACAAAACGATTCTTGAGTGTGAGGTTTATTGGGAGGACAAAAACGTAAAAAAATTAATTGTCATAAAGGGCAATGAAAAAATTATCTTCCCTCTTTTTGTTCCTCATGAAAAATTTATCGAAATTGAAATGTTAGTAAAAATAAAAACCTCTAGCTCTATCCTTGTTAAAAAACGGGGAGGCAAAATTCTAAATTTTAATCTTGCGGGAAAGAGAGGCAGAGTTTTTCTCGAAAACAAAAAAAGTGGTTACTCTAAGAAGCAAATTATTTTACCGAGAAAAGAAGCTAGAGAAAAACTTTACCAGCTAGCCCAAACAATTACAAATGATATTGATACAGCTAAAAATAAAACCTTTGCCTCTCTTTTTCAAGAACTCTACAAAGACACATCTTCGACAGAGATAAAGTTTGTATTATATGAAGTGGATTATAAAACGACTATTCATATTGAAATAGAAAATGCTAGTGCAAAATAAAGACTGCTTTACAGATACGCCCTAGATTTATAAAATATTCTTGAAACATTAGCACTTGAAGGAAGTCTTTTTTTTAAGTACTATTAATAGGCAAATTGTGAGCTATAGCTCTTTTGATGCAAAAAATTTCCCTGAAAAAATAAAAAAAAGAGGTGTTGAAATAGAGCTTTCCATTGCTTGATAAGAGCAGGAAAATTACGAGCGTACCAATAGAATTCCGGATGTGGAGAGTAAAGAAATGGATTTTTTCTACGGTCTAAAACCTTGTTGGCTAAGTTCTGACAAGTTTTACAAAATTTATGTTGATGAGAAAAATATCTACGGGGCTATTCTTGCTAAGCAAGTTTATGATGAAGATTCCGCTATGGCTCAGCTCATTGCTCCTTCACAAATTTTTGCTCCCTTAGCAAGGATGTGGGCTAAACGCTTAATAGAGAAGCGTTTTGAAAAAGAAGATATGTACGATCAACTAGATAAGGGAAGCCCTGACTTTTTATGGGAAAATAAACATAATTTTCACCTGCCCAAGCGCGAAATTATAGAGTGTAGAGTGCATTCAAAAGAAAAAACTACTTGGACGGGTTTTACTCCGATTTCTGGGACTTTGTATTTTCAGACGATGGATATGAAAAAATGGAAGTTTATTCTTGTGGGAGAACAAGGCCTAAGTCAGATTAAAAAGTATTTTGGGAACGCTGCGGGGTCAAGATGAATAAAAATTTAACTATATCAGGTTACTCTACAGCTCTTTTTTCTACTTGGTTTTTTGTAGAAGAACTAGGACTTTTATTCGATGCTGGGGACGGAGTAAGTGCAGGTTTAATAGGCAAAGCTGGCAAGGTCAAACACGTTTTTATCTCTCATGCCGATAGAGATCATCTGACAGGGTTACTTCAGTTTAACCAATTAAATGGCATGCGCCAGCCTAAAATATACTACCCTAAGGACTGCGGATCTTTTCCTCATTTGGCAGAATTTACAGAAAAATTTGATCCCCATCTACCAAAGCAGTCGATCTGGGTTCCTCTCCAGGAGCACGACAAAGTGCAAATCCACTCAGGCGCAGTCGTCCAAATACTTCCCAACAACCACGTCGTTACTCCCGAAAAAACAAAAAGCTTTAGTTTTCTCGTTCAAAAAGTCAAAAGGAAACTGAAACAAGAATACAAAGGCTGGTCAACTGATCAAATTGTTCGCTTACGCCAAGAAAAAGGAGCGGATTTCTTAACCGAAGAAATCCGAGAAAATATCTTAGGCTACTCCGGCGACACCGCCATGGATGATCCCAAAAAATGGGAAAACACCCAAGTCCTCATCCATGAATCCACCTTCATTGATGAAAAACACCAGCTAAACTCTAAAAGCAAGCACAGTCTTCTCGAAGACGTTTTAGAAATGGCAGCTCAAATAAACTTAAAAGCCCTCATCCTCAGTCATTTTTCCGTCCGGTACTCCTCTGAAAAAATCGACTCCACCATCCAAGCCCTCTCCCAGAAATATAATCTCTCTACGCCTGTTTATAGAATATTACCAGGAGAGCAAGTTTGGGATATCCTTGCTCAAGATCCTGTTTATCCTGGAAAAATAAGCACTTAGTTTACATCACGTAGAAATAGAGTTGACAAGAGAAAATTTTTTATATCCAATGGTGCTATTAAAAGTGATCTGTTTTTATAATACCATCTTTGTTATTTGGGAGATATTTATGAAAGTATTCGAAAAACGGATACCAGACGTAAAAAACGTTCTCAAGGAAAAACGGGTAAGAAAAAACGAGTACCAGACGTATTCAAGGAAAAACGGGTAAGAAAAAACGAGTACCAGACGTATCCAAGAAAAAACGGGTTCTCAAGAAAAAACGGTACCAATCAGCAAGAGAGTTGGCCGAGGACTTGATTTTGTTTTATTTAGGGAAAAAATGCAGGGAAAAACGGTACCAGACGTAGTAGAGAAATATCATCCGCCGTTAGTTATGGGAATAGTCATTTTTGCCAGAGTTTATTTATTCATTAGCGTTCGCTGACACCCTCGTCTGCTTTTGTAAAGCGTTATATGAATGAGAAAGCTCCAAGGCTAGTTTTAATGGGAAATGAGCGCCAGACTTAATTTTAGCAAGCGATATCAAAGATTTTAGAAGGGAAATACAAAGTTTTGTCCAAGGAGGTATTACAATAGTGTTTTATTAAACCATTATTGTAAAAGAAAGGTAAAAATGAGACCTCCAAGAATAAACTTTACAGGTGGAGTATTCCATGTGGTAACGAGATGTAATAATCGAGAATTTTTCTTCCAAAGAAAAGCAGACTTTCTACTCTACCAAGAGATATTGATAAAGGCGAAGAAAAAATATGGCACAGAAATTTATGCTTACTGTATAACATCAAATCATGTACATCTCCTGGTAGGCACTCCCGCAGGACCTAACCTCTCAGAATTCATGCAGTATGTAAACGGAAACTATGCCAAGAACTATAACCGAGCACATAAAAGAACAGGTAGATTTTGGGAAGGAAGATTTCACTCAACGATAATTGAATCAGAAACCCAACTATTGAATACTCAGATTTATATTGAACTAAACATGACTCGTAACAGGGTGTGTCGTAATCCTATAGATTGGCCTTGGAGTAGTCATAGAGCCCACGTCACAGGAGAGCATAATCCCATTTTAGACTACCATCCTCTCTATCTAGAGCTAGGGGACTCTCTCGAAGAATGTCAAAATATATATCACAATATAGTAAATGAACGTATTCGAGAAAAAGGTTTTGACCAACAGCCTGCGATCTCCAGAGGCATTATCTATGGATCTGAAAGCTTTGTTCAAAATTTACTTGAAAAATATGGACAGATTATCCCTTATTACCAAAATCGCAAATTGTACTCACAAGGAAATCATTCTCACTCTCTGCGTCGATTTTCCTCTGGAAGATAGCTAATATCAGATCTTTCACCTTGGATTTATTGACTTCACTTATCATGATGCAGAAATAGTCTGTCTCCCTCCTAAAATTGGGCTTTTCTCACCCATTATTAAGTCATCTCTATTTTGGCCGATTTTTTAGTTATTTTTTTGTCCAATAGGATTTTATAAAAAAATTTACTTTTAACGCCTTTCTTTTTCTACAATGTCTGGCATAGGCTCAAATTTTATCTTCTATATTTCTCTGTTGTGTCTTCAAAGTCGGCATAAATTCAAAGTCGGCATAAATTCAAAGTCGGCATAAACTCAAAGTCGGCATAAATTCAAAGTCGGCATAAATTCAAAGTCGGCATAAATTCAAAGTCGGCATAAATTCAAAAATAAACAACGTCTGGCATAAATTCAAAGCCGGCATAAATTCAAACATAAATTCAAAAATATGATCCGCCGTTAGTTCTCAGAATAGTCATTTTTGCCAAATTCAAAGTCGGCATAAATTCAAAAATATGATCCGCCGTTAGTTCTCAAATAAACAACGTCTGGCATAAATTCAAAAATATGATCCGCCGTTAGTTCTCAGAATAGTCATTTTTGCTGGTAAATTCAAAGTCGGCATAAATTCAAAGTCGGCATAAATTCAAAAATAAACAACGTCTGGCATAAATTCATAAATTCAAAAATAAACAACGTCTGGCATAAATTCAAACATAAATTCAAAAATATGATCCGCCGTTAGTTCTCAGAATAGTCATTTTTGCCATCGTTTATTTCTTCATTAGTGTTCATTGGCACCATCGTCTGCTTTTGCAAAGCGTTATATGACTCGGAAATCTCCAAAGCTAGTTTTAGCGGGTCGGGTAGCGTTGGAATTTTCACTCCTTCTTTTGTATGGTTTGATGAAGTAATAGAAATATCGTACTTCTTATCTTTAGTTGTGAACACAACCATAAGTCCACCGCCATTTGGTCCATAAACAATGCCATGATTTGCTTTACTTCCTATCTTCGGAAAGAAACTCTCTTTGTATGCTTCCAAGGCAAGTTCTTCGAGTTGCTTCTTTCCGTTATTTTTCATAAAGTCTGGAAAATCGGGATGCTTATTTAGACCTTTTATCATTTCTTCTACGTAAGAGTTTACAAAGTTTTCGATGTCTTTATTTTGAAAAAACAGTTTCACGCTTTCCTGATACTCTTCCTCTGATAAGAGGGAGTTGGCTTCTCCTATTCTGAAACTCAAACGGCAATAGTCTTTTTTATTTTGTGTTTCGAGTTTCATTTCGATCAAAATGTCTAAAGAGTATTTGTTTTGTCTCTCATTTACTTTGTAGGACCAATTTCCTTTGAAAATAGCCTTTTCTAATACTATTTTGTGTATGAGATCTTTAACTAATACGTAATCAGGCGCCGATAGAACCATGCTTAAAGTTATATGAATAAAAAAAATAACGGATAGGTGCTTCATTTTTTCATGTCTTTCTAGGACGTATCAGCAGACACGCCCTAATAGCTTTTACACCACTAACAAAATTAATCCAAAAAACAAAATCCCGAGCTGAAAACCCCCTTACCACAATGGCTAAGCCCCAATTCAGATAACCAGTAACTACAGCAACAAATGCGACTAGGCTAGCTGCCTGGGCTGTACTTTGAGGAATTTTTGCTAAGTAGGCCAATGCTTTTTTGAATCGGAGCGGTTAAAGCGAGAGCATAGCCTGTAACAAGGATCAAGCACATTTGCATGGCAAAGGCTAAAAGACTCAAAAATCCCTGGTTCCAGTATTCGATCATCTGGAAAACGTGGTTATCAGTAAAAATACAGCCCAAACCCAAAGTGAAAAAAGTAAGGATAATCGCAAAAACAAAAGGATCGGGTAAATAACGTTCGCATAGATGAGAGAGCTTAGCTCCAGTTCGTTCTAACATACAATTCTTCGTATGTATTATAAAATTATAAACGGAATATTTTTTAAATTTTATCATTTCTCTTCTTTGAGCAAAAGCTCAAAAATTAAACCGCGTTCCAAAATAGAGTTGACAAGAGAAAATTTTTTATATCCAATGGTTTTCGTGAGTAATTAATCTGTTTTGTTATTCTTTATTATTTGGGAGATGTTTTATGAAGTATTGTTTGTTCTTTCTTTTATCCTTTACTCTTCTTCCTTTTATTCTCGCAGCCCCCAAGCAGTATTCTATCCAGGAGTTTTTAGAAACCATTTCTTATGAGGGAGCTTCTTTTTCTCCTGATAAAAAGAAAATCCTTCTTAGCAGCGATATATCTGGGATTTTTAATGCCTATAGCCTCCAAATAGCAGATAAAAAAATGCAAGCTCTAACAGATTCCCAAGAATCGGTTCACGCTTTAACTTATTTTCCCCAAGATGAGCGCATTTTATACTCTAGCGACCAGGGAGGAAATGAGCGAAACCATATCTATGTTCGAGAACTTGACGGAGCGGTAAAAGACCTTACGCCCAAAGAAGGGCTAAAAGCCCATTTTTTTGGATGGGCTCACGACGAAAAGTCTTTTTTTGTTATCAGCAATGAGCGCGATCCTCGCTTTTTTGATATTTATGAATACAAGACAAAAAACTATGAGCGTACATTATTCTTTCAAAATGACCAAGGTCATACCCTACAAGGAATTTCTCGGGATAAAAAGTATCTTGCTCTAGGAAAAGTCCATACAAATGACTCTAGTGACATCTATCTACATGAGCTAAAAACAGGAAAAACTACCCAAATAAATCCTCAAGAAAAAAACGATGTTGTTTATCGAGTAGCCACTTTTGCTCCCGATGGAAAAAGTCTTTACTACATTACGGACAAAGACTTCGAGTTTACCTACCTTAAGCGTTTTGACATAGGAACGGGAAAAAGTGAGCTCATCTACCAAAGTAATTGGGGAGTACAATACGCTCATTTTTCTCGCCGAGGAACCTATCTGATCATCCAAATGAACAATGATGCCCGCAGCGAGTTGATCATACTAGATCAGAAAGACAAACGTCCTCTATCTCTGCCCGAAATCCCTAATGCAAGTATCCACTCTCTAAGTATATCTAACGACGAGAGCATGATATGTTTTTACGCAACCAATGGAGAAATGCCCAGTGATCTCTTTGTTTATAACTTAAAACAAAGAAAAATTTCTAAATTGACCTCTTCTCTTTCTTCGACAATGAAATCTGACGATCTAGTTTCAGGAGAAGTGGTTCGTTTTTCTTCTTATGATGGATTGGAAGTGCCCGGAATTCTTTACAAGCCTCACCAAGCAAGTCCAGAAAATAAATGCCCTGCTTTGGTTTGGGTTCATGGTGGCCCAGGAGGTCAATCGCGCATTGGCTACTCTGCCTTAATTCAGTATCTTACTAACCACGGATACGTCATTTATGCTATCAACAATCGAGGAAGTTCCGGCTATGGGAAAACTTTCTACCAACTAGATGATCGTAAACACGGAGATGCTGACCTCAAAGATTGCTTAGCGAGCAAAAAAATGCTTATTGATACAGGTTACGTAAATAAAGATCAAATTGGTATCATTGGAGGAAGCTATGGAGGCTATATGGTTCTCGCTGCTTTGGCATTCACACCTGAGGAGTTTGAAGTAGGAGTAGACATTTTTGGAGTAGCAAATTGGGTGAGAACTCTAAATAGCATTCCCACTTGGTGGGAAGCTTTTCGCAAAGCTCTTGAAAAAGAACTAGGAGAATTTGATGACACCGAGTATCTCACCAAAATATCTCCCCTCTTTCATGCAGAAAAAATAAGAAAGCCTTTAATGGTTTTGCAAGGAGCCAACGACCCACGAGTTTTACAAATAGAGTCGGATGAAATTGTTGCCGCGGTAAAGAAAAACAAGGTTCCGGTAGAGTATATTGTCTTTGCAGATGAAGGACATGGTTTTCGCAAGAAAAAAAATCGCGAAGAAGGCTACGAAGCAATTTTGCTTTTTTTGGATAAATACTTGAGAAAATAAGATCTAGGGTAAAGGTTATCGAAAACCGCTCTAAGGTATTTTGTTTTTTTTGGGAGGGGAAGGCTCGACTGCTGTTAAAATAAGGATTTAGGTATTGGGATGTGACCCAAGAGAAAAAGTATCCCCTTCGAGGATATTTTTCAAAATCCTATATCCTTATTTCAACAATAGATAAGCCTCATCTGTCTTAAGAATGTCCGCCCGCTTGTAAGATCAACTCATAAAAAATTCGAACACCCGTTTCAATCAGCTCGTCAGGAAAATCATAGTCGGGATGATGAAGATGAGGTTGAGACTTTCCTGCCCCCAAACCAAACATAGCTCCAGGATACATTTTTGTAAAATGCCCAAAGTCTTCTGACCAGGAAAAAGGAGCTAAGCGATAGCTCTTCTTTAATCCTAAAACTTGAATTGAGTTTTCTAGTAGTTGCACCGCTTTTTCATCGTTTATTGTTGCAGGAAATTCTTCTACCCACTCTGTAAAATAATCTAGCTGATAAGTAGTTGCCACTCCTTCCAAGAAAGAGAGACAACTGTCAGAGAGCTTACTCATTGTCTGCTCTGAATGAGCGCGTAAAGTTGCCATGACAAGAGCTTCTCCAGGTGAGGTACCGAAGGCAACTTCTCCGAGTTGAGCATGAACAACGGTAACTTGGGCAGCTTCAGAAAAAGGAGTATGAAACTGAGGTAGAGAGCTAAATCCTTGAATAACTTGGGCAACAGCTAGGGCTGGACTTCTACCATTTTCAGGCTCTGCAGCGTGGGAGCTTAAGCCAGAAAATTTCACAATAATACCTCGAGAAGCAGAAGCAAAAATCTCTTTGCGCAAGATAACTTGCCCCATTTCCACTCCAGGAATGTTATGCAAAGCAAAGACATAGTCTGGAGCAAAGGAAGCAAAGCGAGAATCCGAAAGAACTTTGTGAGCGCCTTGCCCTGTCTCCTCCTCTGGCTGGAAAACTAAGACAACATTTCCTTTCAAAGGACGCTGCTGAGATAACAAAGGAGCTAAGCCTGCAACCATTGTCGAGTGACCATCGTGGCCGCATTTGTGAGAAACCTTATCCGTGAGAGAACCATAATCTAAATCTAAGGTTTCTCTAATTGGGAGAGCGTCCATATCTCCTCGAATGAGTACTGTTGGCCCAGAACTTTCCCCTCGATAAATTACTGCAAGCCCAAACCCTCCCAGATTATCTATAATTTCATCAGGAGA
>JAJDCR010000098.1 GCA_029260735.1 Planctomycetota bacterium
GACGTACTCTCCTTGGTACCTACGGCACCAAATTCTTCTGTGTTCTTTATTTCCAGGGGTTGAAACCCCTGGCTACGTTCCCCCACTGCTCCGCAGTGAATACCTTCTCTGCTCTTAGGTTGACAGTTATGGGGCGTTGCCCTGGGCTGGTTTATTTTGCTCTTTCAGAGCTGAAGAAAATCAATACAAACTATTACTAAAAAATGTTTTAAGGGGAAAACTGCCCCACTCAGTCCCAAAGGGGGAACAAAAAGGGTTTTCAAGGATTTGAAATCTATTTGTTGGCGTATAATTCCATTTTCTAGGGCTACAAACATACGAAAAAAGAATACGAAAACCCATTCCTTACGAATACAGACAAACCCTTTTTGTTCCCCCTTTGGGGGGAGCCGTGAGGAACGAACAGGGGGGGACGCGCTGAAAGTAAAAGACTTAGCCGGCTGTTAAACTATGCTACGAAAAAGGAATTTCAGGACTTACCCCTTAAGTTAAAACCAGAATTTATAACGTTGAACAAAAATATGCAAACTATATCCAAATTAAAAGTAAAAAAAGCTCTAGAAAAAATCTTTCAATTTGTGTTAGTTACAGTGGGCATTAACATTTTACTTGGGCTATTTGTTTTAAGCCAAGTATGGGTTTCACACAAAGAAAATGAGCCCCAAAGATTGGCTTTACTGGAGCTTAGAGAAAATATTGAGATAGGTGACAGTTATGAGAACGTTCTGAAAAAAATATTGGGCTCTAAAAAACTACAAGCTTACTCTAAGAACTTGGAATTCTGGGCATTGGGAAGTATAAATTCCCTTCGAGTATTATTTTTTACAAACGTGGAGACTTCACATATATTTTCGCAAAGAAAAGGTGAATCGAATGGCTATTGGAACTTTTGATGGGCCCGCTTCCAAAGATGCTCCTGAAGATAAGGAGACTTAAATGGGGCATCCTGAAAAAACGATTAATGAAGTTATAAAATCAAAGCAAAAAAATGAGCTAAAGGAAGTGATTCCAATTTTACTTCTTTTTTTTCTGTTTGTATTGCTTCTGTTTATTTACAAAGAATTTTTTAATCCTCCTTTAAATGAAGAGCAAATAAAAGAGGAAATAGAAAAAATGGTAGAATTCCAGTCTGTAGGAGGACCTCCTGGTCCCATTAAAATGGCAGAAACAATCTTCAGCTCACGTGCGTGGCATGTTGTTTTTATGACTCCTGAGGAGGTACTCACTTATGTAGCAGAGTTAGATGTTTTCTTCGCTTCTCTTTCTAAAAAAAGAAAAAATCTTAGGAGAAGAGAGTATTCTGAAGCAAAAAAAAATTTAGTGAACCTGGCAGAAAGAATTATGGAAGAAGATATTAAAAATCTTTTGCAGAAAAAAAGATGGGAACAAGCGCGAAATTATTTGCTTCCGTTGTCAGATAAGCCAGCGTTACAAAAAAAATGCGAGGAGCTTTGTTTTTGGATTGACCAAGAAGAGTTGAAAGCAAAACCTAAAAGTGGTGAAAGTCAATAAAGGAAAAACTCATGAAACTATTTCCTATTTTATTCTTCGTTTTTCTTGTCTACAAAAGCCGATAAAGAACTCCCCTTAAATCACTCAGGGGAGTTCTCTCGCAAAAACAAAACCTAGCCTGCAGGCTGTCCCATGTGAAAGAAATTGAGCTTGTGGCCGTTGAGATCGCGGAAATAGCCGGCGTAGTAACCTTCGTCTCCTCTTGGTCCGGGCTCCCCTTCATCAGTTGCTCCCAGTTCCATGGCTTTTTTGTAGAGAGCATCCACTTGCTCAGGAGAGTTAGCGGCGAGTGCTACCATAGTTCCATTTCCTGCGGTAGCAGCGTTGCCATCGTAAGGTTTGGTCAGGCATAAGCCTGCTTGACCAGGCGTTGTTGCCCAGGCAATGAATGTCTCTGACTCCATAAATCTCTTGGCTCCTAGCTCTCCAAGCAAAGCATCGTAGAATTGAGCGCTTTTTTCCATGTCATTTGTCCCGAGCGTTATATATCCGATCATTTTATACTCCTTCTGTTTTGTTTTTAAGACAAAGATTGTTTTTCCAGACCTTCTTTTCCGTTTACCTATCGAGGCAATCAAGTGCTGCGCTTAGATGTTTTTTTCGTTGCTTTAGGTGCAAGTATTCCTGAACCAGTTCTTTCGCTTTTGCCTTGATGGCCCTTTTCTTGATTTATGGACATAAACTACGCCCTAGATAATTCATCAAAAGAACTTATTAGTCAGTCCTAATCAGCAAAACTATTTTTTGCTAATATTGCTTCTAAGAAATATCCCTAAGCCCAAAAAAAGTAAGAGACAAGTTCCTGGCTCAGGAACAACATTGTCCGAATTTACAACAAAAGCAGCAATGTTAAGACCAAATCGTCCGTTGTTGTTTAAAGGTGAAAAACTACCAGTAGTTCTTACCATATCCACATCAGTAATGATAACTAAAGACCCTGCTCCTGGCGCAAAAACTCCTGCATCCCAAACTGCCGCAGTGATGCCTCCGAATTGACCAAAACCTACCGCAGTTCCTCCCGTATTACTGACAACTGCCGGATCTAGATTCCCTCGTAAACCAGCATGATTAATCGCTCCAAAAGCTCCAAAAGGTCCATCAAAGAGAGGAGCATTTCCTGTGCTTGTAGTAGCAGAGGTTTGAACAAGAGTCGGAATTTCAATGGCATCGCCGACCGGATCAAAATCGTTTCGGTCATTCATCAAAATCAAATGTCCTCCGGCAAGGAAAAAGTCTTTAACCGCATTGACAGCGGTAGCTGGAGCTGAATCATGCCAAGCCGGAGCTATAAAAGCATCTACTCCCGCTAAAGTCGTTGCGTTGATTTGGGTCAGAGTAGAAGTTTGAATTTCCCGGGAAACAACCCCACCTGCTCCAAAGTTTGTCGCATTTTCTAAAGCCCCTCGGTAGGCAGCAAGACTTCCATCTGTCCAGTAGGGTGTTACCGGGGCTAAACTACCATCTGGTCCTCCAATGACGAAGGGAACCGCTTGCAATCCTCCCAAAGAAACTAGTAAAACCAAGCTCACAAGAATTTTCTTCATTTTTCTTCTCATTTCCCTGCTCAGCAGAAATGGCTTTGAAATTATTTTTTAAGGCCAAAAGAACCTTTTTAGTCTACATTTTTACTAAGAAAATTTCAAGAAGGATCTCTCTTTATTTTACTTATTTCATATTTGAGATTAAATATAGATTTTGAATTCGAGCATAAAGAGGTTATGGATCGTTTTGGGCGTTATCCTGATTCAAAAGAAGAGTTTTGGGAAGACTGTCATGCAAGCAAAGAGTTGAGCCTTGGCTATGCGAGTACCTTACCACTGAAACTGTTTGAGCAAAAGCCCTTTTTACAGATTGGCTTAGAGATGTTCCTTGGGCGTAGTGGCTACAAAGTAAAGAAGAAAACAAGTCTCCTGTTCCTCCTAGATGAGGGCCTGAAGAGCGAGGAATACTTAGTTTCTGAACTTTTTTATTGCGCTCTAAGAAAGAAAGAGAAACTTGATGGCTTGGGCTTGGAACAGAAGTTACAACTATGGCTTGAAGATTAGGGTAGCGTAAAAGGAGTCCGTTACTGGCTTCGAGCACTTGATCAAAAGTAGAAATACTTTCTTGGCATAATTGCTCTAATTCAAAGAGATTTGGAGTGATGACTTGGCAATGAGAGAGTAGCTTAGGATAACTTTGAGCTACTTGAGAAGAGACATACATCTTTCCATTATCCCCCATGACCGGATCAAGAAGAAAGAGTTGAGGATGGATAACTCTTTCTTGGAAAAGTTCACAGAGGAGTTGCATTTGTTTGGGAGAGCCAAAAAAGCCCGTGTGTAAAATCTGGCATTTTTCCTCTTGGCCAAGTAAAGTAAAAGCTTGGCGGAAAAAATCAAGCCACTCAGTCGAATCGAAAGTTAGACCAAAAGAGCTTCGAGAGGCACTTCCCGAAAATAGCACAGTATCTAGACAAGTAACCGGAATTTTTAGAAAATCATAAACACTACGGGCAACCTTGTTTCCGAGAGTTCCCAGCAACACATTACTCTGCCAAGAGACAAGGGGAAGCGGGTTACTTGTAGAGGCGCTCATTGTCTTGTATATCCATCCACATAGCAAAAGTCAAAGATTGGAAGCAAGATATTGTCAAAAACATGAAGGCTAGAAGCGGTTCATAAGAAATAGGGCGGCTTAAATAGATGCTTTTAAGGATTTTGAGAGTATAAGGAAGAGCGATTATACCTAACATAAAGGAGAAGTTATAAAAGAGGAAAAGAGGATGGAAGTCTCGAAAAAGATATTTAACCCACAGTCTTTTGAAGAAAGACTTGACTAAAAGGAAAGATATCTTAGGAATGACTTTGTAAATACGCATCTTAGAGCTTTCACCAACTCGATAGACCGGTTTTATTTCGACTTCTTTGATGGTGCACTGAACAATGTTTAGTTTAACTAAGAGATCGTTGGGCATTCCATATCCGCGATAAATTTTATGAATTTTAATCGCATTTAGAGCTTTTAGAGAGATTGCTGTGTAGCCAGTTTGTGTGTCAGAAATCCGCCAGTAGCCAGAAGCTACTTTCGTTAAAATAGAAAGAATGGAGTTTCCAAAAAAACGTACTTTGGGGATAACAAACCAAGCGCTCTGATGGATTAAGCGATTCCCCTTCACGTAATTGATACCTTCTTCGATGATGGGAAGGCAGATAGACTCTAGCTCATCGGGGTCCATTTGCCCATCTCCGGCCATTACCGCTGTGCAATCTATGTCATGATCTTTACACCATTTGTAGCCTCTTGATATGGCTGCTCCTACACCCCCGTTCTCTTGGTGATTGATCAGAATGATCCTGTCTTTTTCTTCATTTGTATTAAAAATCTCAGAAAGAACGTAAGAATCGAGTTCTTTTTCGTGGTTTTCATAAAGCACTCTATCGGCTTCATTGTAGCGATTGGGCTTAACTTTTTTACAAGGTTTTGGTAGGTGTAAGACTTTACTGGCGTCTTTTTCAATATATTCTTGTACCACTCGTGCGGTTTTGTCCGTTGAGTAGTCGTTGATAATAATAATACGATCCACAAAATCAGGCATTGTTTCAATAACACTACCAATTTGTTTTTCTTCATTATAGGCAGGCACAACCACCGCAATAGTTTTATTCTTTAGCATAAATTACCAATGATTAAGTTCTAGAGTCTTTTATTAGGGCGAGAGAATGAACAATAGCTGAATAGGGACACGCCCTAAACAAGATTTAATGGATGACACACCCTAGGAAAACAAAAATGTTTAGTAAAAAAATAAGATAACTAGGGCATATTCTATTATTTCGTCTCCTTTGCCGTCAACAATCTTCTTGAGGTTATTTCAAGGAAATGTTAAAGTAACCGTTGGAAAAAGTTTTCCAACGGTTACTTTTGTTAGAAATTTGTTTAAGGATTTCTCCGAAAATTTTTTTCGAAGAAAGCTCTAAAATAGAAAATTTTTCCCCATTTTATTTAGAGTATGTCTTTCTGAGATACTTCAAAGTATAAAAATACCCTTGAGAAAGTTCGTCATGTTTTTGGTAACTCATACAGATTTAGATGGAGTTGGTTGCGAAATTGTTGCGCGAAGTTTTTATCCTCAGCTAACAGCAGATCGAGTTTTTCACTGCGACTATTGGATGGTAGATGATAAAGTTCGCTACCTGCTGGAAAATACGGAAGACCTTATCCTTATTAGCGATATTTCCGTCAATGCTAAAACCTCTGCTTGGATTGACAAGCGGTATAGAGGAAGAGTGCACATTTACGACCATCACCAAACTGCCTGGGAATATCTAAACCAGTATGAATGGTCCACTTTTGACTTAAACTCCAGTGCCACTCAAGTTTTATTTGATTCTTTAAGTAAAGCTAAGTTAAAACACAGGGCTCCTATGGGATTACCCATGTTTGTTTTCTATGTCAATGACTACGATATGTGGCACCACACAATGCCTTACTCCAGTGAATTGAATGATCTACTCAGTTTACTAGATAGAAAAGTCTTTGTTGAGATCATGCTAGACAGACTCCAGGCGGGGGAAGCTCTAATTAATGAGCACGATAAGATTTATTTACGAGCCCTTGAGGAAAGAAAACAAAAGTATATCAAACAATGTCTAGACCGAGCCACTCTTGTGGAAAATCGTCTAGTGATTCTTGCGAACTCCTATACCTCAGAACTTTCTGAGTATATTAGGAATATTAAAAATCCTCCCAAAAGCTGGAAAAATTTAAAATACATCGAAATGATAAACTTGGAAAGAGGAAGCCACTCGCTTCGCTCTTACGATCCAGAGTTTGATGTAAGTTTAATTGCTAAAGCAAATGGGGGGGGGGGTCATAAAAAAGCGGCAGGCTTCTCCAGTAAGAAAATCAATATTCATGATATTTTACTTGATTAACCTGCCTTTGAATGAGGAGTTTTTCATGATAAAAAAACTTTTTTTCGTAGTCTCTTTACTTTGTTTTTTCGTAGCAAGTGGGCATGCTGAAAACTTGGCAGTTGCTCAACTCGCCAAGAATCTGCACTTTGCTTCTAGCTGGACATTAGAAGAAGCTGGCCAAGAAAATAATTTGCTAGAAAACGAAAGTCTTATCCTTGCCTACAACGGCTCTCCTGATTACCCTTTAGGGTCAGGTTATCACGTAGGAGAAAGTAAGACCTTTGCTCGAATTCTCGTTTCTGCGGAATGTGGTTATTCTTTACCAGGGGGGTATGACTATGCGACTCATCCTATTGAAGAAGCTAGCTCTGGTGATATTTTGCAAAGATCTGTTCCAGAACCACACACTATGGTTGTGGTATCGACAAACAAAGAAGAAATTCAAGTTGTTCACTGCAATTGGTCTGGCTACCACCGAGTCACTCGCGCCACTTTTCCTAAAAAGTGGCTAATTGCAGAAGGCTTTCAAGTTTTTAAAACAGGTATTGACCAAGTGGATAACCCCTATGAGCCCCTCCGTGAGCAATTCACAGTAAGCTCAGAAGAAATGGGAACTGAAGCGCTCGGGACTTGGCGCATTGTTATTACAGGTGATGTGCCTTACCACCGCATTAGTCAAGGAACCATTGTCAGCCATAGTGGCCCCGGTGGAAAAATTGTCGTGAACGAAACTCGTACGGTTTCCAATACTTTCTCCTGCGAAGCCGGAGTTGAGATAGAGGTTATCTCCGCTAAAGTTGGATTTAGTGTAACCGCTTCTTTCTCTCGTTCTCTAGCCTACTGGCGCGACGTTACTCCTGGAAAGTATGGCTACGTCGATTTGTACTACAAATACATGCTCAAAAAATTTGACGTCTATTACGATCCTTACTTTGGTAGCGAATACAAAGCTGGATCAGGAAAAGCCTATAAGTGGCAAGCCGTTGAATTTCAGTACAGAGAAACTAGTAACTAAAGTTACTTGAAGTAAGAGTCCAAAAAGAGAGGTTGTTGTAAAGCAACCTCTCTTTTTTTTAAACAATAAAAAGAGGACATTTACAGTGGTGCATAACATAAGTACTTACGCTACCAAAAATATAGCTTCGAATAGCACCGAGCCCTCTTCTTCCCATGACAATTAAATCATAATCTTCATTTTCGACACTTTCCTCTATTACCGAACCTGCTTTTCCTTCTTTAAGAACGGTTGCTATCGAAATATCCGGATAACGTTCTTCTAATCCACTGCTTGCCTTTTCCAGTAATCTTTCTCCACACTGCAAAAGATAGTTTTCAATCTCGACAATTCCGGCAACGGAACCACCAAAAGGAACTGCTCGATCTTGAATTTCAACGGGAACTTGATAAGCATGAATTAAAACAACTTTACTGTCATATTTTTTTGCAAGATCTGCAACATAGTCGATTGCTTTTGAAGAGTATTCTGAACCATCCACGGGAAGTAGAATTTTTTTGAACATAATAAAGCCCTCCTGAAGGAAACCAAAGAAAAATGAGACCTATGATTTACTAAAGCAAATGCGATGCCATTTTTTTTTGTTTCTTCAGATTTCTCTCTAAGCTTTACTTTATGGGAGGGGGAGTTGGGAAGGAGAAAGAAAGAGGAGAAAAATTAAAGTTAAGCAAGTGTTAAAAACGTTAATTCTAATAACATTATGTTTAACATTTTTATTCTTTCTTTGTTTTCTCTTTTTTACTCAAAAGCAAGTAGAATAAAATAATAATGAGCATTGGTATAAGTAGCAGTAGTCCCAGAAACTCTACCGGACTCATGAGAGTATAGAAGAAAAAAAGAGAGAGAAAAACGACACTGTTGATCTTTTCTTCAGGAGCTTCAATGATAAAAATTTTTATAAAAAAAATATCTATTTTATGAGTTTTCGGCGGGACAAAAACTCCCAAATCTGTCAGATAAGAAGTAAACTCGGCCGTCATTTTTTTTGTAGCATCATTGTATTCCTTTTTATTCATCATTTCTAAGGCACTTGTATGGGCGAATAAGAGCATTAATATCAATGAAGTTAGGACAATTTTATTCACTCTTTCTCCTCCATTTTCCTAGCTTAGAAAGTTGTTTAGCCACTCTTTTCTTTTCATAAAAAAATATCGAGAACTACTACATATTTTATTATACTCGGTTATCTCTTTGAAATCATGAGGATTATAGGTCAATTTTTTTTGAAGTAAAACGAGGACAAAATATGCCCGAAAATCGTGAGCTAGGAGATCAACTTAGAGAGAAAGTTTTGCGAGCTTTTGAGAAAAGCCACTTGCTTCACGAGGTGGGTCAAGAAGAGCTAAGTGTACTCCTAAGTGGATCTTCTTATAAAATGTATGGAAAAGATGAGGTAGTTTTGTACGAGAATGAGTATTCGCGAGAGCTCTACTTGATTCTTGAAGGATCGGTTTCTATTTCAAAGAAAGACGAATCTACGGGGGAAGAGTTTTCTATCGCTACTTTACAGGCGGGAGATCATTTTGGGGAGTTATCCTTAGTCTCGGAGGAGCGGAGAAGTGCAACGATTACGACTTGTGAATCATCAATTATTGTCGCAATCGTTTTTCCTGAGATAACTAAAGCTTCTTTAAAGAAAGGACACCTTACTGATTTTCTGTTTAACTTAGCACGCGAATTATCTAC
This sequence comes from Planctomycetota bacterium, assembly GCA_029260735.1. GTDB lineage: Bacteria > Planctomycetota > Uabimicrobiia > Uabimicrobiales > Uabimicrobiaceae > JAJDCR01. The sequence continues at coordinate 9,112 of JAJDCR010000098.1, forward strand.
GAGGTTAACAGTTACCAACGAAATAACCATTAGAGCTTTGAAAAATGAGTTGGAAGAAGCTACCTTTCGTTGGAAGTTGGGCCTCTTTAGTACATCTATTATTGTTATGCTAGCTATATATACAATCTCGATACCTTTTAGTGATTGGCTTTTTGATGGTTTTAAATACGCTAACCGAATTCACTCTATTACTTGGTTGATTGTATGCTCTGTAGTCTCTGTTTATTTTATCAAGAAAAATAATCTTCCAAAATCCTTTAGCGGTTTAACTACCAAAAACTGGTTAAAGTATTCTTGGGAAGGAATTTATCTTACGATACCGGCAATGTTAATGTATCTGTTTATTAAATGGTTGTTTCTCCAGTACTCAAAAGACTTCCAGCATCGACAATTATTAGATGGATACTACTCTTTCTACCGAAATGGACAGTTGGATATCCAAATCTATTTCTTGGCTTTTACTCTCTATGTATTAATGTCTCCTTTGCAAGAGTTGATTGCTCGTGGTTGCTTACAAAGCTCTATTCAACAGTTTGTTATTGGTTCGAATGACGATAAGAAAAAATGGATGGCGATTTTAGTCTCCAACTTACTTTTTGCCTCGGTTCATTCTCACCTTAGAATTTCATTTGTTCTGGCTGCTTTTTTACCAGGACTCTTTTGGGGATGGCTCTTTCATAGGCAAAAATCTCTAATTGGAGTAAGTGTCTCTCATATACTTTTAGGAGGCTGGTGTATTTTTGTTGTCGGAACTAAAGGAGTGTTTTAGTGGAGAGTATTTTTCATTTGATAGAACATCTTGATTTTGTTTCTATTTTATTTTGGGCATCTTTAATCCTTGTGATGAAATTTTTTAGTTTTTTTATCGCTATTTTAATGAAAATCGTCTGGTTAAAAAAGTTAGGGTTTTCTCGCTCGGAGGTTCTAGTTCTCTTTTTGGATAGAAAATCTGATTTTGATTTGAATTTATATCTTGAAAAATCCTCTGACTTAAGTATACGGATGGTCGATGCCATTGCTCGAAAGTTCACTCATTTCTTTCATATGCTCGCAACTCTCCTAATTGCTAATTGTTTTATCTCAAACAGTTCTCTGGCAGGTGTTTCTGTTATTTTAGCTAGCTTAACTTCTTCTCTTTTTCTCCTTTACCTTTACTCGAAAAACACTCTCTTGGCGAGAATTTCTTTTGGGGCGACTGCTCGGATTCGTGATGGACAACAGGCCCGCAAAAATTATTTAGTTGCCCAGTGCTTAGGTTTTGTTTGCTCTATTTTTGTGGGAACGGTGGTTTTCTTAGTTTTATTGAGTGAGCAAGGAATTTCTAATCACTTTTTAGTGATTTTTTCTTATTTTATCTTTTTGCCGGTATCGGTAGGCGATGCTTTAGGAGAAATTGTTGGTAGTTTCTCCAAGCAAAACATCCCCGTAAAGGGGATTGGAGAGATAAACAGAAAATCTACTACGGGAACGATCGCTGTTTTTTTGGGAAGCTTTGTTTCTTTGGTGTGGGTAACTTATGTCTTCCACTTGAGCCTTAATTATTACTTCTTGGCGTTACTCGTCTCTACAGCAACAACGATTGTCGAGTTAAAATCTCCTCGCTCAACAGATTCGTTTTTCATACCTGCGGTGAACACTTTAATTTGCTTAGCTTGGTATCTATTTTTGATTGCCTAAATCGCCCTGAAGGGGCGAAACTTTCTTTGTCTCACCCCTTCAGGGTGTATTCGGGACACAATACATTATCCCATGGGTTGGAAACCCATGGCTACTAACATTAACCTTCTTCGGGGGAACAACTTACAGCTTAGGTTGAACAGAAATCTACTGTCCATAGCGATCGACATAGCTTTTTAACTGACCATTTTGGGGATCATTAAGACCCAGCTCCAAATACTCTTCAAAATCTTGAGCAGCTTCGGCTGTCTTACCCATTTTATGATAGGTAAATCCTCGGTTCTTGAAGGCTTCCTCAAAGTCAGCCAGTTCAATCGCTTTACTAAAATCCTCAATGGCTTTGTCATATTGATTTAAAGCGTGGTAAGCAAGCCCTCGGCGATTATAGGCGTAAGCATCTTCATTGTTTAGCTTAAGAGCAGCGTTATAGTCGCTAAGGGCTTTGTTATGTTCCTTACTCTCTTGGTAGATATCACCTCGGTTTAGGTAGGAGTCGATATTAGGCTTTAGTTCGATCACTTTTGTGTAATCACCAAGGGCTTCGATACTTTCCCCTAAGTTCTTTTTTACTAAGCCTCGATAGTGGTAGCCAACAGCACTCTCTGGGTTACAGCGAATAGCTTCGTTAAAATCATCGAGAGCCAGTTCCCATTTTTTACCATCCAAAAAGAGTTCACCTCGATTAATATAGGCCTCTTCTTCATCAGGAGCTAATCGAATAGCACGAGTAAAATCGTCGGAAGCCCGGGAGTTCTCTCCCATTTTTTTGTAGGTGAGGCCTCGGCTATTGTAGGCTTTGATATTATTAGAATCTACTTTGATCGCTTGAGTAAAGTCCTTGATCGCTCTAGGAAGTTTATCCATATTATACCAAAGCTCACCTCGGTTGTTATAGACCTCGGGATTACGAGGAGCAAGCCGTGCAGCTTGGTTGAAGTCAAGAAAAGCTTCTTTGAACTTTTTAGCAGCACGAAGAACTTTTCCTCGCTCCAAGTAACCTTCTATATGAGCTGGATCATACTTAATTACCAAGTTGAAATCATCGAGAGCTTCATCAAACTTCTCTTGTTTTTTGTAAGCCAAACCTCGGTAGAGATAGATTTGAGCATCTTTCGAAGTCAACTCCAAAGCCTTGCCAAAATCAGCCAGAGATTTCTCCACCTCTTCTGAGTCGAGATAAGCCTTTCCTCGATCCCGATAAACCTCTGCATCCTTATACCCTAGCTCCATCGCTTGGTTAAAATCGAGAAGAGCTGAGGAGGGATCTTTTTGATCCATCTTAATCAGAGCTCTATAGTAGAAGGCGTCCGCATTTTCTGGGCGTAGCTGCAAAGCTTTGTCTAAATCGGTAAGCGCTCCCGAAAGGTCTTTCAGTTGCTTGCGTACTAGGCCACGGTAGCTATAGGCCAAAACATCGCGAGGACGACGATTTATAACTGTAGTGTAATCGCCTAAAGCGTCTTTAAGCTTGCCTCCCTGTTGGTAGGAAATTGCTCTTTGCAAATAGGCTTCGACATTTTTTTCATTGATCCGTAGAGACTCTGAGAAATCTCCACTGGCCTTATCATATTTTCCTTCTTCTAAGTAGAGTTTTCCACGTAGTAGATAGGTTTCTTCATTATTTGGATCTATTTTTAAAGCTCGAAGATAACCTTGGTGTGCTTTGGTGAAATCTCCCTTTTGTTGATAAGCCAAAGCTACATTCTTGAAAAAATTAGCTTGCCCCGAATCGTATTTAATCGCTTCTATGTAATCGGCAATAGCATCGTCGACTTTTCTCTGCTCTAGGTAGATATTCCCTCGGTAAAAATAAACGAGAGGATCTTTTGGGTTAAGCTCCATAGACCGAGCAAAATCAGACAAAGCTTTTTCTTGCTCCCGCCTTTTATCATAGAGAATACCACGCCCTCGGTAAGCCATGGCATTTTTGTCATCAAGATTTAAAGCCGCAGTGTAGTCCCCAAAGGCTCCGTTTAAATCTCCCAAATCCTGGCGCGCATCCCCTCGACTTAAGTAAGCAAGAGTAAAGCTATCGTCCACTCGTAAAGCTCGGCTAAAGTCGGTCATCGCTTCGTGTGGTTTCTTCTGGAGGAGATGAATAAGCCCTCGGTTATAGTAGGCCTTGACATTTTGAGGGTCATTGCGCAACGCGGCGGTGTAGTCGGCTAGAGCTTGGGGAAGATTCCCTTGTCTTTTTTGGATATTTCCCCGGTTAACAAAAGGAGCGGGATCTTGAGGATTGATCTCGATAGCTCGAGAAAAATCGACCTTAGCTCCTGTTATATCCCCCTTCTCTCGTCGGGCAATCCCTCGGTTGTTGTACGGGTAAGCATCCCAAGGGTTAATCTCAATGGCGGTAGTGTAGTTGTCGATAGCTTCTTCCAAGTTACCTTGCGCTTGGTAAGCATTACCTAAGTTTATATAAGAATCAATATTCTGAGGATCAATTTGGACAGCTTTATTAAAGTCATCCACTGCTCCAAAAAAATCTTTCTGATTTTGTCGGATGAGAGCACGGTTAATATAGGCATTTACATATTCAGGATCTACTTCCAGTGCTTTGGCATAGTCGAGAAGAGCTTTACTTGGCTCTCCCATACTTTTGTAAGCATTTCCTCGGTTATTGTAAAGCTCGGGTCTTTTTGGATCCAGATTAATCGCTTCACTAAAGTCTGCAGCTGCTCCGGCAAAGTCTCGCATTTCTGTTTTCATGATACCCTGGACAACCCACTCTTCGAGAGTTTTTCCTTTTTTCTCGGCGGTGATACTTTCAAAAATCCACAAGTGAGGAATGCGGGTTCTTTCCCAGAAAACACTCTGGTAGCCCATATCCCAACGTGCCTCATAAACCAGTTTATTTGCTCTTGGGTCTCGCAGGCGACCTAAAGCCCAGATAATCTGTTCCATTTCTTCGACATCTTGAATTAGCTGTACTTTTCCCAATCGATTTAAGAGCCACTGGACAGAATCTTTTTCTTCTACTTGCGTGCTAACATTGCCTAATTTTCCTAAAGACTCAATAGCTACTTGACGCTGCCACTGGTTGCCGGGAAAAATATAAGAAATCATTTTTTCGACAACATAGCTACTTTGCATACGAACGATTTCTGTAACGTATTGGTCCAGAATTCCCGCGGAAGGAATGTTCGACTTCAAGTCTTCCATGATAAAGTTTATTCTCTCTAGGCGAGAATTCTTTAGAGCACTGCGGCTCTCTTCTAAAATCTCAAAAAGCTCCGTTCCCTCTTTTTCATAGCCGAGACTTTTGCAACGCTCAAAGGAAAATTCACTCAGAATATAGAGGCGAGCGTCTAGAGCAATTAGACCTATTTCTTTTTCGAGTTGGAAAAGCTTTTCCTTGAGTTGCTCATGCTCTGGTTCAAGAACGAGAGTATCTTCAACTTTTTTGCGATTTTCTTTATACTCTTTCAGAGCTGCCAAACGTTCTTGTTCTTCTTGGGGAGATATTTCTTCATAAAGAGCACCTTTAGGGTAGCTCTCCGAGAGAGTTTTTGCGTTGACCGAAGAGCTCATAAAACGGCCAGATTGGATAATAGCATCTTCGATTTTAGCTTGTTTTTCTTGGAAGCGAGCTTGTTTTTCCGCTTCTATTTGGTAGAGAAACCAAGAACTAATCGCAATCACTCCCAGCAAGCCGGCTGCCACTGCCATAGAAGTCCATTTGTTTCGTTTAATCTTTTTCCAAGAACGATACCAAAAAGTCGTCGGGCGAGCTGAAATAACTTCCCCATTGAGAAAACTTTCTATGTCTTGAGCCATGTTTCCACAGCTATCATAACGGCGGTCTATATCCTTTTCCAGAGACTTTAAGCAGATGGTTTGCAGGTCATCAGAAAGCTTTGGATTATATGTTTTAGGAGGAAGTATTTCCTTGTAAAGAACGTTGTAAATAATAGTGGCAGGAGCATCTCCCTCCACTGCAGGTTGTCCGACAAGCATTTCATAGAGGATTGCTCCCAAAGCGTATTGGTCCGTTTTAGGCGATATTTTTTTAAGATTCCCCTCCGCTTGCTCAGGGGGCATATAGCGAGGGGTTCCCATGATTTGCCCATCGCGCGTTTGGTCAACAGAAAGCTCAATATTTTTAGCTAAACCAAAGTCCATGATCAAAGGTCTTTGAGTTTCTTCTTCAATAATAACATTGGCCGGCTTTAAGTCTCGATGAATCACACTGTTTTCATGAGCGTAATTCATTGCAGCGGCCATGCCGCGCATTACCTCAAGACTTTGACGAATGGAAAGTGTTTTTTCTTTAATCACATCTTGCAGGGTGCTTCCTTTAACAAAATCCATAACAATGAAGTCAGTTCCATCAAGAGTCCCACTATCATGAACAGCAACAATGTTCGGATGACGTAGTTTAGCAGTAAGGCGTGCTTCGGTTAAAAAACGTTTGCGCTCTTCAGAATGCTCGGCACCTGATCGTAACATAACCTTAATAGCAACTGTTCTTTGTAATTGAGGATGGAATGCTTTGTAAACTTTCCCCATTCCCCCCGCTCCGATTTCTGCTTGCAACTCGTAAGCCCCAAACATCCCCAGACTCCTTCGCTGAGGTTGATCAACTAAAGGAAGGGTTGCATTCATTTTGCGGTTTTCTGAAACCTGCCTCATTCTTGTATTTTGAGGCTGCTGAATTGAGGGCTGAGATATTTGGCGTCTAGGAATAGAAGGCTGAGAAGCTGGAGAATGAGAAGGGGGCGAAATTGCTGCAATGTTCGCATCATCATTTGTTTGATCAGGATCTTGGGTAAAACTAGGCTGAGAAGGTTGAGCCAAACTATGATTGGAATGGGGGGAAGCTCCTTGTCCTAGAAAGCTAGGAGTAGAAGCATCCTGGATTTCTCCTCCTCTGCCTTGTCCTAGCATCAAATCTTGAACGGTTTCATTCGACTCAAAAACATCATTTTTATCTCTTTGAAAAGTCTGTGCCATTGGAGGCAAAGCATTCTCTTCTGGGAGATTTACTAAAGTTTCATCTCCTGGATTCACTGGATTTTGATCAAAGGATCGAACAACAGTTTGCGATAAAGGAGGCAGTTGAGGCTCTTGAGCTGAGAAATTACCTTCAGTAGAGTATATTCCACCTTCTTTGGAAGAGGTTTTGTCAGACATATCTGTGATTGTGGCATCTAAAACTTCTTCCTGGGCTCTATCGGGAATCTGACTGTAGTCAATTAAAGTTTCATTCCCTCCTCCTAAGTCTTGAGGGCTACGAAATACTGTCTGAGAGAGAGGAGGCAAAGAGGGAGGAGAAGGAGAAGCTTGCATATCGTTTATTGTAGCATCTTCAGGAGCTATCTTAGGAGCTGATCCCCCAAAGTCTGCGATAGTGGCGTCCCCAGGATTAATGGGTTGTTCCGGATTTTGCGGAGAAGGCAAAGAACTAAAGTCTAGCATAGTTTCGCTTGATCCTCCTATTTTATTAGGAGTTCGAACAATAGTTTGAGATAGGTTTACTGGGGGAGGGGGAGCTTGCATATCGTTTACTGTAGCGTCTTCAGGAGCCACTTGGGGAGCCGAGTTCCCAAAATCTGCAATAGTCGCGTCCCCTGAATTAACAGGAATCCTTTGAGACTTTTCTGCACTAACTCCAGGAGGAGAGGGCGTTGATCCAAAATCAAGTTGCGTCTTCATAGTTTCGCTAGACTCTCGAACACTTTTTCGAGCGACAGTTTTGGGGAGACTAGGCTCCTCAAAACTTCTTAGAAACAATGCTAAATCTCGCCACTCAGCTAAAGATAAGGTTTTCTGAGTGATTAGTTTTTTTCGCGATACCTGAAGTGCTTCGCTGAGCTCTCCAGACTGAGCAGAATCGCTTGGAGAAATCCCTTGTCCTGCTTTTAGATGATTAATTTTAGCTTCTAATGAACTCTCTATCTCAGCAGGAGAGTACCCTAAGTATTGATAGTGGCAATGTTCCCAAAACAAAACCAGTGTTTGATAAAACTGAGTTTTATTTAATTCTCCTTGGAGCATGGAATACTCTGCTAAAGGAGATGAAATATTAAGCTCTCGGATAAGGTAGCCCAATTTTTTTGCATAATGTACAAGCCAGTGCTGATTCATGCCTTTTCTCTCTTTACTTTTGAAGTTATCCAAAAATCATTTCTCCAGAAAACTATTTTAGGATAATTTCTTGGCCAAATTTCTAATTTTTTGGGAAAACTGCCTGGATAAGATAGAATTTTTGAGGAATATAAACTTCCTCTACCTCTACAGCAACATGAGCACTGATATCATTTTCTTCAAATCGAGAATAAGCTTCTTCATCCAGTTGGTAGGTTCCCCCCTGCTTCAATACGTCTACAATCTCGTGTAATTTAGCGTAATAGGTAACACGAGTTCTCTCCATGTTTTTCGCTTTGATGTATTTCCGGTAATTGGCCTCCGTGCCAAAAACTAAACAGGCATCCCCATAACAAAGGATGGTTGTTTTATCACTATTGTGAGCGATGACACCTATTTGCAAGTTGGGGTTCATATTTTTCCTCGTTTTATTTTCTTAGAAATGCTAAAAACTTTATTGTAAGGGTATTTTTTTTGAGTTGTATCACCTGAAAGGAAAAGTTTTTCGTTTCCAGTAATCGACTCGCTAAATTTGTTGAGCTCACTTTAGACTTTAGTGAAATTTTCAACTCTTCATTTTCATAGCTGTCCACAGTGATATCTGAAAATATCTCTGGTTGCTGTCGAAAAATTTCTAGAATGAGTTCACTTTCTTCATAGTCGATATTTTGAATACCGATGTCAATACGGGTTCCTTCTTGGATATCTTGCACCCAAAACTGAAGGAGATCGGAACTTATTTTTTCGGCATATTCTTTTTCAATAACTTTGCTAAGACCACTTTCTCCCGCTAGATTTTTACTATGTAAAGCGGCTGGAAGATTAATACGATAAGTTTGACTTGTGGCGCTGACCACTTGTTGGCTATCTGGGCGATAAATTTTCGTTTGCAAATGATAGGTATAAACGAAAAAAGAAATTCCTCCTGGCCCCTCTACTTCACTGTGAAAGCAACCTCTCCAATTCCCCACAACAACAAGGCTTGCTCCTTTTTTAGCAGCAGACTTGAGTAGTTGCGAAGAAACCATTTTGTCTTTGTTCTCTTCATGTTTTTTCAATAATTCTTGGTCGAAAGAAGCCTGGTAATCGACTAGGCGCATTCCTATATTTTTCCATTTTTTTAATAAAGCATACTCGCCAGCGAATACTTTTTTTCCGTCAATATACTCCTGAGTAAAAAGCATAATTCGGGGGTGTCCTTTTTGCTCTAGAACAACCTCTACGCGATCCCATTTCTCTCGTACATCTTTGCTAACATTGGCTCTTAGGCGAACTTGCCAGACATCTTTTTCAAGTTTTTCTTTCTCCATAACCTCATAAGAAGTGACAAACCCAAAACTTTTAGAGATTAAAATATCGCGCAAGGCGACAAAGTCACGAACAACTGTTTGGGAAAAAATTTTTACTCCCACTGCTTTTTCTACAGCTTGCCGAAGAGCGTCCCCACGAGCTTCACTAAGGGTTTTCCCCCAGCCAACGCTTTCGACACGAATATCCGCCCAGAGAAAACTTCCGAGCAAAGTAAAAAGAATGCATAAAATTTTCTTCATACTTTACTCCTTTAGAACTTTCCATAAGCGAGCCAAAGGTATCTCCATTTCGACAATAACCACGCCAGAAGAGACTTCTCTCGCATGAACTTCAACTAAACTCTCTAAGAGAACAAACATTTTGGACGAACTTAATCCTCTTTTTTCAAACAACTTGTCCAAGGTGCTTTCTCCCCAAGGGAGCTCTCTTATTTGTCGTAAAATTTTCTGATAAGCATCTTCTTTTGCTTTAGCTTTAAGGTGATCAAAAGATTCTAAGGAGTTTTTGTTTTCACTGGCAGCAATTCCGGTAACATTTAAGCGTTGCGTTGCCCAAGAAGGCCATTCATTCGTATGAGATGAGCTATCGCTAGAAGCCTCTTTTTCTTCTTTGATATACTGCTGAGGAGGAACTCCCGTTCCTTTAACTTCAATCGTCCCCAATTTACTAGAGAGATCTTTGAATTGTTTTTGATCTTCTTGTGTTTCTCGCCATTGCATAAGGAGATCTATGACCTTTTGAGGAGCTACTTGAACAGTAACTTCAACGACACCTTCTTCTTTGTACACAGGAGAACCTGTTATTTCCATCCCAAAAATAAATTTATCAAAAGCGGCCTGAATTTGGTCACTTTGGGTGACAAAATTCTCGACTTTTGTTTTTGAGGTAACCTGAATTCCTTTAATTGTTTCACTAAGATTGCGATAAGCGTCTACTTTGGCTGCTCGTAAGGCCATCAATTTACCCTGAGAAGTAACTCTTGTCCAAAAGCTGCTTTTCTTTTTGTTCTGAACAGGTTTTTCTATAGTAGGTTCTTCTTGTGCTACTCCTGTTGCATAGAAAATTCGTTGAGAAGAAGCTTCTTCCAATTTACTAAGATGCTCCCTCAAAAAATCTTTCTGCTCAGGAACTTCTTCATAAAAAGCTTTGAGTTCTTTTAAAACAACAGAGAAAGGAATAGCCAAGGTGATCCGACAAATTTTATTTTCTTGGTAAACCGGTTCGCTAATTTCATCGGCTTTTTTTACAATATCTTGCAGCTTTTTGTCAAAAGCACTGTTATTAAAAGCATAGTCGCGGAGTTTTGTATTACTCGTGATTGTAATTTCCTTGATCGCTTCTATCAACTGAAGTCGTGCTTCTGACCTAGCCCCCAAGAGAAGTTTTTCTTTAAAATTTTCTTCTTGGGCCTCAATGTTTGTGGAGTAAAGAGCGCACAATAATAGTAAAAGAAATTTTGAGAGAAAGCACGGGCTTAGGTTCATGAATATCCTTTCAGGGTTTGTTTACAATAGCTTAGACATAATAATTACTTGGCTTGAAGCCAGAGGGATAAGGTCCTTGGTAGTATTTGTCAATCGCTAGAAAACTTTCCAAATTTCAAAAATACAACCTAATCCTGTTATGATAACCAGAAAAGGGAAAGGCAAGAAAAAACTAAAGAAGAGCTTTTTCTGCGGAAGTATTAATCCCTTTGATAAATGCAGAACTGAATCCCCGATGTTCCATTTCATTTAAACCTGTTATCGTAATGCCCCGAGGAGTTGTCACTTTGTCGATTTCCTGTTCAGGATGGCTTTTATTTTTGAGTAATAGAGAAGCCGCTCCTTTCGCCGTTTGAGAAGCCATTAGAATAGCTTCTTCTGCATGAAAACCTATTTCAATTCCTCCTTGGGAAGCAGCTCGGATAGCTCTTAAAAAAAATGCTATCCCACAAGCACAAAGAGCTGTGGCCGATTCAATTAATTTTTCCTCTATGATTAGAGTTTTTCCCAAGGCATCAAAAATTCTTTGAACTTTTGCCAGAGCTTCTCCTTCATGGTTCGAAGAGAGACAAGTCATGGATTCTTGAATAGCAATAGCTGTGTTAGGCATAGCACGAACAATAGGTATTTCTGATCCGACTAAACTTTCAAAATGATTAATGGGAGTGCCAGACATGACAGAAACCAAAATATGTCGGCGGCTATCTAAACTCGAAGTGATTTCTGACATTAAATCGGCTAACTGTTGAGTGGCTACAGCTACAATGATTATTTCTGACTCTTCTACGGCTTTGGCATTATTCGAGTGAGCCGTAAAACCTTTTTCCTGAAAAATTTCTAAAAACTTTTTCTTTCTTCGAGTCACTGTAATTTCTTCTGCGCGAAATTGTCCAGAAGCCACTAACCCTTCCGCGATAGCACCTCCAATATTACCACCACCCAAAATACTCACAGGGTTCATTATTTTTTTGTCCTTATCTAGGATTACTCTACTGTAAAGAAATTAGTGCCATGTTCTGGAGGGAACATGGCAATTGGAACGTTTTTGTATCAGTCTTTTCTTATCCTAAAACCCTACTCGAGGCCGCTTGTTTTGGTTTAGTTGTGATAAAATCTCTGCTGGATTAGCAAAACGATTTAAAAGCATCATAGAGGCAATGACAAATGGCTTATAGCTAGCTTCTTTGTATGTTTCAATGCGATACTTTTCAAATACCTCATTGGTCACTTCTCCCTCAGCACAAGAAACTCCTGTGATATCAGCAGGTAAGCAGTGCATATAAAGAGCCTTGCCTTCTTTTGTGCTTGCCATTTTAGTTGCATCACACTCCCAATTTTTAAATTGGGCGTTATTGGCGAGACCTTCTTGCTCTAATTCCTTTAGTCCTTTTTCGTCTTGGGCTTTGAGTAGATCAGTCCGTCGTTCCATAATATGATAAGGAGCCCAACTTTTAGGGTAGACAATATCTGCATTTTGGAAGGCTTCTTCCATTGAGTTGATTGTCTGAAAGCTTCCTCCGCTTTCTTGAGATTGTTTCTCGGCCAAAGATACGCAATCAGGCAATAATTGATAGCCTTCAGGATGAGCTAAAGTAACATCCATACCAAAGCGCGTCATTAAACCAATAATGCCTTGAGGAACAGAAAGTGGTTTACCATAGCTAGGAGAGTAAGCCCAAGACATGGCAATTTTTTTTCCTTTGAGGTTCTCCAAAGAGCCAAAAACTTTTTTAAGATGAAGAAGATCCGACATCGACTGAGTGGGATGATCGATATCACACTGAAGATTTACAATCCCAGGACGTTGGTGTAACACACCTTCTTTATAGCCATCATCTAAAGCTTCTCCCACTTCTCGCATATAGCTGTTGCCATATCCTAAGTACATGTCATCTCTAATACCAATCATTTGCGTCAAGAAGGAAACCATATTGGCCGTTTCTCGGACGGTTTCTCCATGAGAAATTTGCGATTTTTTCTCGTCTAAATCTTGTACTTCCAAACCGAGCAAATTACTTGCTGAAACGTAAGAAAAACGAGTTCTTGTAGAGTTGTCACGGAATAGAGAAACAGCTAAACCTGAATCAAAAAGACGAGTCGAAGCATTGTTTTCATAAAGATGCTTAAGGGCTTCTGCAACAATTAGAGTGGCTTTGAGATCATCAGTAGATTTTTCCCAGGTTAAGAGAAAATCTTTTTGGTGCATGGCAACAGGGAGTTGCTCCAATTGCTTCAATAAATTTTCCATATTATCTTTCACTTACCTTTTCTAGTTCGGCCAATATCAAATGGAAGACTTTAACACTGTCATTCCCTTCGCAGGAATGACAACCCAGTGGCCGAATTTATAATCAAAATAAAATTATCGATCTAAGCATAATTTAGAGCGTATCGCCCTAGGCTTTTTTGCTTTTTTCTGTATAAATACTAGGAAAAGCGGCATAAAAAGCGGCTGCTTTAACTAAATGATCTACAGGAATTTGATCTAAAACTGTGTGAGCATATATTTCATTAGCAGGACCTAAACCAATAGTAGGAATTCCCATCATTCCCATAGTGGAAGTTCCATTGGTACTAAAAGTCCATTTATCGACTCGGGGTTCTTCGTTAAACAAAGACCGATAACTCTCTACGGCTGATTGACAGAGTACATGGTCTTCTTCTAAAACCCAAGAAGGATAGTATTTTTCTGTTTCATAGACTAATCCTGTGTAGCTAGGGACTTTGTATCTTAATATTTCAACCTTAGCTTCAACTCCTGCCCGGCGAGCTGCTTCTTCTACTTCAGCAACTGCTATTTCTTTAGTTTCCCCCTTTGTCAGGCGACGATCCAGATGAATGTAAGCTCTATCTGGTACAGCACAAAGAGACGGAGTGTCGCACTCTATGTAAGTAACGGCAATAGTCCCTTTTCCTAAAAACTCATCGTCCGCTAAGTTCTCATTCATTTTTTCTACTTCTTGGATAATACGAGACATAGCATAGATGGCATTCTTACCTCGTTCAGGAGCACTTCCATGACAAGAAACCCCTTTGGTCGTAACTCCTATTTCCATTCGGCCACGATGTCCCCGATAAATTCCTAGATTGGTCGGTTCGTTCGCCAAAACAACATCTGGTTTCAAAATGCCTTCTTTGAGAATGTATTGCCAACAAAGTCCGTCGCAGTCTTCTTCTTGTACAGTTCCGACGATCCACAACGTGTACTCATCAGAAAGAGCAAGATCCTTGATAATTTTTGCTCCGTAAACCATACTGACCATAGCTCCTTCCATATCAGAAGCTCCTCGGCCATAGATGATACCATCTTCCATCTTTCCTTTGTAAGGATCCCATTCCCATTCAGAAGGGTCCCCCACTCCTACTGTATCCAAGTGAGCGTCCATTGCAATAACTATTGGTCCATTCCCTATACGAGCTAAAATATTACCCATAGGGTCAATTTTAATCTCATCAAAGCCTATTTTTTCCATTTCAGCTTGGGTTCGCTCAATGACCTCTTTTTCTTGACAACTCTCCGAAGGAATTGCTATTAGGTCACGCATAAAAGTAATCATGTCTTCTCGATATGACTCTGCTTTTTCTAAAATTTTCTTTGCATCGAGCATATGTTTTTTATTTCCTCAAAATTAAGATAATGGCAGCAGGTAGGGAGTTAAAATTTTTTTGAGTGCCTACTTGCTAGAAGTCCTTATACAGGTTTTTTAATTGTGCTTGTATTATAGCAATTTTGGGAAAAAAGACAAGGTGGTGAGGGAATTATTTTAGATCTTGTAAAAATGGATAAAAAAGAGGTTACTAGAAGGAAGGGAATGGTTGTGAAGAGGAAAATGGAGAGGAAAAAAAAATGTTGCTCTCCTCCTTATTTAAGGAGGTTAGAACAACATTTTTTATTTGGCTTTGATTACTTAGGCCCTTTTAGGCCCCTTTTTTTTTCTTTTCTTGCTGGTCACGGCATTGATAACAAATGGGTTTATATTGAGCACCTTCGTTAAAAATTTCTTCTCCTCCTGTGAGTTTTTCAGAGAGAGAAGCATCTTTATCACAGCGTTCACAGTAAGCAGTTAGTTTGTGAACATTGTCGGCAATTCCCATAAAAAACATAGTAGCTAAAAAAGGATTATCTTGCCAATCTAGATCTAATCCAGAAAAGTAAAATTCTTTATCCATCGAAACTTTGGAAAAATCTGCCCGCAAATACTCTAAAACATTTTTTTCCAAAAAGATATTTTCTGAAAAGTGAAAGGTAGAGAACTGTATTTCATCCACCACAACAATATTGCGCTCTGGCTTTATTTGTTCTAAGCTATTGATGTACCAACCTTCAACTTGAACTCCGCTTCGAGCTTGAAAAGAATGCCGCTTTGGGCCCGCTAACTTTTCAATGGTAAAGCAGTAGTAGTCTATGGCTTGAGACTTTGTTTGACAAAGTTCATGGTACTTTTTCATTGCCCAAGTAGATTTCCCAGAACAAACTGGCCCAACCGCTATTTCCAAACTAGCAAACTGCCTCATATTGGATCACCCCTTTTAGCTCAACATTTTCGACTGTCATACCATCTTTCCAGTCGTAAACAGTAACATTTGTTTTGCTTGATAGGTAATCTAGGAGTTTTTGATAAGCCTTGTCGAGTTTTTCAAGATAGTCTCCCATGATACCTTCTTCACATTTTCGCCCTCGACGTGCAATTCTTTGCAAAGCAACATCAACAGACACATCTAAGTAGAAAATTTGTTGGGGCATTAAAAGACTTTTTTCCATACATTCGCGATGACGAAGATAAGAGTTATAGCCTAAACTATCAATCAAACCATCGTCGTACAAAACAGAAGCAAAAACAGAGTCACCATAGATACTGCGGTCGTGTACAGTGGTGATTCCTTCAGACCATTCTTCTTCCACCGCTTCGCTGTGCATTTGGTATCGTTTTGCCATTAGAAAATATTGCATTTCTAAAGCCCAACGATGAGCATCATCATAAAACTTTTCCAAGTAAGGATTTCCCCCTACAGGCTCTTCATAGAGCTTAGCACGAGGTATTTTTTCTTGGATTTGTTTTGCTAGGGTGGTTTTTCCTGAACCAATGATTCCTTCAACTACTATCACGGCTTTCCTCCTGACAAATAGCAAAATAGGAGAGGGTTAATTCGGTAAATTTAATATAAGGGACTAGGCTTAAAAATGTCAAGTTAAATATAATATTTAATTTTAACATATAGCCTGAAAGGGTTTAAAATTTATTAATGGGGAAATATTTAACAAAAGTGAATTTTTTTTATCTAAAGCAGAGGGGGAAGGGGGGAAGAAAAAGAACAGGATAATACCACGAAATGGTTTTGATTCCAACGGAATTTATAGGAGAAAATTATTTTTTTTAGTAAGTATTTGTTGAGTAGCATATTAGACTCTTTTTTTTTTTTACTTCTAATAAAATCAGTGGTTAGGGAATAAATTTTAACCTATTAATTCCATTTTCAAGAACTTAGGAAAGGTCGAAAAGCCAAAAAGATGATGAAAAATATCTTCTGTGCATTTTCGATATAAAACATGATACGAAAATTTTTTCAGACTGTTGAGCTAAACTTATATTTTTTGTTAAAATATTTTTTAGAAACTTCTAAAAAATATTTATAAAGGATTTTATATGGATAAAACAGATTTACCCCCAGGCACATTTACTCTTGATCCTCAAATACACCCCTCTGTTTTTATCGCTCCTGGAGCGCAAGTAATGGGAAACGTTACTCTAGGAGAAGATTCTTCTGTTTGGTATAACGCCGTTTTGCGAGGGGACATCAATGCCATTAAAATAGGTGATCGTACCAATATCCAAGATGGCTGTATTCTTCATGTGACTAACGACGATCCTTGCATTATTGCCAATGATGTGACTGTAGGGCACCATGTAAATCTTCATGGTTGTAGAGTAGAGGAAGGTTGTTTAATTGGAATTGGAGCGATTGTTTTATCAGGAGCTCATATAAAACGGAATAGCGTAGTCGCAGCAGGGGCAGTGGTGCTAGAAGGCATGGTTGTGGAAGAAAATTCATTAGTGGTGGGAGTTCCCGGCAAAAAAATCCGCTCCGTAGAGGAAAGTAACTTTCAGAAGAATTTACTTTGGGCGAAAAAATATAGAGAACTTGCTCAAATTCATAAGAAAAAATTAGGGATGGATTAGGGAATTTTGACAAAAAAAGATGGGGTCTGGCCGACATCCTAGTGTTTTTTGGCGGACACCCACAAGCAGTAGATGAAAATTTTTGAAGCAAAGCGTGATTCCTAAAGGGATAAAGGGATTATTGAATAAAATTCACAAGAAAAAGAACAATAAAGAGGCTAAAGACCAAATAAAATATAGAAGTACATCTAAAAAGTGAACAATAAATTAAGAATCACTGAAGAAGATAAAGCCGAGCAGAATCTTCAATAGATACCTCTCTAATCAAAGGGAATAAAATTTGAATATCATAGCGAATCCACGTAATTAGAGTAGGAAAAGTCAAATTATTAGTATCAAATTTTCGTCCTCCAGATCCTCTTTGTTTTTGGTATAGGATATGGTAGTGTAAGAAAATCCAGGCATTGCGGATAATAAAAGCAATACCAACAATTAGATATCGAAGAACTGGGCTTCGAGAACAAGTTTTTGCCTTAGCTTCATGCATTTGTCTGTATGAAACTTCAATAGAAAAACGCTTTCGATAAAGTTCATGTATGTCTCGAATCCGCATATTGCCTAAACCAAAATGAGCATAAATAGAGACTTTATGTTTTTCTTTTCTTCCATAAGGATAAGTAATAGCAACGGCAACATCAACCTGAACAGGTTTTACTTTTTTCGGTTTAATCGTATGGGTTCCAAAACCACTTTTTGTCCAAACTTTAAAAACATTGGTTCCTGTTGGTCCTTTAGAACTATTAATGCCTTTACCTCTAGCGGGCAAAGGCATTAAAAAATGTTTATCCAATGCTTTGAACCATTTAATTACTTTAGCACTATAATATCCGCTATCTAGTAACCAAATTGATGGCTTTATTGCATATCTTGTAAGATATCTATTCAGACGTTGTATTATTTCTAGCGTACTATCACTTGCTCGGACATAGGTTATTGCTATTGTATAGCGCTGTCCATTTACTCTTATGTATACTGTTGAATATCCGTGAAAATTGTTTGTTCCTTTTCTTTTTTCAGCCCTTTTTATTTCATCTTTACTTTTTTCTTCCTTACCATAATATTCTACCAATATTACATCTGTGCAGACTATCGGATTTCCTCGTAGTGCTTTTCGTTTTAATAAGGATTTCAGTACTTTATTTAGATAACGTTCTGTGGTTTCTATATCTGCCAATATCAACTTTAATGTATTACGTACTGTTACTCCTGTATAAGTCCCTTTATGATCTTCGCATACTCTATGAATCGTTTGTTTTTTTGTTGACGCCAATAACAATATGTTCAATATTATTTCTAGCTTTGCTGCAAATTTCTCTGTTATTTCGCAGTCTACAAATTTTAGTAGCACTAACAATTTCTTAAGAATGAACTCTTGTACTTGTTCACTTTTTAGTTTATCCTCTTTATTATTCTTGGCTTGCATAGCGGTCCCTTTCATTTTTAATAGAATTTTTTTTTCTTAACTCTATATTAATAAAGGTTTTCCGCTCATACAAGCCAAATTTTCATCTACTGCTTGTGGGTGTCCGCCACAAGCTGTGTCCCTACAGAGGTCTATTCCTCTTCGTAAATAGGAATTTTAGGCATCTTCTTGAGAATTTCTAAAAAGCGATAGTCGCGAGGAGAAATTACTTTTTGGGCTTTCATTTTGTATATATTGAGCAAAATGCCATCTTCTATTTTTTTCTCTACCTGAAATGTTCCAAAAACAGCGACAGGAATATTCGGAAAATAGACAGCACTTTGGCCTTCTTCCATTTCAACATAAACAAACTCATGGATCATAGGCTGAGCCCCAAAGCAACACATACTGTGACTACGAACAAGGATGAACTTGCGAATTTTGTTTTCGTAGCTTTCGAAGGGAATCATGTAGCCAGGGAGAGCAACTGACTGTCCGTTGAGATCTTCAATATAACTAGGAATCTTCTTAGCATCCTCCACTTTAGGAAGCTCAGGCATATCGTAGCTTGCCAAAAACTGAAAAGACATCGGATTATAGCCTTTTCCTTGGAAAGCAATCAAGCTGTCGTCCAATTTTTTAGGCAAAGATTTTTTAGGGCTCTCTTCTTCGCTAGTATTTTCCGTTTTGCTTTCTTCGGCGTTTTCTTCCACGGACACTACCGTAGCAGCAATATTTTGCGAGTTTTCTGCAGTTTCCTTGACAACAACTTCGGGCGAGCTTTCTACAGTTTCTTTGACAACAGCTTCATTTTCCGTAGAATTTCCATCTCTCGGAACAATAACAAGACTTCCATTGACAACTTTAATCTGAGCTCCCTTGCTAATATCTCCTGAATTGTCTATTAAAGTTGTTTTCTTGACAAGCGGAACCTCGGATGTCTTACTCACTAAAACGTTTTTCTCTGCCTGGGCAGAAGAAGGGGTTTCTTCTCCCTTTTTTTCATCTTGAGGAAAGTTATTATTTGGTTTTTCTTCAGAAACTAAAATTTCTTTTTCTTCTTCGGAAGAAGTCCCTAAAGGAGTAATTTCTGTTGAGGTATTGTCTTCTGCTTTGACGATGGTCTCTTCAGGGCTTACTTCTGTTGAGGTATTGTCTTCTGCTTTGACGATGGTCTCTTCAGGACTTACTTCTGTTGAGGTATTGTCTTTTGCTTTGACGATGGTCTCTTCAGGACTTAC
>JAJDCR010000099.1 GCA_029260735.1 Planctomycetota bacterium
CAGAAAGTTTTCTAGCAAGGAAGAGGTTATAAAATTTCTGGTAGCTTAGTTCCTCTAAGTGAAAGACAATTTTATGTTCTCTGACGCCGCTAGAGAATTTTCTGGGATTTTTCTGACCAAGCTAATTTTATAACAGGCTCTATGACTGAGGATTATTTTTTCCATACCACTGGAGCCATGCTTTTTTGTTGCTTCCGAAGTTTTGTTCCGTGAATTTTTCTAAGAGAGTTACGGCTTGAAGGCGAACGGCTGGTTCTTGGTCATCTAGTGACTCAATAAGTTCCTTAACTGCTCCCTTGGCGCTCATATGCTCGATAGACTTGAGCACTTTTAGTTTGTCCCAAAGATGGGAATCCTTTTTTTGCAGTTGTTTGGCTAAATCAGAGGTAAGCTCTGTCGCTTGATATGTACCGATAGCTTGAGCGGCCTCCATCCTAACAAGATAGTGTTTATCTTTTAGGGAATTTTGAATTAAAGGTAAGTATTTTGTCCCCTTTTTTTCTACCATAACTCGAATGGCTAGAGATCGAACTAGAGGACTTTCATCTTTGGTCAAGGCCTCTACTAAAAGTTCATCGCTAGTTTGGCTCTTAATGTTATCCGTTAGCCAAATAATGGCATCGATTCGGTCTTTTGCATAGGGGCTTTTTAACTTGGTCAGATGCTCATTTAAACTGCTGCAGCCCAAAGATAGAAGACAAAACAAACTCATGTAGAAGTATATATTTTTTTTATTTGTCACTTTGTTTCTCTTTTTCATAGTCCTAATAATTTTTTTAGAACAAGCATATATAGAGAGAAAAGAAAGAAAAGTCAAGAAAAAAAGAACGGACTCTTTTTCCTTGAGCCAGAAAAAAATGCTGCTAGAATGGCCTATAAATCTATGGATAAAATTAGGGGAGTGTCCGGGACACGCCCTTGGACACGTTCTCGATTAGCTTTTTAGAAAGACAGGTGAAAATATGAAGGTGTTGGTTACAGGTGGTTGTGGATATATAGGAACGCACACTCTCGTCGATTTAATTTCAGCGGGGTTCGAAGTTGTTTGTCTGGATAGCAATATTTGTTCAGATGAAAAAATTCTGAAAGGAGTTAGTTCTATCACGGGAATGGTTGTTCCTAACCACAAAGTTGACTTATGTGATCGGGAAGCCTTAAGAGAAGTTTTTTTGCAAAACCAAATAGATGCAGTTATCCACTTTGCTGCCTTAAAGCAAGTATATGAGTCCGTAAAAAAACCTTTGCTCTATTACCAGAATAATATCAATTCTCTTTTAAACCTTCTTTTTTGCCTAAAAGAATTTTCTGTTTCTCATTTCATCTTTTCCTCTTCCTGCTCTGTTTACGGGAAAGTAGAATCTCTTCCTGTAACAGAGGAAACTCCGATGGGAGAAATTGAATCTCCTTATGCCAATACGAAGAAAATGGGAGAGGAAATCCTTCGAGACTTCTATCATATTTTTCATCAAAAATGTGTGCTTCTTCGGTACTTTAATCCTGTAGGAGCACATGAAACAGGGGAAATAGGAGAGACTCCTTTTGGGCCTCCTCAAAATTTAGCTCCGATTATTATGCAAACCGCTCTTGGAACAAGAGAGAAGCTAGTCGTTCATGGAGATGATTACTCTACTCGCGATGGGACATGCATTCGAGACTACATCCATGTTATGGACATTGCTCATGCCCACACCAAGGCTTTAGAGTACTCTGTTGCTGCTTGCGAGAAATCTTTTTGTGAGGTTTTTAACTTAGGCACAGGGAAAGGCGTGACAGTGCTAGAAGCAATACGTGCCTTTGAGAGCGTTAGTGGGAAAAAACTAAGGTATGATGTGGGGCCTCGCCGGGAAGGAGATGTCCCTGCCATATACGCAAATAATACAAAGGCACAAGAAAAGCTTCTTTGGTCACCCGAAAGAACTATTGAAGATATGATGCTGAGCGCTTGGAAGTGGGAAGCAAAGAGAGCAAAATAAATGTTGAGGTAGCAAAAGAGCTACCTCGAAAAAATTTTAGCGAACAAAGAAACCTTTTAAAACTGATCCGACAATATCTGGGTTTTCTTTAAATCTACGCATAGTGTAGGCATGCCAATCTCCTCCAAAAGGTAAGTAGATTCGCATTCGGTGCCCCTGGGCAATAATTTGGTCTCGTAGACTAGAGCGTACTCCTAAAAGCATTTGGAATTCGTATTGTTCTTTTGTTAGTTGATGCTTCTCAATTAATTTTAGAGCGCCATCAACAAGTTTATCGTCGTGAGTAGCTATTCCGACGTAGGCAGAGCGAGAAAACATTAAATCCAAGGTCTCGAGAAAATTTTCGTTGATTTGGATTCCTTTGTAAGCAATTTTTTCCGATTCGTTGTAGATCCCTTTACATAGCCTAAAGTTTGCCTTTGTTCCTTGGCTAAGTTTGTCAGCATCCTCTTTTGTCCTTTTTAAATAAGACTGTAGAACTACACCGACACTATTAGGAAACTCTCTTCGAAGTTCTTCATAAGCTTTCAGTGTCATATCTGTGTATGGATGGTCTTCCATATCGATACGAACAAAGTTACCCAACTCATGAGCTTTCTTGACAACTTTACGAATGTTTTCTAAGCAATTATCTTGACTTAGAAGAGCTCCAAAAGAAGTCGGCTTTATAGAAATGTTGGAATCGAGTTTTTCCTGAGAGATTTCTTCCAGAACTCGTAAGTATATATCAACGGTTTTTCGAACCGTTCCCTCATCGCTAACACTCTCTCCTAAATGATCAATGGTGCACATCGCTCCTATTTTGTTTAGGGCTCGGCATTTTTGAATAGCTGTGGAAATATTTTCTCCAGCTATGTAGTTCATGGCAAATACGCTTACAATTTGCTTGGGAACAAAGGGCAATGTCTGGCTAACAAAATTATTTAAGAGCTTCATAAATCCCCTTTCCAGAAAACCCCTGTGCAAAAAGTTCAGGGTTGTTTACTCTAAGAGCCTCGGTGAGAAACCAAAAAGTCCAAAAAATTTTGATTTCCCCCTTATTATAAAATTGACTATCTAAATAACATCTGGTAAAGGATACCCTTCTGCTGCACAGAGAAAAGCGGAAACTTTTTGTATTTCTTTGTCGCAATTGTTAGTTAAGGATTGGTAGTTCTCTTGAAGACTAGCTTCTGCAATGAAGGCATAGGTTTTTAGCATAGTAAATTCCTGATCTAGGTCAGCTTCTGTTTTACCTTGCCTAAGAGAGCTATCAACGCGACTAATACAAGCAGCTAAGGTGTATATAGAAATTGCCATATTAGCAACTCTTTCTAAGATAAACTGCTGGTGGATAACCTCTTTTTTGTGGGTACGAATAGATTTTTCTACGGCCTGATTTAAAAGAGGAATGTACTTTTGCACAATAGCAGCTTCGGAAGAGAGTTGCGCAGATGCATTGTTGATTTTTTCTTTAACAAAGGAACTGATCACTTGGCCAGAGAAATACTCATAAAGAAAGCCTAAAGATTGCAAAGGTTGATTAATTGCTTGGCCTAGTTTTTTGAAATACTCTCCTACATTACGCATCCCTGCTAAGGCAATAAAAAGGCGAAGGATTTCGTTGGTTCCTTCAAATATCATAGTGATACGAGCATCTCGAAGGGCTCTTTCGTAAGGGTAATCAGCAATAAATCCACTTCCTCCAAAAATTTGGACAGTTTCATTGATAATTTCCCAAGCACATTCTGTTGTAAAAACCTTACAAATGGCAGATTCAACAGAAAAATCAATATCTTTGCGGTCAGCTAACCCAGCAGTTAAGTAAACAGCACTGTCCATAGCGAAGGTAAGAACTCCCATTCGGGCAATTTTTTTCTGGATAAGGCCAAACTCAGAGAGAGACATACCGAATTGTCTTCTTTGAGTAGCGTATTGAACAGATCCCTCAATGGCTTTTTTAACTCCTCCAGCACATATACCACCTAGCCCTAAGCGACCTGTATTTAGTACTTCCATGGCTATTTTAAACCCTTTGCCTTTTTGTCCTAAAATATTATCTACAGGAACTTTGACATTATCGAGAAGAAGGGGAGTTGTGGAAGAACCTTTGAGGCCTAGTTTTTTTTCTTCTTTGCCAATAGAGACACCGTGCATATCTTTTGTGACGATAAAAGCGGTAAAACCTTTCTCTTCTTCGTCTCCTGAGTTGATTTTGGCAAATACAGTAAAAAAGCTGGCAAACCCTCCATTGGTCACATAAATTTTTTCTCCACTAAGGACATAGTGTTTTCCGTCTTCAGAAAGTTTAGCTGATGTTTTAATTCCGCTTGCATCTGAGCCTGCTTGAGGTTCGGTCAAACTGAACGCAGCTATCCATTCTCCCGTTACGAGTTTGGGGTAGTAGCGCTTTTTTTGATCTTCTGTTCCAAACATATAGAGGGCTTTTGTTCCTATGGAAAGATGAGCAACGACAGTTGCGGCCAAAGATGCACAGTAGCGAGGGATAATACCTATGGCTTGGCAGAAAAAGGTATAAGAAACATCTAAACCGTCGTATTCTTCTGGAACAGTTAAACCAAATACTCCCAAATCTGCGAGGCCTTGGATTACTTCAGGGGGAATTTTGGCATCTAAGTCAATTTGGGCACCATCAATGTTCTCACGACAAAATTTATCTAGTTCTTTCAAAAAGAGTTGTGTTTCTTCTTTTTCTTCTTTGCTTTGTTGAGGATATGGAAAAATGATTTCTTCTGCAATGTCTCCTGCAAAGGCTGACTTCATGAAGCTAAAAGGGGCTTTTTTCTTAGTTTTTTTTTCCGTTTTTTCTGAGGGGTTCTCGTGATTTTCTTGGTTTTTTTTGCTTTCCTCTATGCAATTAGCTGTTGTCATAGGTTATCCTTTTTTGTATCGGTTCCAAGTTCTTCAGGTAATTCTATGGTAAAGTTAAGAATAGAGTTTTTATTCTTACGTCTTAAGTGGAGAATCAAGAGTTTTGGTTTCTCACCTAATGTTAAGAGTAAGCAGAGCTTCAGATTTAGGTCTATTCCTGGTACAAAATATTACAATAAAGATACTTCAAATGCAACAATAATTCAATCTACATAAAGTTCAAAGCTACTAAGTACTTAACAGAATAGAGAAGTAATTTTTATAATTTTGTTGACGCTATGGTAAGGGTTCGTTATAATTTGCGGGCAAATTTGTTTGTTTCATCTGATAATTTAATAGAAGTAATGTACATGCCCCGCGAACAAAATCCTGATACCCGGATTAACATTCTTGGATCAGCAGCTTACCACTTTGCTACGTTTGGCTATAAAGGGGCCTCCATGGCAAAAATAGCTGCTCAAGCCGGAGTGAGTAAATCCTTAATATTTTGGTATTTCCAAAGTAAGGGTAAATTGCTTGAATCTCTCATGGATGACTTTGTTGATCGGTGCATGAAAACACTACTTTTGGATAACAAAGAAAAAGATCCTCATCGTAAAATTGTTAACTTAATTGACATTTACTGGGATTTTGTTAAAAAGAATCTTCAGTTTATCCAAGTTTTTATGAGTTGGTTTATTCAATTGGGGACAGATGAAAAACAAAAAATTGAAAGACTACAGAAAATTCATGATAAATTTGAAGAAGTTTTTCGAGGGTATCTCCAAGAAGGTATTGAGGAAGGAATTTTTTCCAAAGACCTCAATGTTCAAGCTACAGCAAAATTAATTGTCTCTAACCTAGAAGGAGTACTCATTCAAATTTTTATTTTGAAATCAGATTTGAATGCTTTAGATCGCTATTTTTTTCAAACTTTGAAAGAAAATATTTTTTACGGGATTTTAATTCGTAAAACAGAGTAAGGAAACTCCCTAAAAAACATTTTCCTTTTTTTTGCCTTTATCCTGACCGCTTGGTCAGTAACGCGTCGCGTTAGTTTTTTTATTCGCAATTACTTTTTTTTATCTATTTATTGACCGGTCGGTCAGGCTAAGATACTTTAGGAGAAGAACATGTCGTCAAGTGGATTCGATGGTAAAAATTTTTATAAGCTAGCACCAGAAGAACGATTGAAAAGAGTCCAACAGTTTGTTTCTCTTAACGACGAAGATACTTCCGCTTTAAAAAATTCAGCGGGCCTCTCATTACAACAAGCCAACCAGATGATAGAAAATGTAGTAGGTACAATAGAAATTCCTGTTGGTCTAGGAATGCATTTTCTAGTCAACGATAAGGAATATCTTGTTCCTATGGCAGTAGAAGAATCTTCTGTTGTTGCTGCAGCTTCTAAAATCGCTAAGATTGCTAAAACTAAGGGAGGATTTTCTGTTTCCACTACTGAATCCATAATGATCGGCCAAATTCAAGTGACGAATGTTGATGATCCTTATGGGGCTAAAATGAGAATTTTGGCAAAAGAAAAAGAGCTTTTGAGTTTAGCGAATGAACAAGATCCTTTACTTGTTAAGTTTGGGGGAGGAGCACGTAAACTAGAAGTTCGTGTCCTAGATACTCTGTCCGGACCGATGGTTATTTGTCACTTACTAGTAGATTGCCAAGATGCCATGGGAGCCAATGCAGTTAATACTATGGTGGAAGCTTTGGCCAGTGAAGTTGAATGCTTAGCTGGAGGACGGGTTTATTTAAGAATCATCTCCAATTTGGCAGTAGAGAGATTAGCCCGTGCTTACACAGTTTTATCGGCGGAGTCTCTGGGAGGAGAAAAAATAGTTGATGGAATGGTTATGGCCTATCATTTTGCTGATGCAGACCCTTTTCGAGCAGCTACCCATAACAAAGGAATTATGAATGGGATTTCTGCTGTTGCTCTGGCCTTAGGTCAAGATACTAGAGCTATTGAGTCGGGCGCTCATGCTTACGCTTCTTTTCGTGGCCATTACCGATCCTTAACTACCTGGGAAAAAAATGCCGAGGGAGATTTGGTTGGAACTATTGAATTACCCATGGCTGTAGGGTTGGTGGGAGGAGCAACTAAGATTCATCCTGTGGCAAAAGCTAATTTGAAAATTCTAGGTGTAAAACATGCTCGAGAATTGGCAGGAGTTATGGCCGCAGTTGGGCTAGCTCAAAATGCAGGAGCCTTGAGAGCTTTAGCTGATGAAGGCATTCAGAGGGGGCACATGTCTTTGCATGCTCGAAACATTGCAACGGCAGCAGGAGCTAAAGCTGAACAAATTGATCTAGTGGTCAAAAAATTAGTTCAAGGCGGAAAAATACGCTTGGATATTGCCTCAAAAATTGTGGAAGAAATCAATGCTGTGGGCCAACACGGTAACGGAAATGGTAACGGTAATGGCAATGGCAATGGTAACGGTAATAGTAAGGGCAGCAAAGTTGAGGTTCCTCTGGCAGCATCGATTTCGAATTAGAAAATACCTTTTGCCTTAAACGAAACTGATGCACGCTGGTGGAGGGCGAATCTCCTGATGAGCGGGGGTTGTGCTTGGATTCTAGTATCAAGAGCCAATCACATCCCCTGTTCGGCAGGAGCCTCACCCTCCAGCGAACCTCACCTTCCTCTCTCCCCACTTCAAATGGATAAAATAGTCAGATTTTTATTGACAAAAAAAAATCCCCCTCTAAAATGAAAAATCATTGCAAAGTTTTGAAATTTAGGGCTTTCCTTGATAATTTTTTCTCCCAAAAGAAGCCATTTTTTAGGCAAGCGAAAAACACGACTACATTGGTAAAGAAATGAATTCTGATATATCATCTATAATTGCAGATTTAGAACTTTTTCCCCCAGAACAAAAACAAGAATCCCAAGATCCCTTTGTCGCAAGTCATGATGTTTTAAAAGAAAAAAATCAGATAGCGGAACAAGGAGGTGGGGATCTTGCTATTCGTCGCTATCATCAAAAACATAAAATGACAGCTCGCGAAAGAATAGAATACTGTCTAGATGCGGATACCTTTCATGAAATCGATAAATTTGTTGGTAAGACAACTTTAGGCGATGGTATTGTGGGAGGGTGGGGACTCATCCAGGGACGCAAAACATTTATTTTTGCTTGGGATTTTACAGTCATTGCAGGAACTTGTGGATACGACAATGCTGGTAAAGTAGTAAAGCTACAAGATATGGCTTTAAAAGAGAAATGCCCGATCATTGGGATTAATGACTCGGGAGGAGCTCGCATCCAAGAAGGAATGCTTTCTTTGGCTGCTTACTCTCGTATATTTTATGGAAATTCAGCAAAACTCTCTGGTCGAATTCCTCAGATTTCTTTGATTATGGGCAACTGTGCCGGAGGAGCGGTCTACTCTCCTGCGATGACAGATCTAATTATTATGACCGATTATTCCTTTATGGCAATCACTGGCCCTATTGTCCTAAAGGCTGCAACTGGAGTAGATGTCAAAGCTTCTGATTTAGGAGGAGCAAGGATCCAAGAACAAGAATCGGGAGTTGTTCACTTGACTGCCCCTGATGATCGAAAAGCTCTTGACATGGCGAAGGAGTTTTTCTCGTTTTTACCTTCCAATTTTCGAGAAAAACCCGCTGTTTTGGATAGTAAAAGTGATCCTGCGAATCGACTAACAACTTTCTCCTATGATCTACTCCAAGGAGCAGGAGAAAATGCTTTTGATATTCGAGTTTTGATTAAAGACGTCGTTGACAATAGCCACTATTTTGAATTGCAAAAAAACTATGCTCCCAATGTATCTATTGGGTTTGCCCGAATCAGTGGCATCCCCATTGGGATTATAGCAAACAATAGTCGGTATCAAGCAGGTTGCCTGGACATTAATAGTTCTTGTAAAGCGGCTCGTTTTGTGAATTTATGTAACTTGTTTAATATACCCATTATTAATTTTGTTGATGTGCCAGGATTCCTCGCCTCTTTAGAACAAGAGAGAGGGGGAATTATTCGTCATGGAGCAAAGCTGCTTTTTTCCCAATGTGTTGCCGATGTTCCTAAAATTTCTATTATCGTTCGAAAATCTTTTGGCGGAGCTTATTGCGTTATGCTCAGCAAAGATATTCAAGCAGATCGCGTTTTTGCTGTTCCTTCCTCTGTTTCTGCTGTGATGGGGGCCTCAGGGGCTGTCGATGTGATTTATAGAAAAGAATTACAAAAATGTGCCAATCCTGAAGCCCGAGCAATAAAACGTCAAAAACTTATAGATCAATATAACAAGGAACATTTGAATCCATGGGGAGCTGCAGGATTCGGGAAAATTGACGAAGTTATTCCTGCAGATCAAATACGAATAGCGCTTACACAAGAGTTACCTCATTTATTTTCTAGTTACCAACCCCCAAAAGATGATCGTAAATTTCCTAACATCCCTCTTTAAATTTAGGTGACAACATGGGACAGTTGATTTGGTATTGGAATGGTAAAAAAGCCTATACATTTCCCTTGCCAGAAACAGGGGGAGTAAAAACAGTTGGCCGTACAGCTAAATGTACTTTCCCGCTAGACAGAGACGCTAGGGTCTCAAAAATTCACTTACTATTACGTTTTAGTGATGGTAAATATGAGATTTGTGCTGTTGGTCCATGCCGAGTTGAAAATGAAGTGCTTGCTCCTGACACATGGGGGCAATACGATGATAGGCCTATTTATATCACTCCTGCAAGCTACTTAGTAGTTTCTCCTACAGCAGATCCCCCTGCTTCCTTTGACTTTGTGGAAATGGAATCCTCTCGGCAAAATTATTTAAAAAAAAACCTAGCCTCTATTACAAAAAGCACTGTTGTTGATGATCGTTATCGAATTCAAGAGCAGCTCGGGGCTGGTGCTATGGGAGAGATTTATCTTGCTTGGGATAGCCAACTTCAAAGAAAAATTGCCCTAAAACTTCTCCAAGATGAATACATGAGTGACGATGTTGCTCGCAAGCGTTTCCTAAAGGAAGCTCAAGCTATTGGAAAACTTCGCCATCAAAACATTGTTATGGTTCATGATGTGGGGGAGTTTAATGGCACTCCTTATTTTACCATGGAGCTCTTGGAGGGGGATGATCTCCAAGAGCTAATGAAAAAAGAAACTGTAAATCCTTTGAAGGCGATGGGGTGGATTCGTGACATCGCCCGAGCAGTTGCTTATGCCCACAGCAATAACATTATTCATCGTGATATTAAACCTTCTAATATCTTTATCACACCCAACGGTCCGATTCTAACGGACTTTGGAATAGCCAAAGATTCTGCGGGAAAAACTCATCTAACAATAGAGGGAGAATCTCTAGGAACACCTGCTTACATGCCTCCAGAGCAAGCTTTAGGCTACTGGGATAAAGTCAATGAAACTTCTGATATTTATGGCTTAGGAGCTGTTCTCTACGAAGTTCTCTCGGGTTCTCCCCCATTCTCTTCTGATTCGGCAGTAAAGGTTTTAGAGCAAGTCTGCTCTGTTGCTCCGATCCCTATTTCTCGTCTTAATCCTGATGTTTCGCGAAATTCTGTTGTAATTACTATGAAGGCAATGGCCAAACAACAGCGCTACCGTTATCAAACAGCCGATGAAATGGCTGATGATATAGAACGTCATCTAAAAGGTAAGTCAATAGAAGGAAAACTACCTCCTTTTCATGCTAAAATGATTTGGCTTGTCCAAAAAAATAAAGCGGTTAGCTTTGTTGCGACTTGCTCAGTATTATTTCTTTTGCTATTTCTATCTTGGCATTTTTATTCCAATTATAAGAAGCAGACAGAACAAGAAAAGCTGGTTGATAGTTATTTGAAAGATGCTCAAAGAATGGAAGAGTCTCACGACAACCAGACTCCTTTGGGAGAGCTTTTCCGAGTTTTTAATTTATATGGGCGAACCTTGAGTTTAGATAGTGGAAATAGAGAGGCCAAAGAGGGGAAATTAAAAGTGTGCCTAATGATGGGGGATAGTGCGCTTCGGTCGAGAAATTTTGAGTTTGCCAAAGCAATGTTTTTTTTATCTGAACAAATTAGTAAAGAACTGGAAGATCCTCATACGACAAGTCTTGTTACTGCAAAGCAAGAGGAACTCTCTCACCTGGAAACGCGTGAAAACAATTATCTCAGGGAGAAGGCCGAGGAAATTATCGATACTTTAAAAGAGCCTGATATTACCAATGAGCAAATCAAAGAGGTGGCACTTAATTTGCTCCGTTTTCCCACGGTTTTGAATAGCATTCGAATCAGCTACCGACAAGAAAAAAATGAGAATATTCAAAAAGCCTTGGCTTTAACTGCTCGGTGTCTTCTTAATAATAGATCTTTGAAGTCTATTAAAATTACAGAGCTTAACGAAATAGAAAACCGAATGGTAAAGTTAATGCCTTACAATTCTCCTATTTTACAGGAAGCTCTTAATGAAAATTTTGAGTCGCCTTCTTCTAAAATTCGTATTCTTGTAGTTCGCTTGTGTGGTATATTTAAGTACCACGACAGTGTTCCTCTGTTACTTAAAAGAGTTCTTTACGATGATGTCTCCGAAGTTCGCTACTATGCTCTTCAATCAGTACTTTCCTTAGATGGAGGGAGAGAAGCTGTTGTGAAAGATTTTTCTGAAGGTAAACTTTCTGTAGAGCACCTAAAAAATTTAGGCTATTGGGGAATAGACCTTTTACTTGACCTTCTAAAAGAAAAGCCGCTTCAGTATCAAGAGAGTTTTTCTCCTATCTTCAAGAAAATTGGAAGGGTGGCGGTTCACCCTATTTTGGATAGTATTTCTGATGGGTCTAGAGAAACAAAGCTAGCTCTTTTAATGATTGCCGGGCAGTTTCCTCATCCCAAAGTACAAGAAACTCTCCAAAAATATAGTAGCTACTTTGTTCCCGAAATTCGTTTAGTAGCATTACGTTCTCTGAGTAATTTTCCGAAAGATCAGGTTCTCAGTGACTTTACTAGAGCTCTTTTAGACAGTGATATAGCTGTACAAGAGGTTGCTATATCTTCTTTGGGGAAGCTGCAAGCCCTTTCTCTCTGTCCTAAAGTTTTAAAATTGGTAGACAGAAAACCTCAGCTGGAAAAAGTAGCCGAAGAGGCTTTTTTAAAAATGGGCTCAGATGCAGTTCCTTATCTTATCGAACACCTTGAAAAATCATTTAAAAAACTTTTTACTCTAAAAATGTTAGGTAAACTCAAGGCAAAAGAAGGAAGCTCTATTCTTTTGGATTATTTCTTCGAAGGAAAAAAGAAAGAACAGGAAGTAGCTCGATATGCTCTAGTTCAAATAGGCCCTAGTGTAAGTGATGATTTACGCCGCCGATATCCAAGCGTAACAGATCCGGAAATAAAAGAAAATATACTCTTTGTTCTGGGAATGAATAAAGATCGAAAATCACTCAATTTGTTTTTGAAAGCGAATGACGATCCTCAACTGCGCCCTCAAGCAATTCAATCTCTAGCCTTACTTGGAGAGCCAGCCTTAAATCCTCTAATTAAAAAACTTAAAAACGAAGTAGATTTAGCAAAAGCTTTGGGGTTTGCTAAAGCTTTGGGCAGTATGGGAAAAGTTGCCTTAAAGCCAGTAGTTAAAGAATTTACGGAAGCTTCTTATGTGGAAAAAGAACGTATCGCCTTAGCTCTAGCAGAATTTGGAAATATTGCAGCGCCTGCTTTACTTGATTTAGCTAAAAATAAAGATTCTTATATTCGTTTAAAGGCAATTCAGTCCATGGCGAATTTAAAAACAGAGGAATCAACACTTCTTCTTTTAAGAGCTTTGGATGATAGTGATTTTCAAATAAAAAAAGAAGCGGAAGATGTTTTGAAAAAAATGGGTCCTTTTGTTGTCCCTACTATTTTGGAACAGTTAGAAAAATCAAAAGGGCGTGAACAAACCTCTCTCTTAAAAATCTTGGGAGAAATGAGAGATGAAAGAACTATTGATTTGTTTTTCGAACTTCTAAAAGATATTAAAAGAGTGGATACAGCTGCTTTTGCTTTGAAGAAAATTGCGGAAGAACATCCTCAGGTAGTTTTGCGCTTGATTGAAAATTTAGACAATCCCGAATTGGAGGAAGGAGCAGAGAGAACTCTTCGGTACCTAGGTCGGGATATTTTAGAAGTACTCAAAGAAAAATTTGAGGATAGAGAGTATTTTGAGCGCCGTGAACTAAGTCATAGGCTAGCACGTTTGATTGGTTATCAGAGAGGCCGAGAAAATATAGTATTTCTTTTAGATATGATGGTTCAAGGACGGGATGAAGAGATTCAAAATATTGCCAAGGAATCTATTCTTCGAATGAAGTCATCCGCTTTAGATCCCTATTTTAAAGCATTTGTCGAAGATGGAAAGTATCGACATCATGCGGGAGATATTGTGGAAGCGAATGGGCGAAAGTCTGTTTCTTGGTTGATAAAGTTATTGCGAGAAGAACGTCAACTTGCTAACGACGTTTTTAGGCTATTTGTTCGCTTAGATAGCGCTGGGCACAGTAGCTTGATTCAGCTACTTCGTGATAGAGATCCTTTTATTCAAGAAAATGCCGCCCGTTTGTTGGGACAAATGAAAGTAAGACGAGCTATTTTTGCTTTGGAGCGAGCAAGCAGAGACGATGACCCTAGAGTAAGTAAAAGAGCAGAAGACGCTCTTCGAGAAATAAAAAAAGCTCATGGCATTAAATAATGGATTTGACTTGTTCTGCTGTTTTCTTCCAAGTACCTTACAGGAATAGATATGGATATTTTGAAATATTACCAAAACCAAACTTGCTGTGGAATTTTTGCACTAGAGCAAGATGACCGTATTTTGAGTTTGGGAAGTTCTTCTCACAATCATTATGTAGTAGCCGGCTCTCTTATTGAGGACGAGCATTTAAAAATCAGATTTTCCCAAGGCCGCTATCGTCTGATGGCGATGTCGCGAAAAAATATGTCTATGGATGGAGGAATGATTCCTCTACATGCTTGGCTAGAAATGCCCATAGGAAAAAAGATTTGGTTTGATAATGAAAAAACAACCTACTTGATTATTGAGAAAAGTGAAGAAGTAATTCCAGACAAAAAGAAAGTTCTGGGAGAAAGCAGTTTAAAACTAAAAGAAGATGATGATACTATACTTAAGCCAAGCCCTACGAAAGAGACTCTAGAGAAAGCTAATCCTGTAAGCAAGCCTCAGGTTAAATCAGCAGTGCTGCCAAAAAAAACGCAAGCAATTACCGCCCAACAAAGATCAAGAATAACACAGAGAAAAACCCAAGAGATGCCTGCACAAAAATCTCGAAGGACTTCTTCTGTTAAACCATTAAGTTTTACCGATGAGAAAGATAA
This sequence comes from Planctomycetota bacterium, assembly GCA_029260735.1. Lineage (GTDB taxonomy): Bacteria > Planctomycetota > Uabimicrobiia > Uabimicrobiales > Uabimicrobiaceae > JAJDCR01. The sequence goes on from JAJDCR010000099.1 coordinate 14,167, forward strand.
GAATCTTTTACAGAAAACTCAAACGAAATCTATTGCCCTACCTAAAAAAACGCAAACGATTAGTGCTCAGATAAGGTCATCAGCTAAGCCCCAAAAAACGAAACCGGCTTCTCCCCAAAAAGTTTTAGGGTTTATGGACGAGGACGAGAAGGACCCGTTACGAGAAACTCAGACAAAGTCTAAAGCTTTGCCCAAGAAAACTCAAGCTATTGGTGCCCAACCTAGATCTGCTTTGACTCAAAAAAATAAGACCCCAGCCACACCATCACAAAAAACATTAGATTTTATTGATAAGAGTTTACCTTCTCAAGACACTTCCAGTTCGCGGAAAACTTCTCCTTTTGGACAAACTCAGGCTCGTAATCCAGCTTTGGGAAGTAATCAAAAATCTTTGAATAGCACTCAAAAATTAGAGTTTGCAGATGAACAAGCGACCACGGACTACAAGATCGAAAAAAACCCTCAACTCATAGATGGTAAATACACTGTTTTGGGAATTTTGGGGAAAGGAGGAATGGGTACTGTTTATAGAGCCCGAGATGAAAAGCTTAAGAGAATGGTTGCTATTAAAGTGCTTTCCAAAGAGACATCCCTGGAGGCAAAGGAGCGCTTTCTCATAGAAGCAAGAGCAATAGCACGTCTTCAAAATCCCCATATTGTAAAAGTACATGATATTGGTTTTCACAATAAAAAGCCCTACTATGCTATGGATATTGTGGAAGGTGAGGAACTTCAAAAATGCTTGACTCCTTTTCGCCCCAGAGATTTTTTAGGATGGATGCTTACTATTTGTCAAGCGCTAGATTATGTTCATCAAGGAGGGATTATTCATAGAGACTTAAAACCTGCCAACATTATTATTTCTAAAGATGGTCCCATTTTAATGGATTTTGGAATTGCTCGAGATGAATATTCGCAATCTCAATTAACCAGCGATGGGCAGTCTATTGGAACCCCTGCTTATATGTCTCCTGAGCAAGCTAAGGGAAGAGTGAGCGACATTGATGGGCGAACAGATGTCTATGGTTTAGGAGCTATTCTTTATGAGATACTAACGGGACAAGTTCCTTTTTCTGGCCCGCCGATGCAAGTTCTTTATAAAATTTGCTATGTTGATCCTGAACCGATTGCTAATTTGAATAAAGCTGTTTCTAAAGATCTCATAGCAATTGTTGAAAAGGCTATGGCAAAAGAGAAGTCTCTGCGGTATAATAGCGCCTTAGAAATGGCTGACGATATCAAAAGATATCTAGAAGGAACTCGAGTTAAAGCTCAACCGACGACTTCTTCACGAAGATTTTTTCGTCGTTTAAAACAAAATCGTAGTCTGACTTATACTTTTTCAGCTAGCGCTTTTACCTTCATTGCAGTCATCACTTTTATTTGGTTTAATAATTTCCAAAATAAATCAAAAATTGAAGCTGAACTTGATCGTGATCTTTTCAATGCTGCGAAAGAGTTTGAAAATTTAGATACCAAAAGTACTGTCGCTGATTATATTAAAATATCAGAACTATATAACAAAGTATTAGCGGCACAAAAACAAAATGAAGCGGCCCTCAAAGGAAAATTTAATGTTTTGATAAAAATGGGGGACCATGCTTTGAAATCTCATAACTATACTCTTGCGGAAATCATGTATAATACTGCTCTCGCAATGAATTTTGATAACAGTAGAGCGGAAAAAGCCATTCAAAATATCTCTGTGGTTGTTAGAAAAGAACGGGAAGATATTAAAAATCTTGTTCAGGAAGTTTTTCAAGAATTAGAATAAGGAAGATTAGAATAAGGAAGCTCCACAGAGATTAGGATATAACTCTACACTTTAATAATAAAGGGGAAATATGAAAGAGTCGATGCAAAAACTACGCAAAATACTATCTGAGTGTCATTTATTAAACTCTTCTATCGCGACTTTATTGTGGGACCAAGAAACCCATTTAGTCAGACAAGGTTTTGACTTTCGAGGTAAGCAAGTCGCTTACTTATCACGTCTTGCTCACGAAAAATTTACAAGCTCTGAAATGTCAGAAAATATTGAGAAACTCCATGAAGATCTAGAGCAAGGTGAGCATTTTTCTTTTGCCGATAAAGTGATTATTCGAGAGGTGTACAAGGATTATACAAAACAAGCTAAAGTCCCCTCCTCTCTAGTGGAAAAGAAAAGTCAAACCATAGCCCAAGCTCAGTTTGCGTGGTTGAAAGCGCGTCAAGAAAACAGTTTTTCCTTTTTTGCTCCTCCCCTTCAGGAACTAATGGAAATTTCTATTGCAGAAGTCCAATATATCAACCCAGATAAAAAACCTTATGAGGTTATGTTGGAAGAGTATGAGCCCGGAATTAGCACAGAAAAACTGGATTCTCTATTCTATAATCTAAAAAAAGAATTAATACCTTTAGTAGAAGAAATTATTGCAGGAAATCAAGAAACTTCTATCCTCTCGGGTTCTTTTCCCGAAGGTAAGCAAGATGAAATATCGATGCGTATTCTTCAAGAGATAGGTTTTAGTTTTGACCGAGGAAGAATGGATGAATCTGTTCACCCTCTGACAATTGAACTAGGGCCTCAGGATGTTAGAATTACAAGTAAGTATCATCTCCATCACTTGGAGGGAATCTATTCCTCTATCCATGAAGGGGGACACGGGATTTATGAGCAAGGATTAAATCCTGATTTTATGGGAACACCTATGGGAAGCCCCACTTCTTTAGCTATCCATGAGTCTCAATCTCGTCTCTGGGAAGTCTTTATTGGAAAAAGTAAATCGTTTATTTTTCGGTACTTTACTCATTTTCAAAATAGCTTTCCTCAGCTAAGAACATGGACACAAGATCAGTTTTATCGAGCGATCAATCGAGTAGCGACTTCTCCTATCCGAATTGATTCGGATGAATTAACCTATCACTTGCATGTTATTACTCGATATGAAATTGAAAAAGATGTTTTTGAAGGAAGGCTAGCAGTCTCGGAAATTCCAGAAGCTTGGAATGCCAAAATGAAAAGCTATTTAGGCTTGGAGATTTCCAGCGACGTAGAAGGAGCTTTACAAGATATTCATTGGAGCCAAGCTAGTTTTGGTTACTTCCCAACATATACCCTGGGAAGTATGTATGCCGCTCAACTTTGGGATAAACTTCGAGCCGATATCCCGGACTTAGGTGGAAATATCATGGCAGGAGATTTTCATGTTATCCATGATTGGTTGAACCGAAACATTTTCCGAGTGGGAAAAGCGACAACTGGAATAGAACTTATCGAATCCTTGACCGGACAAAAACTTTCCGAGCAGTTTCTTTTAGAGTATTTTCGTCGTAAATGGGAGCAAGGAAGTGACGCGAGCATTCATTTTGCTAGTTAGTTACTTGTCTTAGGAGAAAAATATGCCAACATATTCATATAAATGTAATGAGTGTGATGCTCAATTTGATGTATTTCAAAGAATGTCGGAAGATCCTATTCAAGAGTGTAAAGAGTGTAAAGGGGCTTCCGTTAAGCGATTAATTGGAGCAGGTGCAGGTTTTATTTTCAAAGGCTCAGGTTTTTACATTACGGATTACCGAAGTAAGGACTACCAGCAGAAGTCTCAAGCCGAATCTTCGGCAGGAAAATCAGAGGCAAAGAGTAATTCGGAGACTAAGAGTAATTCGGAGACTAAGAACAGCTCGGAGTCTTCTAAAAATTCAGGCGTTTCTGATAAAAAAACGGCCTAGGAAAAAATTATAGAGAGGAAAGTTATCAATCAATAGACAAAGAAACTTTCCTCTCAACTGTTTCCCTTAGTTCAAGACTCGGGGTTGTTTTTGACATAACCAGAGATTCTCCTTTCAACTCACTTGAGTGTCTCTCGGTATCTTCTTTCGATTCCAGTATCATTGCTACAAAAACATTATGAGCAAATCAACACAAGCATGTTCGTTACTTTGCGAATCTGATTTTCTTCTTTTTTTAGAACAACTTGCCCAACTCTCTTCTATCTACAGTGTAGAAGAGCTAAGTTTAAACTACATCGTAGAACACAGTGAAGGGTACCAGGGAGCTATTTTGTCTCTGGATAATCCTCGGACAATCATTTGTCGGGAAGGATTGAAAAATTTTCATTGGAAAGATGTTGAAGGGAAAAAAATAGACCAAAATCCTTTGCTTCTTGATAATAAAAAGGTCTGGATTGTTCAAGTTAATCATAATTTTTCTCATTTTCTTTATTTAAAAAAAGAAAATGAAAAATTTTCTCAGAAAGAAATTCACACTCTAAAAGCTGTCTGCAAAATTTTAGATATGTGCATGGAAAAAATTTTCCTCAAAACCCTCATTCCCCCAGAGAAACACCAAAAGGAAGAAACTTCTTCCGATAAGATAGAGCAAGAATTTTTCCGCCAAGATCTCAATTTTCTTTATGAGGAAATTATTGGAGAGAGCCAAAGCATCCTTGCTATACTCAAAAAAATGGATCGGATTGTAAAATCGAACGTTCCTGTTTTAATCGAAGGGGAAAGTGGAACGGGTAAAGAGCTAATTGCCCGAGCTTTACATCAGTATGGTTCTCGTTGTAAACAAAAATTTGTTAGTGAAAATTGCGCTGCTATTACGGAAACACTTCTAGAAAGCGAGCTTTTTGGATATGTCAAAGGAGCTTTTACAGGAGCAGACAAAGATAAAATAGGGCTTTTTGAATTAGCTCATAAAGGGAGTATTTTTTTAGATGAAGTGGGGGATATGAGCTCAGGGATGCAAAAAAAACTTCTACGCACTTTACAACATGGGGAGCTTCGTCCTGTTGGTGGGAAAAAAGTAAAAAAAGTTGATGTTCGAGTAATTGCTGCTACCAACAAAAATTTACAAGAAGAGGTTAGGGCAAAGCGTTTTAGAGATGACCTTTTTTATCGTCTCAATGTGATCACGATAAAACTTCCTCCTCTTAGGGAGAGAGGAAAAGATATTCTTTTGCTATTGGATTACTTCAATGAGAAGATATCTTTGGAAATGGGAATGGAAATAAAAAAAGTTTCCAAAAATGTAAAAAAAGCTTTTTTAAACTATCATTGGCCCGGTAATATACGAGAACTAGAAAATGAGATTCAGCGGATGATAGCCTTGGCTGATGATGAAATTTCAGAAGATCTTCTTTCTCTCTCTTAGAACCACTTACTTCTAACAGCGATGGGAAATGAAATCAAAATTTTTTAGTTAACTCCCTGTTAGTGAGCTACCAAAAATTTTTGATAACCCACTTGAGCTTCTTAGAAAAAGAGAACAAGAGAACAAGAGTTTTTCCTAGAAAAAAATAAAAAAGTTTATAAGAGGACAGAATATCGATCATAATCTTCACTAGAGATTCATAAAAAAATCTTTGCAGAAAATTTGTTTGACCGAGCAAAAAACTTCGTCTTGCTTTCGTTTTGAATTTGAGGAGGCCTTTAACTATGAAGTGGATGATATGGAGCCTATTGGTAGTTGTTACCTTAGGATGTTTGACTGAAAGCTTCGCTCAGGATGATGTCTGGAAGCTAGAGCAGAAAGATCTGGAGAAGATGATCATCGATGCGGATCTTATTTTTGAGGGGCGTCCTTTCGCTAAAAAAAATCCTGCTGATAAACCCATTCTCAAAGTGACAGAAATGATGCAAGGAGCTCAAAGATTAAACAAGGTGACTTTGGCCGAGGAAATTTCTTTAGAGAACCTAAAAGTTGATTCGGATTATATTTTTTTTCTAAAGAAGGCGTCTTCTAATTATTCCTTTATTGAAACAAATAAAGGTATTATTAATAGTGACCTATTCTTAAAAGTAAGAATACGAAAAGCTATTATGCAAAAACGAGTAGAGAGTTCACAAGGCGTTGTTCTGGCAGAAATAAAAAAGGTAACAGAGGAAAATATCAAGGATAGTAAAGATATTCAAGTCATTGCGGAATGTGAAAGGGTTGCATCTTACAAAGGAAATATTCCCGAAAAATTTTCTTTGAAGTATCGAAGAACTCAGGATACCTTTCCCTCTCCTGCGATTATTTTTTCAGATTTGAGCTATTTTTTCTTTTTGAAAAAATCTCCTGATGGAGATTTTTATACTTTGGTTGATGTTTACGATGGAGCTTTTTTAGATAGATATTATTTACGCAAAGAAATTAGCTCTGTGACCCAAGATTCTGCTCTGGGATATTTTGTTGAAATGGCAGGTAATACGGTCAATGGGCTGAGAGTAGTTGGCCAAGCTGTGGAAACTACTGTTGTTACTAATAAACCTGTAAAGTTCCATTTCCTTTTGCAAAATGTCTCAGAAAAAGATATTGAAATCTATCACAATCAAGTTTTATATTTTACTCTTTTCCATGTGATAGATGAAGAAAACAAAATAATCCCAGTTAAATATCCGAAAAAAAATACTGTTCCTCCTTTAGATAAACGTCACTTTTTGGAACTTTCTCCGGGAGGATATTTTGTCCTCCCTTCTATAGATCTTCGCAATTACTGCGAACTTCCAGAAAAAGGAAAGCTCAATGTTTATATCGAGTTTCATCTTCCTTGGGAGTACTCAGGGAAGACAATAGGAAAAGAAGCTTGGTCTGGTAAAGTGGTCAGTAATAAAATTGAAATCGAAATTGAAATTGAAACTGAAAAGGAATAGAAATGTTCACAAGTTCCCTTCCTAAGAGAAATACAATATACCTTTGGTTCGTTATATCTAGTCTTTTGTTTCTTGGGGCAGAGCTTTTGGCTAAGCCATCCAAACCTTCGGCGAAAGCTATCGTTAATAAATGTATTCAACGACATGGAGGAGGAAGTCGCTTCAATAGTATTCGAGATTTCTATGTCAAAATGGATATAAAAACTTTTTCAGAACAAGGGGATATAGAAAGTCTTGTTCACCAATATTACCGCTCTCCTGATAAACTGAGAGCTGAAATTCATCCATTGGTTGATCCCCCCACAAAGATTAGCTGGGATGGAAAAAACTCTTGGCAATTGGTCAAAGATAAGCAAGAAAAATCTGAAGACGAAAAGCAAATAGCTAGAATTCAAGAGAGTCTAAAATTTATCAAGTTGATGATTTTAACTAATCTTTTAGAGAAGGGCTCTAAGCTAAAATACGTTAGAGAAGTTACTCCTAAGGGGAAAAGTTACAGTTTCCATGTTATTATGCAGGCAAATTCGAAGAATGAAAAGATTGAACTTTACATTAAGAATGATTATACTTTGCTAGGAGCGCAATTTTATTGGGAAGGTGGAAAAGGCTTATTTAAGGTTTTCTTTGACGAACAACGAGAGTTTGATGGTCTCTATTTACCAAAATACATTCGCTTGTATCGTGAAAATGAAATGATTTTAAAGGCCTCTCTAAGATTAGCTCGTTTCAATGCTTTAAAAAATGGCGATGGTTTTTTTTCTGACCTATCAGAGAAACCCAAAATGGACAAAATTCGTCGTGGTGGTCGAGGTGGAAGGAACAGCCGATAACCTCGCAAGTATATTCAATACTGTAGATGAGCAGATTTTTTGGATAAGGTATTTTAAAACTTAGAAAGAAATAGATGGAGGATTTTAGATGAGATTGCCCATAATACTTACCGTGGCAGTTTTTTGTTGCTTTATTGTTGCTTGTGGTGGTAATCAACCAGAGAACAAAAAAGAAATGGATAAAGTCGAGAATGGTTCCTCAAAAAAGGAAGATTCCTCAAAAAAGGAAGATTCCTCAAAGAAGGAAGAAGCAAGTGATAAAGAAACTCTAAAAGAGGAAGAAACTAGTACCTCAGGAGCCATATTGCCTCAAACAACAACTCCTCCAATCAACTTTTCAGAAGCTCTTGCTAAGTTAGACTTAGATGAGGATGACTGGGAACAGGCTCGAGAGTTTCATGTTAAACAATATCTTGAAAATCCCGCCTCTATTGAATGGGGACTTAAAAATTCAGTCGATGCCAATATGACCGAATATTTGGATAAAGGGTATGCTATAGCATACCAACCTTGGGGAGCTATTTCTAGTGAGCTGGAACAGGGTTTTCTTCAGGCTCGATCTGGAAATAGCCAGAGAGTGGAAGACAACTTAGGAATAATGAAAGATCAAGGGGGAGGGCAAGACTATATTCTCCTGTCTTACATTGCTGCACAACACTATCTTTTAAAGAATGAGCCTCAGAAAGCAAAAAAAGTGGCAGAAAAAAGCAACCTTGTTAGCAATTTAGAAATTTTCCAAATAGGAATATCTCCTTCCCAGCTAGAGAACTTGAAATCTGCTCTAGATAGTATTTCTAACGAAGTGGAAGCTCCTCCATTATCGGAAGAAACTGGAAATGCATCGACAGATGCAAGTGTTACCGAGGAAAGCTCTATGGAAGAAAGCTCTATGGAAGAAAGCTCTACCGAGGAAAGCTCTATGGAAGAAGATGATGATTTTAAAGACTTTGATGATTTTTAAGAATTATCTATGAGAGTATTCTTTTTTTGCCTTGATCATGATTATAGCCATTTAGCGAAAATCATCGGATGCTTAGTTTTCGGGAGGGCAAGGCTCCTGCCGCGCCGGAGATGTGCTTGGCTCTTGCTATGCAATCTTAGCACATCTCCGGCTTGGCAGGAGTACCCACGATATAAAAACGTTTTTTCAATATGAAACCTGCGAGGCAATGAGTATTTTGAAATATCATCTGAAGCAAAGCACACCCCCGGTGCGGCAGGAGCCTTACCCTCCAGGGAAAATAAGCCTTCGAACGGTTTTCGATTATCTCATTCAAAAGCGGTTTCAGATAAGCCTCGCCCTCCCTCACTTTCGTAAGAACATAGATCTTTAGAATTAATAATCAAACAAATTTGAGAAAAATAAATTTTTTTCAGATGGCCAGGGAAAGTTTTGATTTTATGAAGGAATTATGTTATACATGGGAACGTAAAAATTTTCTTCGCTAATTCTTGCTTAGGAAGTGTTTTTGACACTTTCCCATAATGGCTTTTCACAAACTTTGAATTTTAAGAAAGCAGAGTAAAGTGGACGTTAGTAAATCTTATACAAAAGCTGAAGAAGCCATCAAACGGAAGAACTATGACTTGGCTGTTGAGATGCTTAAGAATCAAATCTTGAAAGTTAAACCAACAGAGGTGAAAGCTCGTAAGCTTCTGCGTGCGGCTGTCATTGATAAATATAATAACCAAGGATACCCTTCCAAATCCAGTGTTATGGCAAAGGGACTTTCCTTCCAAGGAAAAATGAAACTGGGAAAAATGATGAAGAAGTGGGATATGGTCATTGAAGAGGCCGAAAATTTCCTTCTTTTAGATCCCAAAAATGTTCCGGTTCTTTATGCTTTGGGAGAAGCTTGTAAGCATGCAAAATACACAGAGACAGCGATTGCCGTTTTGGAAAGTCTTGTTTCTCTAAACTCTTCTCATCTAGCTGCTTTAAAGATGTTAGGCTACATTCACCTTGAAGAAAAAGAGTTAAAGAAAGCGGAGCACTATTTTCAAAGAGCGAACAAAGCAGATCCGACAGACCAAGAAGCGAGCAAGCAAGTCAAAGACCTTTCTGCTCAAATTACATCGGCAGAGTATGGAAAAGCCAAAAGTACGCAAGATCTTATTAAAAACAAAGATGTTGCTCGTGAGTTGGAAGAAGACCAGGCAATTTTGCGTACAGATGACGACTATAAGAGAGCGGTCGAAAGGTGTCGAAAGAAGCTATCTGATGCACCTGAAGATGGAAAACTCTTACGTACTTTAGGTGAGCTCTATCAGAAAATGCAAAAATACGAGGAAGCCGTTAACGCTTACAGAAAAGTATTAGAACTCGATCCGACAAGGTTTGATATAAAATGTAAGATTAGCGATTGTCGTATTGCCAAATCTAATGATCATTGCAATAGCTTAAAAGAACAATACAAAAGTAGTAAAGACCCGAGCGTGGGAAGTGCTTTGAAAAAAGCGCTCAAAGAAAGGCTTGCTATTGAAATTGAAGAGTATAAAATGCAGATCCATGAGCAACCGACGAACCAAGAAGTTCGTTTTAAGCTCGGAAAAGCACTTTTCCAATCAGGCCAGCTTGACAATGCTATTGAAAATTTCCAAGTCGTTATAAAAGACCCACGTCTCAAAATTTCAGCCTTAAACTACATGGGACAGACTTTTATCAAGAAGAAAGAGTATGGCCTTGCAGAAGAGCAGTTCAAGGCTGCCATGTCTGGGGTGGGAGAAAAAGACCCAAAATACCGAGACAGCCAATACAATCTAGGTTTATGCTATGAAGCTGCGGGAAAAACACAAGAAGCAACGGATGTTTTTACCGATATCTATAAAAAAGACATTCGTTATCGTGACGTAGCTGATCGTTTAAAAGGACTTAAGGGATAATCATTATCCCAAAAAAAATTATAAATTTACTGATATTTTTTACACACGGAGTTTAGTTTTATATGCCTACTATTAAATCTGCTAAAAAGAGAATGAGACAAAACGTTGTTCTGCGTTTACGTAACAAAAGACATAAGTCATCTATGAAAACTCAGATCAAAAACTTTTTGGCTAGTATTCAAGATCATAATTTAGAAAAAGCTCAAGAGCTTTTGCCCGTAACTATGGGAACTTTGGACAAAATGTCCAAAAAAGGAATATTCCATAAAAATAAAATAGCTCGGACAAAATCTAATCTTCAAGCTAAATTTAATGCTTTAGCTAGCCTTGAGGCTGAAAAATAGATATTCAAAGAACAGGGAGATTTTTTTTATTAAGAAAATCTCCCTGCAAACCCTATGAACTCTGAAATCATCAAACACAATCTACTTGATAACTTAAATCAAGACTCAGATACTAAATCTCCTCAACGCTTTCCTCTTCATTTGGTTCTCGATAATGTGCGTAGCGCCTTTAACGTAGGATCGGCTTTTCGAACAGGTGATGCTGCCCGGGTAGAAAAAATACATCTCTGCGGCATAACAGCTTACCCTCCCAATAAAAAACTGGAAAAAACTGCTCTAGGGGCAACAGATTCTGTTCCTTGGCAATACCATTCTCAAACAATCGATGCTATTAACCAACTCAAAGCTGAAAAAATACCGATTTGTGTAGTAGAGTTGACCAATCGAAGTGTAAATTTTTGGGAGTATGATTTTCCTCAGCCAGTGGCTTTAGTTTTTGGACACGAAGTAACAGGGGTAAGCGACAAGGTTCTCCCTCTGGCAGATAGCTTTATTCACTTACCTATGCATGGAGCTAAGGTGACAATGAACGTGGCGACGGTTTTAGGAATCACTCTTTTTGAAGCAGTACGTCAGTGGAATCAAAAAACTTAAGCGTGTTCCTATAGTTGTCAATTTGAAACGTAACTTATTGAAAACCTCGTTTACTGAAAAACCCTTTTTGTCCATCCTTCTTCGTAGCCGTGATCGTAGTCGTCGCCGTTACCGTGACCGATTTTAATCTCGGTCACGGTAACACGGTCACGGTGACGATCACGACTACGGTGACGATTACGATCACGGCTACGGCTACAGTTTTCAAGGACTTGCGGCTTAAGTTGACCCATATGGGGCGTTGCCCTGGGCTAGGTTGTATAAGCCTTTCAGGCTAAAAATAAAAAACCTGCCCTAAATAGACCCTTTGGGGAGAACACGCAGAAAATAAAGACTTTTTCATCCAATTTTGGATTTTACCTTAATAGGGCGTGTTCTTATTCAGCCCACCACGTTATGCAACTATAACTAGAATCAAAAGTTAGATCTCCAGTTTCCCAAAACATTGCAAAAAAGCTGAATAAGGACACGAGCTATATTTTTATTGACATCTAAGTCGAAAAAATTATAATAGGAACTTGTTTTATATCTTTATTTGAGAATCTGAGAGAATCAGATTCTAATTTTGTTTCGGAGGTTAGAATGAATAAGTTTTTTACTTTTTTCTTAGCACTAGCTCTACTAGTATCTTTTGCTTGGGCAGATGCACCTCTTGTGCAATCTACTGAAAAAGAAGACTATGTGGCTGGTCAAATTATTGCTTATGTTCCGAATACTCGGGATGTAGATGTTTCTCAAGCAACCAATCTTCTGGAATCTTGGGGATATACTGCCACTCGCGAAAATCTTTCTATTGGTGGAATGGATCTAGTTCTGTTTCAGGCTAATGATCGAAGTGCAGCAAAAAATGTAGAAGAAGCAGTTAAGTTGTTTAATAATGAATTGACTCGAGGTGAGGTTAAGCTCCTTCCTAACTACATTTTTAAAGTTCTTAATGAAATCAAAGAGCCTTGTTTCAATCGACCTGATGTCTACAAGGACAGAGATGGTAATCCTCATAACATCCTTCTACAATGGGATATGAACAACCCTGGTGAATTGGGAGGAATTGCAGGAGCGGACTTGAATGTAGTGGAAGCTTGGAAAATGCTTCCTGCTTCTTCTAAGCCTATTGTTGTTGCTGTGATTGACACAGGAGTTGACACTGAGCACCCTGGTTTAAAAGGCCGTATTGCCATGAAAAATGGTGAGGTTCACGGAAAAGATTTTACTTCTTGGTTTGGAGGAGGAAGTCACCTTGACGATCATGGACATGGTTCTCACTGTGCTGGTAGTATAGCTGCTGCTTACAATGATGGCGAAGGTATGACTGGTTCTGCTGGACCCACTAACGTCAAAATTATTCCGATCAAAGCTCTTGCAAAAAGTGGAGCAGGGGACCTTATAAGCATTGCTTCTGCTATGAAGTGGGCCGGAGAGCAAAAAGCAGATATCATCAGCATGAGCTTAGGAGCTACTCCTCTTTGGCCAGAGCAAGAACCTATCTTAAAGCAGGTTTTTGATGAAATCGTGGCTGCTCCTGAACTAAGTGGCACTATCCTTATCGCTGCTGCAGGAAACAATGGACAAGATATCCATGCTTTCCCTGCTTTCTGTGATAAAGTCATTGCTATTGGAGCGAGCGATCACCAAGATAAAATTGCTGTTTTCTCTAATTTCGGAAATTGGGTAGATGTTGTTTCTCCTGGAGTAAACATCGTTTCTGTACGCGGAAAACATGATGGCAAATATCTTGATATGTACCAAGATGCAGGTCATAAAAAAGCAGAGTACGCTATTGGTAACAAGAGCAAAGCTCCTTACGATAGTCGTAAATACTTTATCGCTTCTGGTACCTCTATGGCTACCCCGAATGCGGCGGGTGTTGCTGCTATGTTGTTGTCTGCTAACCCAAATCTTAAAGCAAATACCGATGCTCTTCGTAAAATTTTGATGGAAACTAGTGACAAAAAAGGTTCTTTCAAGATCAAAGCGGATGGTGGACGTATTAATGCAAAAAAAGCTTTAGAAGCGGCATTAAATCTAAAATAGTTTTTGTGATTACAACTTCAAAAACTAAATAAAAGCCCGAGAGATGAATTGTCTCTCGGGTTTTTTTGTGGAGGTAAAGCGGAAAATCGAAAATCATTGTTGGGAAACTCTCTGCTTACTGCACAGAGAAATTAAGAAGTACTCAAAAAAAATCACCCATTGCTCTCTACTGATCGGAGAAAGAGCAGAGGTGGGCATCAATAGCTCTCTGGCTTTTTCTTCTGATAGTTATTACGTGGAAATATTTTTTCAAGAAGAAGAAAAAAAAGAAGGAGAAGAGCTTTTCTTTATCCCCGCCGAAATTTTATTGAACTTACCTCCTCTCGTCCAAAAAATGCTTCACTTATACTTACCCTACTGCTTTGCTCCTCTTATTGCTAAAATAAGAAAAAGACCCTTTGTTGTTAGTCACTTTGCTCAGTCCTTAGACGGACATATTGCTACGAAAGGTGGAGACTCTAAGTGGATTGGAAATAAAGAAAACTTGATTCATGCTCATCGAATGAGAGCTCTTTGTGACGCGGTCTTAATTGGGCGTAAAACTCTAGTACATGATCGTCCACAGCTAACCGTACGTCATGTTAAGGGAGATAATCCAGCAAGAGTTATTCTGGGGGCTACTCTTGAAGATTTAGAATATTTAGAGGACGATAGGGCGGCTCCTATTTATCTGGTAGGGGACTTCTCCTGCGAGAAAGAACATATTACTGTTCTACCCTTGCCCAAAAGTTCTCTAGAATCCAATTTGCTTTTTATTTTAGAAAAACTCTATGAAGAGGGAATTTATTCTGTTTACTTGGAAGGAGGAGCTCAAACCACTTCGCAGTTCTTGCAAGAAGAACTTATCGATACTTTACAGCTCCACATTTCTCCTCTTATTTTGGGAAGTGGAATCCCCTCCTTTTCTTTAGCTGAAATCACGCAAATTTCCCAAGGAATAGACTTTTCTTCTCATTGCTATGAATCTATAGGCAATGCTATTATGTTCATAGGTCACATTTTAAGAAAATAAGGAAAATCTTAGTGCAAGCTCATTCTTTGTGGTTTTCTGATAAAGGTAAAGCCGAACTTCAGAAAGAGGATCTTTCTCCTCTAAAATCAGGCTATTGTCATATCCGCACTATTAACTCTTCTATTAGTTTAGGAACAGAAAGTCTTGTTTTTAAAGGGAAAGTTCCCCAGAGTTTGTTTGAAGAAATGCGCTGCCCTTACATGGAAGGGAGCTTTGCCTTTCCGCTAAAGTATGGCTACTCTCTGGTCGGTGAAGTTGTCGATGGTCCCGCAGAAATTCAAGGCAAGCTTGTTCATTTATTGCATCCGCACCAAGATCAATGCCAGGTAAGGGTTTCTGATATTTCCCTTATACCCTCTTTTATTCCTCCAGCACGAGCTACTTTGGCTAGTAATATGGAAACAGCGGTTAATGCCATTTGGGATTCCCAGTTGGCGATGGGAGAAAAGATTCTTGTGGTGGGTTTTGGGTTAATTGGAGCTCTTATTGCTCAGCTAGCCTCTTTTCATCCGGGAATTCAAGTGGATATTTGTGAAGTGGATTATCAACAAAGTTTACTTGCCCAAAAGCTAGGTTTTTCCATAATAAATAAAGAAGAAATCAGCAATGATTATGATTTAGCTTTTCACACCAGCGGCAATGGAGAAGGTCTTCAAACAGCCTTAGACTCTCTTGGCTTTGAAGGGCGAGTTATAGAGCTCAGTTGGTACGGAACCCAGTCCCTCTCAATTCAGCTAGGAACTTCCTTTCATAGTATGCGTAAAAAAATCATTTGCTCGCAAGTTTCCCATGTGGCTACTTCTCAAAGAGCTCGCTGGAATTACAAACGCCGCAAAGACTTAGTCTTTTCTCTCCTAAAAAATCCAGTCTTTGATTCTTTTATCACTGACCAAAGTTTTTTCTCTGACCTTCCTCAAGTTTTTGAGGAAAAGCTGGAAAACTTGTCTGCTCGTTTGGCTTATTTAGTTTCCTATGAAAGGAATTCTTAACTGTGATTATTGATTTTGTTGTTCCCGGATCTATTCATCAGCTAACGGGAGGTTATATATACGATAAATGGATCATAGAAGAGTTAGGCCGACTTTCTTATCAGGTTCATTTGCATGAATTATCCGGCTCCTTTCCCTTTGTTTCATCGGTAGCAAAAAAAGAAGCTTCTCGTATTTGGAAAGAAAGTCTTGGGCTAATAATTGCTGATGGACTAGCCTTGCCCGCGTTCTATTCCTCTCTTAAAAATGATAACTTCGGACAAGCTAAAATTATCGCCTTGGTTCATCATCCTTTAGCTCTGGAAACGGGATTGACTTTAGAAGAGAGTGATATTCTAAAGAAAGAGGAAAGTGCTGCTCTTGGAAAGGTAGATAGGATAATTGTTACGAGCCCAAACACAGCCCAAGAACTTCTTCAATATAAATTGCCTTTCCCAAAAATAGGAGTAGTGAATCCTGGAGTAGTAAAACTGGGAGCAAGATCTTTCTCAGAACCCCCCCCAAAAAAATCAAAAACAATTGAGCTACTTTGCGTTGCGAGTTTAGTCCCTCGTAAAGGACATCTTCTTTTAGTGGAAGCTTTGGCCGAGCTAAAAGATCTTAACTGGAAACTCATTTGTGTGGGAAACTTAACTCGTGATCCTCTCTACGCACAAAAAATACAAAATTCTATTCTGAAGCATCAACTAGAGAAACGAATTTGCTTAGTGGGCGAAAAAAAATTTTCCGAGCTAAATCAATGCTATGAAGAAGCGGATGTTTTTGTTCTGGCCTCCCACTATGAGGGTTATGGAATGGTTCTTAGCGAGGCGATGGTGGCAGGTTTGCCCATTGTGGCTACGACAGGAGGAGCGATTAAGGATACAGTGCCTAAAGAAGCAGGTGTCCTTGTGCCACCTGGAAATAGCCAAGAATTGGCCCAAGTTTTACGGAGAATCATCTGCGACCAAAAACTACGGGAGCAATTGAGAGAAGGAGCCCGCCAAGCAGGAAAAGCTCTTTCTACTTGGTCGGAGGCAGGTAAATTATTTGCAGAAGAAATTGAATTTCTTTTTTAAACCTAAGGAAAAATTTTATGTATACTGTTGGCATCCGCGATCACATTATGATCGCCCACTCCCTTAAAGGAGAAACTTTTGGTCCTGCTCAGAAACTTCATGGTTGTACCTACACAGTAGACGTTGAATTTCAAGGAGAGCAGCTCGACAAAGACGGTATTGTTATTGATATTGCCTTAGCGACAGATTTTGTCCATGAAACTTTAGCTCAGTTTAATTACAAAAATCTCGATGAATTATCTGATTTTACTCAACAAAATAGCACTACAGAATGTGTGGCCAAAACAATATTTGATAAGATCAAGGAAAAGCTCAAAAAAGAAAAGATCAAGGGAATAAATTCTCTAAAAATCACCCTTCATGAATCTCTTGCTGCTTGGGCTTCTTATGAGGCAAACTGCTGATTTTTTGGTTTTGTAAAGCGGGATAAACATAGGTATTGAAATGTACCTATGTTTATCCCGCAAAGCCCATTAAACTTTATGCTTGTTATGTTAAAAAATACCAAAAAATACAATTTTGCAAATCTTGTGTATAAAAGTAAGGGTTAAAACCCCTGGCTACGTTCCTCCACTGCATGGAACCTAACCCTACTCCTCTCGGTACCCTTCACAAGCTTTCTCTAGGTCTTCAATTTTATCTAGATAATCGTTCACTGTTTTCTCAAAGTCTGCAATTTGCTCTTGTCGGTCCCGAAGAACTTTCTCTTGCTCGTGGATTTTTTGGCTAAGGTCTTGTAAGCGATCACTCTGGGCATCTACATCACTAGAAGCAGGAACAGGAGCTTGAACTCCTAATGATGCTAAAGCTGCTTGGATTTGCTCGATGCTTTCTTGACGGGTCTTCTCTAGCTCTTGATTTTTTTGAGCCCACTGAGATTTTTCTTCTTGGAGAGTTTGTAAATCTTTTACTAGTTTTTCTTGGTCTTGGTTCTTTTGTGCTAAAGAGTTAGCATGTTGATCTTGGAGTTCTTCAATCGAACTTTCGATTTCTTGAAGAGTCGTCTCTAGCTCTTCTTGTCGTTTAGCAAACTTGTCTCTCTCTTCTTGCCACTTCTCTCGCTCTTTTTGGATTTCCTCTTCTCGCTTTTGAGATTTCTTTTCGTTTGCTTCTGCTTGCCGTTCTACCTCTTTGCGCTCTTTTCTTAGCCCATCTTGCTCTCTTTTGAGTTGAGCATAAGCGGCATTTTTAAAATCAATAGCTTGACTGAGTTCTTCTATTTTAGAGTGATTTTGATCGCACTGAAGGTTCAAGTTTTCTATTTCTGCTCGAGCTTCTTGTATTTCATTTTCGAAATTTTCTATTTGTGCTCGGGCTTCTCTTACTTCATTTTCAAATTTTTCTTCTTCTTTTAGTCTGCGCTCTTCAATATCTCGAGCTTTTACTTTCCATTCTTTGAGTTCACTTTCACTTTCATCAACAGCTTTTTTGAGTTCTCGATTTTCTCTTTGCAGTTGGCTTAAAGACCCTTCCTTTTCCTTAATACTTCCTCCCAAGAGGCGAATTTCTTGAGTTTTGCTGCTGATATCCATTTTGACACTGTCAAGTTCAATTTGTTTTTCGCGCTCTCGTTTCTTACCGCGATACCAGGTTAAGCTTCCTGTGATAATTGCACCAATGACAGCCCCACCTCCACCAATTAAGAGGCTATTTATCATAACTCCTTGCTCCTTACTCTAGTTTTTCCAAAAAATCACGATATTGGGTTTGTTTAGGAAAAAATTCAATAGCTTTTTCAAGGGCTTCTCGAAGTTCTTCTTTTTCAGAAGAAAAACTTCGCATGTAAAGATCTGCTTCTACCCGAGCTAAGCTCTTTTGTATGTTTAGTCGTACTTTCTTTTTCTTTAATCTCTTAACTAAGGCAAGAGATTGCTTATCTTCCTTGAGTTGATAGTAAACTAAGCAAAGATAAAATATTGTTTCCGTAGAGGGGACAGTTCTTTGAAACCAAGTGCGAGCTTCTGTCCAATTTTTTTCGGTATAGAAAATTTTGCTCAAGTAGCGAGCTGCCAGCTTTTTTGCTTTTGCCGGAAAAGGCGAAGGTAAATCTTCTTGCCAGGGAATTTGAAGAAGAGCCTTCGCTAAAGGAAAGTCTTTTTTCTTATAAGCCTTGGCTGCCTCTGAAAAGATATAAGAGCTTTTTCCCGAGAAAGCTTTTAAGGCCTCTGAGCGATGAGAGGAATCGGGGTAGTTGCTCAGAAAAAGAGCCCAAGGAATTGTCCTTGTTTTTGCCTCTAAGGTTAAAATTCTTTTATACTCTTGTTCTTCTTGGTAACTTTTTTCCAAGTTTACAAAACGTTCCTCTTCATCTAGAGATAGCTGTTCCAGTTCAACTAAGATTTTCTCTACCTCTTCCAAAGAACCTTCTTCCATAAAGTTTTCTGCAGAACGGAGTTTTTCATCTAAAAGGGCTTCGTACTTTTCTTTTGGCTTGGGAGAACCTTCTACCTTTATAGCCAAAGGAAGCTTATCTAAGATAAGTCTAGCTGCGACAATATTTTTATCAACGATGTGCTCTTTAAATTTCCCCCATAAGGCTTCCGTTTCTCTTTGCTGCTCTAGTCGTTGTTTTGCTGCGATGAGAAAGTTTTGTCCCCAAGAAAACCCTTCTTCCGATAATTTTTTTTGAGAATTTTCTAATAACTCTACCGCTTTTTCCCAACTCTCTTCGGTAAAAGCTTCTTTTCCTTCTCGGGCCAAAGTTGTTGCCGTAAGAAAATTTTTATACCGTTTTAGAGAAGACATTTCCTCTAGCTCTTGAAATACTTTCTCTGCCTCTGTGAAGCTGGCACCGATGAAAAGCACCTCTCCTTCTTTGAATAGGCTTTGTTCTTTCTGTTTATCTTGCCATTTTTTTTCGATATCATTTACTATAGCAGGAGAAAGATAAGTTTCTTTTAATTGAGCAATAAGACTGGGTACTTGATCACTTTCGTCCAGACTAGAAGCTGTCTTTATAGCCAACTGATAGTCACTTAATCTTCCTATTTTCTGCCCCAATAACTCTTCCAATTTTTTGTGCCAGGGTTGAGTAAAACCAAGTATTTTTTCTCGCGTTTCCGAGGGGATTTTATCTTCTACTGGTTGTAAAAGAAGCTGAGGTTCTAACCAACGAGGAAGAGAATGGAGCCATATTTTTTCCATTTTAGACAGAGATTGTTGGGCCTGATTAAAATCACGAACTTGAAGAGCTTTTTCAAATATTTGAGAATGGTTTTGATTTTCCTCGTAAGCTTGGTAGCCAAGTCCTCCTCCGACAAGTGCACTAAGTAAAAGAAGAACAAAACTAGCTTTGCTCAGTTTCCAACAAAAACTAAAAAATCCGCCTTTATCTTTTTTCGCTAGGAAAAGAGCCTTTCGATACTTTTGAGCATCTGAGTAGCGTTTAGTTGGTTTTTTCTCTAGCCCTTTAAGAATAAAATTGTTCAGAGCAGGACTGATTTTACTATTGAGAGATCTGGGAGAAGCAGGAGATTTATCGGTATGACCAACTAAAATCTCTCGAGCTTGACCAGAAAAAAGTTTTTGCCCTGTGACCATTTCATAAAAAATAGTACTCAATGAATAAAGGTCACTTCTGGAATCTACACCTGGATTTCTTTTAATTTGTTCAGGAGACAAATAATCAGGACGTCCCAGAAGCAAATCCTGATTAAAAGGAGAAGATGGATTGCCCGGAGATATTTTTCCTAATCCAAAATGGAGAACACGAAGAAAATTTTCATCTCCTTTTTTCTCGACCAGGATATTATCAGGACGAATATTGTGGTGGACAATTTTTTGATCATGGGCTTCTTCGAGAACCGAGAGAATTTGTAAAACCATCTGACATGCCTCTTGCACTTTCATCGTTTTATTTTTTTGCATGAGTTTGTCTAAAGGAATTCCAGAGGAGAAGTCCATTGTATAATAGGGACGTCCTTGGGAGGTCTCTCCAAAATCTCGAACTTGAATAGCATGAGAATGGCGAAACTCCATCGCTGTCTCAATTTCGGGAATAAATTGTCGGCGAAATTTTTCGTTTTTAGTAAGCTTGTGACTGAGTATCTTTAAAGCAAAGTATTTTCGTTTGGGAGATAAAATGTGCTGAACCTTATAAACTTTGCCTAAGCTTCCTTCTCCTATTAAGGAAATAATTTTGTATTTGTTACCGATGATTCTCTCTTGACTAGGAGCTAAAACATCTTGGTCATCAATAACTGTAACCCGAGAGGAAAACTCTTCAGGATTCTCTTCCGAATTTTCTTCCAAGTCATTGATTGTCGGCAAATCAAGAGGAACTTCAATAAGGGTGTCTTCTTCTGAGCGAGGAAGAGAATCTCTGATTGCCGTTTTACCTGCTGACTTTTTATCTACGGAAGGATGACCAACAAGATTTGACTCTTCCAAAATAGTAGCATCTGCTTGGAAATCAGTAAAAGCGTCCATTTTTCTTGAGGAAAGAAATTCTTTTTTCTCTTCTAAATTTGAAGCTGCTGCTGCCATAATGCTCGAATCACTAATGCGTAAATCGGTATCGCTAATGGTCGCTTCTAAATCTTCTTCCGGTTCTAAGAGTTTGATATCTTGTAGCTGAGCATCGCTAATGGTTGCTTCCATATCCTTATTTTTGTCAAATATAAACTGAGGATCAAGATTGGCATCACTTATTGTCGCTTCTAAGTTCTCTTCGTAATATTCATTACCTTCATTACTAATAAGAGCGGGCTCGTCAAGATCTATTTTTGCATCACTTAGGGTTGCTTCCATATCTCGACTTCTTTCCAAGATAAGCTGAGGATCTAAGTTTTGATCATTAGCAGTAGCTTCCCGGTCGTTCTCTTCATCACTAACAAGAGTAGGATTTTCGAGATTCATTTCCACATCGCTGAGAGTCGCTTCCATATCGTCGTTTCTTTCCAGAATAAGTTGCGCCTCACTTACTGTCGCGTCATCTAACTCTTGCGCAGTTGCAATAATACTGGAGTCACTAATACGTAAATCGACATCACTAACCGTTGCTTCTAAGTCGTCAAAATTTGGTTTAAGCGGTGAAATATTCTCATTAAAATTCACAGTTTCTTGTTGGTATTCGGCCAGTTGGCCCAGAACATCATCGATATTTGGGTCGTTGAGAGTCATTGCCATGTCGTTCATATTAACGACTGGATCATTTACAGTCAACTCAGGGTCTTCGTGATTTTCTTCCGAAAAAGACTCATCTTCCATTGCCTCAGCAAAATGAGAGTCTACTCCACTGGTATCTTGTTTTTGGTCTGCCGAAATTAAAACCGGAGCACTGGGGGTCACCTCTTCTGAGGTAATAACAATAGGATTTGTCAGATTCTCTGGAGGAGTTTTAGATGCACTAAAAATAACAGGAGCGCTGGAGAAAACCTCTCCAGATTCTTCCGCCCAATTTGCATCACTTAGAGAGCGATTAGGATTACTATCTTGATTACTATCTTGGGGAGCACTTCTTAAAAGATAGGATTCATCAAATACTTCTTCTGCTTCTAATTCATCTGAGTCATATAAAGAAGCCATTTCTTCCGAAAAAAGAGAAACCTCTTGAGCAGCTAAAGTTTCTCTCTCGCCTTGTTGCTCTGTGGCCGCACGAAGTAAATAAGAGTCTTCATAAGCTTCTTCTGCCATAAGAGCGGAATTTTGAGCATTTTCCATTAAGTAGGAATCACTAAATGCTTCTTCTGCCTCCAGCGAAAAGGAATTTTCTTCCTCATTTTCGCGAGTAATGGTAATTCCTTGAACACTGTATTCTGTCGTGAGAGAGCTTTCGGAGCTTTCTTTGACTACCTCTGTTGATTCCGTTGAGGGTTCTATAACAGCTATAGCCTCAATAATTTCTGATGAATCACTCTCTTCTATTTTTTGCTCTATATCCTCTGCCTTTTCAATACCCAATTCCATTGAATCAGAAAGACTTTCTTCTGCCAATAAATCCAAATTCTGCCGATCAAGATCTTCACCGGGTTCTAAAAAACAGGAATCAGAAAAAGCTTCTTCAGCTTGTAGTTCTGTTGAAGAAACAGGAATAGAGCTTATTTTTACAGAAGATTGTCGTGCGATTTCTTCTGAGTTATCTTGAAAAGAAGCTATTTTTTCCTCTTCTTTTCTCTTTTCTTCCTCTTCTAGGGAAGAGATTTCTCTTTGATCTTCTTTTGAACCAGAAACGGCGATCTCTGAAAGAGATGAGACGCGAAGTTCATCTTGAGAAGACCGTAGCTCCTTCGAAAAATCATGCAACTCCGTTTTTAGCTTACGGGCTTTTTCGAGAATCTCATCTAGCTCTTTTTTCCTATTTTTGCGATTTTCCATTGTGTGTCCCAAAAATCTGGTATCTCTTGTCTAAGGCTATCTTGAAAATAATTATCTAAGTGTAGCCTTCTAGGGGAGCAGACGAAAAATTGTTTTCGATTGGCTCCCCTAGACCTCTCCTCTGTGGCGGACTTTTCTATTTTTTGTTATACTAACAAAAATTCAATGAAAAGTCGAACCTACTTATTAATTTTCTCAATGGCTTTTTTCGCAGCTATTTGAACATGACTAAAAGGGTCTTGCTCAACTACTTCAATTAAGCTAGTAATAGCTGCAGAAACCTTGAGTTTCCCTAAAAGAGCAATGCTTTTTTGACGAACCTTCACGTAAGGGTCTTTTAGGTAAGGCAGAAGATATAGAGCCGCTTCCTCCTGTTCTTCCTTTTGTATTTCGTAAAACGCTTCAAAAGCAGCGAGACGACAAGGGGCTGGCTTTCCATAAAGCATCCAATCTTTCACTGTTTCGAGAGACTTGTCATCCCCTATATCTCCCAGGACTTCTATCGCTGCAGAGCGAATGATTTCCTTAGGAGAATCCATTCCTAAAGCTTCTTTGATCATTTTGTCTAACTCTGCTTGAGAAAAAGCTATTTCTTCTTCCCTTTCTTCTTCCGTTTCTTCTTCTTCGGCCAAATAAGACAATGTCTTTAAAGACGCGGCTTGCACGCCGTAAGAAAGGTCTTCGGAAAACAACTTTTTTGCTCGGAGGATAACTTCCGTATTCTCAGAGCTACTAATCTCTCCCAATGAGCTCATACTGGCCGCGCGAACCAAGGCATCCGGATCATTTGTTCCTTCCAACAAAGCCTCAATCGCGAGAGGAGATTCAATTTTCCCCAAAGCATAAGCTACTTCTTGTCTCACAGCGTAAAAACTATCTTTAACGAGAGTTTCTCTAAGAGCTTCTAAAGCAGCTTTTTCGGGATATTTAGAAAGAGCCTTGGCGGCAGCTAAACGCCCCCATATGTCGTTGTCATGGAGGAGTTGGTAAATCCACTCTTTATTTTCTTTATGAAACTCGATTTCCTTAAGAACTTTACCACCTTTGTCAAAAGCCACTAAAAGAGGTTCTTTAGAACAAGGAAAATAAAGTTGGCTACTTTTTTGGTCAAGCCAAACTCGATAGTTTTGACTTTTTTCTGAAGTATGTATTTCTATATTAACAGGAACTCGGAAAAGCTCTCCTTTTTGAGTTTGTTCAACTTTGATAGCTAACATTTTTGTATCTTTTTGCCAACCCCAACTCGCTTTAAATTTAGGATGCCCTGCTCGAACAACCCATTGGTCAAAAAACCATTTTAGATTTTTTCCACTGGCATCTTCAAAAGAGTAGCGTAAATCATCTGTTGTAACAACTCGATTCTGGTTTCGTTTAACATACAGTTGAACACCTCGCCAAAAATCTTTCTCCCCTAAAACATCTCGCAGCATATGCAAAACCCAACCTCCCTTGGCATAGGCATGGCTATCAAAAATATCTTCAAGATCTTCGTAATTATCCCAAATCATGCTGTGAGTGTCACTTTCAATGTACCAATCATAGGATAATCGCATCTCTTGTTTATAGTAGTCGGGTCCTTTATCATGCTCCATCCAAATCGCTTCAAAAAAAGTGGCGAAACCTTCATTGAGCCAAAGGTGAGACCAGTTTCGACAAGTAATCCAGTTGCCAAACCACTGATGGATTAGTTCATGAGCAATTAAAGTGTCGTGGTTTCCATCTAGGTCAGCTCGGTCGTCTTGAATTGTATGGGCAGCTAATGTCGTTGAAGTAATATTTTCCATACCGCCAAAAAGAAAGTCCGTGACAGGAGTTTGGGCATATTTTTTGTAAGGGTAAGGATAGCCAATTTTTTCTTCAAAAAGATGTAGCATCTCAGGAGTTTTTTGAAAGGCACGCATAGCTTTTGCCACGTCTTTTTCTTGCACGTAATAGTGAAGATCAACATCCTTTGCTTCGTCTTCAATTTTAACAAAATCGCCAATAACTAGACTCACCAAATAAGAAACGTAAGGTTCGTCCATCTTCCAGTGGTAGGTATTCCAATCATTGGCTTCCTCAATACTGTCCAAAACCCCATTGGATATAACCAAGTATGGTTTACGGACTCGAACTTTGATATCTGAGGTGGAACGAACATTAGGATAATCATAACAAGGAAACCAATAGTGGTTATCTTCTGCTTGACCTTGGGTCCAAATCTGATAGGGTTTTTTAGGATACCCATGATCAGGACGAACAAAGTAAATACCTCGGCGAGGTCTTACTTCATAGAAAACAGAAAGAATAAAGCTATCTTTTCGGGTGTACTTTTTGTCTAAAGTAATAATGAGATGTCGTTTTTGGTGAGTATAAGTGAGAGTTTTATCTGTGTTTTCTGTGTTTTCTGTGTTTTCTTTGTTGATGCTAACCTTTTGGATGTCCATTTCTTCAGCATCTAAGGTAATTTTTTGAACATCATCCCAAAGAGGAGTCATTTTGTAGCTGACCTTCCCCCAAATGCGCCCGGTTTTCTCATCTAAGGAAATATCCATATGAAGATGATCTAATGAGACAGTCTGATGAGGAGGATTCCAAACAGGTTCTGCCCCTAAACTTGCCAGTAAAAATAAAAGACAAAAAAGCATTTGTAATCTCATTATGAGTTTCTCCTTAGTTTATATTTACTCACTTCTCAGCTCTACTTGACGACGTAATACTCCGGCTCGTTCAGAAAAAATTTCGACAGAGACAGTCCCTCCCTTAGGAGCATAGACGATCCAATCAATTCGCGCTCGGTTGTCTGTAGGAGATGAACTAGCATAGCTGATGTCCAATTTATTAGAACGTCCTTCTAAATGCCCCAGAGCCTCTTTCTGCTTACCACTTTTTAAACTGGTTCCTTCCGGTAAAGACAGTTTTGCTTGAACAGGGTTAATGGCACCTATTTTTTTGGCCTGCTCAGAAATGTAAGTCGGTAAAAAACCAGTATTTTCAATAAGAGCTCTTATTTGAAAATGATCTTCTCCCAGAGCGGATACTTCTAGTTTACGCCACTTTAAGTGAGGAGCTAAGGAGGCAAACTCTAGGATAAAATCTACTTGGGGAGCAATTTCTTTTTCCAGAAGATGATGAGGAGGATTCCGCCATGTATACATATGCTGCCAACCTCCTAACTCAACCTCACCTAGCTGAGGATGCTGGCACTTGTACCAAGAAACTAAGCGATCGTTGGCTTCTTTTTGAGCAAACTCCAATATTTTGTAGTCATCTTCCAAGGAATGTTTACGCAACCATCCTATAAAGTTTTTTTCTTCATTTTTCTCTTTTATACCTGCAGCAGAGGGAAGATCCCACAACTCAATCGTAAAAGAAAAAATCCCTTTTTGTTCAAAAACCCAATCGTCAAAAGCTCCTGTAATAACCTCGTTTGGATGATACTTAAAATCGTGAAAAACAGAAACACAGGGGTAGTTTGTTTTTGCTGTGCCAATTTCCCCAATCGCTTCGTACACCCAAAGATCATTAGTGGGCATTTCGTTATCTGTTTTTCCACTGAATGGCCGCAAAATAACTCGACTGAAAGTGTGGTAAGTTAAAGCACCGTAGATATTGTGATGTTCGGCAAAAAACTTTAAAACTGCTTGGATTTCGGGCTCTGATCCAGGATGATCTCCCGCTCCTTTTTGAACTCCATCTGGTCTCCAGTCTTTGGGGAAGTTGCGATTAAAGTCTAAGCTATTAACAGAACTGGCTTGAGAGATAATATCTGGGTCAAAATTTTTAAATACGCCCTCAGAAAACATTCTGTAGTAAGTTCCCCCCTCTTCACTAGGGCCTCGTTTAACCATTAAGCGAGGATCTCGGTCGCACTCCTTCCAATCTCCCGTAGGGTCTTTTACCCTCATCTGGAGAATACGTCCATCTTCATCAAAATCTTCGACTTGAATGCCTTGTTCTAAGTGATCAAATAAAGGACGAGTTCCCGATCGATAGTGCTTGGGATTTTTGCTTAGGGCAAGTGCAGCTCCATCTGGGTTAAGCCGAGGGACTGCATAAATCGCAATGCGGTCTAAAAGTTGCTTGAGTTGATCATCTTGTTTATATCTTTGAGTAATATTATGAATAAGATACAAAACCAAGGCAGAAGAGGCCACTTCTGTTGAGTGAATATTACCGTCTACCCAAAAACCAGGTTTTTCTATATCAGGCTCTGTATTCTTGCCACTAATCACAATTAATGGAATATTCCGCCCTTCATGGGACTCGCCTAAACTTCTCATTTCTAAAATGTCAGAATAATTTTCGACTAACCACTGGAGTCGAGCGTCCAGCTCTTCATTGTTGTAGTAAACATCAAAACGTATATCCATATCTATTGGATTCTAGGAGGAAGAAATCCTCTAAGAACACTTTCCTTTCTATCAAAAAAACTCTTAGTACTCTCGTTTTACTCCAAGTAAAACTTCGATTTCTTGAGTTTCATTGTCTCGAAGAATTTTTACCTTAACTCTACTTCCTGGAGAAGCATAGCGTAAAAGGCGATAAAATTGTTTTTGGGAAAATAACTTAGTTCCATGAAATGATTGCAAAATATCCCCGGAACGAAGCCCTGCTTGTTCGGCAAACATTCCTGGTTCGACTGAGTATATTCGTAAAGGGGAAACCTTATCATTGCTAGATAACTCTTTGGGTACTTGTAGCTCAAGTCCCAAATGGTTGTCTTCAGAAAGAATTTCAACGGAAAGAGTGAACTCTTTCTTGTCTCGGATAATGGTCATCTCTACTAAAGATCCATAATCTTCGTTCGCATAGATTTTAAAAATACTATTAATCAGATTCAACTGTTTAGATGAAACAATACGACCGGCAAAAGACACAATAATATCCCCAGGCTGAACTCCACAACGAAAGGCAGGAGTATCGGGAAGAATCTTAGACACTTGAGGAGGATTTAGACGATCTTTCCCTGAAAAAAGAAAAGGATGAAATCCAATCCCCAGATCAGCTTTTCCCGGGAGCTTATGCTTATCTAAAGTCACCTTGATCTCTAAGGTTTGATCTCCTCTTTTTATACTTAAAACAACCTGAGATCCTGCCGGATAGCTTTTAATCATGCCTAGCCCATGACTACGGGTAAGGACAGCTTGCTCACCGACAGCGATAATTTTATCGTTTCTTTGAAGCCCTTGTCGACGAGCTTCAGAGTTTCTCCCTACCGAAGCGACGACAGGAGCTCTAGTTCTTCGATGAAAGGATACTGCTTTGAGAGTCCCATGATGAACAAAACCACGCTGAGCGTCTTTTAAATACGGCAAAAAACGAAGAATTTGAGCTCCAGAAATAGCATAGCCAATCCCACTATTGATACGAATATCAAAACGATTAGCAATTTGCCCATTAATCCCAATCAACTCACCTTCTAAATTAAAGAGAGGCCCTCCTGAGTTCCCTGGATTCAAAGGAGCATCCGTCATTATTGCGTCGGTGTAGTTGTAATGACAACGGTGAAGAGCAGAAATCACTCCCCAAGTAACCGTAGGGTTTTCATCCAGTCCACCTAAACCAAAGGGATCTCCAATTGCAAAAACATTTTGCCCCACAGCTAAGTCTCGTCCTCCGCTCAAAGTAGCATAAGCTAAATCAGAAGAAGGAGACTTTATTTTAAGTAAAGCAATATCTCCTAAGGGATCTGTTCCAACTAAAACAGTATCGTGAACCATTCCATCTAAAGTACGAACTTGCCAATACGCTTTATCTCCAGCAACGTGGTCGTTTGTTAAGATATATCCATCCGAACTGATGATTACTCCCGATCCCCGAGCTCCTACAAAAACAAAGCTCTTTAACGACTCCATGATGATTTTTTTTGTCTGAGCAAGTTCTTCTTTAAGATTTTGGCTAAGATTCTGGCTAAGACCTGGGCTCAAATCCTGAGCTAAAATAGTTGAGTAAAACAGAAATAGCAATGTGATGAGTTTAACCACCCTAATCCCTCACTTTACAGAATAGTTTTTTGAAAAATGTCTTTTTGGCTACTGAAGATTCTAATCACGTGCTACTAGGGACGACTTTCTAAAGTAGCTTCCAGTTCGTGTCTTTCTTTTCCTCTCATTACAGTGAAAGGAACTTTTTCTCCGATTTTTTTTGATATGATCAGGCGTATCAAATCAGACCACTCTTCGATAAGCTTGTTATCAAAGGCGACAATGTTATCTCCAGGAAGAACTCCTGCTTTGTGAGCAGCAGAGCCAATAGTAACAGCAGATACCCGTGCTCCTTTGAAACTCACATCATTCCAAGCAGAGATTCCTAGAAAAGGAAGATTCTGACGATAGTTCACTTCACCTTTTTTCAAAAGGGGCAATATTTTTCGAATATGAGCAACAGGCAAAAACAGACCTACTCCTGAGTTAATTCCCCAATTTGCGTCAGGAGCAATCAAGTTAGCCATCCCCAGTAAGTTTCCCTTCGTTCCCATAACCGCTCCTCCACTATTAGCATAATTAAGAAGAGCCTGGATTTGTCCAAAACGATAGAAGGTATACTGCCGAGAAGCTGTGCTTACAATTCCTGTAGTTAATGTCACAGATGAACTTCCTCGTTGTCTTCCCATCACTCCCACCCAATCTCCTACCTCTATTTTTTCTTCCGAATCCAGAGAAAAAAAATAAGGAAGGGGTTTTTCTACTTTCAGCAAAGCAACGTCATAGTAGGAGTTTTTAGCAACTAACTTCGCCTCTATTTTTTCTCCCTCAGGAGTGTGGACAGTGATTTTTTTAATCAAATCCTCAATATTTTTCCCTCGAAACTCCTCTAGATGGCTCAGATGGAAGGAACTCGTTAAGATATAGTTTCCCTCTTCAACAACAATCCCACTAGCCCAACCATTAGGACGCTGCATCATGTACTCTTTCATAAGAGCTTGGTATTCTTCAAAAGGATGGTTATTAATCTTGGGACGAGGGACTTCTCTCTCGGGTAATCTTTCGATTTCTAGAGCGACAACAGCTTTTCCATTGGCACTAATTTTTTGAGCAATAAGCTGGCTGGGAGTAATCACCTCAAACACACTCGAATATACTTTAAGCGACTGAAGAGCAGTAACTTCAGCGACAATAGAGTGAGTAGGAATAGCTACTCCAATCAAACGTTCTTTTTGAAAAGCCAAGGAAAGAATTCCCAAAACTTGTCCTTGAGAGTCCAGAAGAGGCCCTCCATCAGAGCCAGGATTTAGAGCAGCAGTCGTTTCAATTACTGCTCCCTTGTAGAGAGATTCATCATTTCCATTTTCCGTAATATCATAAGTCCCCGAAATCACTCCCTGGGAAAAAGCGGTCATTGCATCTTCTTGCAAAGAGCGAAAAGGGTTCGCTAATGTATAAACACTGGCTCCAATCTTTGCCTGCTTTGAATCAGCCAACTTTAGAAAAGGAAAAATCTCTCCAGGGAGTGCTTGAATTTGTATCAGAGTGACCTCAGTTTTAGGATGCTTACTAACAAAATGCCCCTGTCTTATTTGGCCATCAGAAAAATAAAACTTAATCCCACCCGAGCCTGGAACAACAGTAGAAGTGGTTAAAACCAAACCTTCTGGACTGACAACAAAACCCGTTCCATAGTAGCTTTTTCGAAAGACACGCGCTCGCCCTGAGTAGAATTTTCTCTCTAAAACAGTGCAGTCAATCCCAACAACAGCACTGTTTGCTTCCAAAGCAATTTTTTTCCCATGCTGATCAAGGAAAGCAAAACTGCAAGAGTGGTAAATTGTGAGTAATAAGATAATTCCTCCCCACATTTTTACCTTTAGAGGAAATGAGATCATAAAAAACTCCTTCTAAAAACACGCCTTAATATTTTTTCTACTTTTTCTCTGGAAATCAATTAGCTTATTATCTAGGATGAGTGTCGGTATCCTCATTTATAATTATGATCGCTAATTAAAACTAGATAAGGTTATTTGTATGAAATTCAGGAAAAATCACAAGACTCTCTTCTTATTTTTGTTTATATTTCTTTTAGCAAACCAGATTTTTTCTTTTTTCTATCGGCCTCAGGTAAGTGACTATATTTTAACTTATGTTGCCAAGCAGAGAATGCAAAAAATTGCGGTCGCTCTTTTGGCTTACAGTGAGGCAAAAGAAGGAAGTTTTCCCTCTAATTTAGAAGAGTTGGTCACTCTGGGGTATTTACCCGATCCTGATAATTTAGTTTGCCCGGTAACTCACGCCCCCATCGGATACCATTATATTTCTGGGCTACATCGGGACATGCCATCTATTGTCCCCATTTTGATCGAAAAAAATGCTAACCATCATTATCAAAATCAAAAGTACTTTGGAGTGGTTGATTTGGGTTTTTCTTCTAATATTCAATACTTAACGGAAAATCGTTTGTCTTCTCTCTTACACACAAGTAAAAAAAACCAAGAGATTATTCTCGAAACAAATGGAAGTAAAGTTTTTTCAACATTACAAGGTACTTACAACCCCATTATCCAAAATATTTGTATTTGGCGTTTAGGTCAACTTGCCTATCAACCTGCTTATCCATTCATCGCTCGCTACCTCAGTTCTCCCTCTAAGAATACAAGTAGCTCAGCCGTGATGACAGCGGCTTTCGCTCTTTCTTTAGAGGAAAGACAGAAAGCTCTTCCCTGGATTGCCCAAAAACTAAGTAACGAAAACTACTTGCTCAGAAAAAAATCGTGGCAAGTTATTCAGAAAGAAGTTACCAGCGATTTCTTTGCTCCCAACTTAGTTCCCTTTTCTCAGCAAATTTCTCGGCAGCACTATGAAAAATGGTTAAAGAGTTCTCCGTAAAAAAAAATGGGTCAAAACATCGGCTTCATTTCGGAGTAGAATCAAGAACTGACAGTTATCACCTCGTAACTCGATTCGTAATCGTAATCGTAATCGTAATCGAGTTACAAAAGAATAAAAGATTAAGATTACGAATCGAGTTACGATCTGACTTCTCTAAAAACAATCACTTTGTCCTACTCCTCTTCTAGCCCCATCCACTCCATCCATTCCTGAACGCTCATATCTCCCAAAGGGGATTCTCTCTCCCCCTCTTTGGGAGAAGAGCCTTTGTTTTTTTTGGGTGTTTTATTTCGAGGAGGGACAGAAGGAAATCGAGTTTTATTGTGTTGAGTAGGGACAGGAGGAATAGAAATTTCTTCTTCCATTTCAAAGATATTGAGCCATTCATCGGCATCTAGTTTATTCTCGCCATCTTCGCATACTTCTTTAGATTCCCGACTAAGAGAGCGAAATAAATTGCGCATAAAAATCTCGGGAGGGATAATAATTGCTTTGTTACGCCTTGCCTTACGGGCCAATCCTCGATCAGCCGTAACCACTTGAACATCATTCCATTGATGGCTTAAAGAAATGATTTTGCCATCGGCCTTATCCGCTTCTAAAGCGTAGATTATCTCTACTCCTTGGCGATGACTTCGAGGAGAGAAATCGCAAACCCCTTGACTGCCATCAAAAACAAGAACTAAACGGCTGATCGAATCAAGCTTTCGATAGCGGATCAACTGATTAATTAAATGATTACGGCGATCTTCTAGAGAGCCCTTCACTTCCGGCCAGGCAGGGTGCAGTATTAAATTATATCCATCGATGATTAAAATCATTTTTTTTGATTATCTGAAGAAAAAAACAAAGAATTTTTTTTCGAGTACCTTAAGCGCTTAAAATACACTTTACAAGCTCTTTTTTAGACTGTTCAAATCATAGCAAACCTTAGAAAAAATAGACAGTATTTTTTCTAAGCAACCCTAGTGCGTGCCAAAAAAATAAATATCTCAGTTGCACAGTATAAGGACACATTCTATTTCTTTTTTCCAAGTCTAAAAAGCAAGAATCCAAAAAATGCCTTTGCAAATCGCAAAATTCAAGATACAATTTTTTAAGAATCTCTATATTTGAATAAACTTGATTTTTTATGGGAAGTTTCTTATAGAAAGCTCAATATAGATAGAAAGAAGACATCATAGATAGAAAGAAGACATCGTAGATAGAAGGAAGACATATTTTAATGAGTACAACGAAAGAAATAGATGCTTTGACCATCCGCTTTGCTGGTGATTCTGGCGATGGTATGCAACTGACAGGAGCCCAGTTTACAAACGCTTCGGCTATTTTTGGTAATGATATTAGCACTCTACCTGATTTTCCAGCTGAAATTCGAGCTCCCGCTGGCACC
This sequence comes from Planctomycetota bacterium, assembly GCA_029260735.1. GTDB lineage: Bacteria > Planctomycetota > Uabimicrobiia > Uabimicrobiales > Uabimicrobiaceae > JAJDCR01. The sequence continues at coordinate 47,041 of JAJDCR010000099.1, forward strand.
TTAGCAGGAGTTAGTGGTTTTCAGGTGAATTTTTCGAGTGAAGATATCTATACTCCAGGAGACTCTCCCGAAGTTCTTGTTGCCATGAATCCTGCTGCTTTAAAAGCTAACTTATCAGATGTTCCTCGGGGGGGAACAATCATTGTCAACAAAGACGCTTTCTCCAAAAATAATCTAAAAAAAGCGGGTTATGAAAATAATCCTTTAGAAGATGATTCCCTCCTAGCTTATCAGGTACACACCTTGGCTTTGACCTCTCTTAACCGCAAAGCATTAGAGGATATTACTTCTCTCAGCACAAAAGAGAAGGATCGCTGCCAAAACTTTTTTGCCTTGGGCTTGACATTTTGGGCTTATGATCGTCCCATGGAACCCACTTTAAAATGGGTCAAAGAAAAATTCAAAAAACTTCCCGATGTTGTTGCTGCAAACGAAAGATCTCTCCAAGCAGGTTATTATTACGGAGAAAATACAGAAACTTTTCAAATCCGTTACCGAGTTAAGTCAGCCTCCAGCGAGCCCGGGGTTTACCGCAAAGTAACAGGAAATGAAGCGATCGCCTTGGGGATGGCCACAGTAGCAAAATTATCTCAAAAGCCTATTTTTTATGGATCTTACCCGATTACTCCTGCAAGTGATATTTTACACAATCTCTCTCCACTGAAACACTTTAACATCCGCACTTTCCAAGCAGAAGATGAAATCGCTGCCGTAGGAGCAGCCATCGGAGCAGCTTTTGGAGGATCTCTTGCCGCAACAGGAACCAGTGGCCCGGGAATTTGTCTAAAAAGCGAAGCGATCGGTTTGGCTGCGGTTTACGAGCTTCCTCTAGTCGTTATAAATGTACAAAGGGGAGGGCCAAGTACTGGTTCTCCTACCAAGCCCGAGCAGTCGGATCTTTTGCAAGCGATGTTTGGACGAAATGGAGAAAGTCCTGTTGCTATTTTATCTCCCCAAAGCCCTGCGGATTGTTTTGATACCATCATTGAAGCTTTTCGTTGGGCAGTGAGAATTATGGGACCGGTTTTTGTTTTAAGCGATGGCTTTTTGGCAAACAGTTCAGAACCTTGGAAAATCCCCAACCCGCAAGATTTTCTTCCTATCGAAGTAAAACATGCAAAAGCAGAAGAAGGAAAAGATTTTCTTCCCTACAAAAGAGATCCAGAAACTCTCTCTCGTCCTTGGGCTATCCCTGGCACTCCAGGAATGGAACATCGATTAGGGGGGCTTTCCAAAGAGCCAGGAACAGGAAACGTTTCTTACGCCGCCGATCATCAGCAGAAAATGACCGACGATCGGGCAGAAAAAGTCGCCCGTTTGACAGAAATTATTCCGCCCTTACAAGTACACGGAGAGTCGAAGGGGAAGTTGCTTATTTTAGGTTGGGGTGCTAGCTACGGCGCCATTCGATCGGCAACCGAAAAAGCTCAAAAAGAAGGAAAGTCAGTTTCCTATACTCACTTGCGCTACTTAAACCCTTTCCCCAAAGACTTAGAAGAGATTTGCGCAAACTTTGAGCAAGTTCTCGTTCCTGAGTTAAACATGGGACAACTCACTCTTCTCTTGAGAGGTAAATACAAAAATAATTTTGTCTCTTATGGAAAAGTACAAGGGCAACCTTTCAAAATCGAAGAGCTTTATGACAAAATTTGTGAACTTACATAAGGGGAAGAAATGAGCACAATTACAAATAATAACAATGGTGAAGTCAAACCATTAACAAAAAAAGATTTCACTTCTGATCAGGTTGTCCGCTGGTGTCCGGGTTGTGGAGACTACTCCATTCTCGCCCAAACTCAGAAGTTATTGCCAGAACTCGGAATTCCCAAAGAGAACGTTGTTTTTGTTTCAGGAATTGGCTGTGCCAGTCGTTTTCCTTATTACATGAACACATATGGTCTGCACACTATCCATGGGCGAGCTCCGAGCTTTGCCAGTGGAGTAAAAATCAGCAATCCTGATCTAAGCGTCTGGTTAATTACGGGAGACGGAGATGCTCTTTCCATCGGAGGAAATCATCTTATTCATATCCTAAGACGTAATATTGATGTCAATATTCTCCTTTTCAACAACCGAGTTTATGGTTTAACCAAGGGACAGTATTCTCCGACTTCTTTACCAGGACATGTTACTAAATCATCTCCGATGGGCTCTATTGAACAGGCTCTCAATCCTATTTCTCTAGCCTTAGCAGCCGAAGCTACTTTTGTTGCTCGGAGTGTCGATACCCATGCCAAGCATCTGGGAGAAATTCTCAAGCGCGCAGCAGAGCACAAAGGAACTTCTTTTGTCGAAATCCTCCAAAACTGTGTTATTTTCAATGACAAGACGTGGGAAGATGTTACCGATAAAAAAACGAAGGAGAACAACGCTCTCCTACTAGAGCACGGTAAACCCATGATTTTTGGAGCAGAAAAAAACAAAGGGATTCGTCTCAATGGCCTCAAGCCAGAAGTTGTCGAATTGGGCGGAGACATTTCTGAAAGTGACCTTTTAGTTCACGACGAAAAATGCTCTGACCCCACCTATGCCTATCTCTTAAGCCGAATAACCTATCCAGAGTATCCTTGCCCCATGGGAGTTTTCCGCAGCGTCGAAAAACCTACCTATGAAGACCAACTCGTTGGGCAGGTAAAAACCGCGATAGAGAAAAAAGGAGAAGGCGACTTAAATCAGTTGTATAATAGTTCCGACACATGGACTGTATCATAACCTAATCTTAAGCATTTCACAAAAGCCGCGTGTTGTTCTAAGAAAAACATGTGGCTTTTTTTATGAAAATAGGGCACGTCGTGATACACTAAAATACTTACTCCACACCCTAAAAAAAATCTCTCAGAAGATCAAGAAAGAGAGATCTCAGGATTATTCCCACTTTCAGCAGTGAAAAAGATACGTTTTTTCTTTTTTCAAATCGGGCTGTAAGTTAAGTAAGATGGAATCTAGAATCCAGTAGTCAGCATCGAACCCCGGCTTCGCTTCGGGGTAAAAAGTGAAAGAAACTTTGAGCTTTTCGTAGCTCGTGAGTCGGTTCGTAATCGTAAATCGTACTCGTAATCGAAAAAAAAGAAAAGATTACGATTACGATTTACGATTAAGATTACGAATCGAGTTACGATTTTATCCTGGTACAACTCTCATAGATATTGAAGTTTCTTAGGAGAATCCAGTAGGAAAATCCAAA
>JAJDCR010000100.1 GCA_029260735.1 Planctomycetota bacterium
CTTCCTTATAACAAAAAATATCTTTGGGATTAAAAAATCTATATTTCATGATGTGCCTTCAGCACATGAATCGGGGGGGATGCTTTATTTCTCCTGGGGTTGAAACCCCAGGCTTTATTATGTAACCGCTTTGCGGTAGGCACATTTCAATATCTATGTTTATCCCGCAAAGCCCATTAAACTTTATGCTTGTTATGTTAAAAAATACCAAATTTTCCGTTTTGAAATCTTGTGCATAAAAATAAGACATTTATGCCCTGGAATTTTTTTCAAAAACGATTTCAGATAAGCCCTCCCTCATATTGCTTTATCTGAAACATTGGCCGGAGATGTGATCAACGTACGTCAATGACATAAGTTTTCGCCTTTACGGGAATAATCGTGCGGAAAGTTTAATCCAGACATTGTCACTTATCCTCAAGCTTTTCTTTTGTAGAGAAGTTTTCTTTTTTTAGTCGAAGAAGAACAAGTTCTCCACGAAAACTCAAAATCACTTCTTCTTTCTTGATCATGTGAACAACAAAACTCTTCTTTACGATATCGTCTTTCCGAAAAGCTTTGTTGTTAATGAAGGCAACTGATGACTCAGGATTATTTGCCACAAAAATAATTCCCTCTAGTTTTAGCTCTAGTTTTTTCAACAAAGCTAAGATAGCAATTTGAGTTTCTGCTTTTTCTCGATACTCATTCATTTTTTCTCGAAACTCTGGCAGAAGAGGATAATCAAGGTCTGTGTTCTTGCTAAAAAAAAGAAAAGGCATAGTTTTATCACCTAAAACAATCACTTTCTCAAATAAGCTCGAATCTGAAGTTTCTCTTCCCTTTTCATAACTCTTAACCATTTCCTTTAAAGCAACTTCAGCCTCTTCCAATATGCGTCTAACCGTATTCCTTCTTCTATGAGACTCAATATGATTTATGATTCCTTGGCAACTCCGTAATTCGTCATCTATTTCATCAAGTCGCTTTTTTTTCTTTCCAGAGCTATCCTCTTCTGTTTTATAAAGTTCAAAGAGTTTTGTAAGTTGTTTATTACGATCTATTTTACGAAAAAACAAATAAAGTTCTATATGATTAGTGCTACTTAGTTTACGTAAGTGATTGTAATCCTTTTCTAAGAGAACCATCATTTCTTCAAATTCTTTACTAGGATTTTCGGTCTCTATTTTTTGAAGTTTCTTCTCCTCAATCACCTCTAAAGAAACATCCTCTTCATTTTTTTCTTCCTTTATTGTCTCTACCAAGATGTTAGGAGAAGGTGTTTTACCTTGAAGAGATTTCTTCGCACTAGTCTTTGTCTTAATATCTGAATCATTTTTTCCCACCATAAAATAGAGTAATCCTGCTCCAAAAAAGAAGAGGAGTATCACAAGAGCAAAGTTACCAAAGCGCTTTCTTTGACTATCTTTATGCATCCAAGTTCCTCCCTATTCCAAAATTTCGACCAATATCAAACAAAGATTTTTACATTGTCATTATCAACTTAAGCCGACAACATCGGGGTTTTTAACGCATTCAACAGCCTAACGTAATGATATCAATGACGAACATTGACCCCCTTGGGGGATATTTTTCAAGAACCACCTCTCATATAATTTACACACTCAAACCCAAAGGACGACCCATCGCTTCCAAAAACCAACTCGCTAGGTTAAGCAAAACAGAAAGAAAAAGCCCCAAAACCAAAGCGTTGCTATAAGGAATAAACCAAACACCAAGAAAAGCGGGTAAAAAAGTGATCAAAAGTAAGACTGTCATAAAAACAGTGAATCTGTTTTTACAGAAGTGAGTCAAGAGAATAGCACCGGCGAAAGTACTGAGAAGAACAAAGAAAAAGTGCAGACTGCGTTGGGTGTTAATATGAGAGTACCCTACAGTGAGGCTTTTGGTACTCGGAGAAGTCGTCTTGCTGCCTTGGTAGCTCGCCCCTGTGTTCAGAGAGATATTAATCGAGCGCAGTCCTTTTGCTTTGATCGCTTCGACTCCTGCTTCTCGTGTCTTTTCGCTGGGTTTCAAATCAGAGCGGAGAGTGCCCACTTTCTTTTCCTTTTCTTTGCGATCCCACTCTCCCGAGTCTTGATCTTTAAAGAAAAATCCATCCTCAGAGCTTTTTACATCATCAAGAGAAGAACTTTCTGTCGAAGTGAAAGGTTGATTGCCTGGAGTGTTATAGTGTTCTCTGTTTTCCTCCAGTTTGTCCCCTAATAAATCCATCGGCCCTTCTGTTTTAGGCATCGGATCAAAGGATTCATTGCTTGTATCAGTGTCCTCCCCTTCCCAAGTCGCTTCTTTTTCTGCGATGATGGGCTCGGGCATATTCTCACTTCCGTACAAATTCTTTTTCCCGCCTTTGCCTCTATCCAATCTCGATTTGTTTTCGAGAGCACTGGAGTTTTTGGCAGGAGCCTGATCATATTTGGCAGGGCTTTTGGGGGCCATTCTCCTGTTTCCTCGGTAGGTATTAGATTTTTCAGGAGCGAGAGAGGGAGGTTTTGGAGAGCTCACTTGGCCTTGGGCAATCTCTTGCTTGTAGACTTCGGGGCTACTTGAGGAAAATTTAGAAAAAGACACCCAGCGAGAAACTTGCGAATACCAAGGGCGGTCTTGGCCAGATTGAAACTCTTTTGTCAAACGATACTCTTGGGGAAGAAAAACTTGCCAAGAAAGAGAGCGCACTGGTATCTCTTCTTCGCTTTGCGGCCTTTCTAGCTTTAGCTCTCCGCTGTAGCCTAGTGATTTTGTTGATCGCTGATAGACGACTTTGATTTCATTGGCTCGGCCATCGTTACGCCGCTTTACGGGAATAGCAATGCTGTTGTTCTTAACGAGAGGCTTTTCTCCTTTGTCGTCCACCACTGCTGACCAAAAGTCGGCTCCTTCGGGAAGACGTAGGTGGAAAAACTGTAGACCTAAGTGATTGAGTTGGTAGACGCACTCTACTCGCTCCATTCCACTGCCGGAATAAATCGTGGCAATGTTAACCGATTGCAAAACGGCTTGGGCCACATCCATTTTTTCGTGAACTCCGACTCTAAGATCTAGACTGTAATTGGTTTTGGTGTACTTTAGACTATAGCTAAAATCTCGTTGGGGAGTAAAACCTGGGTGAGCAAAGACAGGAACACTGCTGGAGGCAATCGTTTCTAGATTCTTGCTTTGCAAAGAAACCTCTGAGTGAGAATTACTTTCTAAACCGAAAAATCCCTTCAGGTAATCAATGCCTGAAAATTCCATCTTCGGGTAAGACAAGTGAGACTCTTTTCCTCGCAGAGGAACCTCGCTACTTAAATGAATAGAGTAGGCTCCCATGACTTTTTTCTGGAGCTCTATTTCCCAAATGCGCTGATTGTTTTCTCGGATTTCTTTTTTTTCTTTGATTAAATTATTCTCATCTTGGATATGAACTACGGGGGTAAAAGAATCGTCCATTTGAAAACGAAATCTCTTAATCGAAGCATTTTTGATATTGTAAGCTAGTGTCGTCGAGTAGTTCATATTTTCGGTACCCACTCGAATATAGTGAGCTGCGACCAAAGACACCCGAGGAGTTTTTCGTGTGATCTCCAAAACTCCTCTCGATTGAGAAGAGGAGAGCTTAAGGCCCAAGGCCAAATTTTCACTAGAAATGCGCAAGCTGCGGATAATTTTTAAGTCGACCGAAGAGACATTTTGCAAAAGAGGAGTTTTGATCTGATAATCGGAGTCGGAAATAATTCCGATAAACGAAGGAAGATAATCGCAGTTAATCGGGGTAATCGCTGGTAAAGCCAGACGACGCTTTGTCCAGTCTCCTTGCCAAGCATCGGGAATGTATTTCAGCTCTAAGAGCACCTTACAACGTTGCTTTTGCACTAGCTTTTGCTCTAAAGGAAGATGAAGAATTCCTTCCTTAATGTAATAGGAAGGGTTGACAATATTACGAAAAGAGTGCTCTTCTCCTTGAGCTACTTGGGCTTTGACCGAAGTCACTGTCCAAGCGGAAGGTAATTTTAAAGAGAGTAGTTTCACTTCTCCTTCAGTAACATCAAAGGTCACATCTGAGGTCATTTCAAAACCGTCCGGGTAAATACTCACTCCCGAAACCGAGGAGCTTTCTACTGCCATTTGTACTTTGTTTTTTTCGAGCTGAACTTGGTGCTGGGGTTCCCAGTACTCCATCACTAAAAAAGGGGTTTGTCCAAAGCGATGGACTCTTTCATTTCTTAAACTAGACCTAGTTTGCTTGGAGAAACGAGATTGCTTTCTGAAAATGGGGGCCACTTCTTGTAAGTCTCTTTGGCGAGCTAAAGTAAAGTTATCCAACTGCACTTTCACATCAGAAGTTTTTTCGACATAAATCTGCCCGCTTTGCCGAAGTAGATTTTCTCCTCGCGCTTCTAGCTTGGGCAAATCAAAGTGGCCATCCTCCAAAAGACGCATTTCTCCGCTCAGAGAAATTTGATGTTTTCCGAGCAGCTCTTTTTCTAGCTGTACTGTGAGAACACGCTCTTTGCTTTTTTCTTCCAAGCTTTTTTCTTCCAAATTCCAGCGCGATTCGGAGATACTTAAAAGATCCCATCCTGCAGGAAGCACAAAGGAAAAGGTGCGTAAAGGACGATGATGAACCTCTAAATTTACCGTAAAACGAGAGAGCACACTATCGACCTTAACGAGATGAGAAACATCGATTTGGGCTACCTCAATCGCTTTTTTTTCATCTTCCTTTTCTTTGGGGCGCATACTCAAGGAAAGCCTGTCTTTATCGCCCAGAAAAATATCCAAAAACTCTTCTTCTAGAGAAAGTAAATGTTGGGGAGTTGTCGTATAGGTATAGTGAGAGTCGCTCGATAAGCGAAAAATTTGCCCGGGAAAATTTCCTAACTCTAAAACAGTAAATTGTTCATCGCGTTTACTTTCCATCTCTTGGTGGCAAAGCATTCGAAAAGTATAGGTTCCTGCTCCTTGTAAAAACAACTTATATTTAGAACGAGAAGATACAAACTCTGAGTTTAACGCTTGTTGTTTGTTTTCCCTAAAGTCAAAGTCACTGGGAGAAATTCCTTCGTCTTGTCGGAAAAGAGCGATGGGTTTATCGTCCAAAGTGGCTTCGGAAATTCCCAGCTGACCGAATTCAAATTCAAAAGGAGTTAGCTCCGGTGAAAAACACACGATGCTCATCTCCATCCAAAAACTCAAAGTTTTGCTATGAATGTTCCCCTGGTAGTTGACATCCTGCACAATAATCATTTTGGAGGGTTTATCAACAGACGAAGGCTGTTTTTTGAGCAGATCCAGATACTCTTGGTAAGAGATTTGAATCCCTTTTTTTTCTTCATTAAGAACTGATTTCCAATCTTTTTGAGGAACATAGATAAATTTTTGATCTCCCTGTTCTCCCTCCGATTGAGCAAAAAGCGGAGAGAAAAATCCTCCGAAAACCGCTAGGAGTATTCCCAATAATAAGCATTTTTTCCACATAATTTATTTCTCCGTCAAAAAAAAAAGCGAGCCGGGTAAAACGGCTCGCTCATTTTCGTCAAAACCTAGAGGTAGAAAATAGGGATAAATTTAAGGAAGTTACAACAGAAAATCACTCCCAGAACGATTACACCAGTAAGCAAGAACTTCTGCCAACTATAGCCATCTTCTAGGCTAAAAAGCTTCCATTTGTTGCTTAAAAAGACAAGAACAAGAAAGCTCAGAAGCTGCAAGAATATCCAGACAGGGTTCTTCTGAGGAACCTTGTAGCTGCGGATTTCGAGAGTGGCATCTCCTTGCTTTTTACTAAAATTCATCCGTTTTAAGTTGGCCGGAAAATAAATATCATAGTTAAACGGAAGATCTAGCTGAGCTGCTTGGGTACGAAAGACTCCTATGTAGTTCTGTTGAGCAACTCGGTTTTGCCGACCAGCAAAAGAAGTTTCCGACTCTTGGACAATGCGCTTAGAACGACTGTCTTTGTAAACGGTGGTATCCCGCCGAGCCCGCTGAGCATCCTTGAGGTTACTCAGACCATACTGCTGAATTTGCTGGAGGTTAAGATCGTTTTGACGGACATTGCGTTGTTGCTGAACATCTTGGACATTCTTGAACAACTGCTCTTGTTGCACCATCTGCTTTTTTAACCACGAGTCTTGTCTTTCTTTTAAGGAGTTGTCATTCGAAAGAGCCGACTTAAGGTTTTGCTCATTGGCCTGCCAAGAGATTTTTTGCGTTTGCAAATCCTGAAAACGGGTGCGATACTCTTGGAAGGAGACCGCTTTTGTCGGATTTACATTGCCACCAAACTTGTAAAGATAGTCTTTGGGTGCATGAACCGTCCAGACCACTTTGACGATTTCCTTTACGTTGAGAACCTGAGGTAGTTTAAAAACAAACTGCCCCGATTCCTCTAGAGAAGGAAAATCTTGTGAATAAATGGCCCGAACAGAAAGACGCTGCTCTTTACGATCCGACTGAGCCAGAGGAATTAGAATTCTCTCTTTTCCATCTTTCCCCATTCGCTTAACTGGACGTAAGAAACGTTGGCCGACAAAAACACCCCACAACTTCATCTCTTCTCTTTTTTCCAGTTCCATGAACTGCAGTCCGCTGTGACGAAGGTTGTAGATAATCCGGTGGCGACACTCTCCTGTTTCTGAGATAACAGTATCGACCTTAACCGTATCTACTGCTGCATGAATGGTATGAGTGATCTTTTGTTTGTTTTCCGAGAAAGCTAAATTCCAATCATTGCGATTTACCTTATAAGCTCGAATAAAGTTACTCGCCCGCGTCGAAGGGGGAAAGAAAAGAGCTTGGTTCGGATTAATCGCAGTCAGTCCTTCTATTTGCTGCTCCAAAATTTCGTACTGAGACTCATCTTGGATCAAAATAGAGATCTGATTTTTGACATTAGCCGGAAACTGGATCGGAAAAATTTCAATGCCTATTCCCTGGTTTTTAATAATTTCAGGGAAAACCGAGAGAGAGTAGCCATCTCGCATTTTGTTGTGCGTGATAACTGTCCAAGTGATAAAATCACCTTGCACGACGAAGCGCTTTTCTCGGATATTTTCTCCCAAGATATCAATCGTTTGGCCTATTTTCTTGGGAAGGCGAAAGTGAAAACTATCGTGGCCGGCGTACTTGATTTTGAAGTTCATGAAATAACCAAAGTTAATCCAATCGTCTTCGACCAAGAGATTGATCACCGACTCCACGGAAAGCTCGGGCTTTTTCGCTTCCACCGTGATTTTTCCGCCGTACTCGATTCCTTCATAGCGGTAGGCATAGCGTTTGACCAAGTTTTCTCGTGAAGTGCTCAAGGCCAAAATATCATACTCTTGCAAACCTTTCACTTCTTGAGTTCTTAGATCCAAGTCGGTCGGAGAAAGTAAGAGAATAGAGCCTGCTTCGTAGTCGACATTTTCCGCTCGCAAGTTTGGCAAAAGGAGTTCGGCTTCAGGAACAAAAGACTTTTCCATTGCAACCATAAAGTTGGTTTCTTGGTCTTTATTCAAGCTCCTTTGTAAAAGGATTTCTAAGACCTGGCTTTCCTCTCCGGGAATCACCCTCCAAGAGTGCAGTAATTTTCCGCTCACTTCTGTTATTTGCAGATCAAGAGGAAGATGAATTCTGTGTTGGAACATCCGCTTTTCTTTTACCTGAAGATTGGTGACAAACTTGAGCATCACCTTTTCTTCTTCGACGGAAAGCTCTAGAGCAGAGCGAGTGAAGTTCTTATAACGCTGTTGCGAAATAGAAAACCCTAGAGTAAAAGGATGCTCATTGTAGCGAAAGATTTCATAGAACTGCTTCTTTTTGAGAAAACTTCTGATCTTACGCACTTGCTTAGTTTCGACCAAAGAAAGCTGGTAAGGATCTTGGTAAACCAAAGAAGCGGTTCCATTTTCGCGATTTGCTTCCAGTGGAATCACTTCAGGAAAGTACTCGGTAGAGTTTTCTCCTTGAGAAGAGAGCACTTTTTCTGCTTTCAGGCTCAAATTGAGATCTCTGCGTGAGCTATCCACTAAACGAATCGTAATCAGATTACTGTCTGTTTCTTGGGAAAAAATCCACTGTTCTAAGTTATCGCAACTCAAGTGGATAATATGGTAGTCTTTCGGTAAACGTAAAGTTAAACGGTCGCATTCTCCTGAAGCGACGTTGTATTTAATGTTACTTTCCAGACGTAAGGTATTATCGCGCAAAAAGAGTTCGTGATTGCTAGAGGCGGAAATATTTAACCCGCGTGCTCGGTGTCTTTGGGAAGACTCATACCAGTTCATTTTTACTTGAGCTGCTTGCCGAGGAAGAAAAGTTACTTCTTTCTCTCCCTCTAAGCTCTTTTCGTACCAGTAGCCGGGAGAATTAGGAAAATCCACTTCCAAGTCTTCTGGTAAACGAAACTTGAGAACGGCCACCGAGGTGGGAAGAATACCAAAGTTCAGCTCTCCTCTTTTCCCTTCCATTTGAAACTGAGGAAGAAACTTAACTTGTAAGCGGTAGGTTCCTTTTTTCGGCAAAATGATTTGATAGCCTTGAGCCGTGGGCAAAACAGAGACTCTTCGCGAAGAGCCATCTTCATTTTCCACGACAACACTTTGGATAGAAGTGTTAGCAAAACCAATCGGAATGGAAGCAGGGGCCTGAAAAACATCCAGGAGCATATGGGCTTCAAATTCCACTTGGTCTCCCACGATACTTCCTTGGTAATGGGTGTTAAAAAGAACAAAGTCAGGAGTAAGCTGCTCTTTGACCACACCAATCTGTTCCTCTGGGTGGGCATTGTTCCACAAAGTAACGTAGTCAGCATAAGGAAGAAAAACTTGCTCTAGTTCACCTATTTTATCCATTTGGTCAGGATTGTAAGGAACATAAACGCGTTGAGGGGTCTCATCGGCTTGAAGTTGTCCTGCTGGCATTAAGAGAGCAAGCAAAACAAGAGCTGCAGCTGGTGCTAAATGCAATGGACGACCAACAACTAAAAGAAGTCGGTTAACAAAGCTCAAAGCAACCGAAAGAAAAAGACCTAAAACAAGGGCATTGCTGTAAGGAACCAACCAAGACCCAAAAAAAGCGGGCAGGAAAGTTACCACTAGCAAAGCGACCATAAAAATCGTGAAACGATTGCGACGATAGTGAGTCAAGAGAAGGAGCCCTCCCAAAGTGCTTAAGGTTACAAAGAAAAAATGTAAACTACGCTGAGTGTTAATGTGAGAATAGGCTACACTAATACGCTTGGTTTCCGGAGAAGTGGTTTTGCTTCCCTGATGGGAGGCTTGTCGGTTAAGTGAGATATCAATGGAACGCAAGCCTTTTGCTTTAATAGCTTCGACTCCTGCTTCACTGGTTTTCTTACTCCAATCAGAAGAGGTCGGAACTTTAACCGAGCCTGCTCCCGTTTCTGCATTGTTTTTGTTGCCCCACTCTAGAGAACTTTCACTTTTGCCTTTGGGAACAATACTACTATTGCCATCAAAGTCATAGTCATCAAAACCACCTTCCTCTTCCATCTCTGGTTCTTCGGGCGCAGCAAGAAGTTCATCCATTTCTTCATAAACAAGGCTCTCTTCTTCGGTCGCCTCGGTAGGATACTCCAATTGATCGCGTCGTCCTAGCTGCCTTTGGGGTTTCTCAATCGACTTGGCCAGTTTTTCCGCATAAACCTTCTTCTGCTCTTCTCGCTTCATCTCCTTCATTTTTTTGACAACTTCTCGTTTGCTCCTTTCTTCCATGCGTCGAAGCTCTTGCTTTACGACCGGTCTTTTCTTGTCCATAACCTCGTTATCAGCAGAAGGCATATCCTTTTGATAGTAATCTCCTCCCAATGTTTTAGATTGTGGTTTAGACTCATAAACAGAAGGGGGAGCAGACTTGGACTGCGTTTGCAGAAAACGAGGACGAGAAGGAATCAGCTTAGCGGCATAGTGATACCAAGGGCTTTCCTTACCTCCTCTGAATTCACGAGTTAGTCTATATTCATGAGGGAGGAACACCTGCCACGAAAGAGTTCGTATCGGTATTTGCTCATCACTTTGAGGGCGCTCAAGTTCAAGCTCTCCCCAGTAGTCCAAAGACTTAGTTTTACGCTGGTAGACAATTTTAATATCATTCGCTTGCCCGTTATTGAGTCGTTGCACTGGTATGGCAATGCTGTTGTTACGAAGCAAAGGTTTTTCCCCTTTGCCATCTACCACGGCCGACCAAAAATCCGCTCCTTCGGGCAAACTAATATGAAAAAACTGTAGCCCCAGGTGAGAAAGCTTGTAATGGCATTCTACTCGTTCCATGTCACTACCAGGATAGATCGTAGCAATATTGACCGATTGTAAAATGGCATTAGAAACATCCACTTTTTCATGAACTCCAATGCTCAACTTCAAAAGATAGTCTGGCCGAGTGTACTTTAGGCTATAGCTAAAGTCTCTCTGCGGAGTAAATTCTGGGTGAGCGAACACAGGGACATCTTGCGTAGCAATCGTCTCCAAATTCTCTTTACGAATGGAAACTTCTGACTGAGAACTACTTTCTACGCCGATGAAACCCTTAAAATTATCGAGGCCTTCGAATTCCAGTTTAGGATAAGAATAAAGGGACTCTTTTCCCATAATAGGAATCTCACTCGTTAGATAGAGCGAATAAACTCCCATGACCTTTTTCTGGATTTCGATTTCCCAAATCCTCTTTCCTTCTTCGCGTCTCTCTTTTTTCTCCTTAATCAAATTAAACTCATCGCGGACATTAACAAGAGAGTCAAAAGAATCGTCCATGCTAAAGCGAAATTTATTGACCGAAGCGTTTTTGATCGTGTAGGTCAAAGTCGTCGCATAGCGAAGGTCTTCTGTTCCAATGCGAATATAATGAGCTGCGACCAGGGAAACCCGAGGGATTTTCCGAGTTACTTCCAGAATTCCTCCGGCTTCGGCGGAAGAAAGCTTTAAACCTAGCGTTAGGTTTTCGCTAGAGATTTGAAGACTACGGATAATCTTCAAATCGACCGAAGTAATTTCCCTAACGCGAGGAGTTTTTATCTGGTAGTCCGGGTCGGCAATAATTCCCATAAAGGAAGGTAAGTAGGCACATCTGAGAGGTCTAACCATCGGTAAAAGAAGCTCACGCTCTGTCCATGCCCCTTGCCAACTTTCGGGAATGTACTTCATCTCCAAGAGAACCTTATAGCGCTGCTTCTTAACCAACTTTTGCTCTAAAGGAAGGAAAAGAATATTATCTTTCATATAATAGGAAGGAAGATTCGTTCCCTGGAAAGATTGGTTCTCGTTTTGAGCGATAAGAGTTTTCACCGAAGTCAAAGTCCATCCCTTGGGCATCTGCAAAGAGAGTTCTTTCACATACCCCTCTATAACATCAAAAGTAACATCCGTAGCCATTTCGAAGCCATCGGGATAGATACTTAGCCCGGAAACAAGGGAACTCTCTAGTTGCACTTCAATTCTATTTTTATGAAGCTGAATTTCGTGAGCAGGGTCCCAATACTCCATTGCTAAAAAAGGAGTATGTCCAAATCGATGGAGGTTTCCTCTTTGGGCAGAGCGATATCCTTTAGAGTAACGTAAGGATTGATTTTGCCGAGAAGTGATTGTTTGTAAATCAACTTGCCGAGCCAGTTGAAAATTTTCCAATTGAACCTTGACATCAGCCGTCTTTTCGACATAGATATCACCACTCTGGCGCAAAAGATGGTCTCCGAGAGCTTCGATTTTAGGTAAATCAAAACTCCCGTCATTCAGAAGACGCATTTCGCAACTCATAGAAATTTGATGCTTACCTTGAAGCTCCTTTTCCAGTTGCACGGTTAAAGTTCGCTGAGCTTCTCCTTCTTCCAAATCCCAGCGCGATTCTGAAATATTCAGAAGATCCATTCCCGGAGGAAGAACAAACTGAAAAGTTCGCAAAGGACGATGATGTACTTCCAAGTCTATGGTAAAGCGAGAAATTACACTATCTACCTTGACAAGATGAGAAGCATTCACTGTCACTAGCTCAATCGCCTTCTTTTCATCTTTCTTTTCTTTGGGGCGCATACTCAAAAAGAGATTATGTTCTTTGCCCAGAAAAACTTGCAAAGAATTTTCCCCATCAAGAGCCAGATGATTGGGCTTACTTGTGTAGGTGTACTTTTCATCTGTAGTTAACTGAAAAATTTGCTGAGGAAATTTTCCTAGTTCTAGCTGAGTGAATTGCTCGTCTCTTTTGTTTTCCAGGTTTTGGTGACAAAACATCCGCAAGGTATACTGCCCCTTTTGAGGCAAAAACACCTTGTAGTGGCGTTGAGAAACAGAGCTTTCGCTGTTGTCGTTTTGATAGCGATTACTAAAGCTGTTCAAAGAAGGTGTATGCGTCACTGTGTCCCGACTAAAAAGAGCGATCGGTTCGCCATTTAAAGTCGCTTCTGAAATTCCTAGCCGACCAAATTCAAACTCAAAGGGAGTTAGTCCATCGGCTAGGCAAACCAAATGCATTTCCATCCAAAAACTCAAAGTTTTTTCATGAATGCTTCCTTGGTAAACAACATCTTGAACCCAAATGGACTCCGGAGGGGTTTCCACCGGGCCGGGCTGTTTTTTGAGCAGCTCTTGGTATTCTTGATAAGAAATATGAACTCCTTTATTTTCCCAGCCTAAGACCGCTTTCCAGTCTTTTTGGGGAACATAAATGAGCTTCTCCTTGCTCTTTTCTTCCTGAGCAAAGAGAGGGGAAAGAAGTGCAAGGAGCACTATCCCCAGGAGATACCATTTCTTCCACATTTTTTCATTCTCCTATTTTTTTTCTTCGTTGTTTTTTTCCGAAGCAGAGTCATCTTTTTTTGACTCATCTTTTTTTGGCTCATCTTTTTCAGATTTTTTCTCTTCGCGATGGATAACATGAGCTTTTTTACCTTCTGCTCGGTTACTTAAGGCTTGCAAAAGATTTCCTCCGGCAATTAAACTACCCGAAGCGATCACGGCCCACAAAATCACAATGTAAAAATGCTTGTAACCTTGTAGATTCAAAGAACTCAAGAGAAGAGATAGAACAACCAAGAAAAGAATGGTGGGAAGACGACGAGATAGACCCACGCGAGGAAGAAAAATAATCAATAAGAATACGGCAAGAAAACACAAGAGATATAGAGTATGTAACCAGTTATCATAAAGATAGCTTACGGTAATATTTCCTCCCTTGCTCATTTTCGCAAAAGAAAACAACTTACCTTGGATATCATAGATAGGAATAACTCCCGTTTCGGCATCTTGCTTAATAACCGAACTATCCACATTACCAAAAGAGAAAAGGGCATGCCAAATACCATAGTTACTAGGATAGTAACGTACCATATCAGAATCCAACTTCATATAATGGTATTCATTAGGAAGTCCTAAATCCCAAGTAAAGTAGTTTACCGGAATGTCTCCGAAGCTAAGAGGCTCAAAAGAGCAGTCTCCGGTGTAGCCCATACTCTTATTAGCTAGCTTATGGGTGTACTTAATGACCAAAACAAAAGGAGCATCCTTTTGCGTATTGGAGGCAATATTGACTCGAAAACCCTTGCCACGTCCTCCTTTAACAGAAGGAGTGATAGGAGCAAGAAAACGATCAATTTCATGGGCAGGGCGACGATAGTTAAGCGCTTGGGTCAAACGAGCAACCGAAATAATTTTACTATTTTCGGGTAACTCAAAATCTAAAAACTGTTTGCGGTTATTGACAAGACAAACAACTGCTTCGTTTTGCGTGCTTAGATCTTTGTTAACTGTAGTGCTAATGTGTAATCGATTTATAATTGTATTAAGAACAGGTTCGAACTGAAGTTTTTGTAGCCTCATTGTAAGTTCGTAATCTCGGGTGTTGTACTTATAAATTGCTAGCACATCCGTTTTTTGACCACGTTTGCGAAAGTTCGGATCGTTGATATCCGTAGTTTCTACTAGCTTACTGGCAATGATGTCCAGAGAAAGGTTATTATTTTTTTTGAAAACAACAAAACCATTCTCTCGTTCTGTTTCTTGAGTTTTCAACTCAAAAATATTAATATCTAAAGCCATGCCGGGAGTCAACTGCTTTAGTTTGGTTTCGTACTCTACATTAACTTGGTAAGTACCGAGGATATCTCGTTGAGTTTGCACAGTATAAAGAACATTCTTTTCTTCTTTTTGCTCTACTCGATTGATTTCCTTGATCACTTTGAGAGTGTCTGTAATTCGGCTAATGGGAACCTGAGCAGCAATCTCTTCTGGTAAGGTAAAAGAGAATTTTTTCACTCCGGTATATTTGACGTCATAAAAAATCTGCAATTGGTACTTGAGAAGATTTTCCGTGATACTAACGTAGTTAAAAACTTCAGCCGAAATAACCGGTTTTCTCTTTTCCATCTTAAAGCGAGCCATGATGGGGTGATCAAAGTAGCGGAAACCAATGTTGATTTGTTGTTTCGGAGGGGCATCTCCTTGGCGGAAAAGTTCCCGAATGTCTAGAGGAAAAATATTTTTTTGGCTGTCGTCAATAGTGGTAATATTAAAACTAGATTTTACTCCAATTCCCACATTTCCGGTCTCACGCTTAGCCCCTAAAACACGGAAAACAGGTAAATCTAATTCTCGGCTCGCTTGCTCCTGGGCAAACTTCTTTTGGAACTGCAGACGCAAAGTCAAATTATTGGTGTGCATCCCTTTTTTGAAAGTGATCAAAAGCAAGTGCTTGCCGTTTTCGTCCTGTTCTTTGTACTCTTTAATTTGATCCAAGTAACGCTCATTTCCCTTAGCAGCAAGATCATAGGCTTTGATATTCAAAAGCATAAATCCAGCAGGGATTTCTACCTTACTTTGGAAAATACGGGATTTTTTTATGTCATACTTGAGGTGGGCGTGCAGTTTGTAAAGAGTTTCGTCCAGGTAAGAAGTAATATTTGTCCAAACTTCGTATTCTGGGTCGATCTTTTCGAGTTCGACATCAATGGTGAAAGGACTCTTCAGGTACTTAAAAGCAAACTGGACAGCACTTCGAGAAACATAGGAAGGGAGATCATTGATATCGATTTGACTAATATCTTTGCGCTGAACCACTTTAAGAGTATGAAGGTCATTCAAAGAAATTGTGTAAAAACCTTTTTCTCTTTCGACCGAACTTACTTTTAAAACAGGCAAAGCAAAGCGACCATCTAGTTTTTTAATGATTCTTTCCAGCTTAATTTCTAGCTCTAAGTCTGTTTTACCTTCTCCTTGGTCGGTCACTTCCCCGAGAAAATTAATCTCGATCTGAGTTTGGTCTTCGCTTAGAGTCCAATCTTGAATACTCGCTCCCTGAAGAGACTTAACGGCAAAAACCTTGAATCCTTCTGGAATTTCTACAGAAGCTTGCTTCAGACTCCCCTGAATTACATCGTAGCGTACGAGAGAGTTAATATTGAGAAAGTTTTCCCCGATTTGAAGGCGGGTTAAATTTTCTGCATTGACGATTTTTTTTATCTCTACTTTGCGCTCTGCTTGAGATTGCCAATTGACACGAATTTCATTGGTATTTCCCAAAAGAGCCTCGACTTGCGTTTTTTCCTCGTCACTGGTGACTTTGCTCATAAGACTAGGATAAACGTCCACTTTCATCTTGGCTTTCTTGTCTCCTTCATCCCCTTCTCGTGGAATAGTTAAATTTAACTGCGCGATAGGAGAACGAGGAACCTGAAAAGAAACGGAAGCTTCCATGGCTTTCCCTAAAGAAACCTCTACAACGAAAGAAAGTTTCAAGTCATGTTGGCCAGGTGCCTCACTTTTAAACAAAAGTTCGTAAGAAGTTTCGTTTAAATTAAGATAAGCAGGCTTATCATCAAGAGAAGCATGTTTTATGGCAATGTTTTTTAGGCCCAGAGAAACATTATGCCAACCTGCCTCCAAAACATCCAACTTGTAAGAAGCCTTTACCTCCAAAAAAGGCCCCTTGACTTGGCAATCGTAAGTAGCATTGGAAATCATGACAACATTAGGCATAGTACTCGGTTTTTCCCGAGCCGCCTCCACTTCTTTCAGAAGTTTTTCATAATCCTTGTAAGGTAAATAAATTCCCTTATCGTCGTTTTTAATTAACTGTTCCAGTTTTTCATAGGGAATATAAATTATACGTTCTTGTACTGTAGGCTCCTGAGCCCAAACAGACAAAGTGAGGAATAGAAAACATCCCCAAAGTAGAAAAAAGTTTTTTCCCATAACAATTACAACCTTTCAAAAGACAAAGAACGCGGCTAAAACCATTCAGCTTAACTGTCAAAAACAATTTCGACAAAGTTATTCGCTGGAAAAAACATCACATTGATAAACTTAGATGCACTATAACAAAAGAAGTTCCCAATTTTTTTATTATAGCAAAAAAAAACTTTATGTCTGTCACTGCTTTGTAACAAACACCGCTTTGCAACAAACACGACTCCCTTTACCTTCCTTTGTTTTGTCCATCTCCATGCTAAGATAATATCTCCGTGATAAAAAATCTAACCAATAAATCTATAAACTCCGTCTTTGGGATATTTTCAAGCGCTAGTTTTATAGCAACAACCATTGGATTTGCAGGAACTTCTATATTCACAATTATTTCCACACTCCAGACACAACTATAAGTATTAATTATTACCAAGAATGTTGATTTTACCAACAGGTCACTTAGCAACAATTGACAGATACTGAACCACCAATCTCTCTCCTGCTCTACTAGTAGTAGACAACTTCCCGTCTAAGCTTAAACACGTACTAGCAGAGGATATATCCCAAATGACAAAATACCGTCTTTACATCTTTACATCATAGAGAAAAAAAGTATACTGCAAAAGGGGAAATCGAAACAAACACATACACACACACGGAGAGCAAAGAATGGCAAATCCAAAACACTTAGAAAGGCTACTCAAGTCAGCCAAAGAGGGGAATGAGTGTAAAGCTTGGAATAAATGGGTCGAGAAAAATTTTGGCATCGAAATAGACTTAGAAGGAGCCGACCTCCAATACGGAAATTTCCAGTGTGCAGATTTATTTAAAGCTAATCTCCAAAATTCCAATCTTCAAGGGGCCAACTTTAAACATGCAAATGTAGAGCAAGCTAATCTAAAAAACTCCAATCTGTTTGGAGCCTATTTCCAAAATGCCTATTTGGGGGGAGCTAATCTTCAAAAGGCCAACCTCCAATTCGCCAACTTCCAATTCGCAGATCTCCAGTATGCAAATTTTGAAGGTGCCAATCTCCAGTTTGCCAACTTAAGCAATGCGTCGGTGTATGCTTCTAAATTCAAAGTAAGTTCGGCCCAAAACATCATATGTGCCAGCCTAGAGTTAAGAGAAAACTCAGGAGATAAAACTCTAACCTTCACTCCCTCTCAAGTAGAAGAGCTCGAAAAGTATTTAGAAAGTGAAATATCGGGCTTGGACGAGCTTTACACAAGCAGGTTTGAAGTTCTAGAATAGAAGATGATATTTCTCTTAGCTTTTTCATTTTTAGAAACTCAGAGCCCTTTAGAAACAGTAGTTTTTTTGATATCTAAAACGCACTATTTATACGATACATGAAAAACATGCATTTAATCTAGACCCATACTTTATAAGGTTTAGTCGTGCCAAGCACCAGTAGCGTTAAGTTAAGCTGTAGCCTTTATATTTTTTTCCTCTCCGCGGTGGATTTTGAGTAGAAAAGAATTTCACGCAAAGGCGCAAAGAAAAGCAAAGGAAAATGTAAAAAATCTTTATGTTGATGAAATTCTCCGAATTTATCTCTTGCCTGGATTTTTTTTCTCCTTGGCGCCTTTGCGTGAAATTCTTTTCTTTCTTTAACTTTAAGACGGACTCTTTCACTGCACCTTGAAAATATGCAAATCCAAA